>DIVD01000047.1 GCA_002423245.1 Rhodobacteraceae bacterium UBA6141
GCCTCGAGCCCGCCGCCCGCCTCGAACCCGGCGCCCGGGCGGGCCGGCGCAGCGATCACCGTCTGTTGCGCGGCGGAGGCCCCGCCGCTGCACAGGGCTCATCCTGTTCCGCAAGCGGTCGAGGACCCGCTTCTTCAGCACACATCAGGTCATCAGGCCGGCTCGATCACCGCGCAGGCCAGCCGCTCGCCCGCCGCCCCTGCGGGCTGGCTGGAGTAGTCGTCGGGCTCTGCATGGATCATCAACGTCTTGCCGAGGATGCCCGTCGGCCCGTCGCCCAGCAGCACGAAGCTGTTGAATACCTCGGATTTCAGCACCCCGTCAGAGCCGACATGCTGGTTGGGCATGTCGCCCGAATGGGGGCCGTTCTGCGACATGTAGCCATGATCGGTGTCGGTCAGGTTCAAGTGGCCGCCCGCCGATTCGAACCGCGTGTCCGGCTCGCAGATCTCGCCCTCGTGGACGTGGAAGGCGACCCAGCCATTCGCGGGCAGCCCCTTCAGGTCAAGCCCGATCAGCACGCCATGCGGCATCCCGATCAGGGTGGCGGCGCCGATCTCGGCGCCCTCGGCATCGACGAAGCTGGCGGTGCCCGAGGGCATTTCGGGCGCGGCGGCGGTCGGGCTTTCCTGCGCGGGCGCGTCTTGCGCGAGGGCGGGCTGCGCCAGGACGGACGCGGCAAGCGCGGCGGCCAGAAGGGCGGCGGAAACTGGGCTGCGGATCATCGGGGTCTCTCCCTTGTTCGGTTGGCGGCGGGCCGGTCGCCGGAGTGGCGCCCGGTGCCAAGGGCTCAACGGGTCGCGGCGCGCGATGTTCCCGGCTTCGTGCCGGTTCAGGGCCAGCGGGTCCCGCCGGGGTTGCCCATGGCGCCAATCCCCGGCAGGATCGCCGCCGGTATCGGCCCTGCGCAGCCCGATCCCGCACGCCGTTTCGCAACCCCGATCCCCCCGGATGACCATGCAGATCGTCAACCGCAACATCCGCAGGACCCCCAGCATGCTGGCCGTGCGGGCGGCGCTGCTGTTCGTGCTGGCCGGCTCCTCGACGCTGATCAGCTTTCGCAGCGACGGCACATTCGGCAGGGTGCTCGAGGAGCGGGAACTGCGCCGCCTCGCGGGGGCGTGCCGGCGGCGCTGCGGCCGGCACCGGGCTCGGGCAGAAGCTGATCCGCGCGATGGCCGACCGGCTTGAGGGCCTGCGTCGCGCATCCGCCGGTGCCGAAGGGCCGAGGTGACGTTCCGGCTCTAGCGCCCGCCCCGCCGCGATGCCCGCCCCGCCGCGAGGCCTGCCCCACCGAGTCCCCCGCAAGTCGCTTGACCCGCCCCCCGGATGCCTGCGACCATCTGCCCCTCGCCGCGCGGCCGCCTGCGCGCCATCTGTGACGGGAACCGGGGCGGGGCCTGAGGGCTTGCACCCGCAGGCCGGCACCGCAAGGCGACAGACCGACAGGAGGCCCGATGTTCGAGAACTTCGACGCGATACTGCTGGCTCGAATGCAGTTTGCCTTCACCGTCGCCTTCCACATCGTGTTTCCCGCCTTCAGCATCGGGCTTGCAAGCTACCTTGCCGTGCTGCTGGGGCTGTGGCTGAAGACCGGCCGCCCCGTCTTCCTGCGGCTGTTCGATTTCTGGAAGACGATCTTCGCCCTGTCCTTCGCGATGGGGGTCGTCTCGGGGATCGTGATGTCCTACCAGTTCGGCACCAACTGGTCGGCCTTCTCCGACAAGGCCGGCCCGGTGATCGGCCCCCTGATGGGATACGAGGTGCTGACCGCCTTCTTCCTCGAAGCCGGCTTTCTTGGCATCATGCTTTTCGGGCGCGAGCGGGTGGGGAGGGGCCTGCACTTCTTCGCCACGCTGATGGTGGCGGGCGGCACGCTGCTGTCGGCGACCTGGATCCTGGCGGTGAACAGCTGGATGCAGACGCCGCAGGGCTTTGCGATCAACGAGGTCGGGCAGTTCGTGCCGGTGGACTGGTGGGCAGTGATCTTCAACCCGTCCTTCCCCTACCGGCTGGTCCACATGGTGCTGGCCGCCTATCTGACCACCTCGCTGGTGGTGGGCGCGGTCGCCGCATGGCACAAGCTGCGCGGGCGCGACTGGCCAGAGGTGCACACGATGTTCACCATGGCGATGGGAATGCTGGTGGTGGTGGCGCCGCTGCAGATCCTCATGGGCGATCTGCACGGGCTGAACACGCTGGAGCATCAGCCGGTGAAGGTGATGGCGATGGAGGGGCATTTCCAGAGCCACCCCGACGGCGCGCCGCTGATCCTGTTCGGCCTGCCCGACCGCGCGGCGCAGACGGTGCACTGGGCGGTGGAGATCCCGAAACTGTCGAGCCTGATCCTCAAGCATGACCTCAACGCCCCGCTGGACGGGCTCGATACCGTCGCGCGCGAGTTGCAGCCGCCAGTCGAGATCGTGTTCTGGTCGTTCCGCATCATGGTGGCGCTTGGCTTCGCGATGCTGGGCCTCGGGCTCTGGGCGCTGGTCGCGGCGCTGCGGGGGCGGCTGCATGACAGCCCCTGGCTGCACCGCGCGGCGCTGGTGATGGGGCCGGCGGGGTTCGTCGCGGTGCTGGCCGGCTGGATCACCACCGAGGTCGGCCGCCAGCCCTGGACGATCCATGGCCAGATGCTGACCGCCGACAGCGCCTCGCCGATCTCTGCCCCGGCGGTGGGCGCCTCGCTGGTGGCGTTCATCGTGGTCTATTTCGCCATCTTCGCCGCCGGCGCCGTCTATATCCTGCGGCTGATGGGTCGGCTGCCCGAGGTGAAGGACAAGGATCTGACCGGCGGCCCGCTGCGCTCGGCGGGCATCACCCCCGGCCCCGCAATGGAGGCGCAGGATGGACATTGATCTGCCGACGGTCTGGGCCGCGATCATCGCCTTTGCGGTGCTGGCCTATGTGGTGATGGACGGGTTCGATCTGGGCATCGGCATCCTGTTTCCGCTGTTCCCCGAACGGAAGGACCGCGACGTGATGATGAACTCGGTCGCGCCGGTCTGGGATGGGAACGAGACCTGGCTGGTGATGGGCGGGGGCGGCCTGCTCGCGGTGTTTCCGCTGGCCTATGCGACGATCCTGCCCGCGCTTTACGCGCCGCTGACGGCGATGCTGCTGGCGCTGGTGTTCCGGGGCGTCGCGTTCGAATACCGCTGGCGCAGCGACACCGGCAGCCGCCGCTGGGATCTGGCATTCTTCGGCGGCTCGGCGGTTGCGACCTTCGCGCAGGGCATCGCGCTTGGCGCGCTGGTGCAGGGCATCAGCATCGAGAACCGCGCCTATGCGGGCGGCTGGTGGGACTGGCTGACGCCGTTCTCGGTGCTGACGGGCGCGGCGCTGCTGGCGGGCTATGCGCTGCTGGGGGCCTGCTGGCTGGTGCTGAAGACCGAGGGCGGCTTGCGCGATGCCGCCCGCCGGCTGGCCCGGCGGGCCGGGCTCGCGACGCTGGCGGGGATGGGGGTGGTAAGCCTCTGGACGCCCTTCCTGAACGCGGGCTATCTGGACCGCTGGTTCGGCTGGCCGACCATCGGCTTCAGCCTGCTGGTGCCGCTGCTGGTGGCGGGGGCGGCCTTCGGGCTGTGGCGCGGACTGACGCGGGGGCCGGACTGGCTGCCCTTCGTCTCGGCGCTGGGGCTGTTCGTCCTCGGGTATGCCGGGGTCGGGATCAGCTTCTATCCCTGGATGGTGCCCTTCGCGCTGACGATCCACGAGGCCGCCGCGCCCGATGAAAGCCTCGCGTTCCTGCTGGTCGGCTCGGTGGTGCTGCTGCCGATGATCCTTGCCTATACCGCCTATGCCTACTGGGTGTTCCGCGGCAAGCTGCGCCACGGCGAGGGCTATCACTGATGCCGGGCGCGGGCGGCTGGCTGCGCCGCATCGCCTGGTTCGTGGCGCTGTGGCTGGCGGGGGTCGCCGCGGTCGGCGCGGCGGCCCTGGTGATCCGGCTGGCGATCATGGGCTGAGGCCCCGGGGGCGGCCGAGGCAAGGCGCGCCATGCCGGCGCGCCGCAGGGGCGCCCCTCGCGGCCGCCGGTCAGTAGGACTTGGGCAGCCCCAGCGCCTTTTCGGCCACATGCGACAGGATCAGTTCCTCGCTGACCGGCGCGATGAAGTTCAGGATGCTTTCGCGGAAGTAGCGCTCGACGTGATATTCCTGCGCGAAGCCGAAGCCGCCATGGGTGCGCACCGCCCGGAACGCCGCCTCGTAGGCCGCCGAGCCGGCAAGGTTGCGCGCCGTGTTCGCCTCGAGCCCGCAGGGGCGGCCCTGGTCATACAGGGTGGCGGCCTTGTAGGTCATCAGTTCCGCCGCCTGCAGACGCATCCACACCGCCGCGAGCGGATGCTGGATCGCCTGGTTCTGGCCGATCGGGCGGCCGAAGACGACGCGCTCGCGCGCATAGGCCGCCGCCTTTTCCAGCACGTACATCCCGAAGCCGACCGCCGCCGCGGCAACCACGATCCGCTCGGCGTTCAGACCGTGCAGCAGCACCTTGAAGCCCTCGCCCTCGGCCCCGATCCGGTCCTCCTCCGGCACCTCGAGCCCGTCGATGAAGATGGCGTTCGAATCCACCGCGTTGCGGGCCATCTTGTGAATTTCATGCACGTCGATCCTGCTGCGGTCGAAATCGGTGTAGAACACCGTCATGCCGTCGGTCGGCCGCTTGCACTCCTCGATCGGGGTGGTGCGGGTGACCAGCAGGATGTGGTCGGCGCGCTGCGCGGTCGAGGTCCAGACCTTGCGCCCGTTCACCACATATCCCCCGCCCTCGCGGCGGCGCGCGAAGGTCGAGATATGCGTGGTGTCGAGGCCCGCATCCGGCTCGGTGACGCCAAAGCAGGTGCGGTGCTCGCCCCGGATCAGCGGCGGCAGCATTCGCGCCTTCTGCTCGGGGGTGCCGAAGCCGACCACCGGTTGCAGCCCGAAGATGTTGATATGCACCGAGGAACTGGCCGCCGCGCCGTAGCGGCCGATCTCCTGCATCACCAGCGACGCCTCGGTGATCCCGAGCCCCGAGCCGCCATATTGCTCGGGCATGGTCACACCGTAGAAGCCGCCCCTGGCGATCTCGGCGGCGAAATCGTCGGGGAAGGTGCCGGTGCGCTCGCGTTCGAGCCAGTAGCCATCGTCGAAACGCGCGCAGATTCTGGCCACCGCATCGCGGATGGCCCGTTGCTCTTCGGTCAGATCGAAATCCATGACGTCACTCCTCCTGCTGTCATGCTTGTGGTTCGTCCGCGTCCCCGGGTGCGTCCTCGGGCGCGTCCTCTGGCGCGTCCTCTGGCGCGGGCGGCGGTGCCATATGCGGGCGCCAGGTGCCGGGATCGCCGGTGGCGAGATCCCCGAACCGGCGCTCGGCGGCGAAGACATCGCTGCGGATCAGCACGCGGTGGGCCATGATCGGGCGGCCCTCCGGGTCCATCAGCCGCGAGGCGAGATGGGCCACCGGGTCGCTGAGCGCGATCCCCAGCAACCGCGCGACCGCGAGGTCGGCCCTCATGATGGTGATGACCTGGTCACCCGACAGGCCCGCGAGGCCGGTATGATCGCGCAGCAGTTGCGAATAGAGCCGGGTGCGGTCGGCCCCCTCGGGCAGCATGTCGAAATAGCGCCGCGGCAGCCACAGATCGACCAGCGAATAGGGCTGCGCCCCGGCATGGTGGCGCTTGCGCACATGAACCAGCGGCAATTCCATGCCTGTCAGGTCTCGGTCGAGACGGGGAAGCGCCGTGCAGGGCGCGCGCGACAGGATCTCGATGCGCGCCTTCGCCCCGAGCGTCAGCGGATCGTAGGAGGGCGCCCGCTCCGCCAGCCGCGCGGCCGCGGCGGTGACGAAGGTTCCCCTTCCGCGGGCGCTGTCGATCAGCCCCTCGCCGCGCAGCACCCCCAGCGCCTGGCGGACCGTCTCGCGCGCGGTGCCATATTCGTCGCGCAGGTCGGGCAAGGTCGGCAACTGGCTCTGCGCCGGCCACTGGCCCTGGCGGATCTTCTCGCGGAACAGGCTCGCGAGCTTGAGATAGAGCGGTATGCCGTCGCGCTGGCGCAGCGGATCCTCGCCCGGCCAGCCCTCGGCAGGGCTGCCCGCACCCGCAGCCGCGCCGGTGACGCGCGTGCCGGTGATCTGCTCGCCGGTCAAGGCCGCCCGCCGGACCGGCGCGCTGCCCCCGCCGCAAGGGCTGCAGCCGCGGGCGCCGTCTCCGGCTCGGGCTGCGCAAGGATGCCGGTCTCGATCAGCCGCGCGATCCGCTCGGGCGACAGGCCGAACTCGCCCAGGATCGCCGCGCCCTGCGCGCCGAGGGCGGGCGCGGGAAGGTCGGGGCCCGTCTCGACGCCGCGCATCGTGTAGGGGCTGCGGACCCGGCGCATCGGCCCCTGCTGGGGATGATCGTAATCCTCGATCAGCCCGACGGCGCGGACATGCGGATCGTCGGGCAGATCCTCCATCGCCACCACCGGCGCGTTCGGAATGTCGAGCGCGTCGAACAGCGCCTGCCACTCTGCCGTGGTCCGCTGCGGCAGGATCTGCGCGACGACGATCTCGTAGAGTTCGGGGAAGTGCCGCTGCGCGGTGACGGGGTCGGTCATCATCGGGCCGTCCACCACGTCGTCGCGGCCCACCGCGCGCAGGAATCGCTGCCAGTGGTCGAACTTGTAGATTCCGTGCGCGATGAAACCGTCGCGGGTCTGCGCCGGCTTGCGGAACGGGCTCATCACGCGGGCATAGCCGAACCCGCCCTCCGGCGGCCGGAAGGCCGCGCCGTTGAAATGCTGGCTCAGCATCACCGAGACCATGGTCTCGAACATCGGCGTCTCGATATAGCAGCCCTCGCCGGTGGCGCGCTGGCGGAACAGCCCGGCCAGCATGGCCTGACCCAGCACCAGACCCGTGATCTTGTCGGCCGCCACCATCGGCACGAAGGCCGGGGCGCCCGCGTTGCGCCCGTTGGCCTCGGCCAGCCCCGAGCGCGCCTGGATCAGATCGTCGAAGGCCGGCAGGTCGGCATAGGGCCCGCCCTGCCCGAACCCGATCGCGGCGCAATAGACGATGCGCGGATTGACCGCGCGCACCGCCTCGTAGCCGAGCCCCAGCCGCTCGATCGCCGGCACCCGCATGTTGTGGACGATCACATCCGCCTGGGCCAGCATCTCCAGCAGGACCGCGTGCCCCTCGGGGGACTTGAGGTCGAGCGCGATGCTGCGCTTGTTGCGGTTGACCGCCATCCATTGCGCGGTCATGCCCGGCGCGCGCGAGACGCCGAGCCGCCGGTAATAGTCGCCCTCCGGCGCCTCCACCTTGATCACGTCGGCGCCGAAGTCGCCCAGGAACTGCGTGGCATAGGGCGCCAGCAGAATGTGGCCCAGTTCCACGACGCGCACCCCGTCGAGCATTCGAAACATGTCCCCCTCCTTCTTTTCCGGATCGTCGCCTCACGGGTCGGGCGCGACAAAAGACTGCAAAACCGTACTAAGGTTTTTTCTTGCACGGCGCACGTTGACAGGCAAGGGGCTGTTGCTAGAGTGTCGCCGGGATGAGGTGACAGCGGCATTTCAGCGGTTCCGGAGACGGTTCCGAAGGCCGCGGAAGCGAGGGGCAATGACCGCAATGAAGGCACAGGGTGAGGGTGGCCGGGCCGCGCGCGGCATGGCGGCCGTCTCGCGCGGGCTGGCGGTGATGGAGACCGCGATGGCGGCGCTGGCCGCCGTCGCGCTGGGGGCCATCATGCTGATCGTGGTCGTGGATGTCGCGATGCGCTACACGCTGTCGCGGCCGCTGGGCTGGTCCTACGACGTGATCGGGCTCTACCTCATGGTGGCGGCCTTCTTCCTGATGCTGTCCGACACGCTCCATGCGCATGGCCACGTGTCGATCGACCTGTTCATGAACGCGCTGCCGCGCGGGATCCGCAACCTGGGGCTGGCCTTGGGCTATGCGGCCGGCGCCGTGGTGGTGGCGCTGATCGCGCGCGAGGCCTGGGGCCGCTTCCAGACCGCCTATGACGGGCAGGAGCGGGTCGCGGCGATCATCCCCTGGCTGACATGGCCCGCCTACCTGATCGTGGCGGTCGGCACCGCGATGCTGACATTGCGGATGATCTACCGGGCGGCCGGGCACGGGGCGTCGGTGTTCTCGCGCCATGACCTGGTCGAGCTGCCGCCGCCACCCGAGACCGAGACCGCCGCGCCCGCAACCGGGGCCGACCTGTGATGGTGGCCGGGGTTGTCGCGCTGCTGGTCGTGCTGCTTGTGGTGGGGATGCCGGTGGCGCTCGCGATGGCGATATCGGGGGCGCTCGGGCTTTACATGTTCGGCGGAATGCCGGTGCTGAGCGGCATCCTGAAGACCGCCCCGCTGAGCACCGCGAACTCCTACGAGATCATCACCATCCCGATGTTCATCCTGATGGCGGAATTCGTGATCGTCTCGGGCGTGGCGCAGGATCTGTTCCGCTCTGCCGCCATATGGGTCGGTCGCCTGCGCGGCGGTCTGGCCATGGCCACCGCCCTGGCCGGGGCGGGCTTCGGGGCGATTTCGGGGTCGAGCACGGCGGCGGCGGCAACGCTTGCATCGACCTCGATCCCGGCGATGATCGATCAGGGCTACGAGCCGAAGCTCGCCGCCGGCGTGGTGGCGATTTCGGGCACGCTCGCCATGCTGATCCCGCCCTCGGTGGCGCTGGTCCTCTATGGCGTCATCGCCGATGTGTCGATCGGTCAGCTTCTGGTGGCGGGGGTCATTCCCGGCCTCTTCGTGATGTTGGCCATCATTGCCACGGTCGCCATTCTCGTCCGCATGGACCCGTCGACCGCGCCCGCCGGCCGCCGCTATACCTTGCGTGACAAGGTGGCATCGCTGTCGCGCGTCGGGCCGATGCTGGTGCTGTTTCTGGCCGTCACCGGCACGATCTACTCGGGGATCGCCACGCCCACCGAGGCCGCGGCCATCGGCGCCTTCTGCGCGATGCTGCTGGCGCTGTGGGAGGGCAAGCTGGGGCCGGGCCCGCTCTGGGGATGCCTGAGGCGGGCGGCGCAGACCACCTGCATGATTCTCTTCGTGGTGCTCGGGGCCTATATCTTCGGCTATTTCTTCACGCTGACGCGCGTCACCAACGACCTGACGCAGTGGATCGGTGGCCTTGGCGTGGCGCCGATGGTCGTGATGGTCATGATCCTCGTCCTCTACATCATCCTGGGCGCCTTCATGGACCAGATCGCCATCCTCATCCTGACCGTGCCGGTGATCCTGCCGCTGGTCCTGTCGCTGGGGTTCGACCCGGTCTGGTTCGGGGTCATCGTGGTGGTGACGGCCGAGGTGGGCATGGTCACGCCGCCGCTGGGCATGAACGTCTTCGTGGTGGCGCGGTATACCCGGCGCCCGGTGGGCGAGATCTTCCGCGGAACCTTCCCGCATGTGCTGGCGCATCTCGTGGTGATCGCGGTGCTGACGGCCTTCCCGGCGCTGGTGCTGTGGCTGCCCTCGACGATGAACTGACGCCGCCGCCCTTGCGCGCCGGCCGCAACCGAAGAAATCAGGAGGAGGATCAAGACATGACCATGAAGCACAGCCAGAAGACCGCCGCGCCGCTCCGGGCGGCGGCCCGGGCCCTGGGGCTCGCGCTGCTGCCGCTTGCCGTGCAACCGGCTGCGGCGCAGGAGACGGTGGAACTGCGGGTGGCGGACAGCTTTCCCACCGGCCACTACATCGCGGCAAGCCTGATCGAGCCGTTCATGGAGCGGGTGAGCGAGCGCACCGGGACCACCGAGTTCGCGTATTTTCCGGGCGAGCAGCTCGGCAAGGCGAAGGACATGCTTTCGCTCACGCAAACCGGGGTGACGGATATCGGCTATGTCGGCCCCTCCTATGTCAGCGACAAGATGCCGCTCTCGGCGGTGGGGCAACTGCCCGAGGCCTTCAAGACCTCCTGCGAGGGCACGCTGGCCTATTGGGAGATCGCCAGGCCCGGCGGCGCGCTCGACAAGGCCGAATTCGCCCCGGCCGGCGTGCGCCTGCTGATGGCCATGGTGCTGCCGCCCTACAACCTGCTGACCTCGCGCCGCGAGATCACCGGGCTGGAGAGCATGAAGGGCCTGAAGATCCGCAGCACCGGCGGGGCGCTTGATCTGGCCGTGCAGAAGATCGGCGGCGTGCCGGTGCAGATGCCGGCGCCGGAAGTGCGCGAGGCGCTCTCGCGCGGGACGATCGACGCCGGGCTCTTCCCCTATCCGAGCGTCACCCCCTACGGGATGGAGACGTTCCTCGACTGGGGCACGCAGGGGCAGAACTTCGGATCCTTCGTGGCGACCTATGTGATCAGCCAGGAAAAATGGGACAGTCTGCCGGCAGAGGTCCAGCAGGCAATGACCGAGATCGGCGAGGATCTGACCCGGGAAGGTTGCGAGATCGCCGACCAGCAGAACATCGAGGTCAAGCAGCAGATCGCCAATGCCGGCGTCACCTTCGTCGATCTGCCCGCCGAGGACAACGAGAAGCTGGCCGAGATCCTCTCGACGGTGGGGTCGGACTGGGCGGCGCAACTCGATGCCCAGGGCAAGCCGGGGACCGGGATCCTCGAAGCCTTCCGCGCCGCGCTGGACAAGAACTGATGGCAGGCCGCCAGCGCCGCCGCCTCGCTGCGGCGCCGGATCTCTGCTGATCCGCGCGCGCTGCGCCGCGCGGGGGCGCGCCCATCGAGGATGCGAAGAAACGCAACAGGTGCCCCCGCCCATTCGCTGCGGGTGCCCTTCCACCGCGGCGCGCTGCGGCCGCAACCCACATACTGCCCGAAGGAGCACCAGATGGAGTCGATGATCTTCGACATGGCCGAGCGGCTCTTGCGCGACCATGTCAGCCACGCGCTGCGCGAGGATGCCGCAGCCGGAAACTGCCCCGAGGCGCTCTGGGCGCGGATCGAGGAGGCCGGGCTGCACCTGGCCATGGCGCCCGAGGAGGCGGGCGGCTTCGGCGTGCCCGCGGCCGAGGCGCTGGGGCTGGTGCGGATCGCGGGGGCGCATGGAGTGCCGTTGCCGCTTGCCGAAACCCTCATCGCCAACGCCCTGCTTGCGCAGGCGGGGCTGGCCCTGCCCGGCGGCAGGCTGACCATCGCCGAGGGCGAGGCGCTGCGTCTGGACCGGCGCGGCGCGGGCGTTCATGCAAGCGGGACGCTGACGATGGTTCCCTTCGCCCGCTGGGCGGACCGGATCGTGACGCTTGCCAGCCTCGACGGCGCCTCGCAGGTTCTGTCGCTGCCGGTGAAGGGCCTGACGCTGACCCCGGCGCAGGATCTGGCCGGGATGCCGCGCGACGATGCCGCCGTCGATCTCGACCTCGGCGCGGCCGAGATCGCGCCCCTCGACATGCCGGCCGGCACGATGCGGGCGCTTGGCGCGCTGGTCCGCAGCCTGGCGATGGCCGGGGCGCTGGAGACGATCCTCGATCTCAGCGTCCAGTATGCCAATGACCGGGTGCAGTTCGGCCGCCCGATCGGCAAGTTCCAGGCCATCCAGCAGTATCTCGCAACCATGGCCGGGGAAACCGCCGCCTCGCGCGTCGCCGCCGAGATGGCCGCGGCCAGCCATGGCACGCCCTCCTTCGCGCTGGCCGTCGCTGCCGCCAAGAGCCGCACCGGCGAGGCCGCCCAGACCGTCGGCGCGCTGGCACACCAGATCCACGGCGCCATCGGCTATACGCAGGAATATGCGCTGCACCATTTCACCAAGCGGGTCTGGAGCTGGCGCGACGAGTTCGGCACCGAACGGGACTGGACGCGCGATCTGGGCCGGGCCGCACTGTCGAGCCCGCAGGCCACCTTCTGGCATTTCATCACCGACAGCACCGCACGAGGCGCCACAGCATGACCGTTACCGCATTTCCCCCGCCGCCGCCCGGCTCGGACCATGATGGCCTCCGCCAGGAGGTCCGCGCCTTTCTTGCCGAAGAACTCGCCGGTTTCCCGCCCGAGAAACGCGCCGAATCGTGGAACGGCTTCAGCCGCGACTTCTCGCGCAAGCTGGCACAGCGCGGCTGGGTCGGCATGACCTTTCCGAAGGAGTATGGCGGGCACGAGCGCAGCGCGCTGGAACGCTATGTGGTCTCCGAGGAACTGCTGGCCGCCGGCGCGCCGGTGATCTCGCACTGGATCGCCGACCGGCAGAGCGGCCCGCTGATCCTCGCCAAGGGCACCGAGGAGCAGAAGCGCCGGATCGTGCCGCGCATCGCCGCGGGCGAGCTTTGCTTCTGCATCGGCATGAGCGAGCCCGATTCCGGATCCGACCTTGCCGCCACGCGCACCGTCGCGACCGAGGTCGAGGGCGGGTTCCGCGTCAACGGCACGAAGGTCTGGACGACCTACGCGCATGTGGCCGATTACATGATCCTGTTCTGCCGCACCGGCAAGAGCGACGACCGCCACGGCGGGATGAGCCAGTTCCTCGTGGACCTCAAGGGCACCGGGAACATCTCGATCAGCCCGATCATCGACCTGCTCGGCGAGCATCATTTCAACCAGGTCACCTTCGACAACACCTTCCTGCCGACCGAGGCGCTGCTGGGCCAGAAGGGCGAGGGCTGGTCGCAGGTCATGAGCGAGCTGGCCTTCGAGCGCAGCGGCCCCGAGCGGTTCCTCTCCTCCTTCGCGCTGATCGAGGAGTTGATCCGCCTGCTGCGCGAGGGCGCCACCGAGGCGCAAGAGGCCGAGATCGGTCGCCTGTCGGCGCATCTGATGGTGCTGCGGCAGATGTCGCGGTCGGTCGCGGGGATGCTGAACGAGGGCAAGAACCCCTCGCTGCAGGCGGCCATCGTCAAGGATCTGGGCGCGCTGTTCGAACAGGACGTGCCGCGGCTGGCGCGCAGCCTGCTGTCGCGCCCCGCGGTTCCGGGCGGCCGCGACAGCTATGCCGCGGTGCTGGCCTATACCGAACTCGCGGTGCCGTCCTTCTCGCTGCGCGGGGGCACCCGCGAGATCCTGCGCGGCATCATCGCGCGCGGTCTGGGGCTGCGGTGACTCGCGCGACCGGGCCAGCAGGGGCGGCGGCCCAGCAGGGGCTGCGCCGCCCCCTCCCTCGAGGGGCGCCGCCAATGCCCCGCCGGGCCGCGATCAGCCGGCCTTCGACTGCCGCTTGCGTTCATGCGGGTCGAGATGGCGCTTGCGCAGGCGGATGATCTTCGGCGTCACCTCGACCAGTTCGTCATCGTCGATATAGGCGATGGCCTCCTCGAGGCTCATCCGCACCGGGGTGGTCAGCCGCACCGCCTCATCCGTGCCGGAGGCGCGCATGTTGGTCAGCTTCTTGCCCTTCAGCGGGTTCACTTCCAGATCGTTGTCGCGGCTGTGCTCGCCGATGATCATGCCCTCGTAGACCTGCTCCTGCGGGCCGATGAACAGCCTGCCGCGGTCCTCGAGGTTCCAAAGCGCGAAGGCGACGGTGGTGCCGTTCTCCATCGAGATCAGCACGCCCTGGCGGCGGCCCTGGATCGGGCCCTTGAACGGCGCCCATTCGTGGAAGATCCGGTTCAGCACGCCGGTGCCGCGCGTGTCGGTCAGGAACTGGCCGTGATNNACATGCGCCACGATCCGGGTCTTGCCGATCCCGGCGGGGCGCATTTCCACAAGCTCGCCCTTGCGCTCGCCGGTCAGCTTGTCGATCACCGCGCCCGAGTATTCGTCATCCACGTCGATGGTGACTTCCTCGATCGGCTCCAGCCGCTGGCCGTTCTCCTCCCTGAAGATCACGCGCGGGCGGCTGATCGACAGCTCGAACCCCTCGCGGCGCATGTTCTCGATCAGCACGCCCATCTGCAACTCGCCGCGGCCCGAGACGATGAACGACTCGCCGCCCGGCGTGTCCTCGACCTTGATCGCCACGTTCGACTCGGCCTCCTTCATCAGCCGCTCGCGGATGACGCGGGACTGCACCTTGGTGCCGTCCTTGCCGGCGAGGGGCGAGTCGTTGATGCCGAAGGTCACGCTGATCGTCGGCGGGTCGATCGGCTGGGCGGGCAGCGGGATGTCCAGCGACAAGTCGCACAGCGTGTCGGCCACGGTCGCCCTGGTCATGCCGGCAACGGTCACGATGTCGCCGGCCTGCGCCTCGTCGATCGGGGTCTGGCCGAGGCCGCGGAAGGCGAGGATCTTCGAGACGCGGAACTGCTCGATCCGCTCGCCGGTGCGCGACAGCGCCTTGAGGCTGTCGCCGACCTTCAGCGTGCCGCTCTCGACACGGCCGGTCAGCACGCGGCCCATGAACGGGTCCGCGCCCAGCGTGGTCGCCAGCATCCGGAACGGTTCGGCCTGATGCGCCACCTGCTTCGGCGCCGGAACGTGGCGGATCACCATGTCGAAGAGCGCGCTCAGATCCTTGCGGGGGCCGTCCAGCGTCTCGTCGGCCCAGCCCGCGCGGCCCGAGGCGTAAAGATGCGGGAAATCAAGCTGCTCGTCGCTGGCGCCGAGGTTGGCGAAGAGGTCGAACACCTCGTTCAGCGCGCGGTCGGGTTCGGCATCGGCCTTGTCCACCTTGTTCAGGATCACGATGGGGCGAAGCCCAAGCGCGAGAGCCTTGGCCAGCACGAACTTGGTCTGCGGCATCGGGCCTTCGGCGGCATCCACCAGCAGGCAGACGCCATCGACCATCGACAGGATGCGCTCCACCTCGCCGCCGAAATCGGCGTGGCCGGGGGTATCGACGATGTTGATGCGGATGCCGTCATGCTCGACGCTGGTGCATTTCGCGAGGATGGTGATCCCGCGCTCGCGCTCGATGTCATTGCTGTCCATCGCCCGTTCGGTCGTGGCCTGGTTCTCGCGGTAGGTCCCCGACTGTTTCAGAAGCTCGTCCACCAGCGTGGTCTTGCCGTGGTCAACGTGCGCGATGATCGCAATGTTGCGAAGGTCCATGATGTCGTCCTGTATGCTGCGCCGCCGCGCATAGACGATGTCGCCCGGAAAGGCCAGCGTAATAAGGCCTAGTGCACCGCGGTCTGCGACAGCAGGTTGATCACCGCGATGCCGGCGATGATCAGCCCGAGGCCGACGACCGCCCAGAAATCCAGCCGCTGCCCGAACACGAAATAGCCCGAGACGGAGATCAGCACGATCCCGATCCCCGACCAGAGCGCATAGGTCACGCCCAGCGGGATCACCTTCAGCACCTGCATGAAGAACCAGAAGGAGCCGCCGAAGCCCAGCACGATCCCGACCGAGGGCCAGAACCTCGTCAGTTGCTGGCTGGCCTGCAGGCAGGAGGTGCCGAAGGTTTCGAACAGTACGGCGATCAGCAGGAAGGCATAGGTTTTCATCGGCGGGTCCGGTGGCTGCGTCGCCCCGCTATAACCGCGATTGCGGTCGGGTGGTATGCCCGATGCGACACGGGGAGATGCGACACGGGGAGATACGACACGGGGATCCGCCGCCATGGCTGAAACGCGCCGCCTCCGGAATCCGCCGCCTTCAGGTCGCGACATACCAGTCGCGCCGGTGGTTCAGTGCGATCACCAGATTGACGACCAGCGCGCCAAGCGCCGACCAGGCCACGGTGACCGGATCGCGGATCAGAAGCGCCGCCGCGAACAGGCAGGCATCGAAGATCAGTTGCGTCCATCCGGCGCGAAACCCGGTGCGGTCCTGAAGGTAGAGCGCGACGATGCCGACCCCGCCCAGGCTCGCCCCGTGCCGGAAGAGGGCCAGCAGCGCCGAGCCCGTCACGAAGCCGAACAGCACCGCCCCCAGCCAGGGGTTCAGCTCGGCAAAGGACAGCCAGCGCGGCAGCACCGCCACCATCCCCGACAGCATCGCCACCGCGATGAAGGTCTTGACCGTGAAGGGCAGCCCCATCCGCCGGTAGCCCAGCCAGTAGAACGGCAGGTTGACGGCAAAGAACACCGGCGCGAAGCCCCAGCCGGTCGCATAGGAGATCAGCACCGCCAGCCCCGCCGTCTGCCCGGTGATCATCCCCAGATGCGTGAGGATCACGATGCCGAACGCCGCCATGCCGGCGCCGTAGAGGAGGCCCTGCGCATCCTCGATCAGGCTGTGGCGGGGAGCCGGGGGATCGGCGCTTGCGGGGGGCGGCGGGGCGGTCATTCCCGATCTGTGCCCCAGCCGGCCGCCCGCGTCCAGCCCGTGCATCACCGCCTTGCGCACGGATGCAACTTTGCCTTGCCTTCGCCGCCGCCGCTGGCCACTTTGACTGCAAACAACGAACCGCCCCCGCTCCCTGACGGAACGCGCGGCGGCGGCGGAGAGGGAAATGAGCGAGACCTCCATATTCTTTGCCGGCAACGGCCCGGCGGCCGAGGAACTGCGCCGCGTCGACTGGTCCGCCAACCCGCTTGGCCCGCCCGAAGGCTGGCCGCTCGCGCTCAAGGTCGTGGTGCAGATGATGCTGGCCTCGGAATTTCCGAAATGCCTGTTCTGGGGCCCCGCGATGATCTCGCTGCACAACAGCGCCTTCCGCGTCATCCTCGGCGACAAGCCCCCCGCGCAGGGCCGCCCGATGCGCGAGGTCTGGGCCGAGGTCTATGACGAGATCGCGCCGCTGGGCCAGCGGGCGCTGTCCGGCGAGGCAGTCTATCTCGAGGACATGCCGCTGCTGATCAACCGCCACGGCGAGCCCGAACAGGTGTATTTCACCTTCTGCTACAGCCCGGTGCGCGACGAGACGGGCGCGGTGGCGGGCTTCATCGACACGATGATCGAGACGACGCCGCGGGTGGTGGCCGAACGCGAGCTGGAGGTGCGCAATGCCGAACTGACCCACCGGATCAAGAACACCTTCTCGATCATCTCGGTCATCGCGCGGCAGACGCTGAAGAGCGCCCCCGACCTTGACAGCGCCTGGCAGGTGCTGTCACAGCGGCTTGGCGCGCTCGCCGACACGCATGGCGTGCTCTCGGCGGGGCGGCATCTGGCCGCGCCGATGGACGAGGTGGTGGCGGCCGCGCTGCGCCCGCACCGCACCGGGCAGGGGCGCTTTCGCTTGTCCGGCGGCCCGGTGCGCCTTCGCGAGCAGCAGGCGCTGGCACTGTCGCTGGCGGTGAACGAGCTTGCGACCAACGCGGTCAAGTATGGCGCGCTGTCGGTTGCCGGCGGCACCGTCGATGTGGCCTGGGCCGAGGAACAGGGGCCCGCCGGTCCGGTGGCGCGCTTCACCTGGACAGAGCATGGCGGCCCGCCGGCCGCCCGCCCCGGCCGCCGCGGCTTTGGCACCCGACTGATCGAAGAGATCGTGCCGCAGGATTTCGGCGGCAGCGCCACGCTCGACTTCGCGCCCGACGGGGTCTGCTATCGGCTGACCGGCGCGCTCGGCCCCCGCGGATAGGTCCGGCGGACAGACCCGGCAGACAGATTCGGCAGACAGATCCGGGGGCCGGCATCGCTGCCGGCCCCCGGTTCCGGTTCGCAAGGCAGGCGTCAGCCCGCCAGCGCCTTGTTCAGATACTCGTCCACCTTCTCGAGAAAGCCGATCGTGGTCAGCCATTTCTGGTCCGGCCCGACCAGCAGCGCGAGGTCCTTGGTCATGAACCCGTCCTCGACCGCCTGCACGGTGACCCTTTCCAGCGTCTCGGCAAAGCGCGCCAGCTCGGCATTGCCATCCAGCTTGGCGCGGTGCCTCAGCCCGCCCGTCCAGGCGAAGATCGACGCGATGGAGTTGGTGGAGGTTTCCTTGCCGGCCTGATGCTGGCGGTAGTGGCGCGTCACCGTGCCATGCGCCGCCTCCGCCTCGACCGTCTTGCCGTCGGGCGTCATCAGCACCGAGGTCATCAGCCCGAGCGAGCCGAAGCCCTGCGCCACGGTGTCCGACTGCACGTCGCCATCGTAGTTCTTGCAGGCCCAGACATAACCGCCCGACCATTTCATCGCCGAGGCGACCATGTCGTCGATCAGCCGGTGTTCGTAGGTGATGCCCGCCGCCTTGAATTTGTCCGAGAATTCCTCGTCGAACACCTTCTGGAACAGNNCCTTGAGGATGGTGTTCTTGGTGGAAAGATAGACCGGCCAGCCCTTGACGAGGCCGTAATTCATCGAGGCGCGGGCAAAGTCGATGATCGAATCGTCAAGGTTGTACATCGCCATCGTCACCCCGGCCGAGGGCGCGTCGAACACGTCGCGCTCGATCACGGTGCCATCCTCGCCGACGAACTTGAGCGTCAGCTTGCCCTTGCCGGGGAAGCGGAAATCGGTCGCGCGGTACTGGTCGCCGAAGGCGTGGCGGCCCACGACGATCGGCTTGGTCCAGCCCGGCACCAGCCGCGGCACGTTCTTGCAGATGATCGGCTCGCGGAAGATCACGCCGCCAAGGATGTTGCGGATGGTGCCGTTGGGCGACTTCCACATCTGCTTGAGCCCGAATTCCTCGACGCGGGCCTCATCGGGGGTGATGGTCGCGCATTTCACGCCGACGCCGTATTGCTTGATCGCCATCGCCGCGTCGATGGTGATCTGGTCGTTGGTGCGGTCGCGCTCCTCGATCCCGAGGTCGTAATATTTCAGGTCGATGTCCAGATAGGGCAGGATCAGCTTCTTCTTGATGAAGTCCCAGATGATCCGGGTCATCTCGTCGCCGTCGAGCTCGACGACGGGGTTCTCTACCTTGATCTTGGTCATTGGCCTCTCCGCTTGGGTGACTCAGCTTGGCGCTGCATAGCCCAAATACGGCCCGCGGGGAAGCAGGTATGCAAAGGTATACCGCAGGCGGCGCAAAGCCCGTTCGCCTGCCCGCGTCCTGCCCAGCCCTGGCGCGAGGCTTTGCCGAGGCGCCGCTTCGCATCCTAGCGCGAGGCTTCGCCGAGGCGCCGCTTCACATAATCGCTGACCGTGGCGATCATCGGCTGCATATGCGCCTCTTCATCCTTGAAGAAGTGGTCCGCCCCCTCGACCAGATGATGCGTCACGGTGATGCCCTTCTGCTCGCGCAGCTTGCCGACCAGCGTCGCGGTATCCTTCGGCGGCGCCACCCGGTCCGCGGTGCCGTTGATGATCAGCCCCGACGAGGGGCAGGGGGCGAGGAAGCTGAAATCATACATGTTCGCGGGCGGCGAGACCGAAATGAAGCCGGTGATCTCGGGCCGCCGCATCAGCAGCTGCATCCCGATCCACGCGCCAAAGGAAAAGCCCGCAACCCAGCAATGCTTGGAATTGGGGTTCATCGCCTGAAGGTAGTCCAGCGCCGAGGCGGCATCCGACAGCTCGCCAATGCCCTGGTCGTATTCGCCCTGGCTGCGCCCCACCCCGCGGAAATTGAATCGCAGCACCGTGAAACCCAGCTTGTGGAAGGCGTAATGCAGGTTATACACGACGCGGTTGTTCATCGTGCCGCCGAACTGCGGATGCGGATGCAGCACGATGGCGATCGGGGCGTCCCGGTCTTTCTGGGGATGGTATCGGCCTTCCAGACGGCCCTCGGGGCCGGGGAAAATCACTTCGGGCATCTCGCCTCGCCTGACTTTTTGCGGGCCCGCGCGAGACCATTCTTGACGGTTTCGGTCAGAGACCCTAGAACTGTTCCAACTCCGGTCCGGGCGCGTGTCCCGAGGCCGGACCGCCGGGTGGAGTGGAATTAAGCAGCCTTCCCCGCGGCGTCAATGTCTTTGGGAGGCGGATGCGTGAAACTCTCGACGAAAGGGCGCTATGCGATGGTCGCGCTGGTGGATCTGGCCATGGCCCCGCCCGACCGGCTGACCTCGCTGGCCGAGATCTCGAAACGGCAGGACATCTCGCTTCCCTATCTCGAACAGCTCTTCGTCAAGCTGCGCCGCGCGGGGCTGGTGGAGTCGGTGCGCGGGCCGGGCGGCGGCTACCGCCTTGCGCGCGAGCCCGAACGGATCCGGGTGTCCGAGGTGCTGGAGGCGGTCGATGAAACCGTCAGCGCCATGCATACCGGCGCCGGGGTGACGGGGGGCGTGTCGGGCAGCCGCGCGCAGTCGATGACCAACCGGCTGTGGGAAAGCCTCTCGGCGCAGGTCTATGTGTTCCTGCACCAGACCACGCTCGGCGACGTGATGAAGAACGGGCTGAAGCCCTGCCGCGCCGTGCCGACCCTGTTCCGCGTGGTGGACGAATAGCCCGCCCAGCAGGGGCCCCGGCAAAGCCGCCCGCAAAACCGCCCCGCAACACCGCCCCGAAACACTGCCCGCAACACCGAAGGTTCCGCCCCCTTGCCCACGCGCGCCTATCTCGACTGGAACGCCACCGCCCCGCTGCGCCCCGAGGCGCGGGCGGCGATGATCGGCGCGATGGATGTGCTGGGCAATCCGTCTTCCGTCCATGCCGAGGGGCGGGCCGCCACGGCGCTGCTGGAGCGGGCCCGCGCCCGGATCGCGGCGGCTCTGGGGGCGGAAGGCGCGGAGATCGTCTTCACCTCCGGCGCGACCGAGGCCGCGGCGCTGGCGCTTGCCGGGCGCGGCCTTGCCTCGGCGGCGGTGGAACATGACGCGGTGCTGGCCTGGACAGATGCCGGCCTGCCGGTCGATGCGCAGGGCCGGGTGACGGTGGCCGATCCCGCCCGCAGCACGCTGCAACTCGCCAACAGCGAAACCGGCGTGCTGCAGGACCTGCCGCAGGGGCTTGCGGTCTCGGACCTGACGCAGGCCTTCGGCAAGCTGCCGGTCGCCTTCAACTGGCTCGGCTGCGACATGGGCCTTGTCAGCGCGCACAAGCTGGGCGGGCCGAAGGGCATCGGGGCGCTGGTGCTGCGCCGGGGCATCGAGCTTGCGGCGCAGATCCGCGGCGGCGGGCAGGAAATGGGCCGCCGCGCCGGGACCGAGAACCTGATCGGCATCGCCGGCTTTGCCGCGGCGGCAGAGGCGGCGGCGCGCGATCTCGCGGACGGGGTGTGGGAGAGGGTCGCCGAACTTAGAAATATTCTAGAACAGGCAGTGGAATCCTGCGCCGAAGATGTTACTTTTGCAGGGAAGGGCGCGGCGCGCCTGCCCAACACGACCACGATGATCTGCCCCGGCTGGAAGGCGGAAACCCAGGTGATGCAGATGGATCTGGCGGGGTTTGCGGTGTCGGCCGGCTCGGCCTGCTCCAGCGGCAAGGTGCGCGCCAGCCGCACGCTGGCCGCGATGGGGTTCGACGCCGCCGCCGCCGCCAGCGCGATCCGGGTGTCGATCGGCCCCGGCACCACGCGGGACGAGATGGAGCGCCTTGCCGAGGCATGGCTGAAGGCCCGCGCGCGCCACCGTGCCCGCGCAGCATGAACCCGCGCAGCATGAACGCGCAGCATGAACAGGGGCGCCGCAAGGCGCCGGAAATGAACGGAAACAGACCGATGGCACTCGAGACCGATATGCAAGCCCCAAGCTTGGACGTCCGCGAGGGCGTCGACCGCGAAACGGTCGAGACCGTGGCGAACATGGGCAGCTACAAATACGGCTGGGACACCGATATCGAGATGGACTATGCCCCCAAGGGCCTGTCCGAGGACATCATCCGCCTGATCTCGGCCAAGAACGAGGAGCCGGACTGGATGACCGACTGGCGCCTGCAGGCCTATCGCCGCTGGCTGCAGATGGCAGAGCCGCGGTGGGCGATGCTGCGCTACCCGCAGATCGACTATCAGGACCAGTTCTACTACGCCAAGCCCAAGAGCATGACCCAGCGGCCCAAGAGCCTCGAGGACGTGGACCCCAAGCTGCTGGCGACCTATGAAAAGCTGGGCATCCCGCTGAAGGAGCAGATGCTGCTGGCGGGGGTCGAGGGCGCAGAGGCGGTCAGCCCCGGCCGCCGCGTCGCGGTGGATGCGGTGTTCGACAGCGTCAGCGTCGGCACCACCTTCAAGGCAGAGCTTGCCAAGGCCGGCGTGATCTTCTGCTCGATCTCGGAGGCGATCCGCGAACACCCCGATCTGGTGCGCAAATACCTCGGCTCGGTCGTTCCGCAATCGGACAACTTCTTCGCCACGCTCAACAGCGCGGTGTTTTCCGATGGCAGCTTCGTCTATATCCCGCCGAACACCCGCTGCCCGATGGAACTGTCCACCTATTTCCGCATCAACGCGGAAAACACCGGCCAGTTCGAGCGCACGCTGATCATCGCCGACAAGGGCAGCTATGTCAGCTACCTCGAAGGCTGCACCGCGCCCAAGCGCGACATCGCGCAGCTTCACGCCGCCGTGGTGGAAATCGTGCTGCTGGACGATGCCGAGGTGAAATATTCCACCGTCCAGAACTGGTTCCCCGGCGACGAGGAGGGCCGCGGCGGCATCTACAACTTCGTCACCAAGCGCGCCGATTGCCGCGGCGCGCGGTCGAGGGTGATGTGGACGCAGGTGGAAACCGGCTCGGCGATCACCTGGAAATACCCCTCCTGCCTGCTGCGCGGCGATGACAGCCAGGGCGAGTTCTATTCCATCGCCATCGCCAACAACATGCAGCAGGCCGATACCGGCACCAAGATGGTGCATCTGGGCAAACGCACCAGAAGCCGGATCGTCTCCAAGGGCATCTCGGCGGGGCGCGCGCAGAACACCTATCGCGGGCTGGTGTCGATGCATCCCAGGGCCACCGACAGCCGCAACTATACCCAGTGCGACAGCCTGCTGATCGGCGACAGGTGCGGCGCGCACACGGTCCCCTATATCGAGGTCAAGAACAACTCGAGCCGGGTGGAGCATGAGGCGACCACCTCCAAGGTCGATGACGACCAGCTGTTCTACTGCCGCTCGCGCGGGATGGACGAGGAGGAAGCGGTGGCGCTGGTCGTGAACGGCTTCTGCCGCGAGGTGCTTCAGGCGCTGCCGATGGAATTCGCGATGGAGGCGCAGGCGCTGGTGGCGATCAGCCTTGAAGGCTCGGTCGGCTAGGCCGCGCCGGTCGCCGGAACTTGCGCGGGCGCTGGCCCCCGCACAACATGATGTCGCCGCGCCCGGCGCGGACCAGAGGATGACGGGAAAACCGATGCTGGAAATCAAGAACCTGCATGTGAAACTTGAAGACGAGGACAAGGTGATCCTCAAGGGCGTGGACCTGACGGTCGAGGCCGGCAAGGTCCATGCGATCATGGGGCCGAACGGGTCCGGCAAATCCACGCTCTCCTATGTGCTGTCGGGCCGCGACGGCTATCGGGTGACCGAGGGCAGCGCCACGCTCGACGGCGCCGATCTGCTGGCGATGGCGCCCGAGGAGCGCGCCGCGGCCGGCCTGTTCCTCGCCTTCCAGTATCCGGTGGAGATCCCCGGCGTCGGCAACATGACCTTCCTGCGCACCGCCGTGAACGCGCAGCGCAAGGCGCGCGGAGAGGAGGAGGTCAGCGCCGCCGACTTCCTGAAGCTGGTGCGCGCGCAGGCGAAGATGCTGAACATAGACGCCGACATGCTCAAGCGTCCCGTCAATGTCGGCTTCTCGGGCGGCGAGAAGAAGCGCAACGAAATCCTGCAGATGGCGATTCTGGCGCCGCGGATGTGCATCCTCGACGAAACCGACAGCGGGCTTGATGTCGATGCGATGCGGCTGGTGGCGGATGGGGTCAACGCGCTGCGCGATGGCAAGCGCGGCTTTCTGGTGATCACCCATTATCAGCGGCTGCTGGACCACATCAAACCGGACGTGGTGCATATCATGGCCGATGGCCGCATCGTCAGGACCGGCGGGCCGGAGCTTGCGCTCGAGGTCGAGCGGAACGGCTATGCGGACATTCTGGCGGAGGCGATCTGATGGCGGCACCGAAACCCCGCGGCGACCTGCGGGCAGAGATCACCGCCGCGCGGATTGCGGCGCTGGACCTGCCGCAGGGCGGCTTCACCGCCGCCGCACGCAAGGAGGCGCTGGCGCGGCTGCAGGCGATGGGTCTGCCGACCCGGCGCGACGAATACTGGAAATACACCGACCCGACCGCGCTGACCGCGCCCGAGGCCGCGCCCGCCGCCGTGCTGGCCGATGACGAGCCGCCGGTCTTCGGCGCCCTGGACGCGCTGAAGATCGTGTTTGTCGATGGCCTGTTCGACGCCGCCGCCTCGGACGACCTGTCGCTGGCGGGGATCGAGATCTCGCGCCTCGCCGAGGCTGGCGACATCCATTGGGCAAAGGGCCTCTACGGCACGCTGGAGGCGAAGGGCCAGGTGCCGGTCGCGCGGCCGCTGGCGGCGCTGAATTCGGCGGCGGCAAGCGATGGCGTGCTGATCCGGGTGACGGGGCGGGCGCCGCGGCCGGTGGAGCTGATTTATCGCCATGAATCAGAGGCTTCCGACGTGATCCTCCACCATTTCGTGAAGATCGACCCGCAAGCCGAGCTTACGCTTCTGGAATCCGGCCCCGGCGCTGCCCGCTTCAATGCCGTGATGGAGGTTGACCTCGGCGCCGGCGCCCGCTTCCACCACATCCGCGTGCAGGGCCGCGACCATCACCGCCGCGCGGTGACGCATCTCTTTGCCCGCATCGCGGCGGGGGCGCTGTTCAAGTCGTTCACGCTCACCATGAACGGCGCGCTGACCCGGAACGAGGCTGTGCTGGACATTGCAGGCGACAATGCCGTGGCCCATGTCGCGGGCGCGGTGGTGGGCGATGCGAAAACCGCCCCCTTCCATCAGGACGACACGGTGTTCGTGACCCATGACGCGGTGGGCTGCGAAAGCCGGCAGGTGTTCAAGAAGGTGCTGAAGAACGGCGCCACCGGCGTCTTTCAGGGCAAGATCCTGGTCAGGCCCGGCGCGCAGAAGACCGACGGCTACCAGATCAGCCAGAGCCTGCTGCTGGACGGCGACAGCCAGTTCCTCGCCAAGCCCGAGCTGGAAATCTACGCCGATGACGTGAAATGCTCGCATGGCTCCACCTCGGGCGCGATCGACGAGACCGCGCTTTTCTACCTGCGCTCGCGCGGGGTGCCGCTGGCCGAGGCGCAATCGCTGCTGGTGCTGTCCTTCCTTGCCGATGCGATCGCCGAGATCGAGGAGGCGGCCATCGCCGACGCGATCACGCAGCGGCTGGAGGGCTGGCTGGCCCGGCGGCGCTGAGCAATGGCGGTGACGGACGAGATCGTGGCGACCTGGCGCAACCCGCGCCGGGTGCTGGCGCGGATGCTGGCGGCGGGCCAGCGCGAGGACCGGGCGCTGGTCTATCTGCTGGTGGCGGTGGTGGTGATCTTCATCTCGCTCTGGCCGGCGCTGTCGCGCGCCGCGGTGCTGATGCCCGAAGCGCCGCTGACCCAGCGGATGCTGGCGGCGTTCCTCGGCGTGCTGCTGCTGGTGCCCATCGCCTACCCGCTGGCGGCGCTGAGCCACCTTGTCAGCCGCGCCGCGGGCGGGCGGGGCACATGGTATGGCGCGCGGATCGCGCTTTTCTGGGCGCTGCTGGCCGTCTCGCCGCTGATGCTGCTGCGCGGCCTCGCCGCCGGGCTGATCGGCGCCGGGATTCAGCTTCAGTTGATCGACCTGCTGGTATTGGCCGGCTTTCTGTGGATATGGCTATCGGGACTTTGGGTGGCAGAGTTCCGGGGGACCTGATGCAGCTGGATCTGAAATCGCTGGTGTCGCTGGCGCGCGAGTCGGTGGCCGATCCGCGCGGCGTGGCGCGGCGGCTGATGGCGCTGAACCTGCCGATGGAGGCGCGCTGGCTGGCGATGGCGATCACGGTGGCGCTGTCGGTGCTGCTGACGCAGCTTGCGCTGGTGGCGTTGCAGGTGCCAAGCGGCGGGCAACTGGGCGGGATGATGGTCTCGCCCGTGGCTGCGGCGCTGACGCAGCTGGCGATCATGCTGGTGCTGTCGGCGGGCATCGCGCGCATCGGGCGGATGCTGGGCGGCACGGGCAGCTTCCCCGATGCGCTGCTGCTCGTCACCTGGGCAGAGTTCGTGCTGGTGCTGCTGCAGGTGATCCAGATGGTGGCGGCGCTGGTCTTTCCGTTCTCCTCGGTGCTGATCGGCTTTGCCGGGATCGCGCTGTTCTTCTGGCAGCTGACGCAGTTCACCGCGGCGCTGCACGGCTTCACCAGCCCGGTGAAGGTGTTCTTCGGCCTTCTGGCCGGGTTCTTCGCCGCGGCCTTCCTGCTGGTGATGGCGCTGTCGATGCTGGGCATCGCCCCGGCCGAAGTTGGAGGCTGAACGATGTACGATGTCGAAAGGATACGCGCCGATTTTCCGATCCTCTCGCGCGAGGTGAACGGCAAGCCGCTGGTCTATCTCGACAATGGCGCCTCGGCGCAAAAGCCGCGGGCGGTGATCGAAGCTGTCACAAATGGCTATGCGCGCGACTATGCCAACGTGCACCGCGGGCTGCATTACCTCTCCACCGTCTCGACCGAGCACTACGAGGCGGTGCGCGGCAAGCTGGCCCGCTTCCTGAATGCGCCCTCCGAGGCGCATATCGTCTTCACCACCGGCACCACCGAGGGGATCAACCTCGTCTCCTACAGCTGGGCCGCGCCGCGGATGCTGGCGGGGGATGAGATCGTGCTGACGGTGATGGAGCATCACGCCAATATCGTGCCCTGGCATTTCCTGCGCGAGCGGCAGGGCGTGGTGCTGAAATGGGTCGAGCCCGAGCCCGACGGCAGCCTCGATCCCGAAAAGGTGCTGGCGGCCATCGGCCCGCGCACGCGGCTGATCGCTGTCACCCATATGTCCAACGTGCTGGGAACGAAGGTCGACGTGGCGGCGATCTGCGCCGGCGCGAGGGCGAAGGGCGTGCCGGTGCTGGTCGATGGGTCACAGGCGGCGGTGCACATGCCGGTGGACGTGCAGGCGATCGGCTGCGATTTCTACGCGGTCACCGGCCACAAGCTCTATGGTCCCTCCGGTTCCGGCGCGATCTACATTGCGCCCGAGCGGATGGCCGAGATGCGCCCCTTCCTCGGCGGTGGCGACATGATCCGCGAGGTCAGCCGCGATGCCGTCAGCTATGCCGACCCGCCGATGAAGTTCGAGGCGGGCACCCCCGGCATCGTGCCGCAGATCGGCTTCGGCGCGGCGCTCGACTATCTGATGGCGCTTGGCATGGACGCCATCGCCGCGCATGAGGCGGATCTGCGCGACCATGCGCAGGCGCGGTTTGCCGGGCTGACCTGGCTGAACGTGCAGGGACATGCGCCGGGCAAGGGCGCGATCTTTTCCTTTACGCTGGACGGCCCGGCCCATGCCCATGACATCGCCACCGTGCTCGACCAGCGCGGCATCGCGGTGCGCGCCGGCACCCATTGCGCGATGCCGCTGCTGACGCATCTCGGCCTCGGCGCCACCTGCCGCGCGAGCTTCGGCCTCTACAACACCCGGGCCGAGGTCGATGCGCTCATCAGCGCGCTGGAGCTGTGCCACGAGCTGTTCGGCTAGGCGCGCGCCTTTGCCTTCTTGCTGGTGGAAATATCCTCGGGGGGTCCGGGGGGCAGACAGCCCCCCGGNNGCTTGCTTCCGAAGAACGGCGGGGCGGACAGCCCCCCGGCTTCCTTGCAACGAACGGCGGGGCAGGGCGGCCCCCCGGCTTCTGCCCGGCCCTCAGCCGTCCTTCGCCTCATCCTCCCAGTCGCTGCCCACGGCCTCGCGATTGCGGGCCGCCTCGCTGGCCGCCATCTCGCGGATCCCGGCGCGGTCCCCTGCCGTCGCCGCCTCCGGCTCCTCGCCGTGCGCGACGGGCGAGAGCTGTAGGCGGAACAGCATCGGGAAATGATCCGAGCCGATGTCCGGCAGGCGCCGCATCTCCACCAGCCGGAAGCGCGGGTCGTGGAACAGGTGGTCCAGCGGCCAGCGCAGCAACGGGCAGCGGGCATCGAAACTGTTGAAGAAACCGCGCCCGACGCGCGGATCCAGAAGCCCTGACAGCCGCTGGAACCGCCGCGTGGTGCGCGACCAGGCCACGTCGTTGAGGTCCCCCGCCACCACGCAGGGCAGGGGGTCACGGGCCGCCTCCATCCCCACGAGGCCGATCTCCGCGTCACGGCCCTCGCTGTCATGGTTGGGTACGGGGGGTTCGGGATGCACGACATAAAGCCGGAACAGCCCGCCATTGCGCAGCCGCAGCGCGGCGCGGATCGAGGGAACCTTCTCGACCAGCAACTCGCGCAGTTCGTGCTCCTCGATGCGCAGGCGTGACAGCAGCGCCATCCCGTAGCCGTTGTCCAGGGGGTGCACGATCCGCTGCGGATAGTCCGGGTGCAGCGCCTCCAGCGCCCTTGTCCAGGCGGCGTCCACCTCGATCGCCATCACGATGTCGGGGCGTTCGGCGCGGACGAGCTCGATCAGCCGGTGATGGGCGCGGTTCGACAGCTTGACGTTGGCCGACAGCAGCGAGACCTGCGCCGAAGGGTCCTCGCGCTCCGGCCGGGGCGATTGCGCCGGCCAGAGCGGGGTGAAGCGCAGCACATGCGCGGCCTGCACCGCGGCGACCGCCAGCATCGCGACGGCAAGGCCGGGACCAAGCGGCGGGTCCGGCAGCAGCGCCAGCAGCGGCACGAGGCAGATCGCCAGCCCCATGATCTGCAGCCGCGGAAAGTCCCAGGAGCGGATCGCCCCGTGAGGCGCGCGCAGGAACGGCAGCAACGTCACCAGCACCAGCAGCCCGGCCAGGCCCGCAGCCAGCCATGCCAGACCCACCCCAATCCATGCCGCCATGCCCAACTGCCCCGATTGCCCGGCTCCCAACCCGCCGCCGCCGCGCCGGTTCCATCGCGCCGAAGCCCGCTTGCGAAGCGCCGCGGGCAAGGCTATAGACGCCGCAGGCACCCGTAGCTCAGCTGGATAGAGCGCTGCCCTCCGAAGGCTGATGTCAAGGGGATGCCGTCATGAAGAGGACTAAGAAAGATACGTGATACCAAGCTCTTGCCGAGCAGATCGTTTTTCGATTTAAAGGCTGGAGAAGTCGCGTAAGCACTGCGTAAGCAGTCAGGGCCTGACGGTTCTGCTGCGCACCCATAGCTCAGCTGGATAGAGCGTCGCCCTCCGAAGGCGAAGGCCTCAGGTTCGAATCCTGATGGGTGCGCCATTAACCTCGAAATTCCAAAACATTGGCGTGGTCTGTTCACGCGATTGAGCGCATGCGCGCCGTGGCCTAAAGTAGGCGGGCTTCACCAAGGTTGGCGGCAAAACTCAGGGTGCGGTTGGGAAGGCTCGCGGTATCGTCGAGCAATGCGGGTCGAGACCGAGGAGGGGATCTGTTCCCACATCGGATCAAGGGCCGGGGCGAGAACCTCTGATACCTATCGCTGAAGCGCCTCCGTTCGCCAAGAGCACCGTGGTCCCCATCAGCAGTATCCGACTCTCAATGCTGACTCACGGGTGTTAGCCAGCAAGCTGGGCGCGTGCCGCCTCAAACCGCTCACGTAGGTCTTCATGATCAACGTCTAAGTCCTCGACACAGTAGCTGTTCAAAAATTGCCGTCCTGCAAAGAGATTCCGGTCGGTCTCGTTCAGTTTGGCGTCTTCACAGACCCCGGCCCATTCGGATGCTAGCGTTGTCAGTTGGTCCCCTATGATGGCCTTGGCGTCATCCTCCTTGATCAAGAAAGCAGGGGCCGCGTCGAGACAGCTTCGGAGCGTGCTCATGCGGTTCTCTCCCTTGATCAGCATCGCCTGCGTCGCCTCGTTGCCGGTTCTGCCCTGCGGGCAGATGTCGTAGGCAGGGGTGAGGGTGAGCCTCTTCCCATCCCAGAAGGCTGCATGGTTGCGCGCATGGTCGTCGGTGTTGCCGCACAGGATGTTGAATACTATGCGACCATAAAGCTCTCGGAGCGTTTCCTTCGGCTCTGCGAAGCGGTGGCGAATGATCTCGGCGAGGTCTTCGTAAGAGGCATAGCGCGCCATCATTTCGTCGAGACCTAGCATGGTCAGTGCCGAAACCATTGCCTTGCGCTGCCAGCCTTCCTCGACTTTGATGCGATCGAACCGTTCGATCAGCAGCACATCCTTGCCGCCCGCCGCAATCATCGAGACAGGGGCGACGGTGAGCCCGCAGGCCGCTGCCAGCCTCATGGCGACGAACTCCGCCTTGACGACGCTGTAGAGGTCCGTGCTCGAGGAGAATTTGGCGATCATCTTATGGTCGCCATTGTCAATCAGGGCCTTCGGGCGGGCACCACCAATCGATGTGCCGTGGTTCAAAGCCTGGTCGAGCGCGGGCGTGAGCGGGATGCCTTTTTCGATCCGCTCGGCCGCTTCGAGCAACTCCTCATAGGTCGCCTCGGCCTTTAGGCGCGGGATATACTTTGTGGCGGAGTGCTGAAAATCGAGCGCGCCGATCCGGTCCGAACCCGATTCCAGCAAGTAGGTGAGTTCGTTGATCTCGCGGGATTCTGCCTCTGCGGCTTTGGCGCCAACCAGGCGATTGATGATGACCCTGCGGCCCCAGGCGTCTGGTGAGCCGTCCCGAATGGAGCTTGCCATAGACAGGCCAGGGGCGGGTTCGATCAAGCCGCGCTCGAGCGGAAGCTCGGGTTCGTAGATCGGGATCGCGCCCGCACGGTTCAGGTAGCTGGCACCGTAGTTGAAGGCGAATTGATCCCCGTTCTTTGTGAGACGTCCAGCCACGACGGGCTCCGTTTCTCCGGGCAGCCAAATCCAGACAAAGGCGTCATCGTGTTGCTTCAGCTTAGAAGTCATCATCGACCTCTTGCTTGCGATGGCGAACGCTCTTCGGAAGCAAGGTTAGCTTCTCGTCGAGCCGGGTATTGTGCATTTGCAGGCTGCGATCATCGAGGTCAAACAGACGAACACCCACCAGCGCCGCGACTTCGAAGACGATGCCGATCTCGGAGCCGGCCTCTCCATTTTCGATCTTGCGCAGCGTCTTGCGGGTGATGCCAGCCCGTTCGGACAGATCCTCGGCCGTGAGGCCACGCTCCAGCCGGCCAGCCTTAATTAGCTTGCCGAGGAGGGAGAGCGTCTGCTTTGTTGCTCGGGAGTAGCTGCGTGTTACTCTCATGGTAAACCCATCAATATGAGTAATTTAATATCCACAAGACGCCATCGCGGGCCTTTTGGTGCCCATAGCGTACAGCGCAGGCCTGAGTTGTCAAGGGAGTGGGTAAGTTAAGACCCTGAAGGCTTACGTGCGGGCCTTTGGGTGCTCATCTCGGTGGGCAATCATCTGAAGGCGGGTTAGCCGCGACTGTGGAGGTCATCAGAGGTGATGTACAGTTTCGATAGCACGAGAGCCGCTCACAAGATCAAGTACGAACCTTAACCCCCAACATCACCCATCCCCTCATCGAAAGTCTCAATAAAAGTGATCATCTCCAAGATGATGCGCTCAGACGAGGGCTTCCGCTGAAGAATGCCAGGCACTTCCGTCATGATCGCGATCACCTCGTCAGTCAGTGGGCGCTTACCGGAAAACTGATATGCTTCTAGCAGCCCAGCGAAGCGTTCAGGGTCCAGCTTCTCTTTTGCGCAGATATTTGCAAAGGCTTCGTCCCGTTTCTCTGCCCAGAAGTTCTCGAACGTCTGAGTTGTCTCTTCGGCGCTTTTCATTGTCGGCAGGTAGGCCGTAATGAACTCCTCGATCAGTTCGCGCTTGCTGCGCAGGCGGGGCTCTGACCCGAGCAAATCGAGAATAGTCTTGGTCTTGCTCGCTGTATCCAGCGCATCCTCGGTCTCCCGTTGTTCCGCGACGACGGAGGCCAACAGGGCCAGGATATAGGCGACATTGATGTTGTCGCGCCGGATCAGTTCGAGCTCGAAATCGACCTCGTTGAGGATGGAAGCCTTCTGGTCATCATCCCGATCCGATTTCATACGATCATGGATATCCAGGTACTTGCTCTTGAAATCCTCGAAGCGCTGCGCGTCCAGTGAGAGGTCGTCATCACTAAATTCGGTGAAACTGGTCAGCACGTTGCGGATGCGGATCAGTTCGCGGAAGGCACGTACGAAGGCGAGAATGTCGTCTTCTGAAACCAGCTTGTCTACGGCCGACGGTGTCGGTGCAATCTTGAGCAATTCCATCACCGCCTCGTTGAAGCGGTCAACGTACTCTTGATAGGGCGCGATCAGGATCGTCTCGTCGGCATCCTTGTTGGAGAACAACGCAATAGCTTCGTCCACTTTTTCCTTAAGGTTACGGAAACAGACGATATTGCCCTGCGATTTCTTCTGCCCGAGGACCCGGTTCGTGCGGGAAAAGGCCTGGATCAGCCCATGATAGCGCAGGTTCTTGTCGACATAGAGCGTGTTGCAGGTCTTGGCGTCAAAGCCGGTGAGGAACATGTTGACCACCAGGAGGATATCTATGCCCTGGCCGACGATGTAATCCTTCCGGTCACGCCATTTCATGCGCTTTGCCAGCGCCTTGTAATAGACGTAGAACGCCTTCCCGTCCTTCACGCTGTTGTTGGTGCCGTACATTGCGTTGTAGTCGGCCACATAGCCGGCCAGCTTGTCGCGGCTGTGCTGAGTTGCTGCACTGACGGGGCCGCCCGTCACATCCGGCTCGCCTATCAGGCCGTTGGCTTCCTCGTCTTCTTCATTGGCCGCGAAGGTGAAGATCGTGGCAACCTTCAGATCATGCTTGCCCTCGGCCTTCTTGCGCTGGAATGCCTCGTAGGTCTTGGTCAGCGCATCGACGGACCCCACGCACATGATGGCAGAAAAGTCTCGGTTATGCGTCTTGCGGTCGTGGTTTTCGATAATCCAGTCGACCACACCGTCGATCCGTGTGTCGCTCTCGAAAAACTCATTCAGATCGAGGCCGGAAACCTCTTCGTCCCCGAAGAACGTCCCGTCCTTGCGGCGCAGCTTACCCCAGTACTCGACCGAAAACCGCAGCACGTTCTCGTCTCGGATGGCGTCCGTGATGACATAGCGGTGCAGGCATTCCTCAAACAGGTTCGCGGTCGTCCGCTTGCCGATGGCGTTTTCCTTCAAGATCGGCGTGCCGGTGAAACCGAACATCTGCGCCTTGGAGAAAAACGCCACGATATTCTTGTGGGTGTCGCCGAACTGGCTGCGGTGGCATTCGTCGAAGACGAACACGATCCGCTCATCCTTCAGTGCTGTCATCGCCGCCGCATGGCGTTCGCGCGTGATGGAGGTGTTCAGTTTCTGGATCGTCGTCACGACAAGCTTGGTGTCGGGGTCGGCAAGTTGGTCTACCAACGCCTTGGTGTTGTCGGTGCCATCGACCGAGCCAGGCGAGAAATAGTTGAATTCCTTCGTTGTCTGGTAATCGAGATCAGCCCTGTCCACCACGAACACGACCTTGGCGACCTTCGGGTTCTCGACGATCACCTGACTGGCCTTGAAACTGGTCAGGGTCTTGCCCGACCCGGTCGTGTGCCAGATATAGCCGTTCTTGCGTCCCTTCATCACCCGGTCGAGGATCCGCTCGACTGCGTAATACTGATAGGGACGTAGCACCATCAGCACCTGGTCGCTTTCATGCAGGACCACGTATTTCGCGATCATCTTGGACACGAAGCACTTCTCAAGGAAGGCGTCGGCAAAGGCCTCCAGCCGGGTGATCGGCGTGTTGTCCTCATCCGCCCAGAAGAACGTCTGTTTGAAATCCTGATGCCGGTTGTTGGCGTAGTATTTCGTGTTCACCCCGTTCGAGATCACGAACAGCTGCAGATACTGAAACAGCGCATTGCCCGCGCCAAAGCTGTGGCGGTGATAGCGGTTGATCTGGTTGAAGGCCTCTTTCAACTCGATCCCGCGCCGCTTCAGCTCGATCTGGATCAGCGGCAGCCCGTTCACCAGCAGTGTCACGTCATAGCGGGTCTTGTAGTGCCCCTCCTGCGTGATCTGATGCGTCACCTGATAGCGGTTGCGGCACCATTCACGCCCGTTGAAGAACTGCACATAGGCGGTAGTCCCATCGTCGCGTTGCAGCGCCATGCGGTCGCGCAGCGTCTTGGCCTTCTCGAAGGTCGAGCCCTTGCCCAGATGGTTCAGGATGGTGCGGAATTCCCCGTCCGAGAATTGCAGCCCGTTATGCGCCTCAAGCTGCGAACGCAGGTTGGCCTCCAACGCCGTATTGTCGGGAATGGCGACCGAGGCCCAGCCCAGATCGTTCAGACGCTGGATCAGAGCAGTTTCGAGCTGAGCTTCGGACTGGGTATTCATGATTATTCCTCAAGGATTCCGAAGTAACGGCCAACGGCAGCGGCGGCGTTGACAAATTCGCGTGCGGTTTCGAGATCCATGAGGACGCTTTTCCCGTCCACGTTAAGGTAGATACTGTCCTCCCCCGTCTTCCCATTCTTCAATTCGCAGCCCGAGTAGTACGATGAGCGCCCGAATTCGACGGAAATTTCCTCGTCTTGACCCTGATCTTTAATGTCTTTTTCGAAATATACCGTAGTTGCCATCTTGGTTCTCCTTCTAGATGAACAGCTTTTTGGCACCTTTATCAATGGGGCGATGTGGTCGAGGTGATTGCCCCACCCGAACTGCGCATCCTCGTCGAGGCTCACCGTCGCAGCGATTTCCCGGCCCTGCCCTGACACCGGCACGCGCGTTCTGTCCCGCGCCGCCCGGTCGGCGTCGCGCGTTGCTGTTGAAATCCGGCTGGTATGGTTGCCGCCTCGATCATCAGGCGCGATCTGACACAGATCACCGGAAAGGGCAGAATGGCGCTGGGCGGCCTTTCCGATTCGCAATCCGGTCGCGTGCCAAAACTCAAATGAAACAAGGGGTGGAATTGAATCCGGCCTCTCAATTCCGGTCTCTGCCTAGGTTCCGGTCCTTGCCGTCTGCTTCCCTCGCCCCGTCTCCGGCCGCAGCCGGGATCTGGATGGGAGACCAAAATGCAGACCACAGCCCCTGCCCCGCAGGACCAACCCCTCAACCTGCTGGCTGACTGGATCAGCCGCGAGCAGCTGGCCGGTGAACTCGGCCTTGCATGCGACACCCTCGCCCGCTGGGAGGCCCGTCAGCTCGGCCCGCCCTGCACTCGGATCGGCCGCAAGGTGCTCTACCGGCGCACCTCGGTCGAGGACTGGATCAGCGCGCAGGAACAGACCCGCCCAGTTCGCACGCGGCGGGGCAGGAAATGAACCAGCTCCCGTCCCACCCGCCCGTCATTCCGACGTCAGCCACCGGCGACTGGATGCAAGACCGCCTGACCGAGGCGCGCGGAGTCCTCGCCGACACCACCCAGCATCCGGAAACCTTGGTGATCCTCGCCGCACGTGTCGTCGTCGGCCAGACCGACGATGCCCGCGAATGTGGTGACGCCATCGAACTGCTGCGCTTGCTAGATCGGCGCCCGCTGCGTGCCATCGCGGCGGCCGCCTTCCCGAACGGCGGTGCCGCATGAACCGGCGCAGCACCCCCGAGGCAGATGCCCAGCGTGCCATCGTGCAGGCATTGCGGTTCGCCCTGCCCCGCGACGCCATCGTCCATCATTGCGTCAACGAGGTGACCGACACCGGGCCCCGCGGTGCAAAACGACAGTCAATACTGGTCGGCATGGGGGTCCATGCGGGCTTTGCCGATCTGATCGTGATCTCCGGCGGCCGCGTGCTGTTCCTCGAGGTCAAAAGCGAAATCGGCCGACTGCGCAAATCGCAGGAGGTCTTCCGCGACACCGTCTGCGCGCAGGGCTTTGGCTGGGCACTGGTCCGGTCGGTCGACGATGCGCTGGGCGCGCTGGCCGACAACGGCTTCACCAGCCGTGCGCAGCTGCCAGCGCGGAGGGCAGCGCCATGAGCCATGACGCCACCAATTGGGCGATCCAGCGCCGCGGGTTGAAGCCGACGACCAAGATCGTGCTCTGGCACCTGTGCGACCGCTTCAACCCTGACTTCGGCTGCTTCCCGTCGCAGGACCGGCTGGCCCATGATTGCGAAATCAGCCGGTCCACCCTGAACGAACATCTCGACCGGCTGGAGGCAGAACAGCTGCTGCGGCGGGTGCCGCGCATTGATCCCGTCACCAAACGTCAGCTGCCGACGCGCTACATCCTGGGGTTCGAGGAGGGCTTTGCACCACATGATCCCGAGCCATGTCCGGAAACCGGACACGGGTTTTTGCCCTTCGGCCATGATGCTGAACCTGCATCTGAAATCGCCACCATCCCTGTTGATCTGGCCGAGCCGTGTCCGGAAATCGCACACGGCGATCCGCAAGAACCCGTGTCCGGCTTTTGCCCTGACCCGTGTCCGGAAAATCAGCAAAGCCGTGTCCGGAATCCGGACACTAACCTTGTAAGAGAACCACTAAGTAAACCAGTAAAGGAGGAGGAGGACGCAGGCACGCGCGAGGCCGATTTTGATCGGTTCTTCGCCGAATTGCTTAGCGCGCTGGGCTTTGCCGCAAACGCCACCCTGCCCGCCTGGTGGCAGGGTTGGCCAGCCAGAACGCATGTTCGCCGCTGGATCGACGATATCGGGTTGTCGCAGAAGCGGATCATCGAGGTCGCCACCGAGACTCGGGCCGATCATCCAAACCCGCCCGATGGCCCAGAAGCCCTCGACCGGTTCATGGAACGCGCCGCCCAGCACGACGCGCAGACGGCCATCGCGACTGCGAAAATCCAGAAAGCCAAACGGCGGCGCAAGCGCGAAGATCCTCCCCGGCTCAGCGACGACGAGAAGGCAGCGTTCTACGCCAAGATGGTCAACGCCGACGGCTTCCTGCCGGTCAGCGCGATCAACAACAGCATTCGCGACCTGATGCTGGTGCGCGGCTTGGTCACCCCCGAACGCCTCCGGATGCGAGGGGTGCGGTGAATGGTGTGGTGTCACGTCCCCGGCACGGATTGTCCCTCTGCGCAGGCGGCGGAGGCCTTGATCTGGGCCTCATGCTGGCCGAACCCGGCTATCACACCCGCGCCTTTGTCGAGTGGGAGGAGTGGCCCCGCGCCGTCCTCATCGCCGCCCAACACGCTCGGTATTTCGCCCCAGCTCCAATCTGGGATGATCTGCGCAACTTTGATGCACATGTCTTTCGCGGGGCCTTCGACATCGTCCTCGCCGGATATCCCTGCCAACCCTTTAGCGCGGCCGGAAAGCGTGCCGGTGCCGACGATCCCCGACACCTCTGGCCCGACGTCGCCCGTGTCATCGGGGAATGCCGCCCCCAATGGGTCTTCCTCGAAAACGTACCCGGGCACGTCACCCTCGGCCTCGAATCTGTCCTGCGAGAGCTATGGGCAATGGGCTACACGCCTGCGGCGGGTTTGTTCTCGTCGGCAGAAGTCGGCGCGCCGCACCAGCGGCTGCGCATCTTCATCCTGGCCCACACCGATGAGCTTGCATCCCGGCACCGCCAGCTACAACCCGGCCGGGAACAGCGACTTCACCCGCAAGGCGGAAGCGCTGGCGCGGGGCATCACCGACTGGTCGACGCCCAAGGCCACGGATGGTGGGAAGGGCGGGCCCGGCCAGACCTATGGATCGGGCGGGATGCCGCCCCTGCCCGCGCAGGCCGCGCAATGGCCGACCCCGGCTGCGCAGAACTGGAAGGGATCCAGCGAGGCCAGCATCACCCGTGCCGATGGCAAATCCCGAATGGACATCCTGCATTACCGGGCGGAACAGGGCTTCACCCGCCCGGCCCCGGCGAACACGCCGGATGGGCAGCGGTTCTCACCGCACGCCCCGATCTCGCGCCAGCTCTGGGCTTCGATGATTGCCTCGCATGGGCGCGTCGTCTCGCGGCGTATCCTGAAGGGACGGTCACGGCGGCGGCTGAACCCGCTCTTCGTCGGATGGCTGATGGGCTGGCCCATCGGGCACGCGCTCTGCGCCTGCTCGGCAACGGAGTTCACCCTCTGGCAGCAGCACATGCGTGGCGCTCTCTCGCGACTGCCCATGGCCTCGGGCCCGTGGATCTGGCGACCATCGGACCAGGCCCAGCTCCCGGCGCAGATGTCCCTGTTTGAGGGGATGCAGCCGTGAGCATACAACGACAGATCGGCCACACGGGCGGCACAAAGATGAAACGCGCGCTGGGCGTGCAGGCAGCGCTGGAATGGGCGTTCCGCGTCGAGCAAGCTCAGCTGGAATTGCCCCCGCCCAAGGACGGGGCAGAGGAAGGCTTCGGCTTTGGCCTGGAGTACGTCCTGCTGCAACGCGCAATGCTTGGCTGCAAGGTGGACGGCGGCCAGTACAAAATGGGCAGCTACACCCACCCGGATGCCGAGGTGATCGCCGCCACCGTCGCAGGCATGCCCGACAGCCTCGGTGGCATCCGGATGGCCATACGCGTGGCGGAACTGGCGCGGGCTGGCCTGACGCCGGACTGGATGCCGGATGCGGTCCCACGCTGCGTGCCGGTCGAGGTGAAGCGCAACCAGCATGGCGAACGAGCCAGCACCATCGTCGTCGGCACGGAACGGATGAAGACGCGCGGCAAGTGGCGAACGGTCGAGGTTCTGGCCTGCCCTGTCATCTGGCGGCCGCATCCGGAACAGATCGCATCCGCCCGGCGCGGCTATGGCGATTGGTGGCGGGCGCTGAATTGGGTCCGGGATGGGTTGATGGCGGGCGGCGTGCTGCGGGAGGTGGAGCTGACGGGGGTGATGCCGAGGGTGCGGCCCTGGGTCTGCATTTCTTCACAGTTGGGACGAGGCGATGAGATGCCGCATGGTGCCTGCTTCACGCACTGCCCTAAATTGCTTCCAAGATAAGGGGCAGGCTGTCGCCATTTCCGAATTGGATTCACATGTCGGACTACAGGATGAGGCTGTTTGGCGGACTGGACGTGTCATTGGCCAAGACCGCGACCTGCGTCGTCAGTGAGCACGGCCAGCTATCGGTTGCGTGGACATGGGATAAGCTAGCCCGTATAATTCACGATGTTCGGGTTTCTGGCTCTGAGAGGGTTTTGAGGGCAAGCGTTTCATGCTGACTGCACGAAGGCTTATCCCCTTCGGTCCGGAGTCCCAATATGTGGTGAGACGTGCTTGCCACTGACCGCGTGCTCCTGTATTGTTCCCACATGCCTGCCCGCTGGAAATCAGATCGTCCGATGTCGCGCCAGGAGTTCGAGGCGCGCTTTCCCGATGACGCGGCCTGCGCGCGGTATCTGGTCGGGCGACGGTGGCCGGATGGGTTCGTCTGCCCGGTTTGCAGGGCCCGCAAAGGTTGGGCATTGAACCATGGGCACCTCGAAAAATTGCTCTGACCGGGCCACTGCGGTATGAAGGAGGGGGACATGCGGCGACTGGGGTATGACAATGGCACAGATGGGTTTCTTTGATCTTTCGGACCGCTACGCGAGCCTGGACGTCAAGCAGGATCCGTTGGTCGGGATCGACGCGGTCGTCCCCTGGGAAGAGTTTCGCCCACGCTGGAGCGGGTCTGGCGCCAGCCTGCGGCGGAGCGCAAGTCGCGGGCCGGGCGCAAGCCGATGGACGCGG
>DIVD01000007.1 GCA_002423245.1 Rhodobacteraceae bacterium UBA6141
CAGCTTCACCTCCTGGGCATCGAAGAACGGCACCACGCGGTCGTTCAGGAGATCGGCCACCGTGATCGGCGTCTTGCGGTCGTAGAGCCTGGCGAAGGCCACCTTCGCGTAGGTGTCGACGAAAGTCTGCTGACAGATCCGCCCGTTCGCCATCGGTCGCGAACGCATGGCGACACGATGGCTCACCCCTTCATGTTGCCCACGTAAAAGGTGTCCTGCGCGCCGCAGTAGCCCGGGCATTCGCTCTCGAACTCGCCGTGGGCTTCCTTGTCGGCCTTGGCCGTCTCGAGGGCCGCGAGCTGGCTCTCGGTCAGCACGATGCCGTCCTGCGCCACCCTGGCCTCCAGCGCCTTCAACCGCTTCTTCGTTGTCTCCAGGTCGTTGCGCTGCCAGACGCCGCGCACGCCCGCCGGCGAGATCGAATGCCCGCGCTTGCGCAGCTCGTTGGCGATCCGCACCTGGCCGTAGGCCGGCAGTTCCAGCGCCAGCTCCACGACCAGCGCTTCCACCTCGGGGGCCACCCGGTTCGCCAGAAGCGGCTTGCGCCGGCTGAGTTCCTGCAGCGCCATCTCGCCGCCCCGTGACGCGAGAGGCTTAGGCAGGTCGGCAGCTTCATGGGCCGTGTGCTCCACTATGTGTCGCACTTCGGAGCCTTGCAGCTAAGCCAATGATATACAAAGAAATGGTGGCGAGGGGGGGACTCGAACCCCCGACCCCGTGATTATGAGTCACGTGCTCTAACCAGCTGAGCTACCTAGCCAATGGGGCGCTAGCTAGTGAAGGCCGGCTTTGGCGTCAAGGGGAAAACGCCGTCCGCGCCGCAACCGCTCCGCGCCGATTTGCGCTTTGCCCCGCAGCCGCGCAGGCAGTATCAGCGGGCGAACCGCCCCGCACACCGAAGGCCGCCCATGCAGCACCTGCCCCTGACCCGCGACCTCGTGCTGATCGGCGGCGGCCATGCGCATGCGCTGGTGCTGCGGATGTGGGCGATGACCCCGCTGCCGGGGGTGCGGGTGACGCTGGTCTCTCCGGGTCCGACCGCCGCCTATTCGGGGATGCTGCCCGGCCTTGTCGCGGGGCATTATCCACGCGCCGCGCTGCAGATGGATCTGGTGCAGCTTGCCCGTCATGCCGGCGCGCGGCTGATCCTCGGGCGGGCGGAGGGCATCGACCGCGCGGCGGGCCGCATCCATGTTCCGGGCCGGCCGCCTGTCGCCTATGACATCTGCTCGCTCGACATCGGCATCACCTCGGACATGCCCTCGCTGCCCGGTTTCGTCGCCCATGCCCACCCCGCCAAGCCGCTGGATGCCTTCGCGGAGGCGTGGGAGGCGTTCGTGGCTGCGCCCGGGGCCCGCCGGCAGGTCGCGGTGATCGGCGGCGGCGCGGCGGGGGTGGAGCTTGCGCTCGCCGCCGCGCACCGGCTGGGGCCGGGGGCAGAGGTCACGCTGATCGAGGCCGGCGCGCTGCCGCTGCCGCTGCTCGGCGCCGGCGCCCGCGCCCGGCTGCTGCGGCACATGGCCCGGCTGCGGGTGCGGCTGCTGACCGGCAGCGCCGCGGCGGCGGTGGAGCCGGACGCGGTGCTGCTGGCGGACGGACGGCGGGTGGCTTCCGCCTTCACCATCGGCGCGGCGGGCACGCGGCCGCAGGCCTGGCTGGCGGGAACCGGGCTGCATCTGACGGAGGGCTTCGTCACCGTCCGCCCCACGCTGCAAACGCTCACCGACCCCGCGATCCTTGCCGCCGGCGACATCGCCCATCTGGCCCACGCCCCGCGCCCCAAGGCCGGGGTCTTCGCGGTGCGCGAGGCGCCGGTGCTGCTGCACAACCTGCGCGCCCTGCTGGCGGGGACGGGCGCGCTGCGCCGCTATCGGCCGCAGCGCGACTACCTGAAGCTGATCTCGGCCGGCAGCCGCCACGCCGTCGCCGACAGGTTCGGCCTGCCGCTGGATGGCGCCTGGCTCTGGCGCTGGAAGGACCGCATCGACCGCCGCTTCATGGCAAGGTTTGCGGCTTTGCCGCCGATGCCCCCCGCCCCGCTGCCCGCCCTCCTGGCCGCCGGGGTGCGCGAGGAGCTGGCGGGCGGCAAGCCGCTCTGCGGGGGCTGCGGCGCCAAGGTCGGGCAGGCCGATCTGCGCGCGGCCCTGGCGGGGCTGCCCGCGCCGCGCCGGGCGGATGTGCTGTCCGGCCCCGGCGACGATGCGGCGGTTCTGGCGCAGGGGCGCGCGCGGCAGGTCATCACCACCGACCATCTGCGCGCCTTCACCGAGGATCCATGGCTGCTGTCGCGCATCACCGCCCTGCACGCGATGGGCGACATCTGGGCGATGGGCGCGGCCCCGCAGGCGGCGCTGGCGCAGGTGATCCTGCCGCGCATGTCGCCCGCGCTTCAGGCGCGCACGCTGGCCGAGATCATGGCGGCGGCGGCAGAGGCGTTCGGCGCGGCGGGCGCCGATGTGGTGGGCGGCCATACCAGCCTCGGCGCAGAGCTGACCGTCGGCTTCACCGTCACCGGCCTTGCCGGGCGCGATCCCGTCGGCCAGTCCGGCGCCCGCCCCGGAGACGCGCTGATCCTGACCCGGCCCATCGGCACCGGCGTGATCCTTGCCGCCGAGATGCAACGCGCCGCCCCCGGCGCTGTGGTCGCCGCCGCGCTGGCGCAGATGGCGCGCCCGCAGGCGCCAGCGGCGGCGCTGCTGGCCGGCCATGCCCGCGCGATGACCGACATCACCGGCTTCGGCCTTGCCGGGCATCTGATGGGGATGCTCGACGCCTCGGGCCTCGCCGCCCGCATCCGCCTTGCCGAGGTGCCGGTGCTGGCGGGGGCAGAGGCGCTGGCGGCGGCGGGGCACGGATCGACGCTGCTGCCGATGAACCGGGCGGTGGCGGCGCGCATGGCGCTGCCCGCCGGCCCCCGCGCCGAGTTGCTGTTCGATCCGCAGACGGCGGGCGGCCTGCTGGCCGCGGTGCCGGCGGATCAGGCGCCGGCGCTTCTGGCCGGGCTGCGCGCCGCGGGGGAGCCTGCCGCGATCATCGGCCACACCGAGGCCGGCGCGCCCTTCCTCAGCGTGGCATAGCGGCCGCCGCCGCCAGCACCGCATCCGCCAGCCGGTCCAGCGCGGCCGCATCCAGCGCATCGGTCATCACCACCCGCTCTTGCGCGGACCGGTGCTGCGCGCGCGCCTTGGCATAGCGCGGGTCGTAATGCGCCGCCATCAGCTCTGCCGCCAGCGCGGCGAAGCCGCCCGCCCCCGCCAGGCCCTGCCAATGCTCGATCACCTCGCGCGCGTGGAACGGGCGCAGCTTGTCCAGCACCGCGCCAAGCGCCGCCCGGTCCGCCGTCAGGTCGGCATAGGCCGCCGCCAGATAGGCCGCCCGCGCCGGCAGGGGCGCCTCGATCGTCACCCGCGGCGCCGCCACCATCGCCAGCCACAGCGCCTTGGGCACCGTCACCCGGCCGATCCGGTTCGACTCCGCCTCCACCAGCACCGGGCGCGACGGGTCGAGCGCCGCCATCGCCACCGCCAGCCGCCCCTCGAACGCCTTTTGCGAGGGCTGCCCGCCCGGCATCGCCCCGAACAGCGATCCGCGATGGTTCGCCAGCGCCTCGAGGTCGATCACCTGCGCGCCGCGGGCGCGGGCGCGCGCCAGAACCTCGGTCTTGGCGCTGCCGGTATTGCCGTCCAGCACAACGACGGGCACCGTGAACGGCAGGTCATGCGTGATCTCCACCACCAGCCGCCGCCAGCTCTTGTAGCCCCCGGCAATCGTGTCGCTGCGCCAGCCGACCTGGCTCAGGATCGTCGAGAACGCGCCCGACCGCTGCCCCCCGCGCCAGCAATAGACCAGCGGGCGCCAGCCGCCGCCCATCGCCGCAAGCGGCCCCTCCAGATGCGCGGCCGCATTCCGCGCGACCAGCGCCGCGCCGATCTTGCGCGCGAGGAAGGGCGAATGCTGCTTGTAGATGGTGCCGACGCGGGCGCGTTCCTCGTTGCCGAGCACCGGCAGGTTGATCGCCCCCGGCAGATGATCCTCGGCATGTTCGGCAGGGGAGCGCACGTCGATGATCGCATCGACGCCAAGGCCTTCAAGATCGCGGACAGAGGATAGCGTGACCGGCATCGCGAAGCCTTAGCGCAGCGCCAGCCGCGCCGCCAGCCGGTAACAGGCCGCGACTGGCGGTCCCAGCGGGATCCGGTCAACCCCGCCGCGGTCCCGGGCCGCGTCAACGGAACGCGCAACCGGCCTGGAGGTCAACAACATCGCCCGCGGATTGTTCGATTTCATTAGCCGGCGTTCATGGGCTTTGGGGCGCCGGTCGCCATGTCGGTGCCGGTATAGGGCAGGCCGGCCTGCTTCCATGCCGCGAAACCGCCCTGCATGTGCGCCAACGGGGACACTCCGGCCGCTAGCGCAATCTCGGCCACCTGCCCGGACCGGACACCCGAGCCGCAGTGCAGCACGATGCGTTTGCCATCCTGCGTGGGCAGCGCATCGGGGCGGAAGAAGGCCATCGGCATCAGCAGCGCACCGTCGATATGCTCCATGATGTATTCGGGCGGCGTGCGCACGTCGATCAGCACGATTTCCTGCGCGTCGAGCGCCGCCTTCACCTTTTCCGGAGTCCAGTTTTCCAGTTTTGCCATGGTCAGAACCTGTTCGCTGCTATCTTGAAGTAACTGTATCCGTCAGCCTCGGGTTCCGGCAGGCGGCCGCCGCGCAGGTTGACCTGCAGCGCATGCAGCATCCTGTAACCGAGTGTATGGCCCGGCGGCAGCATCACGCGGGCGCCGGTTTCCACGATGCGGTTTCCACGATGCGGCCACGGGGAGTTGCCAGTACCTTCAGGGTCATTGCCGGGCTCTGGCCGGGTCGGCCGGCTTGGCGAGCGCCGTCCAGGCATCATACTGGGACAGGAAGACGCGGCCGTTCAACTGGTCGAGGAAATGCGTGGTCTTGAGGCGGTCCATCACGGGGCCCTTCACTTCCGACAGGTGCAATCCGATCCCCAGATCCGTGAGTCTGTGGTTGATCGCCTCGAGGCTTTCGAGCGCCGAGAAATCGATCTCGTTCACCGCGGAACACATCAGGACCACGTGCCGCAGGGCGTCGTTGTCGGCCACGCGGTCCTGGATCAGATCCTCGAGAAAGCGGGCGTTCACGAAATAAAGGCTTTCATCCACCCGCAGGGTGAGGAGATGGGGCACGGTCTGGACCTCGTGCCGCTTGATATTGCGGAAGTGGTTGGTGCCGGGAACCAGCCCGACCTCGGCGACATGGGGCCTCGATGTCTTGTAGAGGTGCAGCGCGATGGAGAGGATCACGCCCGAGGCGACGCCTGTCTCGACACCCAGCGTCAAGGTCAGCAAGATCGTTGCGGCGACTGCGGCGAAATCGGCGCGCGAGTAGGTCCAGGTTTTCCTCAGGATCGAGAAGTCGACGAGGCTCAGCACCGCGACGACGATGGTGGCTGCCAGCGTCGCGGTGGGCAGGTAATAGACCAGCGGTGTCAGGGCCAGCGCGGCAATGGCAAGGCCGATCGCCGTGAAGGCGCCGGCGGCGGGCGTCTCGGCGCCCGCGTCGAAGTTCACGACCGACCGCGCGAAGCCGCCCGTGACGGGATAGCCGCCGGTGAACGCCGCGCCGAGATTCGCGGCACCCAGGCCGATGAGTTCCTGGTTGGGGTCGATCCGCTGGCGCTTCTTCGCGGCGAGCGTCTGGGCCACCGAAATGGATTCCACGAAGCCGATGATCGAGATCAGGATCGCCGGGATCGCCAGTTGCCGGATCAGGTCGGGCGCAAGGGCCGGCAGGGTCAGCGGCGGCAAGGCCTGCGGCACCTCGCCCACGATGGAAACCCCGCGCTGGTCCAGACCGAACCCCCAGACCGCCAGCGTGGTCACGACGACGGCGGCGACCGGACCGGCCTTGGTGACGATGTCGGCCAGCAGCGGGCCTGCGCCGATCCGGCGCAGCAGCGGCTTCAGCCCCTTGCGCACCCAGAACAGGAACCCGGTCGCGGCGACGCCGATGGCCAGCGTGATCGGGTTGGTCTGACCCAGATGCGACAGCAGCGCACCGACCATCTCGATCAGCGTGTGGCCACCTGCCTCGACCCCCAGGATATGCTTGACCTGACTGGTCGCGATCAGGATGCCGGAGGCGGTGATGAACCCCGCGATCACCGGATGGCTGAGGAAATTCGCCAGAAACCCCAGTCGAAAGACGCCCATAGCCACAAGAAACCCGCCCGACAGCAGCGCCAGCGTCAGCGCGGCGGCCGCATAGCCCGCCGTGCCCTGTTCGGCCACCTGCCCCACCGCCGTCGCGGTCAGCAGCGACACGACCGCGACCGGCCCCACCGCCAGCGCACGCGAGGTGCCAAACACCGCATAGAGCAGGATCGGCGCGATCGAGGCGTAGATCCCGGCCTCGGGCGGCAGGCCGGCAAGCAGCGCATAGGCCAGCGACTGCGGGATCAGCATGATCGTCACGATCACCGCCGCCACCAGATCGTTCGTCAGCGCGGCGCGATCGTAATGCCGCCCCCATGCGAGGATCGGCAGGTATCGGGCGAGACTTCGCATCATTACGCCCATGCTCCTGGTCCGGGAACGGGGCCCCGCCTCTGCGTACCGCTCGTTGACATGCGTTCAGCGGGAGGCGCCGAGCCGTAGCTGTCTTGTTCGGCGGATCTTGAGTTTCTCGGCAGGGCGAGCGGTGCCAGCGGCCCGTTCACCATGCTCAGCAGGACGGCGCCATCACACGCGAATGTACTCCCCGACGACGGAGCGGGCAAACCGGCAAGAAGGCCGGCGGTGCCCAATACGCGGCCGAAGATCATCAACAGCATGGCCGCCCCACAGGCGCGAAGCGCCTGCATATCCTCGTCGCTGGCCCCCCGGTACGAGGCACAGGGCATCGCCGGGTAAAGATGCACCCCATCGGGCCGCATCCCCTGCCGCACGGCGCGTCCGAAATCCCGGCTGTCGGACTGACGGTAGATGTCGAGCGTGTCCTTGGAAATGTCGATGCCGATGGTATCGTGCATTGCCTTTCGTCTCCTGTGCTTGTCGTACGGGGCAATGCGTGCCGCATCCCCCACCTATCCGGTCAGGACATGCGAAAGGCGCGGGCGATCCAGTTCTGACCGGGTCCTGGGAACCTCCATCCTTTCGACCCCTCCCCCGCCGTATCGCCCCGGAACCGGGGCCGATCCCAAGGTCAGGCCGGGGAATGGCCGCCGTCCGTTCTGCAGGCCGCCGTCCGTTCTGCAGGCTGACCTTCGACAGAAGGCAGGCCGGCGACGGACCCGGTGCCCGGCCTGGCCGCGAGTTGGTGCCGCCGGCCGCATCATGGAACGCGGATTGATCGAAATCAATTGATGGTCTGCCATGATTTGCTATACCGTTTTTGTGACGCTGAAGCGCCAGAGCGCCACGCCACTTTGAAGCGGCGCGCCGCTCGGTGGTGCCAAGCGGACAACTCGAGCTTCAATCGAAGTCCAGAGGGGCTGCGTCACGCTATCCAGAGGGAGGACTCCGGCCATGGTCACGACGTCGGCGGCGACAGTGAATGGGCTTGCGCAGGCCGGGAAGGCGCTCGACCGGCCTGAAGCCCGGGGTATCGGCCCGGCGCGAGAGGGTCGGGCGGTTTTCGGGGGCATTCTCGCCTGCGTCGACGGCTCGCCCCATTCCGCCGCCGTGCTGGACTGGGCCACCGCGCTTTCCCGATGCCTGAACGCCCCGTTGCGGACGCTGCACGTGCTTGACGGCGCCACTGCCCAGAGCGCACCGCAGGATCCGCTTGCATGGGAACTGCGCCGGAGGGAGGCGCAGAGCCGGCTTCAGGCCCTGCTGGAGCAGGCCGGTGCCGACGATGCCGTGCTCGAAGTGGCGGCCGGATCCTTTCATGACCGGCTGCAGGCCTGCCTCGCCGACAGCCTGGTGGATCTCTGCGTGATCGGGGCCGTGGGTCAGGGCACGCAGCCCGACGGCGTCATCGGCGGGACGGCCCGGCGGATCGCCGAAACATCGCCCTGTTCGGTGCTCATCGTTCCGCCAAGGGGACCGGACGACGCTGGTCGCGGGGCGGCGACGATTCGCCGGCTGATGGTCCCGCTCGATTGCTCGCACCGGGCCGAGACGGCGCTCCCCGCAGCCGTGGCGCTGGCCGATGCCTGCGGAGCAGAGATCGTGCTCGTCCATGCCGTCCCCGAGCCCTCGATCACCGAGATCGGCCCTCCTGACGAGGTCGACATCGCGCTGAACAGGAATGTCACCGAACACAACCGGAAGATCGCCGAGCGCTACATGAGCAGGCTGCGTGCCCGACTGGCGCTGGACGGCCGCGCGATCCGGATTCTGATCGTGAGCCGTGCCGAGCCGCGCCATCAACTGGTGCGGGCTGCACAGGATGAGGCAGCCGATCTGATCGTGCTGTCGGCGAAAGGTGCCGGAGGATACGCCGACCAGGCGCTTGGCAGCGTGGCCGATTTCCTCGTCACCCATCTGGGCAAGCCGCTGCTGATCGTCCGCCCGGAACCCGAGCGGAAGGTCGCCCCGGCCGCAGACCCGGTTCCCCCCGAGCCCACGGAGAAGCCGACTCGCGGCCGGTCCTGAGCGGAATGGAGGGTCAGGACCCGTTCGATCCGACACGTCGCGCTGCCCACGAGATGCAGCAGCGCCACGCCACCGAAGCCACAGCGCCCCGGCCGTTGCCGCTGCTGACGCGCAACGACGATCTCGCGTCATGGTTCGAGGCGGTCCGCAGCCTTGCATCCGAGGCACCCCCCGAGGCCGCCAATGCCGCCGAATGGCTGATCGACAACGAGTATGTCCTGCGACGCGCCATCCGTGATGTTCGCACGAACATGCCGGCGCGCTTCTACCGCGACTTGCCGCGTCTGAAACGGCCCGAACACGGCGGCCTGCCCCGGGTCTGGTTCGTCGCCCACGACGCGCTTGATGCGGTCGAGATGCAGCCCGCCCTCAATTCGCTGTCGAGCTTCATCTCTGCCTACCAGGAAGGGCAGGAACTGGCGATCGTCGAGCTGTGGGCGCTGCCCACGATGCTGCGGCTGGTGTGCCTCGAGACCCTGATTGCGGCCTGCGAAGAACTCTTCCCCGGCCTGAAAGCCCCGTTCGACATGGAGAGCCGGGATGGTTGGGTGGCGCGGCACGACCCCACCGAAGCCGTCGCCCGCTCGATCACGGCGATCTCCGCGCTCGCGGCGCTCCCCTGGAAGGACTTCTTCGACCGCACGAGCCTTGTGGACGCCGCGCTCCGGCGCGACCCTGCCGGGGTCTATGCCGGGATGGACTTCGAAAGCCGCGATCTCTACCGCAAGGCGGTCGAGGATCTGGGGCGGGGAGCCGGACGGATCGAAACCGAGGTGGTGCGGCATGCAATCGCGAAGTCCGAGGCGATGTCGCACGATCCGCGGCGCGGCCACGTCGGTTACTGGCTGATCGGCTCCGGGCGACCGGACCTTGAAGCCGAACTCGGCTACCGGGCGCCGATCGCCAGCTGGCACCTGCGGTGGATCAGGGCACGGGCGCGACGCGTCTATTTTTCCGCGCTCGTCCTGTTCGGCATCGCCGGTCTTCTGCTGCCCGCGGGCATCCTGTGGCAGCAGGAGGCCGGGCCGGCGGCCCTTGCCGGCGGGATCCTTCTGTCGCTCGTCCCCGCAAGCATCCTTGCGGTCACTCTGACCCACTGGCTGGTCACCCTGATCCTGCCACCGGGCACGCTGCCCAAACTCGACCTCGAGGCGGGCCTGCCCGCGGGCATCCGCGCGGCCGTCGCCGTCCCGGTGATCTTCCGCAGGGTGGACGAGGTCGGCCCGCTTCTCGGACATGTCGAGACGAACTGGCTGACCAACCCGGTCCCGAACCTGCGCTTCGTCGTGCTGAGCGATTTTGCCGACGCCGCGGAGCAGTCGGCGCCGTCGGACGCCGCGATCCTCGCCGAGCTGCGATCGGGCATCGATCACCTGAACGCCCGCTACCCCCACCACCGGCCGTTCGTGCTTCTGCACCGGCAACGGCGGCTCAACACGGCTGACGGCATCTGGATGGGGTGGGAGCGCAAGCGTGGCAAGCTCCTCGAGTTCAACGACTTCCTCGCGACCGGCAACGGTTCGGCCTTTCCCGTGCGCGCGGGCGATGCCGAAGGGCTGATCGGCACGCCCTGCCTCATCACGACCGACGCGGACACCATCCTTTCGCCCGGCGCGGCACATCGCCTGCTCGGGGCGCTCCTGCATCCCCTCAACCGTCCCGAGTTCGGTCCCGACGGCCGGGTGACGGAAGGCTACACATTCATCCAGCCAAGGGTCGAGATCGCGCCGCAGGCGGGCACGCGGTCCTTGTTCGCCCGGCTCTACACAGGCGATACCGCCATCGACCTCTACAGCCGCGCAGTCTCGGACGTGTATCAGGATCTGTTCGGCGAAGGCATCTTCACCGGCAAGGGTGCCTATGACGTCGCGGCCTTCCGCCGGGCGACCGAGGGGCGCGTGCCCGAGAACGCGATTCTCAGCCACGATCTCTTCGAGGGCCTGCATGGGCGCACGGCGCTGGCCAGCGACATCGTCCTCTACGAGGATTTTCCGCCCGACCTTCTGGCCTACGCGCGGCGCGGCCACCGCTGGATCCGGGGGGACTGGCAGCTTCTGCCCTGGCTCGGCTCGAAGGTTCCCGGCGCGGCGGCTGCGCGCCTGCCCAGCCGTTTCGATCTGCTCGACCGCTGGCGCATCGCCGACAACCTCCGCCGGAGCCTGATCGCGCCGGGCCTTGTCCTTCTTGCCGCAGCGGGGTGGTTGATGCTCCCCGGAGCGGCCTGGCTCTGGACGCTGCTCACCGTCGCCGCGCCGGGGGCCTATCTTTTCACCGACCTGGTCACGGGCCTGGCGCGCGGGCGGCGGCGCGGCACCGTGCGGGGCCAGCTGCGCGAGCAGCTCGATCACGCCGGTCGATGGGCGCTCGCCATCGTGTTCATGCCTTACGAGGCGGCAGTGGCGGTGGATGCCATCGGCCGGTCACTCTGGAGGATGTCCGTCTCGCGCAGACAGATGCTCGAGTGGACGACGGCGGCACAGGTCGCGCATTCTGGGAACCGCGGCGCGCCTGGCTACTGGCGCGAAATGTGGGCGGCGCCTGCGCTGGCGCTGCTGCTCGCGGTGCTCGTCCTCGCCGCGAGTCCGGCCGCACTGGCCGGCGCCGCGCCGCTTCTGGCGCTGTGGTTTCTCTCGCCAGCCATCGCGGCCCGGATCTGCCGGCCGATCGTCGCGCGCAAGGATGACCTGGAGGAGGACGACCGCGCCTTCCTGCGCCAGCTCGCGCGGCGCACATGGTACTTCTTCGAGGTCTTCGCCGGCAGCGAGGACAACTGGCTGCCGCCCGACAATTATCAGGTCGATCCCCGGCCCGAGATCGCGCACCGCACATCGCCCACCAATATCGGGATGCTCCTGCTCTCGACGCTTTCGGCGCGTGATCTGGGCTATCTGGGGTTGCGCGACCTGGCGATCCGTGGCCGCGCCATTCTCGACACGATGGACCGGATGGAGCGCCACCGGGGGCATTGGCTGAACTGGTACGACACGCGCTCGCTGCATCCGCTCGAGCCGCGCTACGTCTCGACGGTGGACAGCGGCAATCTGGCGGTCTCGCTGGTGACGCTGGCGGCAGGGTTCCGCGAACTCGCGGACGCCCCGATCTTTCCCCAGGCGCTCTGGTCGGGTCTGTCGGATGCTCTCGCGCTTCTGTCCGCTGCGCTTGCGGACACTCCCGGCGCGGCTGGCGACGGCCTGCGCGCGCAGATGGACAGGATCGCCCTGCGTGTCGCCACGCTGGCCGCGGCGCCTTCGCCGTCGCCTGCGGCGATTGACGCGTTGCGCCAGGGCGAACTGGCCGCATTGAAACCCCTGCTTCTGGAGGCGCTGCACACCTCTGGCGCCGCACAGGGAGCCGGGCTTGAGGCGGCGGGCATCTGGCTCGAGCGAAGCGAGCATCACCTTGAGATGATGCGTTCCGAGATCGACGCCCTGCTGCCCTGGCTCGCGCTGGCGCAGGATGCTCCCCGGGGTCTCGACGCGCTGCGAGGCCGCCTGGAGGCGCTCCTCGGCCCGACCCGGCCGCTTCTTGGCGCAGACCTCCGCATCTGCGAAGTCAGGCGCGATATTGTCGAGGCAAGGAGAGGCACCGATGCGGGCGGCCGGGACTGGCTCGACCGCCTCGATGCCGCGCTTGCCGCAGGCGGTGCCGCGCAGGCCGCCCTGCTGCGCGATCTCGAGGCGGTTTGCGACCGTGCCGCAGATGCGGCCTACGCGATGGACTTCGCGATGCTCTATGATCGCGAGCGGCGGATCTTCAACATCGGATACAACCTGAACGCCGACCAGCTCGACCCGCACCACTACGACCTTCTGATGAGCGAGGCGCGCCTGGCCAGCTACTTCGCCATCGCCAAGCGCGACATCCCCGCCGAACACTGGCTCCATCTCGGCCGGCCGATCAGCGGGGTCGCGGGCGAACTGACCGCGCTGTCGTGGAACGGCTCGATGTTCGAGTTCCTCATGCCCGCGCTGGTGCTGGGCAGCCAGGAGGGCCGGCTGACGGGGCGCAGCGAGCACGCGGCGGTGACGGTGCAGATGCGCTATGCTGCGCGGCTCGGGCTGCCCTGGGGGGTGTCGGAGTCGTCCTTCGCGCTGCGCGACAGCACGCACACCTACCAGTACCAAGCCTTCGGCGTGCCCGGCCTGGGGCTGCGGCGAGGGCTGGGCGAGGACTATGTGGTGGCACCCTATGCCAGCGGCCTTGCCTTGGCGGTAGCTCCGCTGGAGGCGGTCCGCAACCTGCGCCGCCTGTCGGGAATGGGGCTTGTCGCAAGCTACGGGATGTTCGAGGCCGTCGACTTCACGCCGGAGCGGCAGCGCGCCGGGGCTGCCTTCACACCGGTGCTGAGCTTCATGGCGCATCACCAGGGCATGATGCTCACCGCGATCGGCAACCGGCTTTGCGGCAACGCGCTGCAACGTCGGTTCATGGCCGATCGGCGGATGAAGTCGATCGAGCTTCTGCTGCAGGAGCGTGTTCCCTGGGATGCCCCGCGCGAACAGCTGCGGCAAGAGACCGCCGAGGTTCCCGAGCTTGCCCGCGGGGCGCCTCTGCCGCCGCTCGACCTGTGGGAGCCGGCCCGGCGCATCCCGCCGGACAGCCTCGTGCTCGGGAACGGGCGGCTGTCCAGCACCGTCTCCACGTCGGGCGCCATGGCGACGCTGTGGCAGGGCCAGGCGCTGACGCGAAGCCTCACCCACGGCCCGGTCGAGGACAGCGCGGCGGTCATCTACGTTCAGGACGTCGAGGACGGAGCGACCTGGCGTGTGGGACGGGGCGATGCGGCCCGAACCGTGTTCCACGCCCACATGGCCGAGTTCCAGCACCGGCAGAACGGCATCGGCGTCACGCTCGAGGTCCTTGTCGCGCCGCGCGACGACGTGGAGATCCGGCGCCTGACGCTGGTCAATGCGTCGGACCGGGACCGCGTGATCGCGGTGACCAGCGCCGCCGAGGTGGTGCTGGCGCGGCCGGAGGACCACGAGCGCCACCCGGCCTTCAGCCGCCTCTTCGTCGAAGCGGATTATCTGCCCGAGGTGCACGGGCTGCTCTTCACCCGCCGCGCGCGACGCCCGCACGACCGGCCGCCGGTCCTGCTGCATTGCATCCACGGCGACGGGACCACGCCGCTTGACATCAGCTACGAGACCGACCGCAGAACCTTCCTCGGGCGCGCAGGAACCGCCGCCCTGCCCGAGGCGTTGACGGGGCCGCCGAACGACGGCCTGTCCGGCACCCTGGGCCACACTCTCGACCCCGTGACGGCGCTGCAGGGGCGGGTCCGGCTCGAGCCCGGCGCGCGCTGCCGGATCGCCTTCACCACCATCGCGGCAGGATCGCGCGAGTCGGCGCTGGATCTTGCCCGGCGCTACGGCGACGAGGCCGCGTTCGACTGGGCGCTGGCCGAGGCGCGGCGGGCGGCCATGGCGCTGGCGGGCGAGCTGACGCTCGAGCATGACGATGTGGTCATCGCGCAGGCACTGGCCAGCAGGCTCCTGACCGGCGATCCTGATCTGCGCCCGTCCCGGCCCGCGATCGCGGACGAGCTTGCCGGGCAGCCCGCGCTCTGGAGCATGGGGCTTTCGGGCGACCTTCCGATCCTCGTGCTGACCAAGGCGGACGACGCCGTCGGCTCGATCCTGCCGAAGCTCGTGCGGATCCATCGCTGGTGGCACCGGCATGGTCTGTTGGTGGACCTCATGGTCCTGCGGGAAGGTGCGGCGGGCTACGAGGAACCGATGCGCCAGCAGTTGTCCGCGGCGATGCGCGAGGCGGGCGTGATCGAGGGGCTGGGCGAACGGGGCGGCATCCACCTGCGCGCCTCCGGGCAGATCGGCGCTTCGGCGCTTGCGGCCCTGCGCGGCGCGGCGCGGGTGTGGATCGACAGCGGCACCGACAGCCTGGCCGGCGCTCTGCGCACCGCGTCGGACAGGCGCGAACCGGCACCGCGCTTCGTGCCGGTCGCCGGGGCACCATCGGTGCCGATTGCCGGGCTGGAACGGCGCGGCGACCTTGCCTTCGACAATGGCCTGGGCGGCTTTGCCCGTGGCGGGGCGGAGTATGTCATCCAGCTTGACGCCGGCGCGCATACGCCGCAGCCCTGGAGCAACGTGATCGCCAACGATCGCTTCGGATGCGTCGTCACGGAAGCCGGCGGCGGCTTTACCTGGGCCGTCAACAGCGGCGAGAACCGCCTGACGCCCTGGAGCAACGATACGGTCGGCGATCCGCCCGGCGAAGCGATCTACCTGCGCGACGAGGAGACCGCCGCGATCTGGAGCGTGACGCCCGCACCCTGCGGCGGCGGCGACGCGTGCCGCGTGACCCATTCGCCCGGCAGGACGGAATGGCGCAAGGACAGCCACGGGCTCCACCAGACGCTTGCCGTCGAGGTTGCCCCCGAGGCGCCGGTGAAGCTGTTCGTTCTGAGCCTCTCGAACCCCGGCCCCCATGTCCGCCGCATCACCGCGACCTGCTACGCGGAATGGGTGCTCGGGGCGGTGACCGAGACCGCGCGCCCCCACGTCGTGTGCGATTACGATCCCGCGCAGGGGGCGCTTCTTGCCCGCAGCGGCTGGAACCCGGAATTCGCGGAGCGCACCGCCTTTCTCACGGCCAGCCGGCCACCGCACAGCCTGACCTGCGACCGGATCTCCTTCCTCGGGCCAGAGGGCCACCGCGCGCGGCCCGCAGGTCTTGTCGCATGGGATCTTGGCGGGCGCGTGCGTGATGTCACCGACCCCTGCGCGGCCTATCAGGTGCATATCGACCTCGCGCCCGGTGCGACCGAGCAGGTGGTGTTCGCGCTCGGGCAGGGAGACGATCTTGCGGGGGCCCTGGCGCTCGCGACGGAATGGCAGGACATTCGCCGGGCCGACAGCGCGCGGGCGGAAACGGACGCGATATGGGCGGGGCGGCTGGGCGCGATCGAGGTTGCGACGCCGGACCCCGCCTTCGACCTCATGGTGAACCGCTGGCTCCTCTACCAGACCTTCGCCTCGCGCATCCTCGCCCGGTCCGGCTTCCACCAGGCCGGCGGCGCCTACGGCTTTCGCGACCAGTTGCAGGACATGCTGGCGGTGCTGCACATCGAGCCTGCCCGGGTGCGGGCGCATCTTCTGGAATGCGCCGCGCATCAGTTCGAGCAAGGCGATGTCCTGCACTGGTGGCATCCGCCATCGGGCCGGGGTGTGCGCACGCGCTGTTCCGACGACATGCTCTGGCTGCCCTATGTCACGGCCCGCTATGTCGAGGCGACGGGCGACCACACCATCCTCGGCGAGCGGGTTGCCTTCCTGTCCGCCCCCGAACTGCGCCCGGAGGAAGAGGACCGCTATGCCGTCTACCAGCCGGGGCCGGACGCCGCGCCCTTGCTCGACCACTGTCTGCGGGCGCTTGAACGTGGCGTGACCGCGGGGGCGCACGGCCTGCCGCTGATGGGGAGCGGGGACTGGAACGACGGCATGGATGCGGTGGGTCGGCACGGGCGCGGCGAGAGCGTCTGGCTGGCCTGGTTCGCCGCCGCTGCCGCGGACGGCTTTGCCGATCTGGCCGAAGGCGCCGGGCGGCGCATCGTGGCAGAGCTGTGGCGCCGCCGCGCCACGCAGTTGCGAGAGGCCGCCGATACTGCCGGTTGGGACGGTGCCTGGTACAAGCGTGCCTTCGACGACGATGGCCTGCCCTGGGGATCGGCCGAGAACGAGGAATGCCGCATCGATTCGATCGCGCAGTCCTGGTCGGTCCTCTCCGGGCCCGATCCGGCCCCGCACAGCCGCGAGGCGATGGCCAGTCTCGCCAGCCACCTGATAGATGTCGATGCGCGTCTGGTGCGACTTCTGAGCCCCCCCTTCGACCGCACCCCGCGCAATCCGGGCTACATCCGCGCCTATCCCCCGGGCGTGCGCGAAAATGGCGGGCAATACACCCATGCGGCCGCCTGGGCGGGTCTGGCCTGCGCGGCGCTCGGCGACGGGGATGGTGCCTGGGGGGTGTTCGACATCATCAACCCGATCCGCCGCACGCAGACAGCCGGGACCGCCGCACTCTACATGGCGGAACCCTATGTCCTTCCCGGGGATGTGCTCGGGATGCCGCCCCATACCGGCCGCGCCGGATGGACCTGGTATACCGGCGCGGCAGCCTGGACCTGGAAGCTCGGCGTCGAAGGCATCCTCGGGCTGCGGATCGTCCAGGGCAAACTCGACCTCAGGCCCTGTCTGCCACGTCACTGGCCGCGGGCCGAGGCGACGCTGTCACTGGGGCAGGGCCGGATCCGGGTGTCGATAGAGAACCCGGACCAGCTTGCCACCGGTACACTGCATGTCGAAGTCGATGGCGTTCCATGGCTCGGCGGCCCGATCACCTTCCCGCCAGAAGGCGCCATGCGGGTCGTGCGCGTGCGCATCCAGCCGATCGCTTGAGCGCGCTGCCGCCCCACTCAAGACCCCGCCCGGAGAAGGCGCGCACATCAGCGCCGGGCTCTGAACATCCGGGCAGCGTCACAGGTTTTCGACAGGCCATCGGCACAGCGTTGCGCCGCCGCAGTGGAATTGACCTGAATCAACGCGGTTTCGGGCGAGGGTGCCAGATTGGGTTTTGTCGCCGTCGCAGGTTTCACCGGTTTGAGGGGCGACTCCTGCGGTGGGCAGGCGTTGGAGGGCACATGACCAAATCCATCATTCGCAAGCCCGGCCGTACGGGCGGTAGCCCTCTGCTTGAAACCGGCTGGGTAGCGGCGCGGGCGCGTATGGCGGGCTTGCCCGGTGGCGGGCTGAACATCGCGCATGAGGCGGTGGATCGGCATGTCATTGAAGGGCACGGCGACCAGACTGCGCTTGTCTGGTTGGGACGGGAGGGCCAGCGTCAGTCGTTCTCCTATGCCGACCTCGCCACCGATGCGGCACGTTTTGCCAATGTGCTGCGGGCACAGGGCATCGGGCCGGGTGAACGGCTGTTCCTGCTCTCGGGCCGGGTCCCTCAGCTGTTTGCCGCCACGCTCGGCGCGCTGAAAGCCGGGGTCGTGGTCAGCCCGCTGTTTGCCGCCTTCGGTCCTGAACCGGTGCGCGCGCGGATGGAGATCGGTCAGGCCAGCGTGCTGGTGACGACCGAAGTGCAGTATCGCCGCAAGATCGCCGAATGGCGCGCCGACATGCCATCGCTGAAGCTGGTGCTGATCATCGGCGACACCGCCCCCGACGGCTGCATCGCCCTTGGCCCGGCAATGGCCGCTGCACCGACAACTTCCGAGACGGTCGGGACCATGCCCGAGGACATGGCTCTCTTGCACTTCACCTCCGGCACCACCGGCCTGCCGAAGGGGGTCGTGCACGTGCATGAAGCGGTGGTTGCCCACGCCGAGACGGGGCGCCTCGCGCTCGACCTTCACCCGGGCGACATCTATTGGTGCACCGCTGACCCCGGCTGGGTGACGGGGATGAGCTATGGCGTCATCTCGCCCCTGTGCAACCGCGTGACCATGGTGGTGGACGAGGCCGAGTTCGACCTTGACCGCTGGTACACGATCCTCGAACGAGAGCGCGTGCAGGTCTGGTACACCGCCCCCACCGCGATCCGCATGCTGATGCGGGCAGGCAGCGAGGCCGCCAAGGGCCGCGATTTCTCTGCCTTGCGCTTCCTCGCCAGCGTCGGTGAACCCCTCAACGCCGAATGCGTGATCTGGGGCCAGCAGGTTCTTGGCCTGCCGTTTCACGACAACTGGTGGCAGTCCGAAACCGGCGGCATCATGATCGCCAACACCGCCGACATGGACATCAAGCCGGGTGCCATGGGCAAGCCCCTGCCGGGCGTCGAGGCAGGAATCGTGGCGCGCGACGGTGACACGGTGACCGAACAGCCCGACGGCGCGATCGGTGAACTGGCGCTGCGGCCCGGCTGGCCCTCGATGATGCGGGCCTATCTGGGCCAGCCGGAACGCTATGCAAGGTGTTTTGCGGGCGGCTGGTATCTGACCGGCGACCTCGCGATGCGCGACAGCGACGGCTATTACTGGTTCGTGGGCCGGGCGGACGACCTGATCAAGTCGTCGGGCCACCTGATCGGCCCGTTCGAGGTGGAAAGCGCGCTGATCGAACACCCCGCGGTGGCCGAGGCCGCCGTGATCGGCATTCCGGACGAGACGGCAGGCGAGGTGGTCAAGGCCTTCGTCACCTTGAATGCCGGGTATGAGGCCGGCGAGGCGTTGGAACGCGAGTTGCGCGGACACGCCCGCAAACGCCTTGGCCCGGCCGTCGCACCGCGCGAGATCGTCTTTCGCGACAGCCTGCCCCGCACAAGGTCGGGCAAGATCATGCGCCGCCTCTTGCGCGCCCGGGAGCTGGGCCTGCCGGAAGGCGATCTCTCGACGCTGGAGGGGGATGCACGATGACCAGGGTCAAACTCGACCACGCCCACGCCCGCGACCTTCTCCAAGGCATGATCCGCATCAGGCGCTTCGAGGAGAAGTGCTACGAGCTTTACACCCAGGAAAGGATCCGCGGCTTCCTGCATCTCTATGATGGCGAGGAGGCGGTGGCGGTCGGTGTGTCGGCCGCCCTGGCGGCGCGCGACCGGGTCGTGTCCACCTACCGCGAACACGGCCACGCGCTGGCCCGCGGGATGAGCATGGAATCCGCGCTGGCCGAGATGTTCGGCAAGGCTACCGGCTGCGCCGGCGGGCGCGGCGGGTCGATGCACCTGTTCGACGCCGAGACCAACCTTTACGGCGGCAATGCCATCGTCGGCGGCGGGCTGCCCCTGGCGGTGGGCCTGGGCCTCGGCGACAGGATGCAGGGCCAGGACAGGGTGACCGCCTGTTTCTTCGGGGACGGCGCGCTGGCCGAGGGCGAGTTCCACGAGGCGATGAACCTTGCCGCGCTGTGGAAGCTGCCGGTGCTGTTCGTGCTGGAAAACAACCTTTACGCCATGGGCACGGCGGTTGTCCGGGCGCAGGGGAACCCCGATTTCGCGCCCCGCGCCGCCAGCTACGGAATGCCCGCCGAAAGCGTGGACGGCAATGACGTGGTGGCGGTCGAGGCCGTGGCGCGGCGGCTGGTCGAGGCGATCCGCGCCGGGGGCGGGCCGCAGTTCCTGGAATGCCGGACCTACCGCACGCGGCCGCATTCGATGTTCGACGCCGAGAAATACCGCGACAAGGCCGAGGTGGCCGAGTGGCGCAAACACGCGCCCATCACCCGGTTCCAGGACTGGCTTCTGGGCAACAACCTGCTGCATCGGGCCGAGGTCGATGCCATCGAGGCCGAGGTCGAGGCGCAACTGAAGAACGCCGTTGCCGCCTGCGAACAGGCGCCGCTGCAGCCGGTCGAGGAACTGACCCGCCATGTCGTCGCTGACACCCGGCCGGCGCCGCCCGAACCGGCGCCGCCGGCACCGGCCATCGACAGCACCTATCGCGAGTGCTGCCGGCAGGCGCTCACCGAGGCGCTTCTGCGCGACGACCGCGTCTTCATGATGGGCGAGGATGTCGGGGCCTATGGCGGCTGCTATGCGGTGTCGCTTGGGCTGCTGGCCGAGTTCGGCCCCGACCGCATCCGCGACACGCCGCTGTCGGAATCCGCCTTTACCGGCGCGGGCATCGGCGCGGCGCTGGCGGGGATGCGCCCGATCGTCGAGATCATGACGGTCAACTTCTCGCTGCTGGCGCTGGACCAGATCCTCAACACCGCCGCCACCCTCCGCCACATGTCGAACGGGCAGTTCGGCGTGCCGCTGGTGATCCGCATGGCGACCGGCGCGGGGCGGCAACTGGCGGCGCAGCACTCGCACTCGCTCGAGGCGTTCTTCGCCCACATCCCGGGCCTGCGCGTGATTGCCCCCGCCACGCTTGAGGATGCGCGCGGGATGCTGTGGACCGCGCTGCAAGAGCCGGACCCGGTAATCATCCTTGAACATGTCATGCTGTACAACATGACCGGAAAGATCGCCGCGAACGCGGGGCCGGTGGATATCGACCGCGCGGCAATCCGGCGGGTGGGCCGCGACGTGACGCTGATTGCCTGGTCCCAGTCGCTGTGGAAGGCGCTGGAGGCCGCCGAGGCGCTGGCGAAAGACGGCATCGAGGCCGAAGTGATCGACCTGCGCTGCCTGCGCCCGCTGGACGATGACACGATAATGGCCTCGGTCCGCGGCACCCGGCGGGCGGTGATCGTCGACGAAGGCTGGCGCACCGGCTCGCTTTCGGCCGAGATCGCCGCGCGGGTGCAGGAGGCCTGCTTCTGGCACCTCGACGCCCCCGTCGCCCGGGTTTGCGCGGCCGAAGTGCCGGTGCCTTACCCCAGGCATCTGGAAACCGCCGCCCTGCCGCAGGTGGCCGACATCGTGGCGGCGGTGAAGGCGCTGCCAAGGGGCACGCCATGAGCATCTTCACCATGCCCTCGCTGGGGGCGGACATGGAGGAAGGCAAGCTGATCGAATGGCTGGTCAAGCCGGGTGACCGGGTGTCGAAGGGCGACATCGTCGCGGTGGTCGAGACGCAGAAGGGCGCCATCGAGATCGAGATCTTCGAGACCGGCGAGATCGGCGCGCTTCTGGCCCAACCCGGCCAGACCCTTCCCGTCGGGGCGCCGCTGGCGCGGCTGGGCGCCGCAGACGGGGCAGAGCCCACCCCTGCCCCTTCCCCTTCCCCTTCCCCTGCCCTTGCTCCTGCGCCCCTGCCCGCCCGGCCGGCGGGACCGGCCGGCGGGACCGCAAAGCCGCCGCCTGCGCCGCGGGAACCTGCCGCCGCATCGGTCGCGCCGGCTTCGGCGGGCGTGGTCCTCGCCTCGCCCGCGGCGCGGGGCCGGGCGGCGGAACTCGGGATCGCGCTGGAAACTGTCTCCGGCTCGGGTCCCGGTGGCGCGGTCCTGCTGGCGGATGTCGAGCGGCAGGCGCAGGCCATGCCCGCGCCGCCGCCCGCCCCGGAGCCGGTCCCCCCCGCCGCGCCAAAGGGCAAGCCCGGCCTCGACATGGCCGAGATGCGCCGCGCCATCGCCGCCGCCATGTCGCGGGCCAAGCGCGAGATACCGCATTACTACCTTTCCCATGAGACCGACCTGCAACCCGCGCAGGACTGGCTGACCGCCCGCAACGCGGACCGCAGCCCGGATCGGCGGCTGCTGATGGGCGCACTTCTGATCCGTGCCACGGTGAAGGCGGTGGCCAGGGTGCCGGAACTGAACGGCCGCTTCGAGGCCGGCCCCTTCGGCCCCGCAGCCGCCGTCCATTGCGGGCTGGCCATCGCGATGCGGGGCGGCGGGCTGATCGCACCCGCCATCCTGAATGCCGAAACGCTGGACGTCGATGCGATCATGGCGGCGATGCGCGATCTGGTCGCCCGCACCCGTGCCGGGCGGCTTCGCAACAGCGAGATCACGCAAGGCACGATCACGGTCTCGTCCCTGGGCGAATCCGGCGTGGATGCATTGTTCGGCGTGATCTACCCCCCGCAGGTGGCGCTGGTCGGCTTCGGCACCCCGCGTGTCAGGCCCATGGTCCACGACGGCACCGTCAAGCCGCGCCTTGCCGTCACCGTCACCCTTGCCGCCGACCACCGGGTCAGCGACGGCCGCCGCGGCGCGCTGTTCCTGGCCGAAATCGACCGCCTGTTGCAGGAGCCCGAGAGCCTATGACCCGTGATGAGATACGCGCGGCATTCATTGCCGACCTGACCGCCGTCGCCCCCGATATCGCCCCCGAAAGTCTGCGTGACAACGACCACCTTCAGGATGATCTGGGATTGGACTCCATGGACTTTCTGAACCTTGTCAGTGCGTTGCACAATCGTTTCGGCCTACCGATCCCCGAGGCAGATTACCCCCGGCTTGCCACGACAGCATTGGCGGTGACCTATCTGGATCAGGCGCTCGCGGGGTAAGGGGATATGGCGGGCAAATCCGGCAAGTCCCGCCCTCCGGATGCGTGTCGGAGCTTCGACTTGATTGTTGCCAGCGCTTCAGCGGATCACATGGATCGGCCGGCCACGCTCGAGAGAGGGAAATCCCGACTGGATCTCAAGCGATGACATCGGTGTCTCCTGGCAACGGGATCGGGGGCGATCGCCCCGATCCCGGATATGTGGTGGTGTGGTGCTCCGCAGGGCGGACGGGTGATGCCGGCCCTGCGGGTGGGCGTGCGCGCGGCCTCAGTCTGTCCTGTGGTCCCGGTACTGCGCCATCATCTTCATCATCCAGCCCGGATACTCCTCCGGCAGGCGGCTGACCTCGTCGAGGCCGGCCAGCTCGTCATCGGACAGGCGGACCCGCGCGGCGCGGATGTTGTCCCTCAGCTGATCGGCCCGCTTGGCGCCGATGATGACGCTGCTCACGGCCTTCTGGTGCAACAGCCAGGCAAGGGCGATCTGGGCCACGCTGACAGGCTCGCCGTCGATCTGCTTGCCAGCGGCGATGTCGCGCATCCGCGCGATGACGGCGGCGCCCCGCGCGCGATCGACAGGCGGAAAATCGAACTTGGCGCGCCGGTTTTCCTCGGATGCGTCGGGACCTTCGTATTTGCCGGACAGATAACCGCCGGCCAGCGGGCTCCACACCATCAGCCCGACCTTTTCCGATTGCAGCATCGGAATGATCTCGCGTTCGAGGTCGCGCCCCACCAGGGTATAGTGCGCCTGCAGGGACAGGATCGGGCACAGGTTGCGCGCCCGGGTGATGCCGATGGCCTTCATCACCTGCCAGGCCGCCCAGTTGGACAGGCCCACATACCGCACATGGCCGTGTTGCACCAGGATGTTGAGGGCCTCCAGCGTCTCCTCGATCGGCGTGGCCGGGTCGAAGCCGTGGATCTGGTAGAGGTCGATATAGTCCGTCTGCAGCCGCTCGAGGCTGGCCTTGCACTCGCTCAGGATGTGACCGCGCGATGCGCCGCGGGCGTTGGGGCCGTCCCCCATGGGGCCGAGCACCTTGGTGGCCAGCACCACATCCTCGCGGCGGACCCCCAGATTGTGCAGGGACTGGCCGACGATGCGCTCGCTGCCGCCGTGGCCATAGATGTTGGCGGTGTCGATGAAGTTGATGCCNNTCGTCGCCGCCAAAGGTCATGGTCCCAAGGCAGAGTTCCGAGACGAACAGGCCGGAATCGCCCATCGTCCGGAAGCGCAGGCCGTTGTCGGCGGAAAATCGGGGCAGGGTTTGGTCGGTCATGAGATACCTCGTCTTGCAGGGTTGATGGTTTCGCGCCGCGCGTTGACAGTCGCGGCGCGGTCACTGTTCGGTCACTGCCCGAGGGCGGCGTGCAGCCGCCCGACCAGCGATGTGGCCAGGTCGTGCAGTTCCGCGCCCTGCGCGTCCTCCAGACCGATCCGGGCTGCGAGCGTTTCGGGAATCCGCCGGGCCTGCGCGTGCAATGCAGTCGATTTCGGGGTCAATGCAACGATCACGCGGCGCTCGTCCTCCCGGTCCCGGCTGCGGGTCACCAGGCCGCCCCGCTCCATGCGCTGCAGCAGCGGCGTGATGGTGCCGGCATCAAGATGGAGGCAGTCGCGCAATTCGCCGACCGTGGCGCTGCCGCGCTCCCACAGCACGAGCAGCACCAGATATTGCGAATAGGTCAGCCCAAGCGGAGACAGCAGAGGCCGATACAGCCTCTGAATCAGGTTCGTGGCCGCGTAGAGCGGAAAGCAGATCTGGCGGTCGAGGCGAAGCCGGTCTTCGGCATCGCTCGCGTGCCGGGTGACGTTCATCGCGTCTTCACGCTCAGCGCGACATCGACATTGCCGCGGGTCGCGTTCGAATAGGGGCAGACCTGATGCGCCTCGGCCACGATCGCCTCGGCGGTCGCCTGATCGACGCCGGCAAGCGTGACATCCAGCGCGACGGCAAGCGCGAAACCGCCGCTGCCGTTCGGCACCAGGCCGACGGTGGCCGCCACCTCGACATCCTCATCCTCGATCTTGTATTCCCTGTTCCGGGTGACATGGATCACCGCATTGCCGAAGCAGGCGGCATACCCGGCCGCGAAAAGCTGCTCGGGATTGGTCGCGCCACCCTTGCCGCCAAGGCTGCCGGGCATCGCGAGCCTGAGGTCAAGAAGCCCGTCGCCGCTCTTGACCGTGCCATTGCGACCGCCGATTGCCGCAACCGTGGTTGAATACAAAGTGCTCATCTTGCCCTCACGCGCTGACCTCATCACAGTTATATGGCTAGCCACGTAATTTATTCAAGGCGAACCAGAGCCGCCCCGACCTTCTTGGATGCCGAGGAAGACATCGTCCGGCTCACTCTGGACGGCCCTGCCACCAAGACCCGGCTCGTTCGCAAGACGACAAACGCTTCGGTGCCCTTCGCGGCCTTGGGGTCGAAGGACGTGCTGCGCATCTAGCGGCCCCGGCGGTCGGCAAAGGGGCGGCGCGCCGACCTGCGCCATGTTGACGACCGGCATCAACGCGATGGCCAGCGCGGTGATCGCGGGCAGCTCTTCTCAGCGTGTTTTCCTCAAGGTACGGGCAGCCGGCCAGCGGGGAGTCCGGGTGCCTGTCCGCCCCCTCCGCGGGGTCCGCGATAGCACCCGATCCTCCCGCCCCGGCCGCTTCGCGCCCGTCTGCTCAAACCAGCCGGACGCGGGCGACATCGCGCGCCCGGGCGAATGCCCGGCGGAGGTCGGGATAACCGGGGTCGGGCTCGACATGCAGTCCGCCCTGCGGCAGCGGCAAGGCCAGCCCCTGCGCCCGGGCCGCCATCGCTGCGAGCCCCAGCGCCGTGCGCTCCGCCTGATCCGAGACCAGAATGGCGCGGCGGCAGACATCGGCAAGAATGCGTGCAAAGCCGGGATTGCGCGACATCCCGCCGTCGATCGCGAGCGGCAGACGGATCGTGGTGCAGCGCTCCATCGCCTCCAGCACCTCGGCCGTGCGATAGGCGATGCCCTCGAGTATCGCCTGCATCATGTCCCGGCGTCCGGTTTCCAATGTCAGTCCCAGCCAGGCGCCGGTCGCGCCGCGGTCCCAGTGCGGGCAGGCCAGCCCCGCCAGCGCCGGCACGAAGGCAAGCCCGCGCGCCAGCATTGACGCCTCGCCCAGCCCCGAAATCTCGTCGAACTCCGAAAACAGCCCCAGATCCCGCGCCCAATTGAGCGCCGCCGAGGCGGCATGGACCCCGCCTTCAAGCGCATATACAGGCGCCTCTCCGGCAAGCTGCCATCCAACGGTCGGCAACGGCCCCTGCCCGGGCTCGGGCGGCGCGGCGCCCGCGATGGCCAGCACGAAGGCGACGGTGCCGAAGGTGATCTTGGCCTCGCCCGGTTTGCGACAGCCATGCCCATAGAGCGCCGCCTGCTGATCTACTATGCTGGCCGCCAGCGGCAGCCCCCGCGCCACGCCAAGCGCCCCGGTGCAGGGCAGGATCCGCGGCAGCGCGCTGATCGGCACACCGAAGATCCGGCACAGCTCCGGATCCCACTCGCACGTCGCAAGGTTCATGAGCGAGCTGCGCGAGGCGGTCGCCGGATCGGTCTCGAAGCGTCCCGTCAGCCGGTCGCGGAAGAAGGCATCGGTGGTGCCCAGCCGCAGCCGCCCGCTGGCCCCCAGCGCCCGCGCCGCTGGGACATGGCACAGGATCCAGCCGAGTTTCGAGGCTGAAAAGTAGGGATCGAGCGGCAGCCCGGAGCGCGCCGCAACCTCCGGCGCCAGCCCCTCGTGCGCCAGATTCCCGGTCACATCGGCGGTGCGCGCGTCCTGCCAGACGATCACCGGGCAGACGGGCTCGCCGGTCCCCGCATCCCAGGCAAGGCAGCTCTCGCCCTGATTGGCGAGCGCCCACGCGGTGGCGCCGCGGGCGATGCCGGCCTCGAGCGCCGCCGCGACATGCGCCAGAAGCTCTTCGGGATCGTGTTCGACCCAGCCCCGCCGGGGATGGCTCTGCCGATGGGTGAGGCTCGCAACCACCTCGGCCCGGCCGTCGGCATCGACGAGGATGCCGCGGGTGCTGGTGGTGCCCTGGTCTATGGCGAGGCAGCGCATCAGCGAGGCTGCAGCCGGATCGCGGTTTCCCCGAAGCCGGGCAGGTCGAACGTCATCCGCCGCTCGGGCCGGGCCACCAGCCGATGCCGCCGCCCGCCCAGCAGCAGGTCGCCGTCGAATACCTTCGCCGCCCGCACCTGCAGGCGTGGCAAGGCTGCCGGCGGCCCGCCCGGCGGCGCGATCCGCTGCGGCAGCACCCAGGCCAGCCCCGCGCCCTCGACCGTCACCGCTTGCGCCGCCTCCCGCGGCGGCAGCCGCCCGGCCAGATGCGCAACGATGGCGCGGCCCACCGCCCGCCCCTCGGCCCAGCACCAGCCCGCGGTCTCGACCGCCCGCAACAGGTTCCCGGCGGCGAAATAGGCCGGGTCCGAGCAGCGCCCGTACTGGTCCACCTGCGGCCCCCGGGTGCCCGGATCGACCGCCAGATGGCTCGCCCGCAGCAGCGCGTTCTCGGGCCGGAAGCCGCCGGTGAAGACCACCCCGTCCACCGAGACCTCGCGGCACGTTCCGCCTGCGGCCAGCGTCACCGCCTCGACCCGCTCCGTGCCGTGGATCGCCACCAGTGCGGTGCCCAGCCAGACCGGGACGCCGAGGGCCAGCGGCACGGCCCGGAATGGCGCCCGTGCGGTGATCCGTGCCGCCGGCTCGACCATGGCGACCGGGCGCATCCCCGCCTGCCGGCAGGTCAGCAGCGCCGAGAACGCCACCGGTTCGGTGCCGACGATCAGTGGCCGGTCGAAGGGCTTCAAGCCGTCCAGATGCACCAGCCCCTGCAGCGCGCCGGTATTCAGCACCCCCCCGGGCCTGGTTCCGCCGACCAGCCGCGGCGCGCGCGGCGTCTCACGCACGCCGGTCGCCAGCAGCACGGCGCGGGCCGTGACCTCGGCCACTCCCTCGGGCGTCGTCAGCGACACCCGGCCCCCCGGATGCAGCGCCGTGACCGTGGCCTGCCGGTGCAGATATGCGCCCGCCGCCACGGTCGCGGCGGTCAGGCGGCGGGCGAAGGCAGGCCCGGACATCAACCGGCCGAACTCGCGCAGGCCATAGGGGGAATGGGCGCAATGTCGCGGAATGCCCCCGGTTTCGGACTCGCGCTCGAGCAGATGCACAGCACCGACGCCAAGCCGCTTCAACCGTGCGGCCGCCGCCAGCCCCGCAGGCCCGCCGCCGACGATCAGCACATCGCAGCTTTCAGGCAGGTCAGCCATCGCCCTCACCCACCATCGGATGCGCCAGCCGCCCTTTCGTACACTCCGCCAGCCCGGCCGAGCAATAGAAGCCCTGACACCGCCCCATCGTCACCCGCGTCCGCCGTTTCAGCCCGGCAAGCGTCTGCGGCGCCAGCGGGCCTTGCAGCGCGGCCGCGACCTCGCGCCGGGTGACCAGTTCGCAATGGCACAGGATTCCGCCGTTGCCCGGCCGCTGCCAGTCGCGCTCTGCTCCGTCCGAAAGGTTCTCGATCCGCGGCCATGCCGGATCGACCAGCGGCGCCGGTGCCAATCCCAGCCCCTCGGCCAGCCGCGCCACATGCACGGCAATGCCCAGCGCGGCGGACATGCCTGTCGAGCGGATGCCGCCGACGGTGATCATCCGCCGCCCCTCATGGGCGCGGATGCGGTATTCCTTGCGCTCGGTTGCGGGACGCAGCCCGGCATAGAGCGCCGTGATCTCCTCGCCCGCCAGCGCGGGCAGGATCTCGGCACCTTTCGCGCGCAGCATCGCGAGCGTTGCGGGCACCAGGGCCGCGGTCTCGCGGTCCTTCTGCTCTTCGGCGGTGGGCCCCACCAGCAGGTTGCCCCACACGGTACGGCAGACGACGATGCCCTTGGTCTTCTCCCCCGGTACCGGCAGCAGGATGTGGCACGCGAGCCGCGCGGCGGTCTTGTCGAAGACCACGAACTGGCCCTTGCGCGGCCGGATCCGAAAGTCGCATGTCCCCAGCAGCATCTCGTCCACCCGGTCGCCATGAAGACCCGCAGCATTGACGACCAGCCCGGCGCGGAGCGGCCCGCGGCTCGTCTCCAGCCGCCATTCTGCGCCATCGAAGCCGCCGCCCGTCACCGTGCAATCGCGCAGCAGCGTGGCGCCGTTCCCGAGAGCCTGCAGCAGATAGGCATGCGGCGCCGACCAGGGGTCGATCAGGCTTTCCCGCGGCACCCGGAAGCCGGCGCGGACATGGGGCGCGAGGGCGGGCTCCAGATCGAGCAGTTCTTTGCGACCGAACATCTCGACATCCGCGACACCATTCTGGCGCGACTGCGCGATCAGTTCCGGCAGCCTTGCCTCCTCGGCCTCGGTCCAGGCCAGCACCAGCGCTCCCGCGCGGTCGAGCGGCAGGTTCAGCCGCTCCCTGATCTCCAGATACTCCCGGTGGCCCTCGCGGATGCATGCGGCCTCCAGCGAGCCCACCGGCGCATCGAAACCGGTGTGCAGGATCGCGCTATTGGCTTTCGAGGCGCCATCGAGAATGTCGGGCGCCTTTTCCAGCACCGCGACGCGGGCGCCAAGCAGCGTCAGCCGGCGAGCGATGGCGCAGCCGACGATGCCGGCGCCGACCACCGCAGCATCGAAACGGGCGCTGCCGTGCGGCATGTCGGGCATCGGGTCGCGGTCCTCTGGTCATGTCCTCACGGAAATACGGGCATTCATTGCCGAAGGGTCAATGATTGACGCCGATGCCCGGTCAGCCAGTCATGATCCGGGCGTTTTTTCCCACGGCCCTCGCGACGGTGCCCGTATCCTGAGCAGGTCGCGGCTGCCGGGCCGCTTCTGCGCATCAGCGGCCGCTGGCGCGACCCGACCGGGATCCGGGGGTTCCCGGCCCGAACCGGCCGCCGATGAAGCCGGAAGCCGGCAGACCGGGACTTTGCCGCGCTGGTAGACCGTCGGAGCGATAGATTCGAAGGGGACCGAGGCCGAGATTGCGCCCGCCAACATCGCGCGGGTACAGACTGTCATCGTTCCGGCAACCGCCTCGAAATTCGGCAGGCGCGCCGCTTTTCGCGTCTGCGGCTCGACGCGACCGACGTTCTCATGACGGAAACGCCGCCGGAGGCTTCCATGGCCGAAGCGCTCGGCGAGGCTGTCGTGACGATCCGATGACGGCGGGCAGGAGAAGGCGGGCAGGAGAAACCGATGCCAGAGATGATCCGTGCCTATGTGCGCACCATCGACCGGATCTCCGACTATGTCGGCCTCGCCGCGATGCACCTGATCTTCGTCATGATCGGCGTGCTGCTGCTTGACGCCATCACTCGCAACGTCATCGACATCCCGCTGCACTGGTGCGTCGAGTTCACCCAGTTCACCCTCGCCGCCTATTATTTCATGGGCGGCGCGATGTCGCTGAAGAACGAGGACCATGTCCGCATGGACCTGCTCTACGAGCGGCTGTCGGACCGCGGCAGGGGCTGGCTCGACGCGGTCACGATCTTCTGCCTGCTGTTCTATCTCGGGGTGCTGTTCTGGGGCTCGATCTCCAGCCTCGGCTACGCCATCGCCACCGGCGAACGGCGATTCTCGATGTGGAACCCCTCGATGATCCCGATCAAGTCGCTGATGGTCGCCTGCATCGCTCTGATGATCCTGCAGACCATATCCGTCTTCATCAAGACGGTGGCCAGGCTCCGCGGAGAAGCGATCTGATGTCCCATGAGATGATCGCCCTGCTGATGTTCGCCGCGATGATGGTGCTGCTGCTGACCGGCCAGCGCGTCTTCGCCGCGATCGGCTTCGTCGCCTCGGCCATGGTGCTGATGCTCTATGGCACCGGCGGGGTCGAGATCCCGTTCTCCTCCGCCTTCAAGCTGTTCAACTGGTTCCCGATGCTGACCCTGCCCCTGTTCATCTACATGGGCTATATCCTCAGCGAGGCCGGTATCGCCGAGGATCTCTACAAGATGCTGCACGTCTGGTTCGGCCGCGTCCGCGGCGGGCTCGCGGTCGGCACCATCGTGCTGATGGTCATCATATCGGCAATGAACGGGCTTTCCGTCGCCGGCATGGCGATCGGCGCCACCATCGCGCTCCCCGAAATGCTGAAGCGCGGCTACGACAAGGTGCTGATCTCGGGCGTGGTGCAGGGCGGCTCCTCGCTCGGCATCCTGGTGCCGCCCTCGGTGGTGCTGGTGCTCTATGGCATGATCGCGCGCCAGCCGGTCAGCCAGCTCTGGCTCGCGGGCGTCCTGCCCGGACTGCTGATGGCCGCGATGTTCATCGCCTATATCCTGATCCGCGCCCGGTTGAACCCCTCGCTCGCCCCCGGCGTTTCGGAGGACGAGCTGAACATGCCCTTCGCCGAGAAGCTGAGGCTGCTGCGCGCCGGCATCATTCCGTTCCTGATCTTCTTCGCCATGACCGGGCTGTTCGTCATGGGCTATATCAGCCTGGTGGAAAGCTCGGCGGTCGGCGCCACCGCCGCCACGCTCGCCGCGCTGTTCAAGCGCCGGCTCACCTTCCGGGTGCTGCACGAGACGGCGCGCAAGACGCTTGCGATCTCCGGCATGTTCCTGTGGCTGATCCTCGCCGCGCTTGCCTTCGGCGCGGTCTTCGACGGGCTCGGTGCCGTCCGCGCCGTCGAGAACCTGTTCATCAACAACTGGGAGCTGACGCCCTGGCAGACCATCCTCATGATGCAGGTCAGCTTCATCGTCATGGGCATGTTCCTTGACGACACCGCGATGCTGGTGATCGTCGCGCCGCTTTACATCCCGCTGGTGCGGATGCTCGATCTGGGCATCGACAACCAGCTGATCTGGTTCGGCGTGCTGTACACCATGACCTGCCAGATCGCCTACGTCACCCCGCCCTTCGGCTACAACCTGTTCCTGATGCGCTCCATGGCCCCGAGGGAGATCCGGCTGACCGACATCTATCGCTCGATCTGGCCCTTCGTGATCATGATGGTCCTGACCATGCTGCTCGTCATGCTGTTCCCCGGCATCGCGCTCTGGCTGCCGCAGGCGACGAACGCGCGATGACTGCTTCGCCTCTCTTCCCCCTCCCCTCCCCGAACCCGAAACCGCGCGCGCGAAGGCCGGATCATCCCAACTGAAGGAGACCTGAAAGATGACCGAGACTCCGAACACCCCCACGCCGTCCCAACGTATCCTCGCCACCCGCCGCAATTTCATGAAACGCGCGGGCCTCGGCGGCGCGGCGCTGGCGGTCAGCCCGCTCGCCGCCCCCCATCTCAACGCCCAGTCCGCGCCGATCAAGTGGCGGCTGCAGACCTATTCCGGCGCTCCGCTTGGCGCGCATGTGATCCTGCCGCAGATCGAGGCGTTCAATGCCGCCGCCAACGGCGAGATGGAGATCGAACTTTACTATGCCGACCAACTCGTGCCCACGGCCGAGTTGTTCCGCGCGCTGCAGAACGGCGTGCTCGACGCGGTGCAGTCGGACGAGGCGAGCATGGCCTCGCCGGTCGACATCTCGGTCTTCGGCGGCTACTTTCCCTTTGCCACCCGCTACAGCCTCGATGTGGCGGCGATGTTCATGTATTACGGCCTGGACAAGATCTGGCAGGAGGCCTACGACGAAGTGGACAACGTCACATGGCTGTCGACCGGCGCCTGGGATCCGCTGCACATCTTCACCGTCAACGAACCGATCCGCTCGCTCGCCGACATGAAGGGCAAGCGCGTGTTCGGCGTGCCGACCGCGGGCAAGTTCCTCAGCAGATACGGCCTGATCCCGGTGACCGTGCCCTGGGACGATGTCGAAGTGGCGATGCGCACCGGCGAGCTTGACGGCGTGGCCTGGTGCGGCTTCACCGAGGCCTACGAGGTCGGCTGGGCCGATGTCTGCAACTACGCGCTGACCAACTCGGTGACCGGCGCCTGGTTCGGCAGCTATTTCGCCAACAGCGAAAGCTGGGCGAAGGTGCCGCCGCACCTGAAGCAGCTCTTCCTGAGCACGATCGACCAGTCGCATTACTACCGCAACATCTGGTACTGGGGCGGCGAGGCCAAGTTGCGGGTCGAGGGCGAGAAGATGGAACTGACCTCTCTCCCGCCAGAGGAATGGGCGCAGGTGGTCAGCGACGCGCAGGGCTTCTGGGACGAGATCGCAGCCTCTTCACCACGCTCGGCCAAGGTGGTCGAGATCTTCAAGCAATACGCCGCCGTGCAGGAGGCCGCGGGCTATCCCTATCGCTGAGGCACCCGGATCAGGACGCGCCGTGGCGCGGATGCCTTCCCTCGGGCGCCAGCCCGCCGGATCGCGCCCCGCCTTCGGGTCGGGCGCGATCCGGCGCCATCCGTGCAGACCTGTGCGCGATAGTGGATACTGTTCCAGAGTGCCTCCCTGACGGGAATAGTGCCTCCCTGACGGGAATGACGAAAGAGGGTGCCCCGATGACGCTCTACCGCACCACGTTCGGCGGCGAGACCTTCCGCTTTGCCGACTTGCGCGAAACCCTCGCCGCCGCCTCGCCGCTGCGCTCGGGCGACGAGCTTGCCGGCATCGCCGCCCAGACCGGGACCGCGCGGGTCGCCGCCCAGGCGGTGCTGGCCGACCTGCCGCTTGCAACCTTCCTGAACGAGGCCGTCATCCCCTACGACTCCGACGAGGTGACGCGGCTGATCCTCGACAGCCACGACGCCGCGGCCTTCGCCCCGATCCGCTCGATGACCGTCGGCGGCTTCCGCGACTGGCTGCTGTCGGACGCCGCGACGCCCGAGCGGGTGACCGCGCTCGCCCGGGGCCTGACACCGGAGATGGTCGCCGCGACCTCGAAGCTGATGCGCAACCGCGACCTGATCGCGGCGGCCCGCAAGGCGCCCGTCACCGCGGCCTTCCGCACCACGCTGGGCCTGCCGGGCCGGATCGGCAGCCGGCTGCAACCCAACCATCCGTCGGACGACATGCGGGGCATCGCCGCCAGCATCCTCGACGGTCTGAGCTACGGCGTCGGCGACGCGGTGATCGGCATCAACCCGGCGACCGACAACATCCCGAACGCCATCGCCCTGATCGAGATGCTGGACGAGCTGCGCCAGCGCCATGCCATCCCGACCCAAAGCTGCGTGCTGACCCATGTCACCAATGCCATCGAGATCATGGCACGCGGCGCGCCGGTCGATCTGGTGTTCCAGTCCATCGCCGGCACCGAGGCCGCCAACGCGGGCTTTGGCGTCAGCCTCTCGGTGCTCGACGAGGCCCATGACGCCGCACTCGGGCTCGGCCGCGGCAGCGTCGGGCAGAACGTGATGTATTTCGAAACCGGCCAGGGCTCTGCGCTCTCGGCCGAGGCCCATCACGGCGTCGACCAGCAGACGCTGGAGGCGCGCGCCCATGCGGTCGCCCGCCGCTACAAGCCGCTGCTGGTCAACACGGTCGTCGGCTTCATCGGCCCGGAATATCTCTACGACGGCAAGCAGATCATCCGCGCGGGGCTCGAGGATCACTTCTGCGGCAAGCTGCTCGGCCTGCCGATGGGGGCCGATGTCTGCCATACCAACCATGCCGAGGCCGACCAGAACGACATGGACGTGCTGATGACCCTTCTGGCCCATGCCGGGGCGACCTTCCTGATCGCGGTTCCGGGGGCAGACGATGTCATGCTGAACTATCAAAGCCTCAGCTTCCATGACATCGCGTATCTGCGCAACACCTTCGGGCTGCGCGCGGCGCCCGAGTTCGAGGCATGGCTGGAAGCCCTCGGCCTGATCGACGCGGGCGGCCATCTGCCGGACACCGATGCGCCGACCCGCGCCCTGATCGCGGGGGCTGCATGACAGGCGCGCGCGGCAAGGATCCCTGGGACCGGCTCCGCGCCGCGACCCCTGCCCGGATCGGCCTCGGCCGCGCCGGCACCGCGGAGCCGCTCCCGGCCAGTCTCGACTTCCAGTTTGCCCATGCCCGGGCGCGCGATGCCGTTCACCGCGGCGTCGATTTCGGCGCCCTCGCCGCCGCCCTCGCCCCCCATGAGACGATCCTGGTGGACAGCGCCTGCCCCGACCGCGCCACCTATCTGCGCCGCCCCGACCTTGGCCGCCGGCTCGGCCCGGGCGACTGGCCTGCCCTCGACGGCCATCCCGCCGCCGATCTCGTCTTTGTCGTCGCCGACGGGCTTTCGGCCGACGCCGTCCAGAGCCACGCCGCCGCGCTGATCCATGCCTGCGCCGAACCGCTCGCGGGGCTCATGATCGGCCCGGTCGTGCTCGTCCGGCAGGGCCGGGTCGCGATCGGCGACGCCATCGGCGCCCGGCTCGGCGCCCGGCTGGTCGTGGTGCTGATCGGCGAACGCCCCGGCCTGACCGTCGCCGACAGCCTCGGCGCCTACCTGACCTTCGCCCCCCGCCCCGGCCGCCGCGACAGCGAACGCAACTGCATATCGAACATCCATGGCCGCGGCGGCCAGAGCCACGCCGAGGCCGCCGCCAAGATCGCCTGGCTCGCCCGCGCCGCGCTCGCCCGCAGCGTCACCGGGATCGCGCTCAAGGACGATGTCCCGGCGCTCGCGCCCGCAGGCCCGACCCGGCTCGCCGAACGCCCCTGAGCGGCGGGCCCACGGGATCGGCGCGGGACAGAGGAAGGCGGGCAATGGCTACGATCCAGTCCTGCACCTTCTTCGCGGCGCCTCGGCATGCTCGGGCCAGCCGTTCGCCCTGCCGGCATCGACATCCCCTCCAAACGGGGGGCGCGCCCGGGTGTCGTGATGGACATAGTCGCCATGGCGAGTCTTCATGTCGATGCGGGGCGAAGATGTTCAATTTCAGTGCCAGAGTGTCTCTTCGCCTGATGGCGCAGACAGCGCCGTTCCTTCTGTTCAGGATGGTGGTCTATTTTGCGATTGCGCTCGCCTATGTTCTGGTGACCGGCACCGGCGCCGGCATAGGCTATGGGATCGGCGGCCTTGGAGGGCCCGACTTTCGGACAAGCGCAACCTTCTGGGGCGGTGGCATCGGTTTTGCCCTGACCGCAGGGATCATCTACCTTCTGCGGGAATATACGCTCTACATCGTCAAGGCCGGCCATATCGCCGTGCTGGTCGAAGCGCTTGACGGGCGCACGCTTCCGCCCGGCAAGGGCCAGATCGGCTATGCCCGCGAGATCGTGCAGCGCCATTTCGGCGATGCCTCGCTGCTGTTCGGGGTGGATCTGATTGTCAAAGGGGTTATCAACGCCATTACCGGCCTTTTGCAGGGGCTGATGCGTCTGTTGCCCATTCCCGGACTTGACCGGATCATGGGCGTGGTGCGTGCATATCTTCGGGTCGCGGTGGGCCTGCTGGACGAGATCATGCTTGCGCATATCCTGCGCGGCCGCTCGGCCAACCCCTGGGCAAGTGCGCGCGAGGCGCTGGTCCTTTACGGACAGAACGCTCGCCCGATGCTGGTGGACGCGGCCCGGGTCACGCTCTTCGTCTATGGCCTGTCGCTGATCGTGTTTCTGGTCATGCTCGCCCCTGCCGCCGCGGTGGTCTACCTCATCCCGGGGGCATGGTCGGCTGGAGGGATGGTCTTCGCCCTGCTGTTCGCCTGGGCGGTCAAGGCGTCGCTGATCGAGCCTTTCGCCATCGCCTGTCTGCTCCAGACCTTCTTCAAGGTGACGGAAGGGCAGACCCCCGATCCGGAATGGGAGGCGCGGCTGGAGGGCGTCTCCGGCAAGTTCCGGAAGCTGGGGGAACAGGCGGCGGGCTGGGCCGGGTTCGGCAGCAGGACGCCGAAACCGGAACCGGCTGGCGCCTGAACGCCTTCAGGCTAAGACACTGCGGGCCTTGAGGACGACAGAACACGGAACAAGGAGATGACGATGAACCGCAGCATCATGGTATTTGCGGCTTTCGTGCTGGGTGCCGGTGCTGCCCGGGCGGAAACATGGGGAACCATCACCGCCAACTGGCAGGGCGAGGAGCAGACATGGTTCGTCACGGCAAAAGATGGCGAAAGCCAGTCCTCGCACGACGATTCCGCGAAGGTCATCGACAGTTTCACGCTCTGGGGCAACCCGCAGGAGACCGATCTGGCCGCGACCGGCAACGCGATTTTGCTTGGCTTTTATGTGATGAGGGGCCCCATGGGCAAGGAGGCCCATGGGAAGGATTTCCATTACCTGCTGTCAGGGTTTGCCGACAAATGGGAGGCCGGAGAGGAGGACACCGAAGTCAGCCTGGAACTGTTCGACAAGACCGACACGACCGTGCATGTCAGGGGAACCTTCGAGGCATCCCCGATGAGAGAGGGCGAAACCACCCGGGTCGAGGGCGTTTTCGATGTCACCTTTCCGCTGGACTGAGCATCAGTTCGTCCGGCGAAGGGTCTGGCTGGCGAGACCGGTCCGACACGCGCAGCGACGCGATCATCGCTTCGATCGCATACTGGATATCGGCCTGATCTTCGAGCGCAGAGCCTTGGATCTCTATCGAAAGCCCTGCGCCTTGCAGCCATATCTGGCGGTGGATGACGGGGGCGGACAGCGCCTCGTTGCTGCGGATGCGGGTCCCCGCCGGCAGGGCGCGGATGGTGCCGAAACCGGTGAATGGCCCGATATCGAGATTGTCGTCGAACCGAAGGATCCGCGTGCCGGTCAATCCGATCAAGGGATCGTCGCGAACAAGGTCCGGCGTGACCGCCAGCGGTTCCTCGGACAGGCTCAGGCTGATCCCTGCTTCCGGGGCGGCGCGCACCTGCAACCTGTTCCATTCGGCACCCGGGACGTAGGGTATCGCCTTTGTCTCGCGTACGAAGCTTGGCAACAGGGTGACGCCGAACAGCTTCAGTGGCCCTTCCGTGTGATTGCTGACCAGAACCTCCCATGTCGAGGGAACATCGATGGTCAGGCCGGTCGGGGGATGCACGATGCGGCGTACGCCCTCCGGCAGGCTCTGCGCTTCTGGCGCGATTTCTTCCTCCGGACGGGCGGGGGTTGGCATCGCGCGGACAAAGGATTTCGCCTCGCCGGCCGCGCGCCCCGACATGGCCAGACGCCATGCCTCTATCATCGTCTTGATGGCCTCCGGGTCGTCCTGACCATGGAACCCGATGAACCTGCCGTCCGGGCCGCTCATCCGGGTGTCGTTGAAGGTGGTTGATGTGTTCTGCTTGGGTTTGGCCCAGTAGACCGTGTTGCCGTGGATCTTCAGTCCCATCCGGTCGAGTTGCGATGGCGTGACCGATCGGATCAGCCGCCGGCCCAACACGGACAACAGGCGCCGGTCGGTTACCGCATAGCTCCACAACCCGGCGCGGCGACTCCAGCCTCTGGCCAGGATGATCAGCCCTGCAAGCACGGCCAGTATCGCCCAGAGCCGCCGCAGGTCCGAGGTCAGGACATGGCCGCCCAGACCAAATGCCAGCAGTATCCCCGCCATGACCAGCCCGACGCCGGTTGCAGAGACTCCGGGGCCGAAGAAGCTGCCCTGTCGGGGCTGACCCTGCCAGAGAACCTGCTCGCCCGGCTCAAGATGTGCCAGCAGGCGCGGGTCGATGCGGTCGCGTGGAATGGGTGTCAGCACGGTAGATACCTCCTCAGTGGCGGCTTTCATGCCGGGGTCTCGGGCAGTCCGGACCGGACGAGGGCGCCGGCCTGCCGTTGCCCGCGGCCGCAAGATCAACGGGGTATGATCCCGCATCGTTTCTTCCCCGCACCGGGAGCACGGTAGATGCCGCTGTTTCCCTCCGCGCCCACCGTTCAGGGGGGCACGCCCGCTGTCGCCGCACCCACCCGGTCGGGGATTGTTCCATGTATGGGACGGTGTCGTGCCGGGGTCCTCGATACTGATCGGTGCCCCCGGCGCTGAAGGGTGTGACTCTCTAGGGCAAAACAAGGTAGGCTGTCGCCAGCATTCCGGGACTGGACATGAATGTTGAACTTCCTGCCACCTGGCGGCAGCGGATTCTGCCACGTCTGCCACGCCTTGTCGGCGTTGCTGCGGCGCTCCTGTGCGCTGCGCCCCCTGCCCTGGCGCAGGGGGAGGTTCTTCTGACGGTGATCGAGAGCGCAAGCGGCAAGGAGATAACCTTCGATCGGGGCGATCTTGAAGCCTTGCCTCGGCATCGGCTCGATACGCACACCTCGGTGACCGATGGCGTGCATCATTTCGAAGGGCCGCTGATGCGCGATCTGCTTGGCGTCGCGCAATTCCACGGCGAGGAAATACTGGCGACTGCCCTCAACGACTACGAAGTCACCATCCCGCTGTCCGATTTCGAGCGGTTCGACGTCATCGCGGCGCTGGAAATGGACGGGAAGGCGCTTACGCCGCGGGACAAGGGACCGATCTGGATCGTCTATCCCAGAGACGACCACGCCGAGCTTCAGGACATCCGTTTTGACTATCGCTGGGTATGGCAATTGTGCCGTGTCGAAATTCGGTGACGGAACCATGGAGAAAGGCATCGGCAGTCTTGACCTGACATCCGCCGGTTCCGGAACGGCATCGCGCCCGGCCCGCACAAGGCTTTGGCATTACGCCACCCCTCTGGGCATTCTCGCCGCCTGCATCGGGCTGCTTGTGCATGCGCTGGTCCAGTTGTCCGAAGTCACGGAGACGATGCAGACGGATGCGCCGGGCAACATGCTTTGGGTGCTCGGGCAGGCGGAAGTCGAGGCCCTCCGCAGCCAGAACGCCCTGACCACCGCGCGGCTGAACGGTTGGGAGGAAAATTCTCGCAAGATGGCGGAGCAGCGCTACGAGCTTCTGATCAGCCGGCTCGTGCTGTTGGCGGAGGGGCCGCAGCAGCGCAATCTCGAGGCGCTCGGCAGCGCCGGCCCGATCGCCGAACTGACCGCACATGTCCGGAGCCTGGATCCCGCGCTCCAGCCCTTCGGCGAAGATATCGCCATCGAGTTGACGGAGATGCTGTCCCGGCTGGGCAGGGAACTCAATCGCGCCGCGAACCGGCAGATGGTCGCCAACTGGGAAAGCCTGTCAGCGCAATTCGCCCGGTACCGCCAAACGGTATCGCAGGTGATCCTGTCGGTGGCGGGGGTCATCTTCGGCACCCTCCTGCTGGGCTGGCAGATCATCGTGGGCAAGCGGTCGCAACTGCAGGCACAGGAGGCCCGGCTGCGCGCCATTCAGCTTGAACAGGAGTTGAAGGGAATGCGCGCGACGGCAAAATACCACGAGGATTTCGCTGCCATCGTGTCGCATCAGTTCCGCACCCCGCTGGCGATCATCGACAGCGCGGCGCAAAGGCTGGTGCGCGGCGGCAAGCCTCTGGACGGGGCGGCACTGCTGGAGCGCCAGGCTCTCATTCGGCGGACCGTAGGCCGTCTGGCGCGTCTGGTGGATGCGGCGCTCATGGCCGGACAACTGGACAATGGGCTTGTCGATATCGATCTGGCCGAAATCGATCTTGCCGTATTCGCGCGTGATGTCTCCGACAACTTCATGCGAGGCATGCCGGAGCGCAAGATTTGCGTCGAAGTGCCGGATTCGCCGCTGATGGCGCGTTGCGATCCGGCCCTGTTGGCCCATGTCATCATGAACCTGCTCGACAATGCCTTGAAATACAGTCGCCCGGACGCACCGGTTTCGCTGAATCTCAGCGTCAGCAACGGGCGGGTCGGCTGCACGGTGGCGGATCGTGGGTCCGGAATAGCCGAGGCGGACCTGCCGCATATCTTCGACCGGTTTCGTCGCGGACAGAACCGGGAAGAGGCGCCCGGGAGTGGTATCGGCCTGTGGATCGCGCGGCGCCTCGTCGAGCTGCAGGGTGGCACGCTGACCGCCGGCAATCGCAGCGGCGGCGGCGCCACCTTCACGATCTGGCTTCCGCAGGTGCCTGCCGCGCCGCGCACAGGCCGGCCCGAAGGATGCGCCGGAGCCGGAACGTGATGCCGGGGTCCGCCGCCCATATTCTGGTCTGCGAGGATGAGGCCGCGCTTCGTGCCGATATCGCCGCGGTCCTGCGCGAAGCGGGCTACACTGTCAGCGAAGCCGCCGACGGCGCGGCTGCGCGGGGTCTTCTTGAAACCGTCATGCCCGATCTCGTGCTGTGCGACATCTCCATGCCGCGCCTCGGGGGCCTCGAACTCTTGTCGCATGTCCGCCAAACGCGCCCGGATCTGGCCGAGGTGCCATTCCTGTTTCTGACCGCCCTTGTCGCACGCGAGCAGGTTCTTGCAGGAAAAAGCGCCGGCGCGGACGATTACCTCGTCAAGCCGATCGATCATGACATCATGCTGGCCACGGTGGCGGCGCATCTCAGGCAGGTCGCGCGCATGCGTGCGAGCCTCGAGGACAGGGTGGCCCGGATGCGGGAGGCCCTTCGGAGCGGGAACGCATATCCGATGCTGGACTCCCTGGCTCTGGCCGTCGTTCTGCTGGACGCTGATGGCCGCATCGTCCACGCCAATGCCGCGGCCGGCGAACTTGTCAGGGAATTCGGGCAGGTGCTGCGCGATGGTCTCTCGTCGGGCGCGGCGGCCGCGCATCGGACCGTTGGCAGGGCCTCGGCCAATGATGACCAGCCCGCCGTCCTGCGGGTGGCCACAGGCGATGACCGGCCGGATCTGATCGTTCTTCTCAGCCAGTTGCCCACAGCGGAGCCCGCAATGATGGCGCTGCTGATCGATCCCGCCAACCGCATGGTCCCGCCGGACACGCTTCTTCAAAGCCTGTTCGGCCTGACCTCTACCGAGGCGCGTGTGGCAAGTCTGCTGGCGCAGGGCAACCGTTCGGAGGAGATCGCCGGCGGACTTGGCATCCGGCAGTCGACGGTCATCTTCCATCTGAGAAACATCTTCGCGAAAACCGGCACGAACCGGCAGGTCGATCTCGTCGTCCTGCTGCTCTCGCTGATGGTTGCACCGCAGTGAGCCGGCAAGGCTGCGTCGGCATGCGACGCCTCCCCCTTCGAACAGGGGGGGCGCTGCCAAAATGTTGTTTGTAGCGTGGCGAGGTCAACCGGGCTTGTATCGGAGCGTTCAGCGAATGGACCGCAAACCAGTCGAATCCAGGTTTTCGATGCGTGCAACGGCGATCGCCCTGGCGGGGCTTCTTGTTGCCCTTGCCCCGACCCTTGCACCCTCGGCCGCGGTCGCCCAGGCCGAAGACAACGCACAGAAGGTCATTCTCGTGCTCGACGCTTCCGGATCAATGTGGGGGCAGATCGACGGCGAGGCCAAGATCACCATCGCACGCCGGGCGATCGACGACCTTCTCGACACTTTACCGGCGAGCACGCAACTGGGGCTGACGGTCTACGGCCACCGGGAAAAAGGGAACTGCGACGACATCGAAACATTGGTGGTTCCCGGCGCGCAACCGCGCTCGGCCATACGCCAGGCGATTGCCGCGATCAGTCCCAAGGGCAAGACACCTCTGTCAAAGGCGGTTCTACTCGCGGCGGAGGCCCTGAAATACGAAGAGAACAAGGCGACGGTCATCCTGCTGTCCGACGGTATCGAGACCTGCAATTACGATCCATGCACGTTGGGTGCCCAGCTCGAGGCAAACGGCGTCGATTTCACCGCCCATGTCATCGGATTCGATGTCGCGGAACCGGCGGCGCGGGCACAGTTGCAATGCCTGGCGGCAAACACCGGCGGGCGTTTTCTGACGGCGGACACCGCGAATGAACTTGCCGCCGCCCTGCAGGAGGTCAGCGTTGCCCCGGCGCCCGAACAGAAACCGGTCCCCGAACAGAAACCGGCCATGGTGGATGCGGTTTTCGAAGCGACGGATGGAGAGGGCGGTCCGGTCATCAAGTCCGGGCTCGTCTGGACCCTGACCCTGCTGGAGACAGGCGCCAAGGCGGTCGATGCCCTCGATATCGGCGTCTTGCGCATGCCGGTGGAGCCGGGAACCTATCGGGCAGAAGTGAGACGCCAAGATGGCGTGTCGGCGGAACTCGAAGCAACCATCCGCACGGATGGCAACAACAGCTTCGTGCTGCCGCTTGTCCTGGACTTGCCGGATGCGACCCTTTCAGCCGCCGGGGAGGCACCCCAGGGCGCGACCATCCCGGTCACCTGGTCGGGACCGGACGAGAACCAAGACTACATCGCCGTGGCCGAGTTTGGCGCGAAGGGCGGAGACTACATCAACTACACCTACACCAAGACGGGAAACCCGCTGCAGTTGCAGATGCCGCCGACGCCGGGCAGCTACGAAATCCGCTACGTCATGAACCAGGACAACAGGATCCTGGCCTCGATCCCGATCACCGTTACCAAGGTGGACGTCACCGTCTCGGCGGCGAGCGAGGCACCCCAGGGCGCGACCATCCCGGTCACCTGGTCGGGACCGGACGAGACCCAAGACTACATCGCCGTGGCCGAGCTTGGCGCGAAGGGCGGAGACTACATCAACTACACCTACACCAAGACGGGAAACCCGCTGCAGTTGCAGATGCCGCCGACGCCGGGCAGCTACGAAATCCGCTACGTCATGAACCAGGACACCCAGATCCTGGCCTCGGTCCCGATCACTGTGTCGCCGGTTGAGGCGTCGGTTTCCACGGTCTCTCGCGCGCCGGCCGGGAGCGAGGTCATCGTCACCTGGATCGGACCGGACGAGAACCGCGACTATATCGCCGTCGCCGAGGTCAGTGCCAAGGGGGGGACCTACATCAATTACACCTACACCGAGAGGGGCAACCCGGTGAAGTTGAAGATGCCGGCGACACCCGGAGATTATGAGGTTCGTTACATCCTCAACCAGGACAATACCATTCTGGCGCGACAGCCGATTTCGGTGGAACAGGACTAACCCGTGCCGGTGATCTCCACCCGCGCATCAAAACCCTCGGGCGGTGTGGAATCCCGCGCGCCGTTCGGGTTGGCAAACCTGGGTTGGTCTCGCGTCGCTCAATCCGCCGTACTCACCGCCTCGAAGCCCGACACGACGTCCAGAAGCTCGCGCGTGATGGTCTCCTGACGGCGCTGGCGGTAAAGCTGCTGCAGGCCGTCGCGCCGTTCCTCGATGTTGCGCTCGGCGGCCTGCATCGCGGCGAGCCGCGAGGCGTGTTCGCTGGCGAGCGCCTCGGCCAGCGCGCGATAGATCACGACGAACAGCCGCTGCTGCACCAGCCATGACACCAGCCGGTCGGGATCCATCCGGAACAGCGGCAGGGACCGGCCTGGCCAGTCCGCCTGCGCCAGCTTGCGCAGATAGCTGTCGGGCAGGGGCAGAAGCCGGTGCGCCCGAGGCTTTGCGGTATTGCGGCCTTCACGGCGGTTGTGCACCAGCAAGACCTGCCCGACGCTGCGCGTTCGGGTCCAGCGGTCGATCTGCACGATGATGCCCTGCACCAGCCGCGACAGGCCTTCGACCGAACCTGGCTGGGTGAGGCCGAACGCCAGCGGCACGCCATCCGCCTCGAACCTGGCCGCGACGCGCGCGCCGATCACGCCGAGTTCCAGGGGCCCGTCTTCCATGCGGGAGCGGGCGAAGCGTGTGATCTTGTCGTTGTAGCCTCCGCACAGCCCGCGATCCGACCCGATCACGATCAGCGCCTCGGACCCCGCGCCGCCGTCGCTGCCCGCCAGGGGCAGACCCGCGATCCCGCGCTGCCGCAGCACCGCCATCAGGCCCAACTCGACCGTACGGGCAAAATCGGCCATCGCCGCCTCGGCATGTTCGTATTGCCGGATGCTGACCGAGGACAGCGCCTTCATGGTGCGCACGATCGCCTGTATGTCGCGCGTGGTGTCCAGCGCGTCGGAAAGGCTTTCAAGCGTCTCCATCGTCGTTCCCCGTCTGCGAGCCCGAGAGTGCGTCGCGCATTACCCGGATCAGCGTTTCGCGGTCCGTGTCCGCCAGTTTCTCGCCGTTGGCGATCCGGTCGCAGATTGCGGTCGCCTCTTGGCGCACGGCCTTGCGGACGGTCTCTTCCGCCTCGGCCACGGCGTCGGCTTCGATCTCGTCGAACAGGCCTTCGGTCGCCGCCAGCAGCGCCGCAATCTGTTCGGGGGCATCGATGTGGTCGTGCTCGCGCTGCTTGAGCACCTCGCGCACCCGCAGTCCGCGGGTCAGTCTCCGGCGGGTCTCGGCATCGAGCTGCGTGCCGAAGCGTGCGAAGGTCTCAAGTTCCTCGAACTGGGCATACATCAGCCGCAGGTTGCCGGCGACCGCGCGGAAGGCCGGCAGCTGAACCTTGCCGCCCACGCGGCTGACCGAGGTGCCGATGTCGATGGCCGGCAGGTGGCCCTTCTCGAACAGCGAGGGCGAGAGATAGATCTGCCCGTCGGTGATCGAGATGAGGTTGGTCGGGATATAGGCCGATATGTTCTGCGCCTGCGTCTCTACCACCGGCAGGGCGGTGAGCGAGCCGCCGCCATGTTCCTCGCGCAGTTGCGTCGCGCGTTCCAGAAGCCGGGAGTGGATATAGAAGATATCGCCCGGATAGGCCTCACGCCCCGGCGGGCGGCGCAAGAGCAGCGACAACTCGCGATAGGCGCGGGCGTGGCGGGTGAGATCGTCATAGACGATCAGCACGTCGCGCCCTTCGGCCATGAAGTGCTCGGCCATGGAGGTCGCGGCATAGGGGGCCACGAACTGCAGCCCCGGCGCGTCCTCGCCGCTGGCCACGACGACGATGGTGCGTTCCAGCGCGCCGCCTTCGCGCAGGCTCTGGATGACGCGCGCCACCGCCGAGGCGCGCTGGCCGATGGCGCAATAGATCGACAGCACGCCCGTGCCCTTCTGGTTCAGGATCGCGTCGACCGCGATGGCCGTCTTGCCGGTCTGCCGGTCGCCGAGGATCAGTTCGCGCTGGCCGCGCCCGATGGGGATGGCGGCATCGACGGCCTTGATCCCGGTCTGGAGCGGCACCTGAACCGGCGCGCGGCGCATGATCGGGGGGGCGGGCCGCTCGATGGGCAGGCGCTCGTCCGCGTCGATGGCATCGCCGCCGTCCAGCGGCCGCCCAAGGCCGTCCACCACCCGCCCGATCAGGCCCGCCCCGACCGGCACGTCGACCACGCGGCCGGTGCGGCGCACCGGGTCACCCGGACGCAGATCTGCCGTCGCCCCCAGAACGATGACGCCGGCGCGATCCGTGCCGAGGTTGGAGGCGATCCCCATGATGCCGCCGGCGAAGGTCAGCAACTCGTCGGCGTACAGGTCGGTAAAGCCCGCGACCTCGGCCACGCCGTTGCCGACCGACAGGACATGCGCGATTTCGGCCATCTCCAGCGCCGGGGCGAGCTGCGCCAGCGCATCCTCGAGCGGCGCGAAGACGTCGTTCAGCAGGTCATCAAGGCTGGTCTCGTATGCCATCAGCCGCTTTCCGTGCTTGCCGGCATGCGCATGGCGCGGCGGCGGCTCTCGCCCTCGATCACCTCGTCGAGCGTCGTTTCCAGCCGGTGCAGGAACCGCGCGGCGGACCATTCGACGGTCTGCTCGCCGATGGTCAGGCGCATTCCCAGCAGCAGATCCTCGTCCTCATCGTGGTCCACCTCGATGTCCGGTGCAATGTGCTCGTGGATCGCGCGCGTGATCTGGCCGCGCATGGCCGGCTTGAGCGGCGGGTTGCTTTCCAGCCGGGCGGGCCCACCCGCGCGCCCGGCCGCAGCCGTCAGCTTGCCGCGCGCCTCGGCATCGAGGTTGACCAGACGGTCCAGGAACGTTCCCGCCACCTGATCGGAAAGGTCGCTGCCCGCGTAATCCTTCAGCACCCGCCTGACGATCCCGACCACCTGATGGCCGGCGCGCTGCCGCAATCTGGCGGCGAAGTCGTCCCGCTCGTCCTTGAGGTGATCCTCCCAGGCCCTGCGCCGGTCCTCCATCTCCTTGCGAAGTTCGTCCTCCATCTCCTTGCGCAGCGCGGCGGCCTCCTGCCTCGCGTCGCGCAGCACCTCCTCGCGGCTGGCGTCGAGTTCCTCGCGCTTCTTGCGCAGATGCTCTGCCTCCGCCTCGACTTCGGCGCGGGCGCTCTTCGCCTCGGCCAACCGGGATTCGATCCGCGCTTCGCGCCTGGCCATGGCGTCGGTGATCGGCCGGTAGAGGAAGCGTTGCAGCAGCCACACCAGGATCAGGAAGTTGACGATCTGTGCCGCGACGGTCAGCCAGTCGACCTGCATGCGATCAACCTCCTGCCGCCTGCGCGGCGGTCTCGGCGGCAAGGTTCGCGAAGGGGTTGGCGAAGATCAGGATCATCGCCACCACGAAACAGTAGATCGCCGTCGACTCGATCATGGCGAGGCTGACGAAGAGCGTTCGCGTGATCGTGTTCGCGGCGTCGGGCTGTTGCGCGATGGACTGGAGCGCCTGCGATGCGGTGCGCCCCTCGGCCAGCGCCGGCCCGATCGAGCCGATGGCGATCGTCAGCCCGGCGGTAAAGATCGAGACGACGGCGATCCATGTTGCTGCATCCATGCTCAGTCTCCTGTGTCGGTGGGGGAAGGGCTCTCGGCACGTGGGCGGGTCCGGCTGGCCGAGCCGATATAGACCATCGCGAGGATGGCGAAGATGTAGGCCTGGATCAGTCCGGTCAGCAGGCCCAGGATCTGCATGACGACCGGAAAGAAGAACGGCGCCACGGAAATCAGGATGCCCACGATCACCGTGCCGCTCATCACGTTGCCATAAAGCCGCACCGCCAGCGCGATGGTGCGCGACGCCTCGCTCACGAGGTTGAAGGGCAGCATCAGCGGCGTGGGCTGGAGATAGGTGCGCAGATAGGCGGCAAGTCCGCGGTTGGCGATCGAGAACAGCGGCACGGCGATCAGCACGCAGAGCGCCAGCGAGACGGTTGTCGACAGCGAGCCGGTGGGCGGCTGGTAGCCCGGCACCACCGACAGCAGGTTGGCCGTGGCGATGAACAGGAACAGCGTGCCGATGAAGGGCAGGTAGCGGCCGGGGTCGTCGGCGCCGACTTCGGCGATCTGGTCGCGGATCGTGGTGACGATCACCTCGAGCGCGACCTGCCAGCGCGACACGGTCTCGCTCTCGCTCAGCCGCGCGGTGATCGCCCATGAGCCAAGCACGAGGATCGCCATCACCACCCATGTGAAGACCACCGTGGCGTTGAGCTGCAGGCCCCGCCAATCGTAGAGGACCCAGGCGTCGGGGCTTATCTCCATGTCGCATCCCTCCGCGTTCCATGCCCGAGCCAGCGCGTTGCGGCGACGCGCACCGCGATGAACCCGACCACCGCCGCGGCGATGCCCCGGGCTGGCAGCCCGAGCGCCGCCGCCACTGTCAGTGCGCCAAGCAGCAACGCCACCCGCGCGAGGCCAAGCCCCACGAAGACGCGGACGCCGCTGCGACCCTGCGGCAGGGACCGGACCGCCGCCCAGAGCAGGCCGAGATAGGCCGCGCCAAGGGCCGCGCCCACCAATGCGCCGATGAAAAGTGACATGATGGTATCGGTCATCTCGCCTCCCGGACCGGCTTCGGGCGCCGCTCAGTCATCGTGCCCCTCCCGCTGGACCCAGTACCAGGCATTGAACGCGCCCAGCACCGCGCCCGCAAGCAATAGGATCAGCGTCCAGGACACATCGCCCGGCCATCTGCGGTCGATCCAGACCCCGAGCGCGATTCCCGCGACGAGGGGCACCGCCACGGACCAGCCGACCAGCCCGAACATGCCGAGCCCGTACCATGCGCTTTCGCGTCGGCGCTTGCGGGCCTCCTCCATCTGCCGGGCCTTGCGCGCGATGGTTTCCGTCTCGTTGTCGCGACCATTCCTCATGATCCGGCATTCCTCATGATCCGGGCGACTCCAGATCGCGAAAGCGGCGGATCATGCTGGCCTCGAGCCGGGCAAGTGCCGCGCGGGCCTCGCGTTCATCTTCGTCATGCCTGCGGAAATCGGCCTCGACGCGCGTGCGCAGCGCGCCCAGATCGTCGCCTTCGACCGCACCGCGCACCGCGACGCGCACCACATCGCCGCATTTCACCAGCGTGCCGGAATTGACCGCGACGAAGCGCTCGGCGCCCTCCTCCGTCTCGTACAGCAAGATGCCCGGCACCAGTTCGCTGACGAAATCGACGTGACCCGGCAGCATGCCGAAACGTCCGTCCGGCCCCTCGGCCACGATGCGCCGGGCGGGGCGATCCACGCAGACCGACATCGGCGTGATGACCTCAAGCCGCATCGGTGGCCTCTGCCGGTTGATCCATGTCGTCGACCGACCCGATCATGTAGAAATCGCCCTCGTCGCGGCTGCTGAACTCACCCGACAAGATGCGCTCGCAACTGTCCAGCGTCTCGTCAAGCGCAACGAAACGGCCCTTGTTGCCGGTCATCGCCTCGGTGGAAAAGAACGGCTGGGTAAGAAAACGTTCCAGCTGGCGGGCCTGCCGCACCGTGGCGCGGTCGCGTTCGGACAGCTCCTCGAGGCCCAGCATCGCGATGATGTCCTTGAGATCATCGTACTCCGCCAGAGTGCTGCGAACGCTGCGCGCGATCCGGTAGTGGCGCGGACTGACCGTGCCGGGCGTCAGCATCCGCGAGAAGGATTTCAGCGGGTCGATCGCCGGGTAAAGCCCCTCGGAGGCCTTCTTGCGCGACAGCACGATCGAGGCGGACAGGTGCGCGAAGGTGTGGGTCGCCGCGGGGTCGGTGAAATCGTCGGCGGGTACATAGACCGCCTGGATCGAGGTCATGGTGCCCCGGTCGGTCGAACAGATCCGCTCCTCGAGATCGGCAAGCTCCGTGCCCAGCGTGGGCTGGTAGCCCACCCGGCTGGGGATGCGGCCCAGAAGGCCCGAGACTTCGGAGCCCGCCTGCACGAAGCGGAAGATGTTGTCGATCAGCACCAGCACGTTGCGGCGCAGGTCATCGCGGAAATACTCGGCCATGGTCAGCGCGGCATGGCCGACGCGGAACCGGACGCCAGGGCTTTCGTTCATCTGGCCGAACATCATCACGGTGTTCTCCAGCACGCCGGCCTCTCCCATCTCGCGGTAGAGCTCCTCGGCCTCGCGCGAGCGTTCGCCGATCCCGCAGAACAGGCTCACGCCATCGTATTCGGCGACCATGTTGTGGATCATCTCGGTGATCAGCACGGTCTTGCCCACGCCCGCGCCGCCAAACAGCCCGGCCTTTCCGCCGCGTTCCAGCGGGCTCAGCAGGTCGATCGCCTTGATGCCCGTCTCGAAGATCGCCCCCTCCACCCGCCGCTGCGACAGGGGAACGGGCGGGCGCAGGATCGGGCGGCGGGGCAGGTCGCCCAGGGGCGGGCCATCGTCGATCGTTTCGCCGAAGACGTTGAACATCCGCCCCAGCACCTGCGCGCCCACCGGCACGTCGATGGGCCCGCCGGTATCGCGCACGGCAAGGCCGATCCGCAGGTCGGGCGTGGGGTTCATCACCAGCCCCCGGGCAAGGCCCTCGCCCGGCAGGCTTGCGACCTCGATCACGATTTCAGGATCGCTCAGCGTCACGAGCCGGGTCGTGATCGCCGGCAACGCCCCATCGAACCGGATGTCGGCAATGCCGCCGCCAAGCCGCACGATATGGCCGATGCCGGTGTCGCGCTCCTTCATTCACGATGATCCTTGCTCAAAGGCTGCGTTTTGCGGGTTCAGACCCACGCCAACGACGCATTCTGTTTCGCAGGTTAGCAGTCTTGCGGGCGTGACGTATACCCCGGGATGCCCCGGCGTCTGGCGAAACCTTGGGCGGCGTTGAAGATGCCTGCCACATCCGGCTTCGGAACCGCCATCACATGAGGCCGTCGTCCTCGTCCCGGGCGGCGCGAAGCCGGGTGACCGAGCGGCGAAGCCGTGGTGCGATCCGATCTGCGAGCCTGTCGATTGCGCGGGTCATTGCCGAGGCCACCTCTGCCCCCTCTGTCGCCGCGTCTTCGGACAGGGAGTAAGGCTCGCGCAGTGTCACGCGCTCGCCCGCGAGGATGTCGCCGCTTCGGCCTTCGAGCAGGCGCCAGCGAGCGACGAGAACGACGACGCCCTCGGAGCGCGCCTCGAAAGCTTCGAACTCCACCAGAATCTGCCCGTCCACAGGCTTTGCGGGCGCAGTCGTCGTGATTATGACGCCCGGAACATGGCGCGCCAGGTTCAGGCTGAGCGCGCGTGTCGCCCCCACCGACAGGCGCTCGCCCCACCGCGCATCGGAAACCGGGGTGACGAGATTGCCGGGATAGCGGACCAGCATGTCCGTCGCGTCGAGATATTCCGGCACGAGCACGGGCGCGACCTCGATCACCGGCTGATCGGAGTAGGTCTCGACCGCCTCCTCGGTGCCGAGGGGCCTGCCAAGAATGTAGGTATCCGGCGGGTTGTTCGCACATGCGCCGAGGGCGATGCAGACCGCGCCGGTTACGGCGGTGCGGAGCGAAAGAAGTTTCATCAGGCTACCTTCCTCTGAGGACCGCGCTGGGGTCGCGCTCGACCGTGTTCGCGAAGCCTCGCAGCGCGGCGGCACCTGCGGCGAGGTTGCTCGCGGCGGCCTCCAGGTTGACGCGCAGGCGCGATCGCGGTGCGACCAGCCCTTCAAGCGAAGCGACCAGAGCCTCGGCGCGCTCCGCAGCACCGTTGGCCGAATCCAGCACGCTGGCAAGCTCCGGCCCCCGCGCTGCAAGTTGTGCGCGGGCGTCTCCTATGAGGCCGTCGAGCTGTTCGAGCGACGCCGAGATGTCGGACTTGACCTCGATCACGGCGCCTTCGGTGGTCGCGAGGGTCCGGTCTGCGGTCTCCACCAGGTTTCGGGAGCTTTCAAGCAGAGGGCCCAGTTCACCCTCGAGTTTCGCGGTCAGGCGGTTGACGTTCTCCAGCACATCCTGCGCCGACTGGACGACATCCTGCACCGGAACCTGCTCCAGCGCACTCAGCAGACGCTCGATGCCCGATTGCACGGCAGGGATCTGCGGCAGCCCGCTGTCGTCATCTTGGACAATCTCGGTCACGGCGTCGGGACGGAAGTCGAGATCGATGCGCAACATGCCGGTGACGAAGCTCTGCGAGGCAAGCTGCGCGCTCAGCCCCTCGGCGATCAGCCGCTCGAGCCGCGTGCCCCGCGCCTCTGGCTGCGGGCCACGCAGCACCACCTGATCGGGCAGGATCTGGACGATGACCGGGATCCGGGCCTCGCCCTCGGCCGAGATCTGCAGGGCGATCTTCTGGACGGTGCCAACGCGGACGCCGCGGAACGTCACCGGGGCGCCGATGTCGAGGCCGGCGACCGAGCCCTCGAAGTAGATGATGGCCCGCTCGGTCGATTCGAAAAGCCGGCCGCCGCCGAAAAACAGGATCGCGGCCACGGCGACGGCGATGGCGCCGAAAACGAAGCCGCCGAGTACCGCGGGGTTAGCCTTTGCCATGTGCAGGCTCCGTGTCGGCGGGATCGGCCCGTTCGCGCTGCATGAAGGCCCGGACCGTCGGGTGGTCGCAGCCGGCCTGCAGATCCCGCGGCGCGCCATGGGCGATTGCCGTCTTCGTGTCGGTGTCGAGAAAGAGCCCGTCGTCGCAGATGTCAAGCAGGCTCGGCAATTCGTGGCTGACCATCACGATGCTCGCCCCCAACCCGTCGCGCAACTCGAGGATCAGGTCGTCGAGCCGCTTCGAGGCGATGGGATCGAGTCCCGCGGAAGGCTCGTCGAGAAAAAGGACATCCGGGTCGAGCGCCAGTGCCCGGGCGAGCCCGGCGCGCTTGCGCATGCCCCCTGACAGTTCCGACGGCATCACGTCGGCGGCATGGGCCAGCCCCACCAGCGCGAGCTTCAGGCGCACCAGCGCCGTGATCGCGTCGGGATCGAGCGTCGCGAACATCTGAAGCGGCAGGGCCACGTTCTCGGCCACCGTCATCGAGCTCCAGAGTGCGCCGTTCTGGAACACGATTCCGAAGCGGCGGCCCATCTCGATCCGTCGCGCCTCGGATGCGGCCCAATAATCCTCGTTGTCGACGAAGACGGCTCCCGCCGCCGGGCGAAGAAGCCCGATCATCGCCTTCAGCACGGTGCTCTTGCCGCACCCGCTCGGCCCCATCACCGCGAAGATGGAGCCGCGCCGGATCGAGAAGCTGAGCCCCTGCTGAACCAGCTTCGGCCCGAAGGCGAGCGTCAGTCCCTCGACGCGCAACAGATCGTCTGCCGATGCCTCACGTGTCATCGCGTCATATTCCCAATGCGTCGGCGCAGACGGCAAAGATGCCGTCGAGCGCGATCACCCCGACGATTCCCGCCACCACGGCGCTGGTCGCGGCGCGCCCCACATCCGCCGCGCTGCGACCGGCGCTGAGTCCGATGTGGCAGCCCGCAAGCGCCACCAGAGCCCCGAACGCGAGCACTTTCACCAATCCGAAGACGAATTGCGTGCTGTTCAGGGCGCCTCGGGTCTCGACGAGATAGGCGGTTGCCGAGAGATCGAGCGTTGCCACGCCAACGACCAGGCCGCCCATGAGTCCGAAGGCGCAGGCGTAGATGTAAAGAAGCGGCATCATGGCGACAAGCGCCACGACCCGCGGCAGCACGAGGTAATCGTAAACCGGAATGCCGAGCGCCTTCAGCGCATCAATCTCCTCGTTGCCCTGCATGGTGGCAAGCTGGGCGGCATAGGCGCCGCCCGTCCGGCCGGCCATGACGACCGCGGTCATCACCGCCGCCATCTCGCGCACCATGGCGATGCCGACCAGATCGGCCACGAAGATCTCCGCCCCGAAGCGGCGCAACTGGACCGCGCCGACGAAGCCCAGGATGCCGCCGACCAGCCCGTTGACGATCGCGACGATGCCAAGCGCCCCGGCGCCCGCCTCGCGCATCAGCAGCAGCACGTCGACCGCGCGCATGCGCGCCCGCCCGGTGAGCGCAACAAGGCCGCGCTGCACGGTTTCGCCGACGAGGGCGGCGACGGCAACCGCGTCGCGCCAGCGGGCCCGGGTCCGGTGGCCCACGCGCGCCAGCAGGGTCTCGCGCGTGGCGGGCCTTGCGGGGAATTCTTCCGGGACTTCGGTCGCGAGGGCGAGAAGCCGGCTCGCCGCCTGCGGAAGGCCCGCCGCATCGACCTCCAGCCGCGTTGCCGCATCGCGCAGCATCTTTGCGAAGACCACGAGGGCGCTGTCCCACGCGCCGAGGCCGCCGGTATCGAACGAGAGCCGCTCGGCGTCTCCCGCCTCGTCAAGGATCCGCTCGACCGTCGCCTGGTCCCGCACGCCGGTTTCGCGGGCCAGCCAGTCTCCCTCGAGGATCAGCAGGGCGCTGCGTTCCTCTGTCCGCGCGAGTCGCCAGGCGGGTGCCGTCCTCGATGTTGTCAAGAAGCCCGCCTCCCGAGGCAGTATTGATGGGCGCCCGGACAACGCCCTTCGAAGCAAACACATGGAATCGTCGTTCGACGCCGGCCGGGATACTCCTTATCGAACGGGAAAAGAAGCCTTATGGTTTCCCGCAGGTGACTGGACCCTTGATCCATGGCAGGTTCGCGGGACCGGGAACTGGCATTCGAACGCTGCGGCACCGGGCGAGCGTAACGCGACGGGGTTTCGAACATCATGCGCGCGATGCAACTGAATGAGATCGGCGCGGCCCTGCAACCGGTCGAGCGGGACGATCCGGTGCCGGGCGAGGGGGAAATCCGGCTGCGGGTCGAGGCCTGTGCCGTATGCCGGACCGATCTGCATGTGGTCGATGGCGACCTTCCCGACCCGAAGCTGCCGCTGATTCCCGGTCACGAGATCGTCGGCATCGTCGATCGCGTCGGCGCGGGCGTCGAGGCCTCGCGGCTGGGGCGCCGGGTCGGCGTCCCGTGGCTGGGCCAGACCTGCGGATGCTGCGCCTATTGCGCGATGGGGCGCGAGAACCTGTGCGACAGGCCGGCCTTTACCGGCTACACGCGCGACGGCGGCTTTGCGAGCCATGTCATCGCCAGCTCCGCCTTTGCCTTCGACCTCGACTCCGATGCCGACCCCGTCGCGCTGGCGCCACTGCTCTGCGCCGGACTGATCGGCTGGCGGTCGCTGCAGGCCGCCGGCGAGGGGCGGCGGATCGGCATCTACGGCTTTGGCGCGGCCGCGCACATCATCGCGCAGGTTGCGATCTGGCAGGGCCGGGAGATCCTTGCCTTCACCCGGCCCGGCGATGGCGAGGCGCAGCGCTTCGCGCGCGATCTCGGCGCAAGCTGGGCCGGCGGCTCCGACGAGCGCCCGGGGCGCGACCTCGACGCGGCGATCATCTTCGCCCCTGTCGGCGCGCTGGTGCCGACGGCCCTGGCCGCGGTTCGCAAGGGCGGGCGGGTTGTCTGCGGCGGCATCCACATGAGCGACATCCCCGCCATGCCCTATGCCTTGCTCTGGCAGGAGCGCGAACTGGTGTCGGTGGCGAACCTGACGCGCCACGACGCCGAGGTGTTCTTTCCCGTCGCGCACGAGGCGGGCGTGCGTACGCACACTCGGACCTATGCTCTTGAAGAGGCGAATGCCGCGCTCGCCGATCTTCGCGCCGGCCGCTTCAGCGGCGCGGCGGTTCTGGTTCCCTGACGGGCGCGGCCGGGCGGGCCTGTGAGCCCGCCCGCCGGCGGGGCGCTCAGCCGGCCTTGACGCTGATCTGCTTTTCGCTCTGCTTTGCCGCCGGCGATTTCGGCAGCCTCACGGTCAGCACGCCCTTGTTCAGGGTCGCGTCGATCGCGTCGGCATCCACGCCCTCGGGAACCCGGAACACGCGCTGGAAGGAGCCGTAGCGGCGCTCGGAGATGTAGTATTCCTTCTCGCGCTCCTCCTTCTCCTCATTCTTTTCGCCCTTGATCGTCAGGTTGCCGTTCGAGAGCCTGATCGAGACATCCTTCTCGTCGAGACCCGGCAACTCTGCGGTGATCTCGTAGGCGTCCGGCTTTTCGACCAGGTCCATCACCGGCGCCACCTGCCAGCTTTCCAGGCGCGGCCAGGTCAGTTCGAACGTGGACGGGCGGCCGAAGGGCAGCCGCCATCCGGCGGGGCGGAAGTCTTCAAAGAGCCGGTTGACCTCGCGCCGCAGCGACTCGAACGGCGCCATGATCTCCTCGCCTGCTGTGGGAGCCTTGGCTTGGGTTTCCGCGGCAGCCGCGGTTCCGGTTTCGGCGGGTGCCTTTGTCGCGGTGTCTTCCATGGGGGATCCTCCAGACCGGGATTGAACGCCCGCCCGCCATGCGGGACAGGCAGACAGGACTCGGACGCGATGCGGTCTCGCGACCTTGGCTCAAGACACCCGATTCGCGTGCCGCCGGCCATGACCTGGATCAATGCAGCCCCGCCGGATTCCGGTTGATCGAGATCAAGGCGCGCGACGCGGTTCTGCCAGAGCCTGGAGAGCAAGACCGGAGGGGTCGTTCGGGAGGGGATCGTCAATGCGCAGGGCGAAGATCCGGGTTCTTCTGGCGGACACGGCCCGCCTGCCCGTCCGCATGCCCGTCCCCGTCCCCGTCGATGCAGGAAGACGCGGGAGGTGGCGGGTGTTCCCCGCCGCGCGCCGCTGCAGCAGGCATACCTGTCGGGTATAGGGATCGCGTCATGAAAACCTCGGGCATCAGATTTGCAGATCGCGCCGATGCAGGTCGGCAACTGGCGGCGCGCCTGCTGCCGATGGGGCTGGACAAGCCGGTGGTCTATGCGCTGCCGCGGGGCGGGGTGCCCGTCGCGCGGGAAGTAGCCAAGGCTCTGCGGGCGCCGCTCGACCTCATCCTCGTGCGCAAGATCGGCGCTCCGGGCGCGCCGGAGGTGGCGCTCGGCGCCATTGTCGACGGCGCGAATCCCCAGACGGTCATCAACGAGGAAGTGCGCCGACGCTCCGGCGCGGACGACGTCTTTCTGGAGCGCGCCCGCGCCCGCGAACTGGCCGAGCTCGAACGCCGCCGGGCTGTCTACCTGGGCGGCCGCAGCCAGGCAAGCCCGGCCGGACATACCGCGATCATCGTCGACGACGGCCTCGCAACCGGGGCGACCATGAAGGCGGCCATGATCGCGATGCGCAGACAAGGCGCCGAAAAGGTCTGCGTGGCGATACCGGTGGCGCCTGCGGACGCGCTGGAGGACATCAGCGCGCAGGCCGATCTGGTCGTGTGCCTTCATCCAGCCGAGGTCTTTCATGGCGTCGGCGCCTTCTACGACGATTTCCATCAGTTGACCGACGAGGAAACCGTCGGGCTGCTGCGGCAGAGCTGGGCGGAGAGCCGGGACATCCCCCCGGAGGCCGGACCCGTGAGACGACAGGTTTCGGTGCCGCCGCTCGGCCTGCCCGGAGATCTCTGCGTGCCGCCGGAGCCTCGCGGCGTCGTTCTGTTCGCCCATGGCAGCGGGTCGAGCAGGCTCAGCCCGCGGAACATCGCCGTCGCGGAGGCGCTGAATGCGCAGGGCTTCGCCACGCTTCTTTTCGACCTTCTCACGCCAGCCGAAGCACATGATCGCCGCAATGTCTTCGACATTGCGCTGCTGGCGGAGCGGGTGGTCGAGGCCACGCTCTACCTCAGCGGCGAGCCCGAGGTCGCTGATCTGCCGCTTGGTCTTTTCGGCGCCAGCACCGGCGCCGCCGCCGCCCTGCTTGCCGCCGCAGAGCTTCGCGGGCGCGTCGCGGCGGTGGTGTCGAGGGGCGGGCGTCCCGATCTGGCCGGCTCGCGGCTTTCCGAAGTGCTGGCGCCCACGCTGCTGATTGTGGGTGGTAACGACCGACAGGTTCTCGAGCTGAACCGGCAGGCGCTTGCGGCGCTGACCTGCGAGAAGCTGCTGAAAATCGTTCCCGGCGCCGGCCATGTCTTCGAGGAGCCCGGTGCGCTCGAGACGGTCACCGAGATGGCGAGCGCCTGGTTCCAGCACTATCTGGCGCCGGCCGTGGCGATGCCCGCTCCGGCCGCGCCGGCCGCCGGGCCGGTCACGCCGACGCAGCCCGTGTCGATCGTCACCGCGCTTCGCGACGCCGCCGAGCCGCTGCCGGCCCTCGACGATCCGGCCTTCGCAACTGCCTTCGACCGGTTCGCATCGTCACGCATCGTCCTGCTTGGCGAGGCATCGCACGGCACGTCGGGGTTCTATCGTGCGCGGGCCGCGATCACCCGGCGCCTGATCGAGCGTCACGGTTTCACCATCGTGGCGGTGGAGGCGGATTGGCCCGACGCTGCGGCCATCGACCGCTACGTGCGGCAACTTCCTCGCCAGCCGACGCGGCTGGTTCCGTTCAGCCGGTTCCCGACCTGGATGTGGCGCAACCGGGACGTCGACGATTTCGTCGCCTTCCTGCGCAGCCACAACGCGGCGAAGCCGCCCGAGGACCGGGTCCGCTTCCACGGGCTGGATCTCTACAGCATGACCGCCTCGATCGCGGCGGTGCTCGCCTATCTCGACCGGGTCGATCCCGCCGCAGCGGCAGAGGCGCGCGCCCGGTATGGCTGCCTCGCCCCGTGGTCGCGGGAACCGGCGGCCTATGGCCGGGAGGCGCTGAGCAAGGGCTATGCGCTGTGCGAACTGCCGGTGACGCGCACGCTCGTCGAGTTGCTGCAGAAGGAACTTCAATATGCCGGCAGGGACGGCGAGCAGTTCTTCGACGCGACGCAAAACGCCCGTCTCGTGGCGGATGCCGAGCGTTATTACCGCGTGATGTATTATGGCGCCAAAGAGTCGTGGAACCTGCGCGACCGGCACATGTTCGATACGCTCCAGCGGGTGATGGCCTGGGCCGGACCGGACAGGAAGGCGGTGGTCTGGGCGCACAACTCCCACATCGGGGATGCCCGGTTCACCGAGATGGCGACGGAGCGCGGCGAACTCAACATCGGGCAGCTGTGCCGGCAGACCTATGGGTCCGACGTCGCGCTGATCGGCTTCGGCACCCATACCGGCACGGTCGCCGCTGCCTCCGACTGGGACGCTCCGATGGAGATCAAGGCGGTTCGCCCCTCCCGTCCGGACAGCTACGAGGGGCTGTGCCATCAGCTTGGCCACGAGCGGTTCCTGCTGGACCTGCGCCAGGGTCTCGGTGCGGGCCTGCGCGACAGCCTGGCCCAGCCCCGACTGGAGCGCTATATCGGGGTCATATACCGGCCGGAAACCGAACGCTGGAGCCACTACTCCTTCGCATCGCTTCCGGATCAATACGATGCGTTCGTATGGTTCGATCAAACCCGTGCCGTGGTGCCATTGCCGACCCGTGTCACCGCCGGCGAGGATGAGACATATCCCTTCGGGCTCTGAAGGGCGCGCGCTCCGGGTGCTTCGCAGTCCCTCCATGCCGGGGCGTGAGGCATCGTTGACTATCGCAACGCATGTCGACTGGACTATATATGATGTCGGCAGCTTGAAAACGCGCCGAGATCCGGAGTTTCTCATGGGCCGATCCACCGCCCGCGCCGCAGCAGCCAGGCGCGAGCAGATCCTCGCGGCGGCAATGCTGCGGTTCGGGCAAGACCCGTCGCGCGCGGCGACCGATCCTGGCGGGGCAGCTTCCGATGCCGCATGAAAAGCACCCCGCGCAACAGGAACAGGCCCCGCGCCCGGCCCGCGGTCGAGCGTCTGTCAGTGGCCCCGCAACACAAGCCGACTTTGCGCCCGGTCCAAGGATCGGTCTTGAACACATGCTGATCGAGGGGAGGCGGGTGAGCCTTCGAGAGCGGGGCGTCGTCGACAAGTCATTTGGCCAGCTTCTGCATTTCGAGGCCGACCTGACCGCGGAAAGGCCGCCGCTGCTCCTCGTGGCGCCGCTCTCGGGCATGAAGGCGGAAATCCTCTACGACATGATCCTCGGACTGTTGCCCCGGCACGACGTCTATTGCCTTGCCTGGAAGGACGCCGCCGACGTTCCGCTTGCCGACGGCCCTTTCGGGCTCGAAGACAACATCAGCTATGTGACCGAGATGATCCGGTATCTCGGGGCAGGAACCCATGTGATCGGGCTTTGCCAGTCCGCCTTGCCTGCGCTGGCGGCGGCGGCGATCCTCGCGGAGGATCCGGCGCGGCCCGCGACGCTGACGCTCCTGGCCGGCAAGCTCGACACGCGCATCAACCCGGCCGGGGTTGATCTTCTGTCGCGCAGCCTGCCGCTGGCGTGGTTCGAGACATGTTCCATCACCACCGTTCCCGCCTCGCGGCGCGGGCATGGCCGGCGTGTCTATCCGGGCAGCACCGAGTTGATGATGCTTTCGACCTATCTGTTCCGTCACTGCGCAAGCGGTGGCGAGCTTCTCGCCAGGTTCTTCCATGACGACGGCAGCGATTCTGCGGGCCATCCGTTCCCCAGACTTTTCTTCTCGATCGAGGATGTGCCGGCGGAATTCTTCCTGGACACGGTTGCCCAGGTGTTCCAGCGGGCCGCCCTGGCAAGGGGGCGGCTGGCATGGCAGGGGACCATGGTCGATCCCGGGCGCATCACGCGAACCGCGCTGCTGACCATCGAAGGCACGGCGGACGATATCTCGGGGCCGGGCCAGACGCATGTCGCCCATGATCTCTGCGCCGGGATTCCCGCCGAACGGCGCGGCCGTCTGACCTGCCCGCAGGCGGGTCATCTCGGGCTGTTCTTCGGCACCCGCTGGCGGCAGGATGTTCTTCCGCATATCAACCGCTTCATCCGGGAGACTGCGGATTGAACCACCCGGGCGCGCAGGAAGCGCGGGGCGTCATGGCCACCGCCGGGCAAGAGATCTGCCTTCCGGCTCGGGACGGGTGCGCCCGCCTGTCCCGTTCGGGCGCGGCCCGGCGACATCATATTGCGTGAAGGACATACATCATGATGGCGGACCTCGAACCGAACCCGGCGGCGACGGACAGCGCGGCGACAGACGGCGCCTCGCAGCCCCGGCCCCGGCATGTCGATTTCCTGCTGCTCGGAGGCGGCATCGCCAGCACCGTCGCGGCCGAAACGCTGCGCGCGGAAGGGGCGGCCGGTTCGATCCTGATCCTGTCCGAGGAGGACGTGCCGCCCTATCGCCGGCCCGCCCTGTCCAAGCAGATGCTGCTCGATGCGGGGAACGAGCCGCAGATATTCGTCCATCCGGAAAGTTTCTATCGCGAGAAGGCGATCGACCTGCAACTCGGGACGCGGGCGACGTCCGTCGATCCGGAGAGCCACACGGTCACGACCGCGGGCGCAGAGCGGATCCGCTATGGCCGGCTGCTGATCGCGACCGGGGCCACACCCACGCCTCTGCCCGTCCCCGGCGCGGATCTTGGCCGGGTCCATACCCTGCGGAACAAGGCCGATGCCGGGATGATCCGGCGCAGCGCCGCCGAGGCGAGGCGTGCCGTAGTGCTCGGCGGCAGCTTCCTGGGAATGGAAATCGCCATGTCGCTGGTCGGGCGCGGGATTGAGGTCACCCTCATCGAGTCCGGGGCGCGGCTGCTGCCCTATCTCGAATCCGCCGAGCTTTCCGCCTACTTCCGGCACTATGTCGAAGGTCGCGGAGTCTCGGTGCTGCTGAACGACAGGGCCGCCGCGCTGCGGGGCGAGGACCATGTTCGCGAAGTCGAAACGGCATCCGGGCGGCGGATAGCCTGCGATCTTGTCATCGTCAGCATCGGGGTGGTGGCGGCCACCGGATTCCTTGGTGACAGCGGCATCGCTCTCGATGACGGACGCATCGTCGTGGATGCGCTGATGCGGACGAACATGCCCGATATCTTCGCGGCCGGCGATGTCACCACCTTCTATGATCCCCTCTTCGCGCAGCGCCGGCACATCGAGCATTGGGACAATGCGGTGAAGCAGGGGCGCCTTGCCGCGAGGAACATGATGGGGCGACGGCGGCCTTACGACGAAATGTCATATTTCTTCTGCGAGATCGGGGAGATCGGTTTCAACATGCTCGGCTGGCCCGCCGGGGCGGAGGAGCGAATCAGCCGGGGCGCGATCGAGAGCCGATCCTTCGCGATGTTCTATCTTCGGGACGACGTGCCGCGTGCGTTGTTCTCGATGGGCCGGCCTGCCGACGAGACCCGGCTCGCCGAAGGCCTGATCCGCTACCGCGTGAACGTGAGCGCGATCAAGGACCGGCTGCATGATCCGGCCTTTCTCATCGACCCGGGGCCCCCGCAGACCGCGCTGGTCCTTCAGGGCGGGGGGGCGCTTGGTGCCTTCGAATGCGGCGTCGTCAAGGCCCTCGAAGAGGAGGGGATTTTCCCCGATGTCGTTGCGGGCGTTTCGATCGGCGCGTTCAACGGCGCGATCATCGCCAGCAACCCGCGTCACGCGGCGCCGGCGCTCGAGGCTTTCTGGGCCGATCTGTCCGTCGCGACCGCGGACCTGCCCTTTGCCTGTGGCGAGCGGGCGGCGGCGGCCTTGCAGATCCTGACATTCGGGGTGCCGCGTTTCTTCCGGCCGCGCTGGATGCTGCCGTTCCGCTCGCTCGCGGATTTCCCGCCGAACTGGACGAGCTATTACGACACCGCGCCCGTGAAGGAACTTCTCGCGAAATATGTGGATTTCGCGGCTCTGAGGACAAGTCCGGTGCGGCTGCTTCTCAGCGCCGTCAATGTCACCACGGCCGAGTTCGAGATCTTTGACAGCTACGTCGACGATCTCACTCCCGAGCATGTCCTGGCGAGCGGCAGCCTGCCGCCCGGCTTCCCCTGGACGGTCGTGGACGGCAAGGCCTACTGGGACGGCGGCATCGTCAGCAACTCGCCGCTCGATCTTCTCGTCGATCGCTGCGGCCCGGACGGCAAGCGCGTTTTCATCGTCGACCTGTTCTCGGGCACAAGCCCGCTTCCGACCAACATGATGGAGGTGCTGCTGCGGCGCGACGAGATCGTCTATTCCGAACGGATCAGAAGCGACCTGCATCATCGCGAGACGATCAGCGCCTATCGCAGCCTCGTCGACCACATCCTCACCCGTCTCGAGCCGGCAGAAATGGCGAGGATCAAGTATCTGCCGGCGTATATCCAGCTCATGGGCGACGGAGCCGCGACGACCATCACGCGATTCATGCGGCAGGGACAGGACCGGGAGCCTGCGTCCCTCGATTATGATTTTTCATGCAAGACCATCCGATCGCACCAGGCCGAAGGGTATGCGGTCGCCAGGAAGGTCATTCGCGGTGGCTCACCTTGATGGCTCTGCGGGCCGCCCCCAGCCGCGCGGGGGCGGTCCTGCAGTTCCTGAGAGAGAGCAGAGAGAGGCCCCACTTCCGCGACGCGCCGGAGAGCGCGTGGCGCTGGCCCAGCTTCTCGCCGGGGCGCCAGCCTTCGGCCTCTGTCCGCGGGCGGGACGGGGTTCGTCGCGGTGGCGCTCGTTGGGATCGCGGACTGGAAGCGGGGGCAAAGATGATCGACACCTTCGGCAAGATTGCCGCCACGCCATGGGCAGGGACGCGCCGCGACACGGGGCCAGCGTCCTCGTCATGCCCTTGCCTCGCGGCCTGAGAACACGGAGCTTGACATGGCCGAGCACGCCGCAGGGAACCTCCACCACATTCAAGACACTCCCATTGACATGAACTGCTAATTGACATGATCTGTCCGGGATGAACGAGCGGTCGTTGTGCCTTGCGCAGCGACGAAACAAGGGGGGGGTCGGCCTTGCGGGGAGAGGCAATGTCGACGGAGGAGCTTGCCGCCTTCGGCTGGCGGATTCAGCATGATCTCAATGTCAGCGTGCCGGTTTGCGACCGCTTCGCACTTCACGGATGCGGACCGGATGACAATCATCGAGGTCGACAAGAATGGGTAAGCGACACGACATGCGCCAATGACTGATCTGGTCTTGACCGAAATTGAAGACGGCATCGCCACGCTGACGCTGAACCGGCCCGAAGCGCGCAACGCCGTCAATGTCGCGCTTGGCGGCGCTTTGCGCGCGGCTTTGGACAGGGTCGAGGCGGATCCCTCCATCCGCATCGGCATCCTGTGCGGCGCAGGTGCGGCCTTCTCCGCGGGGCTGGATCTGAAAGCCGTCGCGGCAGGACAGGTGCAGGAGGTGCTGGAGGGGGAGGGTGGCTTTGGCGGTCTGGTCAGGCGCGTGCGAACCAAGCCGCTGATCGCGGCCGTGGGGGGGCCGGCCCTTGCAGGCGGGTTCGAGCTGGCCCTGGCCTGCGACATGATCGTGGCGGGCCCGGGCGCGCGTTTCGGCTTGCCGGAACCCAGACGCGGCCTCATCGCAGCAGCGGGTGGAGTGTTCCGGCTCGCCTCTCGCATCCCGGCGCACCGGGCGGCCGAGATTCTCCTGACCGGCCGCATCATTGATCTGGACGAAGCCTATGAGCTTGGCCTGATCAGCCGCCGCAGCAAAGACGAGGACCCGCTTCCTGCCGCAATGGCGCTTGCGCGCGAGATCGTCGCGGCCGCGCCCTTGGCCGTCACGGCCACGCTGGCGCTGATGCGGGCGGCAGAACGCGCGCTCGAACCCATGCTCTGGGCGGAAAACGACCGCCTTTTCGCGCCCATCATCGGCTCGACCGATGCGCGCGAAGGTGCGGTGGCTTTTGCCGAACGCCGGTCGCCGCGCTGGCATGGGCGCTGAGACCATGACGTTTGCCCTGCGGGCGAGGGGATTTTCGAGAAAGGGGTGGGACAGTTGCCGATCATTCGCCTAATCGACGGCCTCAACGAACTCGTCGGCCGCATCGTGTCGGTCACGGCGATCGTCTTCGCTGCGATCATCATCTATGACGTCGTGATGCGCTATTTCCTGGGCCAGCCGACGCGCTGGTCCTTTGATGTCACCAAGCAGCTTTACGGCTTCTATTTCATCATGCTGGGCGGCTATGCCTTGCGCCATCAGAGCCATGTCCGGGTTGATCTGGTCACCGAAAGGCTTGGGCCGCAGGCCCGCCGCTGGACCGAGATCGCGGGATACCTGATCTTTTTCTTTCCTTTCGCCTGGATCTTTGCCCGCACAAGCTGGGATTTCGGGATGACGTCCTGGAACCAGAGGGAAGTGACCTATGGTGCGCTGCAGTTACCGGTCTATCCGCTGAAGATGGCAATTTTCGTTGCCGCCTTCCTGCTGCTGATCCAGGGGATCAGCGAGGTGCTGAAGCTGCTTTTGGCAAAGCCCGCCCGACCTGAATTGATGGAGCCGCTGGATGTCCGGTGAAACGATCGCACTGATCATGTCGGGCTTGCTGCTGCTGGGCCTGTTCATGGGCCACCCGCTGGCCTTCGTGCTGGGCGGGACCGCCGTGCTAGGGGCGTTCATTGCCGGCAAGCCGATGGTGCTGGGCATTGTCATCAACCGCATCTTCGGTGACGTGCTGGACAATTACGTTCTGATCGCCATTCCGCTTTTTGTGCTGATGGCGCGCTTCCTGTCCGACAGTGGCGTGACAGACAAGATGTTCGAGGCGCTGCGACATCTGCTGGCCCGCGTGACGGGGGGCCTGGGGTTGGCCGTCGTGTTCATCTCGATCCTGCTGGCCGCGACGACCGGGATCATCGGCGCATCCATCACCGTAATGGGGATGATGGCGCTGAAGCCGATGCTGAACTACGGCTATGACAAGAGGTTGGCGACGGGGCTGATCGCGGCCTCGGGCTGCCTGGGCATCCTGATCCCGCCGTCGATCATGCTGATCCTGATGGCCTCCAACGCGCCCGGCCTGTCGGTGGGCCAGCTTTTCGCGGGCGCCATGTTGCCCGGCGTTTTGCTGGGGCTGATCTATGCACTTTACGTTGCAGCCATTGCCTGGCTGAAACCGGAATGGGCGCCGCCCATGCGGCTCGATGAACAGATCAGCCGCGGCGCCATGTGGCGGATGCTGCTGATCGAGGCCGTGCCGCCCCTGATCCTGATCTTGGGGATCCTCGGCTCGCTTCTGGCCGGCATCGCCACCGCAACCGAAGCGAGCGCCATCGGCGCGGCGCTGGCGTTGCTGATCGTGATCGCGCGCGGCCGCTTCGAATGGGCGACGTTCTATTCGGCGCTGCTGGAAACCGGACGGACCTCGGCGATGATCCTGTTCATCGTCGTTGGCGCGACGGCCTTCACCGGCGTCTTCAACATCACTGGCGGCCTGCGTGCCAGTCAGGATCTGATGCGCGGCCTCGCGGGCGATCCCTATACGCTGGTCGCGATGATGATGATCGTGGTCTTCGTGCTGGGCATGTTCCTGGACTGGACTGGCATCGTGCTGCTGTGCTTTCCGATCTTTCTGCCGCTGGCAGCCGAGATGGGCATCGACACCTTGTGGTTCGTCGTGCTGATGGCCGTCGTGCTGCAGACCAGCTTCCTGTCCCCGCCCTTCGGATATGCGCTGTTCTACATGCGCGCCATGTCGCCGCCCAGCGTCACGACTGCCGACATCATATCGGGGGTGCTGCCCTTCATTGTGCTGATCGTCCTGATGTGCATCCTTGTCATCATCTTTCCGGCGCTGGTCACCTGGCTGCCATCCACACTCTACGGCGGCTGATCCGCCACGATCCAACTGGGAGGAAAAACCATGAAACACCTGCTTTCGACTGCGATGCTCGCTCTTGCCGCAGCCACGCCTGCCTTGGCCGAAAACTGGACCATGACCTCGGTCTGGCCAGAGAACATCGGACTGATCGAAATGGACAGGCACTGGGTGGAGACAGTCAATGCCTTGGTGGACGACGACAAGCTGACCATCGAATTCTATGAGGGTGGCAGCCTTGTTCCCGCGGGCGAGGTGTTTGGCGCCGTCGCAAGCGGCACCGTCCAGGCGGGCGGGGACTGGCCGGGCTATTGGGCAGGCCGCGATGCCGCCTTTTCGCCCCTTGCCACCACGTCCAGCCTTTTCAACGCGGTCGATTACGTCAACTGGATTCGCGAATGGGGCGGGCAGGCGCTGTATGACGAAGCCTATGGCAAGTTCGGGATGGTCTATCTGCCCTATGGCGTGACCAACAACGAGTCCGGCTTCCGTACCGTAGACAAGCCGATCAAGACGATTGCAGACCTGCAAGGCATGCGGTTGCGGCTGGCGGGACTGGAGCAGGGCAAGCTGCTGGAGAAGCTTGGCGCCAACCAGGTCAGCCTGGCCGGGAGCGAGATCTACCAGTCTCTGGAACGTGGTGTCGTGGACGGGGCGGAATTCTCTACCCCCAACATCGACTACACGGCCGGTTTTCATCAGGTCACGAAATACTGGTCCACACCGGGCTGGCACCAGTCAGCCTCGCTCCTGGGGGTGATGATCAACAAGGCCGCCTGGGACGCGCTGGACGAGGATACCCAACAGCGCCTGCGCATTGCCGCCGAAGCCACGTTGCTGTGGAGCCTGTCGTTCACTGAAAAGCAGGCAACCGAGGCATTCGCGCAGTTCAAGGAGGCCGGGACCGAGATCACCCGTATGGACGACGCCGCGCTTGAGCAAATCCAGCAGATGGCGAACGAGACGATTGAGGAAGTGGCCTGCGAGCATCCCACCGCCGCCAAGGTCTATGCGAGCCAGATCGCCTATCTGGAGGACTACAGCACCTGGCGCGATGCCTCGGCTCCGTTCAACCTTGGCAGGACACCGAACGGCCCTGACCGGGCCCGGATCGAGGCCTGCGTCGAGTAAATCGAAAACGTGGCAGGCCAGGTTCGATCGCGATCCTGGCCTTCGCCAACACCACGCCGACCGTGCCGACCAGTGCGCCACCGATGTCGTTGGTCTGGCGCGCGCCGCAGGTCCGGCTGCGGGACTCGCCCTGTTCGGCTGCCCCGCTTGCCCTATCGGTGGATGTGGCTCTTCAGCTTCCGGGCGGGAAGCCTGGCCTGCATGTCCTCGACCGACAGGCAAGCATCCGGCCTGGGCGGTGAAGGCTTATCTGCGCGGCACGCCAGCGAAAGATCCAGCAAATTCCATCACGTACAAGGCGGCGGCTGGGCGGTTGCCACCCATTGCGCGGCGCGGACAGCCAAGATGGAACGCAGATGTCAGCTTGAGTCACGATCCGGCGCCGGTAGAAATCCCTCTTGTAGACACGGCCTGATGCCTCATCCGACAGTATGACAGTCCTTCTGCAACAAGGCTTCCAACTCGTGCCTGAGGATCTTGCCGGTCGTACTGCGGGGCAAATCGTTGTACTCGATCAACCTCACTTCACGCGGGTGCTTGTATCGGGCCAAGGTGTCCCGGAAAATCGCCTCGATCTGCTCGGTGCTGAGATCGGGCGACCGCGGCGCGACGAAGGCCACGGGAACCTCGCCCCAGTGCCGGTCCGGACGCCGGACGACCACCGCGTCGCGCACCCTCGGATCGGCCAGCAGCAGCCGTTCGATCTCGGCGGGATAGATGTTCTCGCCTCCCGACTTGATGAGATATTTTGCCCGATCGACGAAATCCACCGTGCCATCCGGGTTGCGCCGGAACATGTCGCCCATATGAAACCAGCCGCCCGCAAAGTCCTTCCTGTTGGCGTCGGGGGCATTCCAGTAGCCCGAAAACAGGGTCGGCCCGCGCACTGCGGCCTCGCCCGGGTCACCATCTGCGACCTCGCGGCCATCGCCATCCACAAGACGCACCTCGATCAGCGAACTCTGCTGCTTGGACAACCGGGGGGCGACCTGCCCCGCCGCGATGTTGGAGCCGCTGAACGGCGGCAGCCCGGTTTCCGTCGATCCGAAGCTGTTGAGGTATGGCGCGCCGATCAGATGCGTCAGCTCTGCGGCCAGTTCCAGCGGAACGAGATCCAGCATGGCGCCCACCAGATGAACGCTGTGCACGCGCGTCTTCTCGGCCTTCATCAGATCCACGATCTGCTCGATGGCGCCGGGCATCAGGATCAGCCATCCGATCCGGGTTGTCGCCATGATGTCGACGATGGCACGGGGGTTTAAGCCGTCGATGACATGCACCGTGCCCCCGCTCATCAGACATGACAGGGAGGCGTCGGCGCTTCCCATGTGGAACAGCGGCGACCATGCGACAAAGCCGTCATCGGCCCTGATCCCGAGATCCATCCGGTACACGCTGGAGCGGGCAATTTCTGCCCGGTGGCTGATCAGCGCGCCCTTTGGCATGCCGGTGGTCCCAGAGGTGTAGAGGATGATCAGACCATCCTCGGGATCGACGGCCGGCGGGTCCGAGAGGGCAGACGCTTCCGCAACAGCCGGTTCGTAATCGGACTCGATGACCATGGCCGGGACCTGAAGGCCGGTCGAGCGGAAAAGGCCAAGGTATCTTTCCGAGGTGATGACCAGGCCGGGATCGACCAGGCCGATGCAATACCGCAACTCGTCCCGAGACAGGCGCCAGTTCTGCGCGGCGACGATCACGCCGAGACAGGCGGCCGCCAGTTCGATTTCCAGGTAGGCGAAGCGATTTTCCGACAGCAATGCGATCCGGTCGCCGCGGCCGATGCCACGGGCGCGGAACACCTCGGCAATGCGGAGCACCCGGTTGTCCAGTTCGCGGAACGTCACCGTCCCCTCGGCTCCGGAGAGGGCGATAGCCGACGGACTGATCCTGGCTCTTTCGTGAAAGAGCCCCCAGACGGTCGCGCGGCTTGCGGCGACGGTTTCCGGCAGGCGCGTGGTCATGTGACGCTCCCTTTCTTCGGGGTCCATGCGCGCGCCGGCAGGTTCCCGAACACGGCCGGCCGCTTTTCGACAAAGGCCGCCATCCCCTCGGCAAAGTCCGGCGAGCTGGCTGCGAAATGCAGCGCACTCATCGCGACCTCATCCGCATCGTCCAGACCGAGCGATTCCGATCGGTAAATGGCGCGTTTGGTTTCTGCAACGGCCTCGGGCGCGCAAAGCTGGAAGCGCTGCGCAAATTCGAGCGCGCTGGCTTCCAGTTCCTGCGGATCACAGACCGAGGTGACCAGCCCGAACCGACAGGCTTCGTCAGCGGTGAACCGGTCTCCCAGAAGCAGCATCTCGAGCGCCTTGGCGCGGCCGACGATGCGCTGCACCTGTTGCACCCCCGCGGCCGCGGCGACAATGCCAAGCCGCACTTCGGGAAAACCGACCATCACCCCTTTTGCAGCGATGCGAAAATCGCAGTTGAGGGCCAGTTCCAGCCCGCCCCCCATCGCATGTCCGTTGACCGCGGCGATCGTCGGACAGGGCAGGCAACGAAGGCGGCGGAACACCTCGAGGATGCGAACCAGGTAGCCTTTTGCTATGGCCAGGGGATTGCCGCGCAGCGGCGAGTCCTCATCCACGAAGCCGGAAATCTCCGCCCCGGCACAGAACGCCTTGCCCTGTCCGGTGACGATCACGGCACGAGGCGGGCTCGCGGCGATTCCGATCAGCGCCGCGTCCAGCGCGTCGATCAACTGCGCGCTCAATGTGTTCCGGCGGCTTTCCCTGACCAAGCGAATGACGATCACGTTGGGATTGGGGTATTCGAGAACGACAGCGGGGTTCGCTTCGGGCGCTGACTCTGTCATCGTCATCGGCTTGCACGACCCACCCGAAGGGTCGAACCACCGCACCGACGAACGGATGCCTCGCGGGCATCCGACCCTCCGGCGCACCATTCCGGTCGCACGACTCCCGTAACAGCTCCCGTAACAGCGTGAAGTGCCGCGCCATGTGGATCACGCAAATTTACTTCCTCCCGAACAATTGCCAAACCACCGCTCCGATCGGCCCGTTTGACGGCTTCTTCCCACGTGTGGCGATGCTAGTGAACGTGACGCGCAAACTCAAGGGACCGCGCGAGACATCGCGCCCCGTTGAACGTGCCCCGGGGCGCAAGAGCGCCGACCTTCGGAGGGGTCCGAGGCTGATCAGGCGGCCCCCGGGGGGGGCAACCTGACGGCGGGATCGGCCGGTGACGCGCGGGGGCTTCAAGGCTCATGTAGCGCCTCGCGACCGCCCGTTCGTCGCTGCTCCGCAGCATCGGCGCGCCGACGAGGCGGATGATCGCGTGGTCGCCTGGTTCGGGCATGGCCCCGACCCTGTCGGTTCTGCGAGTGAGACGTTGTGGGAGGTCTGGAAAGCGTGCAATCCTTTCCGAATGCGGATAGCTTCCACTGAACCAGGAATTCAGAACATGTCCGAGACGACAAGACTTGCACTGCCGGTCGTGGAACCCGCCCGGAACAACGATGAATTCCGCAACGTCCTGCGGACCGGCGGGCAGACCCGACCGGTGCTGATGACCCTCCGCGACGCAACCGGCGCCGCGGCCGGACGCGGGCGGATGAACCGATGAAGGTCGATACCGTCATCGTGGGAGCGGGCAGCGCCGGGCTGTCCGCGCTCCGCCAGGTGCGCCGCTACACGGACGACTTCCTTCTGGTGAACGACGGCCACTGGGGCACGACCTGCGCGGCGGCGGGCTGCATGCCCTCGAAGGCGCTGATCGAGGCCGCGAACGCCTTTCACCGGCGCGTCTCCTTCGAGGACTTCGGCATCCGGGGCGCGGAGGGCTTGCGCGCGGACATCCCCGCAGTCCTCGCCCGCGTGCGCCGTCTGCGCGACGGCTTCGTGAAGGGGCCGGAGGCGGTGCCGGGCGAGTTGGGCAGCCGCGCCTTGTCGGGCCGCGCGCGCCTGCTCGGCCCCGGGCGGCTGACGGCGAGCGGCAAGACGATCGAGGCCCGTGCGATCATTCTCGCACCCGGCAGCAGGCCGGTGGTGCCGAAACCGTGGCGCGCCCTTGGCGAGCGCATCCTGACCACCGACACGCTGTTCGAGCAACCGGACCTGCCAGGGCGCATCGCCGTGATCGGCATGGGTGCGATCGGGGTGGAAATCGCGCAGGCGCTGGCGCGGCTCGGGCTGGAGGTGGCGGGCTTCGACGCGGTCGATGGGTTGGCGGGCATAGATGACAGGCAGGTTCTGGCCGCGTTCCGTCCGCTGATCGAGGCCGAGGTCGCGCTGCACCTGGGCGCGGCGGCCGAACTTGAGGACGCGGGCGACGCGATCCGCGTGACCGGCGCGGGCGCGACCTTCGAGGCAGACGCGGTTCTGGCCGCGATGGGCCGTCGGCCGAATATCGACGACCTCGGGCTCGAAACGCTCGGCGTGCCGCTCGACGACAGGGGCATGCCCGAGGTGGACCCCGCGAGCCTGCGGATAGGCGATTTCGCGATTTTCCTCGCCGGGGACGCTAACGGCTATCGCCCGCTTCTGCACGAGGCCGCCGACGAGGGGCACATCGCCGGCCGCATGGCCGCCCCGGACGCGGCGCGGTCCGGGCTGTGCCGCCGCACGGCGCTTTCCATCGTGTTCGCCTCGCCACAAGTCGCGCGGGTCGGTCCGCCGCTGACGGAGCTTCGCGACAGGGATATCGTGACGGCGAGCGCCGATTTTTCGAAACAGGCGCGCGCGCGCATGGCGCAGATGGGCGCCGGGCTCCTGCGCCTCCATGCCGAGCGCGACTCGGGGCGCCTGCTGGCCGCCGAGATGTGCGCGCCGGCTGCCGAACACCTCGCGCATCTGCTTGCCCTTGCGATCGAATCGCGCATGACGGTGGCCGACCTGCTTGCGATGCCGTTCTACCACCCCGTCCTCGAGGAAGGCCTGCGCGGCGCGCTGCGCGATCTTGCGAGGCAAGTGCAGGGCGCGGGGGGATCGGAACTGTCGAGTTGCGAGGAAATCGGCCATGACGCGCTGGAATGACATGCCCCCGCCCGGAACGGGAAGGCACCACAAAGAATGATCTCGCGCTATGCCTGGTATCTGCGCGAGGCCCTCAAGAAGGTCTGGCTCCGCGTCATCGGCTACGCGATCCTCGCCTTTCTGGCGGCGGTGCTCGCGCGCGTCCTGTCGCCCTACCTGCCCGAGGCGCTCGCGTTTCAGACCGGGTCCGAGGCGGTCTCGCAACTGCTCGGCATCCTGACCTCGTCGATGCTTGCGGTCACGACCTTTTCGCTGTCGATAGCGGTCTCCGCCTTCACCGCGGCGGCCGGGACGGCGACGCCGCGGGCCACCGTGCTGCTGCAGCAGGACCGCACGACGCAGAACGTTCTGGCCACGTTCCTCGGCGCCTTTCTCTTTGGCCTCATCGGGCTCGTGGCGCTCCATGCGCGTTTCTACAGCAGTTCGGGCAAGGTGGTCGTGTTCCTGTTCACCATTGTGGTGATCGCGCTTGTCGTGCTGGCGCTGATCCGCTGGATCGGCCACCTGATGAAGTTCGGCCGGATGGGCGACACGCTCGATCGCGTCGAGCGCGCAGCCTCGGGCGCGCTGCTGGGACGGCTGGAAAACCCGTTCCTCGGTGGCAGACGGCTGCGCGACGAGATCCCGGCCCGCCGGACAGTCATCGCGGCAAAGGCCACCGGCTATATCCAGCATGTCGACATGCGCGCCCTTCAGGATTGCGCCGAAAGCTTCAAGACCGAACTTTTCCTGCACCGTCTTCCCGGCAGCTTCGTCGCGCCCGAGACGCCCCTGCTCTCTGCCGCGTCCCCGGCACTCGACGATGACCAGATCGCCTTGCTGCGCAAGGCCTTCAGCACCGGTACGCAGCGCACCTTCGAGGACGATCCGCGCTTCGGGCTGATCGTGCTGACCGAAATCGCCTCGCGCGCGTTGTCGCCCGGGGTCAACGACCCGGGCACCGCGATCGACATCCTCGGACGCCACGTGCGCATCCTTTCGCAATGGCACGAGCGCGCCGATGCCGAGGTCAGGTTCGACCGCATTTTCGTGCCGCCGCTCGATGTTCAGGATGCCATCGAGGATGCATTCCGCCCCATCGCCCGCGACGGAGCCGCCCTCGCGGAGGTCCAGATCAGGTTGCAGAAGGCGCTGACCGCCTTGCGCAACAGCTTGCCCGACATTTTCGGCCCCGCCTGCGTGGCGATATCGCGCGAGGCGCTCGACCGTGCCAAGGCCGTGCCGCTGCTGCCGGCAGAGATGGCCCGGCTGCGGGACGCCGCGCCAGTCGCGCAAGACGCGCCTTCGGCCACGCGCGCGCAGGCAAAGGCAGATCCAGGCCCACCGCAAGCCGGGGCCGCGTAGCCCGCGCTGCCTGCCGAGCGGACCCTTGCTCACGGCGGAACCATGTGAAGCGGGCGCGCGGCGCCCGCGATCCGGCACCCCATGGAACTGCTGCAACTCGGACAAGGCCGCGCCGTCACCTCAGGGGGCAAGCAGGATCTTCACACTGGCGCGCCGCAGGCAATCGCCCAGATCGCGGCCGGGCGCCGCATCGGTCGCCAGGGTGTCGATCTCGGCCCAGGTGGCATAGACCGCCGGATAGGTCTGGCCGAACTTGGAATGGTCGGCGACCACGATCCGGCGCGCCGCAGAGCGGCACATCGCCGAATAGACCGCCGCGACGTCGATCAGCGCCTCCGATGGCCCCGAGGTGCCGAGCCCGCTTGCCCCGATCAACGCCACATCGGCCTGGAACCGGCCCAGAAACTCCACCGCATGCGCGCCGATCGTCGCCCCTTCGGTCGGGTGGTAGTCGCCCGGCGCCAGCACGACACGGATCGTCGGATTGATCGAAAGCACCGTCGCCACGCCGAAGGAATGGGTGATCACCGTGACATCGCGCATCGTTGCCGCGATCCGGCGCGCCAGATGCACCGTGGTGGCACCCGAGCCGATCATCAGCACCTTTGCATCGTGGATCGAGGGGATCACCGCCCTGGCGATGCGCGACCGCTCCCCGACGAAAAGCGCATGGCGTACGCTCACCGCAGGTTCCTCGGCCGGAGGGCGGATCGCGCCGCCATAGGTGCGGTTCAGCTCGCCCCGCCCCGTCATCTCGTCGAGATCACGGCGGATCGTTTCGGTCGAGACATTCAGCCGCTGGGCAAGGTCCACGACACGCAGCGAGGGCGCGTGTTGCAGTTCATCGAGGATCTTTGCCTGGCGCGCGGCCTTCGCGGGTCTCATGTCCGGTGTTTCCGTTTTCGCGCGGGTCAGAGGGCCGCGGCGGACAGGTCCGGCGCCAACCGCCCCCGGGGCAGCAGCGCGATCAGCTCGTCGGTGCGCATCACGTTGCAATAGATCATGTTGAGCACCTCGAGCTCGTGCGCGTGCAGCGCGTCGGTGCCGGCAGCGCAGGCGTCGTCGATCACGATCACGTCGAAGCTCTCGTCGGCGAGGCTGCGCACCGTCGAGGAGACGCATTGATCGGTGAAGATGCCGGTGCAGACGACATGGGTAATGCCGAGATTGGCAAGGATCAGCCGCAGGCTGGTGCCGGTGAGCGCGCTGTCGGTGGTCTTCGTCACCACGATTTCCCCGGCACGCGGCGCAAGCTCGGGCACGATCTGCGAGGCGGGCGCATCCTTGGGCAGCAGCAGGTTGTTCCAGCCCGGCTTGCGCTGGCTCAGCGAACGGTCGCGGCCATCGGCGAGCAGGCAGGCGATCCGCGCGAAGAGCACGTCGAGCCCGCGGTCGCGGAAGGCTTCGATCAGCGCCGCGTTGTTGGGGATCACCGTCTCGCGCATGCGCGCCAGGAACGGCGCCCAACGCGGGGCATCGGCCTCGAGATAGGTGTTCTGCACGTCGATCACCAGCAGCGCCACCTTGCCCGCCAGCAGCACCGGCGTTTCCGGCTCGGGCGCCTCGTCGTAATAGAAAGAGCGATGCCTGGTCTTCCAGTTCATCCCCCGGCCCCCCGTCGCCGCACCAGCACCATCACCAGCCCCGCCAGCACCATCAGCAGCGCGGCGGCGAGCGTGCTCATCGTGCCGAGCGCCGGCACCATCGGTGTGTAGCCCGCGACCATCTTCGAATACAGCCATTTCGGTATCGTCGAATCCGCCCCTGCCGTATAGAGCGACAGCGGGAAGTTGCCCCAGCTCAGCAGAAAGCCGAACAGCGCCCCGGACCAGATCCCGGGCCAGAGCAGCGGCAGCGTCACCTCGCGCAGGATCATCAGCCGCGAGGCGCCGAGGTCGGCGGCCGCCTCCTCCAGCATCGGATCGAAGCCGTAGACCTGGATCGAGATCACCAGCGTCACCACCGGCACGATCCAGACCAGATGCGCGACCACCGCCGTCTGCCAGCTCGTCTGCACGCCGATCGCGTTGAACCACAAAAGCAGCGCCAGCCCGAGCACCGGCTGCGGGAAGAAGATCGGCAGCAAAAGCAGCTTGTCTTAAGATTCCCCCGGCTC
>DIVD01000016.1 GCA_002423245.1 Rhodobacteraceae bacterium UBA6141
CGCCTTGTCTTGCCAGCGCGCCCGCCGAACCCTGTCTCCGGTTTTTCGTTCGCCTTCAGTGCCTTGCGACCCGTCCAGCGCCCCGTTGCGGTGTGTGCCGCTTCGGTGAGGCGTTATTTACGGATGGAGGCCGGGGGCCGCAAGGGGTTTCTTCGAGAAAGATGCGATTTTCTTCCGGCCCGTCATAAAACCCCCAATATCTTGCGGTTCCGCCCTTCGCCTCCCACCAGAATACGCGGGTCCGCGACAGAATCTTTCGCGAAGCAGGGGCCCGGGCGAAACGGGTTTCGGATTATCCACAGACTCGCCTGCGCATCAGTGCCAGATGGTCGTCAGGTGACGCAGGGGCACCCTCCGCCGCTTGCCGAATCCGGCGGACTCGCCCGGTCACTTGCGGCGCAGGAACCAGACCCGCGCCGCCAGCAGCAGCACGATTCCCCCCAGATACAGCAGCGGCTCCGCCGGCCAGGCCTTCACCAGCCACAGGTAATGCACCCCGCCCGCGAGCGCCGCGGGATAGACCAGCCTGTGCAGCATCCGCCATCGCGCGCCGCCCAGCTTGCGGATCGACCAGTTGTTCGAGGTCAGCGCCAAGGGCAGCAGCAGCACGAATCCCGCCATGCCGATCGTGATGTAGGGCCGCTTCACGATGTCGGCCAGGGCCTGCCGCCACAGCAGCCCCATGTCCAGCACGATCCAGGCCGCCAGATGCGCCAGCACATAGAAGAACGCGATCAGCCCGATCGCCCGGCGGAACCGCAGCAGGTTGATACCCGCGATGCGCCGCAGAGGGGTGATCGCGAGCCCGCCCACGATGAACTGCAAGCCCAGCTCGCCCAGCCGGTGCTCGATCTCGCGCACCGGGTCGATGCCAAGCGTGTTGGTGGCGGCCTGCCCGAACAGCCAGATCGCCGGCAGCGCGCCCAGCAGGTAGACCGCCCGGACCGGCACCCGGCGCAGCGCGCCGTTGATCCGGCCGGCAAGATCGGGCTTTGCAACCCGCGCCGGGGCCGAGGCGTCAGTAGTTCTTTGCAAGGTCCATCCCCGCGTAAAGCCCGGCGACCTCATGCCCATAGCCGTTGAACATCTGCGTCGGCTGCCGGCCCGCGAACAGGCCCGCACCCACGCGCCGCTCGCTCGCCTGGCTCCAGCGCGGGTGGTCCACCTCGGGGTTCACGTTGGCATAGAAGCCGTATTCGGAGCCCTGCATCTGCTTCCACGTCGCCGGCGGCTCGCCTTCCGTCAGGCTGATGCGCACGATGCTCTTGATGCTCTTGAAGCCATACTTCCACGGCACCACCAGCCGGATCGGCGCGCCGTTCTGGTTCGGCAGGTCCTCGCCATAAAGCCCCGTCGCCAGGATGGTCAGCGGATGCATCGCCTCGTCGATCCGCAGCCCCTCGCGGTAGGGCCAGTCCAGAATCCTCCGGCGCTGGCCCGGCATTTCCTCGGGGCGGGTCACGGTTTCAAACGCCACGAACTTCGCGCCCGGCTGCACGCCCACCCTGTCCAGCAGCGAGGATAGCTGGAACCCGATCCAGGGGATCACCATCGACCAGGCCTCGACGCAGCGCAGCCGGTAGATTCGCTCCTCCAGCGCGACGCCCCGCATCAGGTCGGCAAGATCGTAGCTGCCGGGCCGCTCTACCAGACCGTCGATCTGCACCGCCCAGGGGTCGGGCCTGAACTTGCCGCTGTTGTTCTTGGGGTCTTCCTTGCCGGTGCCGAATTCGTAGAAGTTGTTGTAGCCGGTGATCTCTTCAAAGGTGTTGGGCGCCTCGTTTGTCGAATAGCGCGAGGGCTTGTAGGACAGCCGGGCCACCGCCGGCGTGGCCAGCATCGCGGCGGCCCCCGCCATCAGCTGCCTGCGGTTGAGGAAGGCGGCCTTCGGGGTTACATCCGCCCAGGACAGCGGCGTCTTGAAGCGGTATGTCATGCAAAATCCTCCGGGGCGATGCGGGTTCTCGTTACTGTACGTTGCACGAAGCGCAGAAGTTACTTCACGATGCCGTTTTGCGGGCAAAAACCACGTCCCTGGGGTCACGCGCCGCTCACGCCCGTTCACCTTGTCTTGGCTTGAAATCCGCGAGGGCCACGGCTTAGCGCGCCCCTCCCTCCGGTCAAGCCGTCGCCGCCGGAACCGCCGCTGATCCGGCCGCTTCCGGCTTTCGTAAGCGCCTTCGCTGCCGAACACCGGCGGCATCCATGCAAAAACGGGAGAGACACCGATGATCCGCAGAACATTTCTGGCCATGACCGCGGCGGCGAGCACCGCCTTCGCCGCGCCGGCCTTCGCGCAGGACGCCGATATCGTCGATGCCGCCATCGCGGCGGGCAACTTCACCACGCTGGTCGCCGCCGTGCAGGCCGCCGGCCTTGTCGAAACCCTGAAGGGCGAAGGCCCGTTCACCGTTTTCGCCCCGACGGACGAAGCCTTCGCCGCGCTGCCCGCAGGCACCGTCGAAGATCTGCTGAAGCCCGAGAACAAGGCGCAGCTTGCCGCCGTGCTGACCTATCACGTCCTGCCGGGCAAGGTGATGTCCACCGACCTTTCCGACGGGATGACCGCGGCCACCGTGCAAGGCGCCGAGGTCACGATCACCACCGGGGGCGGCGTGAAGGTGAACGCCGCCAACGTCACCACCGCCGACATCGAGGCCAGCAACGGCGTGATCCATGTCATCGACGCGGTGATCCTGCCGCCGATGTAAGCCAAAGGGGGCCATCGCTGGCCCCCTTTTCCCTCAGTGGATCACTACCGGTTCGACTTTCGCCCGGGTCGAGGGCGAGATCCTCGTCCCCACCAGCAGCCCTTCGTCGCCGGCGCTGATGGTGACGGTCTCTCCGTCCCGGACCTCGCCGGACAGGATCATCTCGGCCAGCGGATCCTGCAGGTGGCGCTGGATCACCCGCTTCAGCGGCCGCGCGCCGAAGACCGGGTCGTAGCCTTCATCCGCCAGCCATTGCCGCGCCGCCGCGTCGATCTCCAGCGTGATCTTGCGCGCTGCCAGCCGCTTCTCCAGCCGCTTCAGTTGCAGCGCGACGATCTCGCCCATGTCGTCGCGGGTCAGCCGGTCGAAGATGATCATCTCGTCCAGACGGTTCAGGAACTCTGGCCGGAAGTGCTGGCGCACCGCCTCGCGCACCTCGGCGCGGGCCGGGGCCGGATCCGCCCCCTCGGGCAACTGGCTCAGCGCATAGGCGCCAAGGTTGCTGGTCAGCACGATCAGCGTCTGCTTGAAGTCCACGGTGCGGCCCTGACCGTCGGTCAGCACACCGTCATCCAGCACCTGCAACAGCACGTTGAACACGTCGGGATGCGCCTTTTCGACCTCGTCGAACAGGATCACCTGATAGGGCCGCCGCCGCACCGCCTCGGTCAGCACCCCGCCCTCGTCATAGCCCACATAGCCCGGAGGCGCGCCGATCAGCCGGGCCACCGCGTGCTTTTCCATGAACTCCGACATGTCGATCCGCACCATCGCCTGATCGTCATCGAAGAGGTATTCGGCGACCGCCTTCGTCAGCTCGGTCTTGCCCACGCCGGTCGGGCCCAGGAACAGGAAGCTGCCCAGCGGGCGCCCCTCGTCGTTCAGCCCGGCCCTCGCCCGGCGCACCGCGTTGGCGACGGCCTTCACCGCCTGCCGCTGGCCGATCACCCGGCCCGCCAGCGCCTCTTCCATCTTCAGCAGCTTCTCGCGCTCGCCCTCCAGCATCTTGCTGGTCGGGATGCCCGTCCACCTCTCGACGACCTCGGCGATCTGTTCGGGGCGCACCGCTTCCTCGACCATCAGACCGTCTTCCTTGGTCTCGGCCTCGGCCAGCTTGCGCTCCAGCTGCGGGATCACGCCATAGGACAGCTCCCCGGCCTTCGCCAGATTGCCTTCGCGCTTGGCCTGCTCAAGCTCGGCCCGTGCCCGGTCCAGCTGCTCCTTGATGGTGCGCGAGGCTTCCATCTTGTCGCGCTCTGCCTGCCACTTGGCCGTCATCTCGGCCGACCGCTCCAGCAGGTCGGAAAGCTCCTTCTCCAGCGCCTCCAGCCGGTCCTTGCTGGCCGCGTCGTCCTCCTTCTTCAGCGCCTCCGCCTCGATCTGCAATTGCAGGATCTGGCGGTCCAGCGCGTCAAGCTCCTCGGGCTTGCTGTCCACTTCCATCCGCAGCCGGCTTGCCGCCTCGTCCATCAGGTCGATGGCCTTGTCGGGCAGGAAGCGGTCGGTGATGTAGCGATGGCTCAGCGTCGCGGCCGCCACCAGCGCCGAGTCGCTGATCCGCACGCCGTGGTGCAGCTCGTACTTCTCCTTGATGCCGCGCAGGATGCTGATCGTGTCCTCGACCGTCGGCTCCTCCACCATCACCGGCTGGAAGCGGCGCGCAAGGGCGGCGTCCTTTTCCACATACTTGCGGTATTCATCCAGCGTCGTCGCGCCGACGCAATGCAACTCGCCCCGCGCCAGCGCCGGCTTGATCAGGTTCGCCGCATCCATCGCGCCTTCGGATTTCCCGGCGCCGACCAGCGTGTGCATCTCGTCGATGAACAGGATGATCTCGCCCGCGGCGCTGGTGATCTCTGCCAGGATCGCCTTCAGCCGCTCCTCGAACTCGCCGCGATACTTCGCGCCGGCGATCAGCGCGCCCATGTCCAGCGCCATCAGCTTCTTGTTGCGCAAGGACTCGGGCACATCGCCGTTGACGATGCGCAGCGCAAGCCCCTCGGCGATCGCGGTCTTGCCCACGCCGGGCTCGCCGATGAGCACCGGATTGTTCTTGGTGCGCCGGCTGAGCACCTGCATCGTGCGGCGAATCTCGTCATCGCGGCCGATGATCGGGTCGATCTTGCCTTCCTCGGCCGCCTCGGTCAGGTCGCGCGCATATTTCTTCAGCGCGTCATAGCCTTCCTCGGCGCTGGCGCTGTCGGCGGTGCGGCCCTTGCGGATGTCGTTGATCGCGGTGTTGAGGTTCTGCGGAGTCACCGCGCCCGCATCCAGCGCGTCCTTGGCGCGGGTGTTCACCATCGCCAGCGCCATCAGGATGCGTTCCACAGGCACGAAACTGTCGCCGGCCTTCTTGGCGATCTTCTCGGCCTCGTCCAGCACCCGCACGGTGGAGGTATCGACATAAGGCTGCGCGCTGTCGCCGGAAACCTTGGGGTTCTTCGCCACCGCTGCCGTGACCGCCTCGGCCACGCGCACAGGCTCGCCGCCCGCGCGCCGGATCAGGTTCGCCGCGAGGCCCTGATCGTCATCCATCAGCGCCTTCAGCAGGTGTTCGGGCATCAGCCGCTGATGCCCCTCGCGCATCGCGATGGTCTGGGCGGCCTGCAGGAAGCCGCGAGACCGTTCCGTGAACTTTTCCATGTTCATCGGGTCACTCCTCTTCAAAGCCCCCGGCATCCGGTCCGCCCACGGCTGCGGCGCGGCCCTTCCGGGTCTTGGCATTCAGGTGTGAACTGCGCCTCCGGCTTTCAAGACCGTCCCCGCAAGACCGTCCCCGGAGGCATTCCGGCGGCAAGGAGTCCGCGCCCGCCCCATCCGAAACCAAATCGCAATACCTCCACTGCACCCTGAAGGCATCCGTCCGCTTCAGGGAGAATCCCGTGACCTACATGCTCTTCAGCCGCCGACCTTCCCCGGTCCGTTCCGTCGCTCGGGGGATGTGGTGATGCGTATCCTCTCTGCCCGCGTGCTCCGCGCCCACCGCCTGCGTGAGCTGGGCCGGGTCGAGGCTGTGGTGATGCTTCTCGTCAAGGCCGAAGGCCGGCCGCAGCCCTACGAAACCCGCATCCTGACCTCTGCCCCCGCTCAGGCCCCCGGCGCCGCGCCGCTGCGCGACCGGCTGGTTGCCAGTGCCAAGCTGCTTCACGCAATGCAGGCCCCCGCCTCCGGCTTCCGCGGCCGGCGCGCCGCCTGATCCCGCAGGCTCGCGCCCCGGCGGGAAATCCTGTACGCTTTATCTGCGCCCGCCCTGCCCGCAGAGCGGGCGCAGATCAGCGCAGGAGCCCCGCCATGACCCTCACCGCCCCGCCCGCCCGCCAGGCGCCGCTTGCCGACGACCGCCTGATCGTTGCGATCGACCTGTCCGATGCGCTGTCGGGCCTCCAACTCGCCAGAACCCTCGGCGATGCGGTGTCGTTCTACAAGATCGGCCTCGGGATGCTGACCGGCGGCGGCCTCGCGCTCGCGAACGAGCTGAAGGACGAATACGGCAAGCGCATCTTCCTCGACATGAAGCTGTTCGACATCGGCGCCACGGTAGAGGCTGCGGTGCGCGGCCTTGCGCGCCACGGTCCCGATTTCCTGACCGTGCATGGCGACCCGAACGTGGTGCGCCCCGCGATGGAGGGCGCCGGCGGATCGGCGACGAGGATCCTCGCCGTCACCATCCTCACCTCGCTGGACCGTGCCGATCTCGATGCCGCGATGATCCGGCCGGGCGATCTGGCCAGCATCGTGGTGGAACGCGCCGCGCGCGCCCTGGCCGCCGGAGCGGACGGCGTCATCGCCTCGCCGCAAGAGGCGGCGCTGATTCGGGCCTTGCCCGAAGCGGCGGGCAAGCTCATCGTCACCCCCGGCGTGCGGCCCGCCGGCGCCGATGCGGGCGACCAGAAGCGCGTGGCCACCCCCGCACAGGCAATGGCGGACGGGGTCGACCATATCGTCGTCGGCCGCCCCGTCTGGCGCGCCGCCGATCCGCGCGCGGCAGCGCAGGCGATCGTGGCGGAACTCTCCTCGCCGGAGGCACGCCGCCCGAACACCTGCCCGAACACCTGAACGCGGCTCCCGGCCGCGGGTCGGGCGGCCCGAAGGCCGCCCTTGCCATATCGGCTCTGCTCCGATCAGTCTCGCCCGCGATCAGTTCGCCGGGGCCGGCGTCGGCGCAGTCTCGGCCGGAGCGGGGGCATCCGGGGTGACCGGCTCAACCGATGGAGCGGTCGCATCCGGCGTGGTCGGCGCAACCGTCGGCGATTCGGCGGCCGGAGGCGGCGCGGGCTCGGCCGGTGCAGTGACCTCCGGCGCCGGCGCGTTGTTCTCGATCACCGTGCCGTTTTCGGTCGCGTCGTCATTGCCCGACATCAGGTAGAAGATCACCGCCAGCACCACCACGACGGCGCCAATGATGTACAGGATGCGGCTGTTGTCCTTTTTGGGTGCCGGCCCGGTGCCGTCACGGTTCTTGTAGGCGGGGTCGCGGGTGGTCGCATTGGGGTCTTGCATGGCTTGCTCCTGGGTTCAGGTCGTTCCTGCTCAACGTGGCCGCAGGTCTGCGGTTCCGCGCCCTCGTCATGTCAGCTTTCACGCAACCGGTTCAGCACCTCGAGGCTTGCATAGCCGTCCGCCGTGATCCCGACGGAGGCCTGCCACCGGCGCAGCGCGGTCAGCGTGTTGGGGCCGATCTTCCCGTCGGTGCCGCCGGTATCGAAGCCGCGCCGGGTCAGCAACTTCTGCAACTCGCGCCGCTCGTCCGGGGACAGCGGCCTGTCGCCGCGCGGCCAGGCCTGCCGGAACGGGCCCTTGCCCGCCAGCCGGTCGCTCAGATGCCCGACGCCGATGACATAGCTGTCGGCGGCATTGTAGCGGCTGATCGCGGTGAAGTTCCGGCCCACGAGCAGGGCCGGCCCTCGCGCCCCCGCGGGCAGCAGGATCGAGGAGGCACCCATGTCGGGCAGGGCGCCGCCCGCCGCGGGCGCGACGCCCATCGCCGCCCAGTCGCGGGCCGGGCGCCTGGTGTCCTTCCCCGCCAGCGCCATGTTGAAGCCTGCGGGCAGCCGCACCTCCACCCCCCATGGCTGGCCGCGCTGCCAGCCCGACCGCGCCAGATAGGCGGCAGTGGAGGCAAGCGCGTCGCTCGGGTCGTCCGACCAGATGTCACGCCTGCCATCGCCGGTGAAATCCACGGCATGCTCCAGATAGCTGGTGGGGATGAACTGGGTATGGCCCATCGCGCCGGCCCAGCTTCCGGTCATGCCCTCGGGCGGGACATCCCCGGCCTGCACGATCTTCAGCGCCGCGATCAGCTGCTGTTCAAAGAACGCGCCGCGCCGCCCGTCATAGGCCAGCGTCGCCAGCGCCGGGATCACCGGCGTGCTGCCCCGGAAGGTCCCGTAGGAGGATTCCAGTCCCCAGACCGCCGCCACGACCTCCTTCTCCACGCCATAGCGCGCCTCGATCCGGTCCAGCACCGCGCCATGCTGCGCCAGCGCCGCGCGGCCATTGGCAATGCGGCTCTCTCCGACCGCGCTGTCGAGATACTCCCAGATCGGCTTGGTGAACTCCGCCTGATTGCGATCCCTGGCGATGATGGCGGCATCATAGCTTGCGCCGGCAAGCGAGCGGTCGAAGGTCGCGGCGCTGATCCCCTGAGCCAGCGCGCGCGACCGGAATCCCTGCATCCACCGGTCAAAGCCGGATGCGTCGCCATGGCTGCGTGTCACCGTTGCGCTGCCTCCGGGAGGTGCCGAGGACTGGAACCGCTCTGCTCCGCCGCAGCCGGGCAGCAGCGACGAGGCAAGCCCCAGCGCGATGAATGTCCTGCGCATGTTCCGAGATCCCGTTCTGCCCGTTCTTGTTGTTGCGCCCAGACTAACCCGAACGGACCCGGGCGAAAAGCCCTCAGCGCCGCTTGCGCAGAGCCTTGCGCTTCACCCCCGCCTCGCGCGCCCTCGCCGCCGCAGGCTTGCGCGGCCCGGCACCGCGCCGGCCCTTCTTGGTGCCGCCGCCCCCGCCCGGCATCGCGCGCCCTTCCAGCTCCAGCAGCTCCAGCATCAGCCCGCCGGTCATAGGCACTGCCTCGGAAAGGCGCACCGTCACCCGCTGGCCAAGACCGATCAGCGTGCCGGTCTCCGAGCCCATCAGCGTCTGCGCGTCGGGGTCGTAGTGGAAGAACTCGCGTCCCAGCGTGCGGATCGGGATCAGCCCATCCGCCCCGGTGTCATCCAGCCGGATGAACAGCCCGAACCGGGTGACGCCCGAAATCCGCCCGGTGAAATCTGCCCCCACCCGGTCTGCAAGAAAGGCCGCGAGGTAGCGGTCCGTCGTGTCGCGCTCTGCCGCCATGCTGCGCCGCTCGGTTTCGGAAATGTGTCTGGCCGTGTCCTCCAGCATCTCGATATCCTGCGCCGACAGCCCGTCCTTGCCCCAGCCATGCGCCGAGATCAGCGCCCGGTGCACGATCAGGTCGGAATAGCGGCGGATCGGCGAGGTAAAATGCGCATAGCTGCGCAGCGCCAGCCCGAAATGCCCGAAATTGCCCGGATGGTAATAGGCCTGCGTCATCGACCGCAGTGTGGTGATGTTGATCAACTCGTCGAAGTCGGTGTTCTGCGCCTGCGCCAGCAGCCGGTTCAGATGCGCGGTCTGCAACACCTGCCCCTTGGCCAGCGTGAAGCCCGAGGCCTCGGCAACCTCGCGCAGCGCGTCCAGCTTCTGCGGGCTCGGCTCCTCGTGCACGCGATAGAGCAGGGGCCGGCGCAGCCGTTCCAGCTCTTCCGCCGCGGCGACATTGGCAAGGATCATGAACTCCTCGATCAGCCGGTGCGCGTCGAACCGCTCGCGGTAGTTGACGGACGCGACCTTGCCATCGTCGGTCAGCACGATTCTGCGCTCGGGCAGGTCGAGGTCCAGCGGCTGCCGCCTCTCGCGCGCCGCCTTCAGCGCGGCATAGGCGGCGTAAAGCGGGCGAATCACGTCATCGAGAAGCGGCGCGCAGCGTTCGTTCGGGGCGCCGTCCTGCGCCTGCTGCACCTCGTCATAGACCAGGCTCGCGACCGATTTCATCAGCCCGCGCACGAATCGGTGGCTGATCTTGCGCCCCTCCGCGTCGATCTTCATCCGCACCGCGATGCAGGCCCGGTTCAGCCCTTCATGCAGCGAACACAGGTCGCCCGACAGATGGTCGGGCAGCATCGGCACCACCCGGTCGGGGAAATAGCTGGAATTGCCGCGCCGCCGCGCCTCGCGGTCGATCGGGCCTTGCGGGGTGACGTAATGGGCCACGTCGGCAATCGCCACCCAGATCACATGGCCGCCGGCGTTCCTGGGGTCGTCATCCGGCTCGGCGTAACAGGCATCGTCATGGTCGCGCGCATCGGCCGGGTCGATCGTCACCAGCGGGATGTGCCGCAGATCCTCGCGATCCCCCAGCCCCGCAGGCTCCATCGCGTCCGAAAGGCGGATCACCTCATCGGGGAAATCGTCGGGGATGCCGTGCTGGTGAATCGCGATCAGCGACACCGCCTTCGGCGCCGAGGGGTCGCCCAGCCGCTCGATCACCCGCGCCTGCGGCAGGCCCAGCCTTGCGCGCGGGCCGGCCTGTTCGGCCTCTACCAGCTCGCCGTCCTGCGCCTCCAGCGTGGCATCGCGCGCCACGCGCCATTCCTTGTCGGAGCCCTTGTCGATCGGCACGATCCGGCCGCCCTCGGCGCTCTTGCGGAAGATGCCCAGCACCTTGTGGGCGGCAACGCCGATCTTGCGGATCAGCCGCGCCTGATAGTCGTGATCCTCGGCCCGCACCTCGATCAGCTTGGCAAGGATGCGCTCGCCCGCCGCCACCGGCGCGTCGGCCTTGCGCGGCACGAACAGCACGCGCGGCGCCGGGCCCTTGCCCTCCCACTCCATCGGCCGGGCGAACTGGTCGCCGTCGGCATCGGGCGGCAGGATGGTCAGGATCGTGACCGGCGGCAGCTTCTCGGCATCGCGATAGCTGCTGCGGCGGCGTTCCAGCAGCCCCTCGCCTTCCAGCTCCTTCAGGATGCGCTTCAGCTCGATCCGCTCGGCGCCCTTGATGTCGAAGGCCCGGGCGATGTCACGCTTGGCGGCGGCGCCGGGATGGTCTGCGATCCAGTCGAGAATCTGTTGCCTGGAGGGTATCTGTGCCATGCGCCATCGCTAGCATGGCGCGCAGGTGTCGTCATGCCAAAAGCTGGCCGTCCGCCGGCGCGGCAGGGGCCGGTCTCGCGCAGGGCCACCCTCAGGCGAAATACTCCCGCAAGATGCGCGCATAGACCGCCTTCAGCGCGTGGATCTGCGCCACCTCCACCCGTTCATCGACCTGATGCATGGTCTTGCCGACCAGCCCGAATTCCACCACCGGGCAATGATCCTTCACGAAGCGCGCATCCGAGGTGCCGCCGGATGTGGACAGCGCCGGCCTGACCCCGGTTTCCGCCTCGACCGCCGCCGCGACCAGCCGCACGAACGCGCCCGGCGGGGTCAGGAAGCTTTCGCCCGACACCTCCACCCGCATCTGGACCGTCACGCCAGTCTCCGCCGCCACCCGGTCCGCCTCGGCGCGCAGCCGGGACGTCAGGCTGGCCGAGGAATGGGCGTCGTTGAAGCGGATGTTGACCGCGGCCGTTGCCCTCGCCGGGATCACGTTGCTCGCCGGGTTGCCGCAATCCACCGTCGTCACCTGCAAGGTGGAGGCGTCGAAATGCGCCGTCCCCTCGTCCAGCGGCTTCGCCGTCAGACGCCCCAGAAGCGAGACCAGCGCATGAAGCGGGTTCCGCGCGCGCTGCGGATAGGCGGAATGGCCCTGCACGCCCAGCACGGTGAAGAACGCGGTCATCGACCCGCGCCGCCCGATCTTCATCATCTCGCCAAGCACCTCGGGGCAGGTCGGCTCGCCCACAAGGCACACGCTCATCGCCTCGCCCTCGGCTGCCATCCAGTCCAGCAGCGCCACCGTGCCATCCTTGCCCGGCCCCTCCTCATCGCCGGTGATGGTCACGATCACCGCGCCGTCCGGCGGCGTCTGCCGCACGAAATCGCAGGCGGCGGCGGCAAAGGCGGCGACGCCGGACTTCATGTCGGTCGCGCCGCGGCCCCAGATCTCGCCGCCGACGATCTCGCCGCCGAAGGGATCGCGCGTCCAGGCCCCGGCATCGCCTGCCGGCACCACATCGGTATGGCCGTTGAAGCCGAAGCTCCGCGCCGCACCCTTCGCGCCCCAGCGGGCAAAGAGGTTGGGCACCCCGTTCCGGTCAACCCGCGTGCAGGCAAAGCCGGCGCCAGTCAGCACCCGCTCCAGCAGGTGCAGCGCCCCGCCCTCCATCGGCGTGACCGAGGGGCAGCGGATCAGCCCGGCGGTCAGCGCCACCGGATCGACGGGCAGGTTCGGGCGCGGGATATCGGGAGAGGGCGCATCGGTCATCGGCAGGCTCCTTGCATTGCCCAACCGATAGCGTCTGGCCCGCGCGCCCGCAATCGCGCCCGAGGCACTCGCGCCTCCGGCTAGGGCTTGTCGTAGAACGGTGTCATCTGCGCCACCACCACCGAGTTTTCGGCCAGCGCCCGCGCCATCAGCGCGCGCTCCTCCTCGCCGATCTCGTCGCCCTGCGACTCGCGTTCCGCCACTGTGCCATAGCCGGTCACGTCCAGCGGCGCGAGGTCGGCCTGCTTGAGGATCGCCACCGTCTCGCGCACCGCCTCGGCCTCGTCCACGCCCGAGGCGTAGCAGATCAGCGCGGCCCCCGTGGCGCCCTTCGGCAGCCCGTCATCGGCGCTGCGGCCGACCTCCACCACCAGCGTATAGACCTGCTGCGGGCGTCCGGGTTTCTCGTCCGTCATTGCGCTGCCTCTGCCGCCTTGCCTTTCGCGCTCAGTCGCACCCTTCGGCGCGCGGTGCAAGCGGCGCCAGCCGCCCTCGCCCTGCGCGACACGCCCTATTCGGCGCGGCGCTTCGGCAGCGTCACCGGCGCCGTCCATTCGCGCCCGCCGCAGGCCGGGCACTGGCCATCGGGCAGCACCTCCACCGCAGGCTCCAGCGCGCCGCAGGCCAGGCAGCAGGCGCGGCCCCCGGGCGCGACGGCCGGGTCGGTCAGCGGCGGCGGCGGCTCCACCTCGGCCGGGGGCACGATCTGCAGGCCGGGCCGCGGCTCGTCATGGCGGAAGATGCTGAGGACGCCATCACCCTCCATGAAGGCATGCTCCACCTCGCCCAGATTGCGCACACCGGCTTGCCGCAGGCTGGCGATCACCTCGGCGGCGCCGATGTTGCGCCGCCCCATCCCCTCGCGCTGCAGCTTGCCGTCGCGGACGACCGCCACCGGCACCCCGTCGATGACGCGCTTGGCGGTATCGAAATGCAGGATCAGCCAGTCCAGCACCTTGTTGATGATCACGACGACGGTGATGACCATCATTGCGTGCAGCAGCGGCACGTCCGGGTAGAAGGCCGCGTCGCCCACCGCCGATCCAAGCGCGATGACCAGCAGGAATTCCACCATCGACAGTTGCGCGACCCCGCGCCCGCCGATCCAGCGGATCAGCACGATGGTATAAACATAGATCAGCAGCGTTCGCGCCACGATCTCCAGCAGGAACAGCGGCGGCTGGTCGCCAAGGAACATGCGCGCAAGGTCGAAAGGGATGACGGGCTGATCCACGGGAAGGCTCCGATCGGGCGGGTCGCTGCGCCAGCCAACGCTGCGGGCGGGGGGCGGTTCCGTGGCGGAGATGGCGATCCGGTCTGCGACGCAGGGACGCGGTCACTCCAGCCGGCCACGACGAAAAAAGGGCGGCACCACGGCCGCCCCTTCCATCATTCCCGTGAGCCTGCGTCAGGCGCGGCCGCGCAGCGCGCGCCCGATGGCGATCAGGATCATCGCGCCGATTGCGCCGACGATCAGCTGCCCGATCCAGCCGCCCAGCGTGGAGCCGACCACGGCAAGAAGGATCCAGTTCAGCAGCAGCGCCCCGACAATGCCGAGGATGATGTTCATCAGCAGCCCATGCTCGGCCTTCATCATCCTCTCTGCGATCCAGCCCGCCAGCGCACCGACGATGATGGCCCCAAACCAGCCGAGTCCTTCCATGATGCACCTCATCCTTTCGGCCAGAGACCATTTCCCCAGCCTTGCAGGGGGCGAACGCGGCCGGGGCGCAGCGGTTCCCAGCCGCGTCAGTCGCGCAGCAATTCGTTGATCGAGGTCTTGGCCCGCGTCTGCGCATCCACCCGCTTCACGATCACCGCGCAGTAAAGATGCACGCCGTTCCTCGACGGCATCGAGCCGGCCACCACGACCGATCCCGCGGGAACCTCGCCATACATCACCTCGCCGGTTTCCCGGTCCACGATCCTGGTGGACTTGCCGATGAACACGCCCATCCCGAGGACGGAGCCCTCGCGCACGATGCAGCCCTCCACCACCTCGGACCGCGCGCCGATGAAGCAGTTGT
>DIVD01000020.1:0-22576 GCA_002423245.1 Rhodobacteraceae bacterium UBA6141
TGGCTTTCGCGCAGGCCCGCGTTGGTGATCCGCACGAAACGGCATTGGCTGCGCATGTCGGCGACGGTGCGGTTGCCGGTATACCCCATCGCGGCCCGCAACCCCCCGACCATCTGATGCACCACCGCCGCCACGGTGCCCTTGTAGGGCACCTGCCCCTCGATCCCCTCGGGCACCAGCTTGTCGCTGGCGGCGTCCTTCTGGAAATAGCGGTCGGCCGAGCCGCGCGCCATCGCCCCGAGCGAGCCCATGCCGCGATAGGACTTGAACGACCGGCCCTGGTAGAGGATCACATCGCCGGGGCTTTCATCGGTGCCGGCGATCGCCGATCCGACCATGGCGCAGGAGGCGCCCGCCGCGATCGCCTTGGCGAAATCGCCCGAGAACTTGATGCCGCCATCCGCGATGATCGGGTGTTTCCCCGCCGCGCCGGCCGCATCCATGATCGCGGTCAGTTGCGGCACCCCGACGCCCGCCACGATGCGCGTGGTGCAGATGCTGCCCGGCCCGATGCCGACCTTCACCGCATCCGCGCCCGCCCCGATCAGCGCCCGCGTCGCCTCGGCGGTGGCGACATTGCCCGCGATCACCTGCACATGGTTGGAGAAGGACTTGATCCGCTCCACCGCCCGCGCCACGCCTTCGGAATGGCCATGCGCGGTGTCGATCACCACGATGTCCACGCCCGCGTCGATCAGCGCCTGGCTGCGCTCATAACCCGCATCGCCCACCGTGGTCGCCGCCGCGACCCGCAGCCGGCCCAGATCGTCCTTGCACGCATGGGGGTTCAGCACCGCCTTCTCGGTGTCCTTCAGCGTCAGCAGGCCGGTCAGCCTGCCCTTGCCATCGGTCACCAGCAGCTTCTCGATCCGCCGGGCCTTCATCAGGCTTTTCGCCTCGTCAAGCTCGGCCGGTTCGGTGACCATCGCGAGGTTGTCCGAGGTCATCACCACGCTGACCGGCGTGCGGTCGTCGGAGGCAAAGCGCATGTCGCGGTTGGTGACGATGCCGACGACATGCCCCCGCTCGTCCACCACCGGAAAGCCGGTGACGTTGTAGCGCTCCTGCAGCGCCTTCGCATCGGCGACGGTCTGGTTCGCGGTCAGCGTGATCGGGTTGTAGACGACCCCGCTCTCGAAGCGCTTGACGCGCCGCACCTCGCGCGCCTGCTCCTCGATGCCGAGGTTGCGGTGCACCACGCCGATTCCCCCCGCCTGCGCCATCGCGATCGCCATGCGCGCCTCTGTCACCGTGTCCATCGCCGAGGACAGCAGCGGGATGTTCATGCGGATCGTGGGGGTGACGAAGGTGGAGGTATCGGCATCGGACGGCAGCACCGAGGATGCGGCCGGAACCAGCAGAACGTCGTCGAAAGTGAGCGCCTCTCGAATCTCCATGGGAACCTCGTTCGGGGAGTTTTCGTTGGCGCTTCCCTGTTTCACGCGGCGGGGGGGAAGGCAAGCCCCTATCGCCCCGACTGAAACGGGACGGCAGGGAGGCCGGAGCCGGTGCGAGGCCGCGGGGGCGCCGGATGGGGGCTCACCTCTGCCGGATCCCGCACCGCGCATCCGGCAGGCCGAGGCGCCCCGATCCGCCCTCAGGCCACCGCCGCGTTGGTCTTCACCGCCAGCTGCCCCGAGGCCCACATCCGCATCACCCTGAAGGCGATCGGCGGGATCACCAGCGTCGCCGCGATCAGCGCGAGCCCCCCCGGCAGCCGCCAGACCGGGTGGGCCGCCGCCAGCGTCATCCACAGCGCCCCGACGGAGGCCAGCGGAAAGGTGAATGCCCCCCAGAGCGGCGTGAACCCCGCCGCCGTCAGCCAGCGCACCGACAGCAGCAGCGCCAGCAGCAGCCCGGCCGCGATGCAGGAAAACACCACCCCCGGCAGGTCCCAGCCAAGCCCGAGCCCGACCGCGCCCAGAAAGTTCGCCGGTGTGAGGTGGATTGCCAGCAACGGGCGCAGCGGCGCCGGCACGCGGCGTCGCGCGAACTGCCGGGCGCTAAGGCTCCAGATCGCCAGCGCCGCGACCAGCGCGACGAAGAACATGACATGCGCAAAGCCCATCCAGCCCACCGCCTCGGCGGCAATGGCCGCCACGATGACGCCGGTGAATTGCAGATGCCAGACCGGCGTCACCTGCCGCTGTTCGGCCGGCCCGCGTGCCATCACCCGCAGCAGCACCGCCAGCATGGCCGCATGCGCGACCAGCCCCAGCAGCAGCACCGGGCGCGCCTGCGCGGGCGCATGGGGCGCCAGCACCACCGCAAAGCTGTAGATGCACAGCACCGCCGCCGCGAGCCCCGCGCGCCCCGGCAGGATCCGCAGATCCTCGGCCAACACCCCCGGCCGCCGCGCGATCTTGGCGCCGTAGGCCAGCACCGCCAGCAGCCACAGCAGCGTCACCGCCCCCAGCAGCGCCTCGCCGATGCCGCCCGGCACCCCGAACAGCCGCGCCGCCCCGCGCCAGAGCAGCCCCAGCCCCATCAGCCCCAGGATCGGCGGAAAGATCGCGGGCGGCGTGCGGCGCCACAGGCCCGGCGGCTTCGGTTGCGGTGCCCTGAAGGCCATGTCGGCTGCCTCTTGCTGTCGCGGCACATGCGGGCCGCCCGTCCCAGCATCTACCCCGCGCCCGGGAAAATCTCACCCCCCGAAATGCGCCCCGGCGGACGGCTGCGGCATCGGCGCCACGGGGGGAGCGGAGCGCCGCGCAGACGGCCATGAAGCGGCGGCGGGGCGGGGCCGGCGGGGCGGGACCGCTCTGGCGGCGAGATGCCCGCGCGCGCATCATGGCCGGGCAAGGCGCCGCGACGCGCGCCGCAGATGAGGATACCGCCGTGAAATCACCGCTCCCGACATTCCTTCTGGCCGGCCTCCCGATCGTGCTTCTGGCCGCCTGCGCGCAGGATCCCGGCCTGGTCGGCGTGCCCGGCATCCGCGAGGCGGAGGCGCATGAGGTCGCCGCCTGCAGCTATCGCAGCACCATCACCATGACCCCCGGCCTTTATGGCCCGCTGCTCGCCGAACAGGGCCTGCGCTATGCCCGCAACAAGGTGAAGGAGGATGCGCTTGCCGCCGGGGCCAACACCGTGGTGTTCGAGAAGGTCACGCCCGGCAGCGATGTCTACCAGATCAGCGCAGCCGCCTATCGCTGCTGACCGGGCGCCGGCCGCCCCGGAAGGCGGGGGCTGTCTGCCCCCGCACCCCCGAGGATATTTGCGCCAGCAAGAAGGCCGAAGGCAGGTGGGTCAGTGAGGCTTACCCTCTCGCTGCATGGCGGCATTGCAGTTGCAGCAGTTGTGCGCCCGCGCCTGCGGATCTATCTCGTGTCGCAGGGCAGGAGACCCTTGCGACCCAATCCGGAGGCTTACCATGGCCCATACTGCACATCACGACACCGCCTTCGCCGCACCGCGCTTGCGCGGCATCCTCGCCCGCATCGGCACCTTTCTGGATCGCTATGCCGCCCGGCAGTGCCGTTCGGACCAGATCGACCGTCTCGAGGCGATGAGCGATGCCGAACTGGCGAAACTGGGCGTGACGCGCGAAGGAATCGTGCATTACGTCTTCCGCGACAAGTTCTACATCTAGGCGGCGCATCGGGCAGCCGGCGCGCGGGGACAGGCCCTTGCCTTGCGCCCCGGCAGGGTCCCGCCGCCACATCCCGCCCGACATCCGGCCCGACCCGGGGCGGGATGCAGGGCGGGATGCGGCGCAGGACCCCCTTCCCAGGCCTGGCAATAGCTGTCATCACCGGGCGTGACGCCAGGCGCCGGTTGCGCGCAGGCCGATGCGAAGGAGGATGACCATGACAGGGCTGCACAGTCACACGCTGCTGCGCGGGGCCGCGCGGGATGCCGAACCGGGCAGCATCCGCGACCATGTGACGCTTGGCCATGACGACCGCTTCTTGCGCCGCAAGCGGCTGCAGACGGCGGGGGGCATCACCTTCGACGTGGATCTGCCCGAGACCACCGGCCTGAACGACGGCGATGCCTTCGAGGTGTCCGATGGCAGCCTGATCGCGGTGCGCGCCGCGCCCGAGCCGCTGATCGAGGTGACGGGGCCCGACCTTGCGCGGCTTGCCTGGCATATCGGCAACCGCCACACCCCCTGCCAGATCGAACCCGGCCGCCTGCTGATCGCGCGGGACCATGTGCTTGCCGGAATGCTCGCCGGGCTGGGCGCCAGCCTGCGCGAGGTGACCGAGCCCTTCCTGCCCGAGGGCGGCGCCTATGGCCATGGCCGCACGATGGGCCACGACCACGGGCCGGAGGATCCGGGCCATGCGCATGACCACGGGCACCGGCACGTGCATTTCCATGTCAGCCGCGCGCCGGGGGATGACCCCGAGGACGTGCCGCTCGATGTCTGACGCGGCGAGTGGCGGGGGAGATGGCGGGGGGAGCGGCGCGGCCCTTGCCGAGCCGGCCATGCCGCAGGACCGCGCGCTGCTGACGCTGGTGCAATGGCTCTCGCCCGCCTTTCCGGTGGGGGGCTATGCCTATTCGCACGGGCTGGAATGGGCGATCCGTGCCGGCGCGGTGCGGGATGCGGCGGGCCTGCAGGGCTGGCTGGCGGATGTGATCGCGCAGGGCTCGGGCCGCAGCGATGCGCTGCTGCTGGCCCTGTCGCTGGCGCCGGGGGCGGACCATGCGGGCCTTGCCGCCCATGCGCGGGCACTGGCCCCCGCGAAGGAGCGGCTGGTCGAGACGATGGACCAGGGCCGCGCCTTCACCCTTGCCACCAATGCCCTGCTGGGCCAGGATCATGCGCCCGCGCCGCTGCCCGTCGCGGTCGGCAGGGCGGCCGCGGGGCTGGGGCTGCCGGTGGAGCGGGTGCTGGCGCTCTATCTGCACGGCTTCGCCTCGGGCCTCGTGCAGGGGGCGGTGCGCTTCGTGCCGCTGGGGCAGACCGAGGGCCAGCAGGTGCTGGCGGCGCTGCACCCGGTGATCGGGCGCATCGCGCGTTGGGCGGCTGTCGCGGGGCTTGACGATCTGGGATCGGCGGGGTTTGGGTCCGACATGGCGGCGATGGCGCACGAGGCGATGGAGGTTCGCATCTTTCGCAGCTGAAACAAGTCCTTGCACGGCGTTCTTCACAAGGGGGATGAAACATGACAAGCCCGCATGGCCCGCTTCGCATCGGCATCGGCGGCCCGGTCGGCGCCGGCAAGACCACGCTGACCGAACAGCTCTGCCGGGCGCTGCGGGACCGCTTTTCCATCGCGGTGGTGACCAATGACATCTACACCCGCGAGGATGCCGAATACCTGATGCGCGCCCAGGCGCTGCCGATGGAGCGCATCCGCGGGGTGGAGACCGGCGGCTGCCCGCATACCGCGATCCGCGAGGATGCCAGCATCAACCTTGCCGCCATCGCCGATCTGCGCGGCGCTTTCCCCGACCTCGACATCGTGCTGATCGAAAGCGGCGGCGACAATCTGGCGGCGACCTTTTCTCCCGAACTGGCGGATCTGACGATCTATGTGATCGACACCGCCGCCGGGCAGGACATCCCGCGCAAGAAGGGGCCGGGGGTCACGCGGTCCGACCTGCTGGTGGTCAACAAGATCGACCTTGCGCCGCATGTCGGCGTCGATCCGCTGCTGCTGGACGCCGACACCCGCGCCGCCAGGGGCGGCCGCCCCCATGTGATGGCGAGCCTCAGGGCCGGGCGCGGGGTCGATGAGGTGGTGGCCTTCGTGCTGCGCGAGGGCGGGCTTCAGCCCGGCCAGTAGGGGTTCGACCAGGCCCGCCGCCCGGCCGCGTCGATCACCGTCACCCGCAGCCAGGGCGAGGCGGCGAAGCGGTCGCGGCGGATGCTGGCGCGGGTCATCGAATGGCCATGCACCGCGACCGAGGCCGTCGCCTGCCCCTGCACCAGCACCGTGACGGCGGCGGAGCATTGCACCTCGACCGTGGCAGCGGTGATCTCGATGCCGCGGATCTCGGGCCCCTGGCTGGAGTAGAACTGCCCCGCCTTCAGCGCCGCCAGCAGCGCCTCGGGCGCGTTCTCCTCGGCCTTCACCATCACCCAGCCGCCGAAATGGTCGGGTTCCGTGAAATGCGAATCATCGGTGGCGATCAGGCTGGGCCGCCGGCCCTCGGACAGCAGCAGATCGGCGATCACGAACCCGTCGCCGCGGTCGGCGCCGGTGTGGCAGCCGTGGTTGTAGATCTCGACCGCATGGGCGGCGGTCAGGCTGCGGGCATCCTCGAGCGTGAGGCCGGACCAGTGCGGATGCGCCACCGCGACGAAGGCGCCGGCGGCGGCGGCGCGGGCGGCGATCCCGGGCCCGGTCTCCTGCCCCGGCACGGGGCGGAAATGCGGGGCGTTGCCGGGCGCGAAATCCTCGGGCAGGCCGACGGCGAGGATATGCCACAGATCGCCGTTCGCCATCGCGCCGGAATGCAGCTCCGCCCCCGGCAGCGTGGTGAAGCGGTTGCTGCGGAACGGCCGCGTATCCACGATCGGGTAGCCGTAGAGCCCGACGAAATGATCGGTCAGCGCGAGAAAGTCGTAGCCCTCGGCCTCGTAGCGGCGGCAGACCTCCTGGGGGGTCAGCGCGCCGTCGGAACGGTCGGAATGGCTGTGCAGGTTGCCGCGGAAGAAGCGGCCGGGGGCGGTGAAGGCGTCGTGCATCTGGGCATCCTGTGCGAGGTTGGCGGTGTCGTGCAAGAAAGACGGGGGATGTCTGCCCCGCCGGTCTTGAGGAAAGCCGGGGGGCTGTCTGCCCCCCGATCCCCCGAGGATATTTGAAGCAGGGCAAAGGGACATGACGCGGCACCCGTCAGGCGACGCGGCGGCCCGCGACCCAGGTTTCGCGCAGCACCGGCGTCGCGTCGCTGCGGGTGAAGCGGATCAGGTCGGCGCGGGCGCCGGGGACGAGGCGGCCCCGGTCCTCGAGCCCCGCGGCCCGGGCCGGGGCGGCGGTGACGGTGGCGATGCCGCGGGCAAGATCGCCCCACAGATCGCCCAGCATCACCGCAGAGGAGAGCAGCGCCGCGGGCACGTAATCGGAGGAGACGATGTCCAGCAGCCCCGCCTCGGCCAGTTCGCGCGCCGCGACATTGCCCGAATGCGAACCGCCGCGGATGAGGTTCGGCGCGCCCATCATCACCCGGATGCCATAGGCGTGGCAGGCGCGCGCGGCCTCCAGCGTCGTCGGAAACTCGGCGAGGCGGATGCCGTAGGAGGCGGAGGTCACGACCTGATCCTCGGTGGTGTCGTCGTGGCTGGCGAGCGTGGCGCCAAGCCGGCGCGCGACCGCGACTGCCGCCGCCTCGTGGGCATCGCCATAGGTCTCGCGCAGGCCCTTCAGCCGCGCGACATGCTCGGCGAAACCGGCCTCGGACAGACCGTGCTTGCCCATCACATAGGCCGCCAGCTTGCCGATGTCGCGGAACTGGCGCTGGCCGGGGGTGTGGTCCATCAGGCTGACGATGCCGACGCGGTCCTCGGGGGTGAACTCGTCAAGCTCGGCGATCAGGGTTTCGGAACAGATCTCGGCCCGCAGGTGCAGGAAATGGCTGATGCGCAGCGCGCCCCGCCCGCGCAGATCCAGCAGCTCGCTGGCAAGGCCGCGCGCGTATTTGGCATAATCCCCGCCCGAGGAGGAGCGGCGGCCCGAGGGGATGGAGCCGACGCGCATCGCATCGAACACGGTGGTGATGCCGGTGCCCGCAAGCTCTGCGTCATGGGCGATGATCGCGGCGGCATGGGGCCAGTCGACGCCGGGGCGCGGCTGCATATGGCGTTCGAGGTTGTCGGTGTGCAACTCGATCAGCCCCGGCGCCAGCATGTCGCCGCCGCAGTCGATGGCCCCCGGCGGCACGGCGCTGCCGGTGCCGATCTCGGCAATCCGCCCGTCGCGGAGGCAGAGGCTGCCGGCAACCGTCTCATCGGGCAGCACGAGCGTGGCATTGGCAAGAATGGTTTCGGTCATGGTCTGGTCTCTGGGCCTTCTGCACGTAAGGGTTGCGGGGCGTCGGCGGGTTGCGGCCGAGGCGCGGACGCCCCCGCTGCGGCCGCTTCATCACATCGGCCCGGCATGTCACACCGCCGTGACATCCGGCTGCGAGGAGAGGACGCATGAAGGAGTTCCAGCGATACGCGATCTACTGGGCACCCGAGCCGGGGCCCCTGGCCGAGTTCGGCGCGGCCTGGCTGGGCTGGGACGCGGCGCGGGGCATCGACAGGGTGCAGCCGCCCCTGCCCGGCCTGCCGCGCCCGCTGGCCGAGTTGACCGAGGCGCCGCGCAGATACGGCTTTCACGCCACGCTGAAGCCGCCGTTCCGGCTGGTGGAGGGCACGACGCCCGAGGGGCTGTCGGGCGCGGTGCGGCGGCTGGCGGCAAGCCTCGCGCCCGTCACGCTGGACGGGCTGGCGCTGCGGCGGCTGGGCGGCTTTCTCGCGCTGGTGCCGACGGGGGACACCGCCGCGCTGGAGGCGCTGGCGGCCACTTTGGTCGCCGAGCTTGACCCCTGGCGCGCGGCGCTGACGCCCGAGGCGATGATGCGCCGGCAGAGCGCGCGTCTGACCGATGCGCAGAAGACCCTGCTGGACCGCTGGGGCTATCCCTATGTGATGGAGGAGTTCCGCTTTCACCTGACGCTCACCGGCGCGCTGCCCGAGGCCGAGGCCCGCGCGCTCGAGGCGCTGCTGGCGCCGGTGGTGGCGCCGCTGCTGCCGAGGCCGCTGGCGATCCGGGACATCTGCCTGTTCGGCGAGGCGGGCGACGGGCGCTTTCATCTGCTGCACCGTTACGAGCTTTCCGGCTGAAGCGCGGCGCGCATCGCGGCGGCGGCGGCATCGAGCGGGCCGTCATTGTCGATGCGGATCACCGGCAGGCCCGGCGGCAGCGCAAACTCTGCCCGCGCCAGCCGCGCCGCGATGTCCTCGCGCGATTCGCGGCCGCGGGCGGCGAGGCGTGCGGCAAGCGTTTCGGGGCGCGCGGTGACGAGCAGCACGGTCAGGCCGGGGAACACCTCTGCCGCCTGCCCCAGCATGGCGCGCGAGCCGTTGAAGATGACGGTGTGCCCCGCCCGATGCGCGGCCACGGCGCTGGCGGGGATGGCGTATTGCAGCCCGTGCGCCTGCCAGACGAGCGCGAAGGCGCCGGCGGCGGCGCGGGCGGCGAACTCGGCCCCGGTCACGCCCTCGAAGGGCTCGCCGCCGGCCGATTCGGGGCGGGTGATCACCCGGCGCACAGGGTGCAGATCGGGCAGGCGGGGCAGATCGGGCAGGCCCGCCACCGCCGCGATCAGCGTGTCCTTGCCCGAGCCGGAGGGGCCGACCACCGCGAAGGCGCGGCTCCTGTCCGGGTTCGCGGGGGTCATCACGCCGCCCCGGGGGTGAAGTCCGACACGTTCACCACCCGGTCGCAGACACGGCTTCGCGCCGCCTCGTCATGGAAGATGCCGACGATGGCCGCGCCGCGCGCCTTCGCCTCCTCGATCAGCGCCAGCACGGTCTCGCGGTTGGCGGCGTCGAGGCTGGCGGTCGGCTCGTCCAGCAGCAGCGCCGGGCTGGGATGGGCAAAGCCGCGGGCGATGTTGACCCGCTGCTGCTCGCCGCCCGAAAACGTGGTGGGCGACAGCGGCCAGAGCCGTTCGGGGATCCGCAGCCGCGCCAGCAACTCTGCCGCCCGCGCCCGCGCCGCCTCCTCGGGCACCCCGAGATCCAGCAGCGGCTCGGCCACCACATCCAGCGTCGGCACCCGCGGCACCACCCGCAGGAACTGGCTGACATAGCCAAGCCGCCCCCGCCGCAGCGCCAGAATCTCGCGCGGGGCGGCGCGCGCCACATCGGTGCCCGCCACCATGATCGTGCCCGAGGCGGCAAGGTAATTGCCCCAGATCATCCGCATCAGCGTCGATTTCCCCGCGCCCGAGGCACCCACCAGCCCCACGCATTCGCCGGGCCGGACCGACAGCCCCGCCCGCTCCAGCACCGGGATCACGGCGCCGCCCTGATTGTGCAGCGTGAAGGTCTTGGCAACATCCTCGAGGTGGATCACGGGGTCGGTCATGGCATCCTCGGCAATCGGCATCACAGCCATTTCTTCCAGCGAAAGAACAGGTATGTGGCCCCCGAGGAGGCCAGCATCAGGATCAGCGAGACCGGGTAGCCCCAGCTTTTCGTCAGTTCCGGCATCACCGCGAAGTTCATCCCGTAGATCGAGGCGATCAGCGTCGGCGGCAGGAACAGCGCCGCCACCACCGACAGGATGCGCACCGTGGCGTTCTGCGCGAGGTTGATCATCCCCAGCGTGGCATCGACCGCCAGCGCCACCCGGCTCGACAGGAAATCGGCATGGACGGCCAGTGCCTGGATGTCGCGCATCTCGCCCTTGACCACCGCCTTCAGCCCCTCGCCCGAGGCGCCCGCGCCAAGGTGCTGGCTGTAGAAGGACAGGGCACGCTCCATCGTCAGAAGGCTCAGCCGCACCCGGCCGACCGTCTCGCCCTGCCGGCCCACCAGTTCCAGCGCATGTTGCAGCCCCGCGGGGCTGTTCGCCCCGCCGCCGCCGAACACCGCCGCCGTCGCCACCGTCACCTCGCGCCCCGCGCCTTCCAGCAGATCGGCAAGCCGGCTGATGATCTCCTCGAAGAGGCCGAGGAAGATCCGCTCCGGCGTGCTGCAGCCCGCCACCCCGCTGTTGGCGCGGGCGGGATAGGTCTCGAACGGGCGCGGCGCATGGTGGCGCACCGTGACCAGCCGGTTCTCGGCGAGGATGAAGCTGACCGGCCCCTCGATCCGCGTGCCGTCCGGCGCCTGCCCCGGCAGCACCACGGTCATCACGTCATACGCGCCCTCGCGGTAGAGCCGGTTGGAGATCTCGATCTCCTCCATGTCCGCCAGCGTCGGAACCGCGATTCCCAGCGCCTCCACCTCGCGCACCTGCGCATCGAGCGGGCGGTAGAGGTCGATCCACAGCGCCTCGGCCAGCGGCCTGCCCTGATCGAGCCGCGACAGGCCGCCGGGGCCGGGGGAATAGGCGTAGATCATCAGTGTCAGACCTGCAGGACCGAGGAGACCAGAAGTTGCGTATAGGCGTGCTGCGGATCGTCCAGCACCTGATCGGTCAACCCGGTTTCCACCACGCGGCCGCCTTTCATCACCATCAGACGATCCGCCAGAAGCCGGACCACCGCAAGGTCATGCGTGACGATCACCGCCGAAAGCCCCAGCCGCCGCACCAGCCCGCGCAGCAGGTCCAGCAGCCGCGCCTGCACGCTGACATCGAGCCCGCCGGTCGGCTCGTCCATGAACACCAGCCGCGGCCCGGTCACAAGGTTGCGCGCGATCTGGAGCCGCTGCTGCATCCCGCCCGAAAAGGCGGAGGGGCGGTCGTCGATGCGGTCGGAGGCAATCTCGACCCGGCCCAGCCAGTCCTCGGCGGTGCTGCGGATGCGCCCATAGTTGCGCGCGCCGACCGCCATCAGCCGCTCGCCGACATTGCCGCCCGCCGACACGCCCATGCGCAGCCCGTCGCGCGGGTTCTGGTGGACAAAGGCCCAGTCGGTGCGCGCCAGCATCCGGCGTTCCGGCTCCGCCATCGTCACGGTGTCCACCGGGCCCTTGTGGCGCGTGTCGAAGATCACCTGCCCCGCATCGGGCCGAAGGTGCCCGGCCAGGCAGGACAGCAGCGTGGACTTGCCCGAGCCGCTCTCGCCCACGATCCCCATCACCTCGCCGGGATAGAGATCGAAACCGACGCCGGTGCAGCCGATCCGCGCGCCATAGCGCTTCTCGAGGCCGCGGACTTGCAGCAGCGGGGTCATCGGCGGGCCTCCACGGTCCGGGCCGAATGCCGCCCGCGGGGAACAGACGGAAGAAGGGCCATCACGCCGCCACCCCCAGCCGCCCGACATGCCCCGCCGCGCGCCGGGCGCGGCAATGGTCGGTATCCGAGCATACGAACATCCGCCCGCCCTGATCGTCCACGATCACCTCGTCAAGGTAGGTGTCGCCCGCGCCGCACAGATCGCAATCGTGATCCGCCTTCGAGGCGACGAACGGGTAATCCTCGAAATCGAGGCTCTCGACCTTCGTGTAGGGCGGCAGCGCATAGATCCGCTGCTCGCGCCCCGCGCCGAACAGCATCAAGGCCGGGTTGCCATCCAGCTTGGGGTTGTCGAATTTCGGGATCGGCGAGGGGTCCATCACATAGCGCCCCTCCACCTTCACCGGGTAGGCATAGGCGGTGGCGATCTGGCCGTGGCGGGCGATGTCCTCGTAAAGCTTCACATGCATCAGCCCGTATTCCTCCAGCTCGTGCATCTTGCGCGTCTCGGTCTCGCGCGGTTCGAGAAAGCGCAGCGGCTCGGGGATCGGCACCTGAAAGACGATGATCTGCCCCTCGGCCAAGGGCGTCTCGGGAATGCGGTGGCGGGTCTGGATCAGGCTCGCCCCGGCGGTCGCCTCGGTCACCGCGACCCCGGCGGTGCGCTGGAAGAACTTGCGGATCGACACGGCGTTGGTGGTGTCGTCGGCGCCCTGGTNNGTCACCTGCACCCCGCCGGTGCCCCAGCCATAGGGCATCGGCATCTCGCGGCTGGCAAAGGGCACCTGATAGCCGGGGATCGCCACGGCCTTGAGGATCGCACGGCGGATCATCCGCTTGGTCTCCTCGTCGAGATAGGCGAAGTTGTAGTCGGTGCTGTATCCGGTGGCGGCGTCAGACATCGGCGGCCTCCTCATCGGCCCCGATCGCTTCGGCCCCGATCGCTTCGGCGCGGATCGCTTCGGCGCGGATCTTGCGGACCAGCTCCAGCTCCGACTGGAAATCGACGTAGTGGGGCAGCTTGATATGCTCCAGAAAGCCGGTCGCCTGGATGTTGTCGGAATGCATCAGCACGAACTCCTCGTCCTGGGCGGGGGCGCCGGCGCTGTCTTCGCCAAGCTCGCGCCAGCGAAGCGCGCGATCGACGAGCGCCATGGAAATGGCCTTGCGTTCGTTCTGCGCGAAGGTCAGCCCGTAACCCCTTGTGAACTGCGGAGGTTCCGTCTTGGAGCCCTTGAACTGGTTGACGGTCTCGCATTCCGTCAATTCCAGCTCGCCGATCTGCACCGCGAAGCCAAGCTCGGGGATTTCCATTTCGACGCAGCAGGTTCCGATGCGAAGCTCACCCACGAAGGCATGGTTGCGCGCATAACCCCGCTGCGTGGAATAGGCCATCCCCAGCACGAACCCCTCATCCCCCCGCGCCAGCGACTGCAACCGCAGCGCGCGGCTGGCCGGAAGCTCCAGCGGCTCGCGCGTGAGATCGCCTGGCGCGGTGTCGGAGGCCGGTTCCTGCTCGATCAGCCCGTCGCGGTTCAGAAAGCCGGTGACATGCGGCACGGGGGCGGGCGCGGGCGCGGCGGGCGCGCCGGGGGCGGGCGGCACCTCGCCCCCGGCCATCAGGGTGAAGTCCAGCAGGCGGTGGGTGTAGTCGAAGGTCGGCCCCAGCACCTGCCCGCCCGGCAGATCCTTGAAGGTCGCCGACACCCGGCGCAGGCAGTCCATCGCCGCGGTGTCCACCGGGCGCGAGGCGCCGAAGCGGGGCAGCGTGGTGCGATAGGCGCGGATCAGGAACACCGCCTCGATCAGATCGCCGCGGGCCTGCTTGATCGCCAGCGCGGCAAGGTCCGGGTCGTAGAGCGAGCCCTCGGCCATCACCCGGTTGACCGAGAGCGCCAGTTGCTCGCGGATCTGCGCAACGCCGAGTTCGGGCACCGAGGGATCGCCGCGCCGTTCCTCTGCCAGCCAGGCATGGGCATTGTCGATGGCCCGCTCGCCGCCCTTTACCGCCACATACATCAGATCGCCTCGACTTTGCTGGTCCGGGGGAGCGCCGCCAGCAGGCTGCCGGCGGTGAAGAAGAAATCGAGCCCGAGCGGGAACAGCCGGGCGTTCTGCACGAAGGCTTCGGTCTCGGGCAGGGACAGATGCGCGCTGTCCCTGATCCCCGGCCCGGTCAGCCGCGCGCCGGAGCTGGCCAGCGCCGGCATCTCCACGATCAGCGTGGCGGAGCGGTCGGGATAGTCGGCGCGGCCGAGGGCAAAGCGGTCCAGCGGCTGCAGCGAGTCCCATGTGCCAAGCGCGAACACCGCCTGCCCCGGCGCCACGATCGGCGCGCCGGTGTGGAAGGTGATCCAGTCGCGCAGGGCGGGCGTGTCATGCGAGGGCGCAAGGCAAAGCCCGGTGGTGGTGTCGGCGAGCGTCAGCACCAGCGCGCCAGCGGCGGGCGAGAGCGGCGCGGGCGGCGCGGCGCCGGCGAGCTGATGCAGGCTGCCGGGCCGCGCCATTGCCTCGAGGCAGGCGCGGAAGGCGCGGGCCGCCTCGCGCGGGGTATCGGCGAAGCCGCCGGAAAGGGCCATGCCGTCCATCAATCCTCCCCCCGCGCCAGGGTGAAGAACTCCACCCTCGTCGCCGCGGCCTTGCCGGCGCGGGCGGCGCGGTCTGCCTCTGCCGCCGCCGCGAGCGGCGCCAGCACCGCGGCGCGCACCTCCCCCGCCCTTGGCCCCTGCATCAGCGCATCGACCAGCGCCGCGCGGGTGGCATGGGCCTTGTCGCGGCCCTGCACCCAGGCATGGCCGACCTCGCCGGTGGCCAGCCGCAGCGTGCAGCGCGTCACCGTCATCTCGCCCAGGTTGAAGGGCGCGCCGCTGCCGCCCATGCGGCCGCGCACCATCACCGCCCCGGTTTCGGGCGCCCTCGCCCAGTCATGCGCGGGCAGGTCCAGCCCCTGCATCGCCGCGGCGAGCCGGGTCGGCCGGGCGCGGGCCAGAAGGCCCATCCACCGCTGCCGGGCGGCGGTGTCCGCGGCGGGCGGCGCGAGATCGGAACGGGCCGTGGTCATCGGGGCATCTCGCGGTTGCAGGGGGCAGACATCTTGCCGGCCTGTCGGTTTATATATACAACTAGACAAGTCAATAGCCGCGCCCCCCGAGTCGCACAACCCCGTTTGCATGAAGTTTTGGTGACATGGCCCGCACCCCGCTCTGGACCTCGATCTGCGAGGCGCTGACCGCCGAGATCGGCGCCGGGCATTATGCGCCGGGCGCGAGGCTGCCCTCGGAGGCGGATCTGTCGGCGCGTTTCGGCGTGAACCGCCATACCGTGCGGCGGGCGCTGGCGGCGATGGCCGAGGCGGGGCTGGTCCATGCGCGGCGCGGCGCGGGGGTGTTCGTGGCCGCGCGGCCGATGGACTATCCGCTGGGGCGGCGCACGCGGCTGCACCAGAACCTTGCCGCCTCGGGGCGCACGGCCGCGCGCGAGGTGCTGGCGCTGGAGACGCGGCAGGCGGGCGCGCGCGAGGCGGCGGCGCTGGGGTTGCCGGAGGGCGCGCAGGTCGTGGCCTATGAGGGGATCTCGCTGGCGGACGGGCTGCCGCTGGCGGTGTTCCGCTCGGTCTTTCCCGCCGCCCGCTTCCCCGGCCTGATCGGCGCGCTGCGCGAGACGCACTCGGTCACGCGGGCGCTCGCCGCCGAGGGGCTGGACGATTACACCCGCGCCGAGACCCGGCTGACCGCCAAGCGCGCCACGGCGACGCAGGCGCTGCACCTGCGCATCCGCGAGGGCGACCCGATCCTGCGCAGCGTCGCGATCAACGTCGATGCCGGGGGGCGCCCGGTGGAATACGGGCACACATGGTTCGCGGGCGACCGGGTGACGCTGACCGTGGCGCCCGACTGAAGGCGTGCTCGCGCTTGGGTTGTGGCCATGTCATACCCGCGATACAGAAAGGGTTTATCCACAGGCAACCAGCCGTCAGCAAACGCCCCAGCAGCCGCCGCGAGTCGCCCATGTCCCTGTTGCCCCCCCTGCGCCTCGTCGGCGCCCAGACCCTGCGCGACGGCGAGATGCAGCGCCGGTCGCTGGCGATCGCCGGCGGGCGGATCACCAAGGGCCCGCTGCCCGAGGTGGACATGTCGGGCTTCTACCTGATGCCGGGGATCATCGACCTGCATGGCGATGCGTTCGAGCGGCATGTCGCGCCGCGCCCCTCGGCCCCGTTCGATCTGGTGCAGGGGCTGGCGAGCGCCGACCGCGAGGCGGCGGCGAATGGGGTGACGACCGCCTTCTTCGCGCAGGGCTGGAGCTGGGAGGGCGGGCATCGCGGCCCCGACCATGCCGAGCGGGTGATGCTTGCGCTCGATGCCTACGGCCCCCGCGCGCTGACCGACATCCGCCTGCAGATCCGCGCCGAGACGCATCTGGTCGAGGCCGGGGCGCGGCTGATCGCGGCGGTGGAGCGGCACCGGATCGGCTATGTGGTGTTCAACGACCATCTGGGCGAGGCGCTGGAGATGGCCGCGCGCGACCCGGCGGGCCTGGCGCTCTGGGCGCGCAAGCTCGGCACCAGCGCCGAGGCGCACCGGGCGGCGGTGGAGGCGGCGGCGGCGCGGGCGCGCGAGGTGCCGCGGCACCTGTGCACGCTGGCCGAGGCCTTCGACCGGCTGGGGGTGCTTTACGGCAGCCATGACGACCCCGATGGCGAGACGCGCGAGCGGTTCTCGATGATCGGGGCGCGGATCGCGGAATTTCCGACCGCGCGCAAGGCGGCGGCGGCGGCGAAGGCGATGAACGACCCGGTGCTGATGGGCGCGCCCAACGTGGTGCGCGGCGGCAGCCAGTCGGGCAATGTCGCGGCGACCGACCTGATCGCGGCGGGGCTCTGCGACGCGCTGGTGTCCGATTACCATTACCCGGCGCTGGTTCAGGCGGTCTGGACGCTGGTGGACCGCGGGATGATGAGCCTGCCGAAGGCCTGGGCGATGATCTCGGCCCGGCCGGCCGAGATCCTGCGGATGCCCGACCGGGGGGTGCTGGATTTCGGGCGCCGCGCCGATGTGACGGTGCTCAACGCGGCCACCCGGCAGGTGGAGGCGACCATCGCGGGCGGCCGGCTGACCTATCTGGCCGGCGAGGCCGGGCGGCGGTTCATGGCCGGGCAGCCGCCGCTGCGGCTGGCGGCGGAATAGCGGTCATCCCTGCGGCTCCAGCGTGTCGAGCGGCTGGAACACCAGCCCCTCCGCCGTCTCCTCCAGATACGCGCGGATGCCGAAGACGGCGCCGAGCAGGCCCGGGGTCAGCACCGCGCGCGGTGCGCCGTCGGCGACCGGACGGCCGCGCGCCAGCACGATCAGCCGGGTGCAGTGCCGCGCGGCAAGGCCAAGGTCGTGCAGCGCAGCGACGACCGCGCCGCCCTCTGCCGCAAGGCTGGCGAAAACGCGCATCGTGGCGATCTGCGCGGCGGGGTCGAGCCCGGCGATGGGCTCGTCCGCCAGCAGCAGCGGCGCCTCCTGCGCCAGCGCGCGGGCGATCAGGGCGCGGGCCTGCTCGCCGCCCGAAAGCCGGGTCGCGGCGCGGTCGCGGAAGGCCGTCAGCCCCATCCGGGCCAGCGCCCGCTCGACGGCGCCCGCGTCATCCAGCCCGCGCCCCTGATGCGGGATGCGCCCGAGCCGCACCAGATGCGCGACGCTGATCCCCCAGGCGATCTCGCGCGATTGCGGAAGCCAGGCCGCGGCGCGGGCGCGCGCCGAAGGCGGCATCGCGGCCAGCGAGGAATGGCCGCTGGCCGGCAGCAGGCCGAGCGCGCCGCGCAGCAGCGAGGTCTTGCCGGCGCCGTTGGGGCCGATCAGCCCGACGCATTCGCCGGGGGCGATGGCCAGGCTCACGCCCTCGACCACCGGGCAGGGGCCGCGCGTCACCGTGAAGTTCTCGAGCGTCAGCAGCACCTACGCCTCCCGCGCCATGCGGCGCACGAGGTGCAAAAAGAACGGCGCGCCGACCAGCGCGGTCAGCACCCCCAGCTTCAGGTCACGCTCGGGCGCGACGACGCGGGTGGCGATGTCGGCGGCCAGCAGGATCGCGGCGCCGGTCAGCGCCGCGGCGGGCAGCAGCCGCGAGGGGCGCGCGCCGACCGCGCCGCGCATCAGGTGCGGCGCAACGAGGCCGACGAAGCCCACCGCCCCCGCGACGGCGACCGAGGCGCCGACCAGCGCCGCCACCCCCAGCACCAGCTTCAGCCGCAGGCGGGTGAGGCTGATGCCAAGGCTCGCCGCCGCATCCTCGCCCAGCGTCAGCGCATCGAGGCCGCGCCCGGTGGTGCCGATCAGCGCGGCGCCGGCGGCAAGGAAGGGCAGCGCCAGCGCGACATGCAGCATCGAGCGGTCGGCGAGCGAACCCATCATCCAGAACACGATCTCGGAGGCCGCATAGGGGTTCGGCGCGAGGTTCAGCACCAGCGAGGTCAGCGCCCCCGCCAGCGACGACACCGCGATCCCGGCGAGGATCAGCGACAGCGCGGTGCCGCGCGGCCCCGCCAGCGCCAGGATCACCCCGACCGACAGCCCGGCCCCCGCCAGCGCCATCAGCGGCAGCGCCAGCGCGAAGCCGGCATAGAGGCCCGAATGGATCGCCAGCACCGCGCCAAGCGCCGCGGCGGCAGAGGTGCCGATCAGCCCCGGTTCCGCCAGCGGGTTGCGCAAGAAGCCCTGCATCGCCGCCCCCGCCAGCCCCAGCGCGGCGCCGATGGCAAGGCCGAGGATCGCGCGCGGCAGGCGGATCTCGCGCATCACCAGCACCTCGGCGCCGCCCTGCCCCGTCAGCAGCGCCATGAGCCCCCGGCCCGGCGGAATGCCGGCGGGGCCGACCAGCAGCGAGGCCGCGAACAGGCAGGCCACCAGCGCCAGCAGCGCGGGGATCAGGCGGGGGGGGCGGGTCATTCGCTTTCCATCCGGCGGCGAAGGTCCGTCAGCGCGGCGATGGCGTCAAGCACGGCCGGAGTGGCGCAGATCCAGTCGCGATGCGCGACCACATCGGCGCGGCGCAGCGCCGCCAGCGCCGGATGCGACAGCACCGCCTGCGCGCGGGCGGCGCGGGCGCCGGGGCGGCCGGTCTCGGTGATGACGACCTCGGGCGCCGACATCACCAACACCTCGAGCGGCATCCGCCCGCCGAAGTCGAGCCCGTGCGCGGTGGCGATATTGTCGAAGCCTGCCGCCTCCAGCACCTGCCCTTCCAGCGTGCGGGCGCCCGAGGCATAGCTGTTCTCCGCGTAAAGCGCGGCGCGGGGCCGGCGCGCGGGCGGCGGCGTGGTCAGCGCGGCAAGGCGCGCATCGAAGGCGGCCAGCAGTTCGGCGGCGCGCTGCGGATGGCCAAGCGCCGCGCCCATCGCGGTGATCGCGGCGCGCAGTTCGCCCATCGTGGCGCCGGGGGGATAGGTTTCGACGTGAAGCCCGAGCCGCGCCAGCATCGACAGCGTGGCGGGCGAAGAGAAGGTGGAGGCCAGCACCAGATCGGGGCGCAGAAGGTAGATCTCCTCGGCCCGGCCCCGGTTGGCCGGATAGGCGGCGGCCCGATCCGCCATCACCGAAGCCGAGGGGTCCGAGGCCATCCAGGACAGCGACACGATCTGCGCGGGGTCGGCGAGCAGCAGCGCAAGCTGGTCGGTGCAGAGATTCATGGAGACGACGCGCGCGGGGGCCACGGCCGGGGTCTCGGCGCGGCTCCCCGCGGGGGTCTCGGTCACGCTGTCGGGGCGGGCGGCGGCGGGTGCAAGCGCCAGCACCACCGCCAGCACCACGGCAAGCGCGGCCGCTGCCTTGCGGGCAAGGGCCGCGCCCGAAGGCCGGAGATCAGAAGCTGCGGCGCAGGCCGACATGGATCGCCCGATCAGAGGTGCCATAGCCCTCCCAAAGCTGGTAATCCTCATCGAAGAGGTTCTCGACGCGCAGATAGGCCTCGGTCTCGTTGCCGAAGTCATAGGTGACGGTTGCGTTGGCAAGGGTGTAGTCGGGCAGGGTCTGACGGTCGGCGACATGCAGCAGGGTGACGCTGGCCGAGACCGCCTTCGCCAGCGCCGCATCGACGCCAAGCGCGAGCTGATGGCGCCCGAAGCCCGCGTTCCAGGTGCTGCCGGCGCTGAGCGGCGGGTTCGAGGCGTCGGTATAGGTATAGGCCCCGGTGAAGGACAGCCGGTCGTTCAGCGCCCATTCGCCCTCCAGCTCGAGGCCGCTGCGGCGGGTGGTGCCGGGAACCTGTATGTAGAAGGGATAGGCGTAGTCGATCAGGTTCTCGGTCTCGATCCAGAACAGGGTTGCGCGAAGCGCCGCCGTCTCGCCCCAGCGTTTCTCGATGCCGAGGTCGGCAGAGGTGCTTTCCTCGGGCTCCAGCGAGGGATCGCCATAGGGGCCGTGGAGTTCGTAGAGCGAGGGCGCGCGGAAGCCGGTGCCGATCGCGGCGCGGAGGGTGACATCGGGCGCGGCCTGCCACGCCGCCGCGACGCGCCCGGTGGTGAAGCCGCCGAAATCGCTGTGATCGTCGTGGCGCAGCGAGGCGGTCAGGTCGAAATCCTCGTGCGGGGCCCAGGCATATTCGGCGAAGACGCCGTTGGTGGTGGCGGACCCGGCGGAGCCGCCATAGCTGGAGCTTTCGCTGTAATCCTCCTCCGTGGTGTCGGCGCCGAAGACCAGCCTTCCTGCGCCAAGCGCGGTGCCCGCCTTCCAGGACAGGGCGCGGCGCTCGCCGCTGTAGTCGTTGAAGCTGGGGCCGTAGAGCACGGTGGAGCCATCGAGGCTGCGGTCGATATTGAACCAGGTCGCGGCGAGTTCATGGTCCAGCGCCCCGGTGTCGAACCTGGCATAGAGGCGGGCGCCTTGCGAGCGGGCGGTGCTGGTCTCGTCGGGCGAGCCATCCACGGGGTAGGAGGTATAGGGCGGGACCGGCAGGAAACCGGTCTCGTCATACTCGCCCTCGGCATCCTCGGCGAAGGCCGAGAAGCCGAGCACGACGCCGTTCTGCAATTCGGTCTCGCCGCGCAGGGTCAGGCGGGTCGCCTCGTAGCCGTCTTCTTCCGAATTGCCGTCATCCTCGTCGGCGGCGGAAAAGCCGTCGGTGGTGATATGGCCGAGGGTGAAGCCAAGCGCGCCGGCGCTGCCGCGATAGCCATAGCCGAGCGTGGCGGCGTAGCTGTCATGGCTGCCGGCCTCCAGCGCGAACCGGCCCGCGCCGCCCGCCTCTTCGGGCAGCGGCGCCGTGTCGATGCTGAGCACGCCGCCCACCGCCTGCCCGCCATGCACCGCCGAATGCGAGCCGCGCAGCAGTTCCACGCGCGCCACGCCAAGCGAGGTGAGGCGGCCGAAATCATAGGCGACCTGCGGGCCGGAAGGGTCCGACACGTCGATACCGTCCACCAGCACCTTGACATAGTTCTGCGACAGGCCGCGCACGGTGATGCCGGTCGCGGTGCCCAGCGGCCCCCGCGCCAGGATGCCGACGCCGGGCAGCCGCGCGAGGGTCGAGGTCAGCGGGATCTCCGCGGTCTTGTCCAGATCCTCGGCATTCAGCACCGAGACCGACACGCCGCTGCGGCGCGTCTGTTGCGGATCCTGCGCGCCGGTGACGACGATCTCGTCCAGCAGGATCGTGTCCTGCGCAAGCGCCGGCGCGCCGGCAAGGCCGGTCAGCAGCGCAAGCGCGGCGGTGGCGGGACGGGGCGGAGTGCGAGGGTTCATGGCTGTCTTGCCTTTCCGGAACGCGCGAAGGGGCTGCCCCCGCGCCTGACGATGTCTGTCCTTGGAAATGGCGTGCCAGATCCGCCGACGGTGAGGTCGTCACCACTGCGGATAGCCGCATCCAGGGCACGCCCCGCGCCCGGAATAGGGTGATCACCTCGGCAGGTCTCCTGACTTGCGGGTCAATGCTCAGGCCGCCTTCCCGGGGGGTTGACCCAGTGGCATGTCGGCCGTCGCTCTCCGCCTACAGTTGCGGGGGCAGCCCCGGAGTTGCGCCGCGAGGCGCGCACCGGGTTCCCTTTTCATCCGCCCCTCGCGAGGCGGAACCGAAGTGCGGCCTCTGTCGCCGGAATCGGGCGGGCCTGTCAAGCGGGATTGGAGGGCGGGATATGAGGGCGGGCGGTTGCCTCGCGGCCGGCCGCAGAGCGGGGGGCCTCTGCCCCCCGCGCCCCCCGAGGATATTTCTGCCGGCAAGAATGCGGGGCGGCGCCTTCAGAACAGGAAGTAGCGCTGCGCGAGGGGAAGCTCGCGGGCCGGCTCGCAGGTCAGAAGCTCGCCGTTTGCGCGGACCTCGTAGGTTTCGGGGTTCACCTCGATCTGCGGGGTGGCGCTGTTGTGGATCATGTCGGCCTTGCCGATGGTGCGGGTGCCTTCCACGGCCAGCGTTTCCTTGGCGATGCCGATGCGGGCGCGCAGGCCGTCCGCCTCGGCCGCGCGGGACACGAACAGCACCGCCGAGCGTTCGACGCAGCGGCCGAAGGCGCCGAACATCGGGCGGGTGTGCACCGGCTGCGGGGTGGGGATCGAGGCGTTGGGATCGCCCATCTGCGCGACGACGATGCTGCCGCCGATCAGCACCATGTCCGGCTTCGCGCCGAAGAAGGCCGGGCTCCACAGCACGAGATCGGCGCGCTTGCCTTCCTCGACGCTGCCGATATGGCGGCTCATGCCCTGGGCGATGGCGGGGTTGATGGTGTATTTGGCAACATAGCGCCTGACGCGCAGGTTGTCGTTGTCCCCGGCCTCCTCGGGCAGGCGGCCGCGCTGCAGCTTCATCTTGTG
>DIVD01000020.1:22642-38002 GCA_002423245.1 Rhodobacteraceae bacterium UBA6141
AGACCATCAGCATGTCGAGATGTTCCTCGAGCGTGTTCACCGTGTAGGGCATCGTCGGGTTGGTCGAGGAGGGGATCACGTTCGGGCTGCCGACGAGCTTGATGATGTCGGGCGCATGGCCGCCGCCCGCGCCCTCGGTATGGAAGGCGTGGATGGTGCGGCCGGCGATGGCGGCGAGGGTATGCTCGACAAAGCCGCTCTCGTTCAGGGTGTCGGTGTGGATCATCACCTGCACGTCCATGTCATCGGCGACCGAGAGGCAGCAGTCGATGGCGCCGGGGGTGGTGCCCCAGTCCTCGTGCAGCTTGAGCGCGCAGGCCCCGGCGGTGACCATCTCGACCAGCGCATCGGGGCGGCTGGCATTGCCCTTGCCCGAGAGGCCGAAGTTCATCGGGAAGGCGTCGAGCGATTGCAGCATCCGCTCGATATGCCAGGGCCCCGGCGTGCAGGTGGTGGCGAGCGTGCCATGCGCGGGGCCGGTGCCGCCGCCCAGCATGGTGGTGATGCCCGAATGCAGCGCATCCTCGATCTGCTGGGGGGCGATGAAGTGGATATGCGCGTCGAACCCGCCGGCGGTGAGGATGCGGCCCTCGCCCGCGATCACCTCGGTGCCGGGGCCGATGATGACGGTGACGCCGGGCTGCGTGTCGGGGTTGCCGGCCTTGCCGATCCTGTGGATGCGGCCCGAGCGCAGGCCCACATCGGCCTTGTAGATGCCGGTATGGTCGAGGATCAGCGCGTTGGTGATCACGGTATCGACCGCGCCCTCGGCCCGCGTCGCCTGGCTCTGGCCCATGCCGTCGCGGATCACCTTGCCGCCGCCGAACTTCACCTCCTCGCCATAGGTGGTCAGGTCGCGCTCCACCTCGATGATGAGGTCGGTGTCCCCCAGCCGCAGCCGGTCGCCGGTGGTGGGGCCGTACATGTCGGCATAGGCGGCGCGGGAAATTCGGGCGGGCATGTGGCGACTCCGGGATCTGCCGGGGATGTGGCTGCCCGATTTCGGCGCGGGGCGGCGGCGATGTCAAACGCCGCGGCAGGCTTCGGGGGGAACGCCGCGCGCAGGCCCCCGGCGGCTGCCTGAATTTTGGGCAGGACGCAGCACGCGGGAGGCGGGAGGCGGGCGTCGGGCGCGGCGGGCGTGCTGCCGGAACCGGCGCCGCCCGCGCGCGTCCTAGCCGCCGATCGAGCGCGGACCGAGCCGTCCGAGCCTGCGCATGTTGGCGCCGGTCTTCTTGCCGATCGGCTTCAGCCCGGCGCGCATCACCGCCTGCGGCGCCGCCCCGCCCATGAAGGCGCGGCCGGCGGCGAACCAGGCGTCGAGCGCGGCGGTGGGCTTCTCGTGCACCATCCGCGTCATCTCTGCCGGCCGTGTCGCCCAGAGGCCCATCATCCCGGCGGTGCGCAGCGCGATCACCGCCTGCGCCTCCATCCCGATCCGCCACATGTCCATGCCCAGAAGGAAAGGTGTGAGGTAGTTCTGGCGCTGCGTCATGACCCGCTCCTGTTGCTGCACCGGCACAAGCGCCGGGCGGGCGAAAGGTTCCATATGCCCGGCACCGGCCCGGCCTGCCGGACCAACGGCCGAGCGCGCGGGACGCCGACCGTCAGCTGGCCGAGTACCAGGTCCGGGTCGCCAGGGTGACGAACCTGTCCCACAGGGCTTGCTTTCATTCCTGCGAAAGGATCACAGCATTCAACCGTGGGATCGAACACGGGCCCCGAGAACGGGCGCCGAGTACTGGCCCCGAGAACGGGTCCCGGGCGCCGGGACCGGCTTCCCGTCATCGCCGCCTTCGCCTATACTGCACTGCAGCCGGGCCATCGCAGCGCCCCATCATCACGGAACCGGACACGCAACATGGCGGCACGCAAGCCCGGACCGCGCGCCTTCAACGTGCTGGCGATCGTCCAGCAGGGGCGGCTGGAATATGAGGCGGTGGTTTTCGCCGCGAGTTTCCGCGCGCAGAATCCGGGATTCGCGGGCCGGCTGATCTTGGCAGAGCCGCAGCCGGGTGCGCGCTGGACATCCGATCCGCGCATTTCCGGCCCGGTGCGGGCGCTGCTGACCTCGCTGGGCGCCGAGATCCTGCCCTTCGAGAACCGGCAATTCGGCCAGAGCTATCCCCATGGCAACAAGATCGAGGCGCTGGCGGCGCTGCCCGCGGATGTGCCCTTCGTGTTCTTCGATACCGACACGCTGTTCACCGGCCCGCTGGCGGATGTCGCCTTCGATTTCGACCGCCCCGCCGCCTCGATGCGGCGCGAGGGGACGTGGCCGGAGGTGCCGCTTTACGGGCCGGGCCATGCCGGGATCTGGGGCTCTCTCTACGACCGCTTCGGGCTGGATTTCGCCAGTTCGCTGGACCTTGGCCAGCCGGACGAATACTGGGCGCGCTACCTCTATTTCAACGCGGGCTGGTTCTTCTACCGCGATCCGCTGGCCTTCGGGCAGCGGTTCCTGGGCTATGCGGTCGCGATCCGCGATGACCCCGGCGACGCGCTGGCCTCGCAATCGCTGGACCCGTGGCTGGACCAGGTGGCGCTGCCGCTGGTGATCCACAGCCTGGGCGGCGGGCGACCGGGGCCGGGACTGGCGGGGCTCGATGGCGACGTGAGTTGCCACTATCGGACCTTTCCATTGCTTTACGCGCGCGAAAGCGACCGCGTCGTCGCGGTGCTGGAAGAGGTGACGGCGCCGAATGCGGTGAAGAAGGTGCTGAAGGAATGGGAGCCGATCCGCAAGACCCTCTATCAGGGCAAGGGCGCGAGGGTGCGGGCGATGTTCGACCGGGCCGACCTGCCGCGGCGCGAGGCGATGATCCGCAACCGCATCAGGGCCGAGGGGCTGTGGTTCCGGTAAACCGCGGCCTGTCAGGGGGTTGCGGCGAGTTCTTCACGCGCGCGATGCCTTCTCGGCAATCCCCGAAACCCCCTCGCGCCGGTCAAGCTCTGCCATCACATCCTCCAGCGTCACGTCGCGGGCGGCGAGCATGACGAGGAGGTGATACAGCACGTCGGCGGCCTCGGCCGTGAGCCTGGCGCGGTCGCCCCTGACCGCCTCGATGATCGCCTCCACCGCTTCCTCGCCGAACTTCTCGGCGCATTTTTCCGGCCCCTTGTTCAGGAGCTTGGCCGTCCACGAGCTTTCGGGATCGGCGCCCTTGCGGGCCGCGATGGTGGCGGCGAGGCGGGCAAGCGCGGTCATGACAGCCTCATCGGGATGCCGGCGGCGGCCATGTGCTCCTTGGCCTCGCGGATGGTGAACTCGCCGAAATGGAAGATCGAGGCGGCAAGCACGGCGGAGGCATGGCCCTGCGTCACGCCCTCCACCAGGTGATCGAGCGTGCCGACCCCGCCGGAGGCGATGACGGGGATGGACACCGCGTCGGCAATGGCGCGGGTCAGCGGCAGGTTGAAGCCGGCGCGGGTGCCGTCGCGGTCCATGCTGGTGAGCAGGATCTCGCCCGCGCCCCTCGCCGCGACGGTTCGGGCGAAGTCCAGCGCATCGACGCCGGTGGCTCTGCGGCCGCCATGGGTGAAGATCTCCCAGTGTCCGGGGGCGACGGTCCTGGCGTCGATGGCGACGACGATGCACTGGCTGCCGAAACGGTCGGCGGAGCGGGCGACGACATCGGGGTCGGCCACGGCGGCCGAGTTGAAGCTGACCTTGTCGGCGCCCGCCAGCAGCAGCGCCCGCACGTCTTGCGGGCTGCGCACGCCGCCCCCCACCGTCAGCGGCATGAAGCACTGCTCCGCGGTGCGGGTCACCAGATCATACATTGTCCCGCGATTTTCGTGGGTTGCGTGGATGTCGAGAAAGCACAGCTCGTCCGCGCCGGCGGCGTCATAGGCCCTGGCCGCCTCTACCGGGTCGCCGGCATCGCGCAGGTTGACGAAGTTCACGCCCTTGACCACGCGGCCATCGGCGACGTCAAGGCAGGGGATGATGCGGGTTTTCAGCATGGCATGCTCCGGCGGCTTGCCTTTCCATGAAAGGGCGGGTCCATGAAAGGGCGGGTCCATGGAAGGGCGGGTCCATGGAAGGGCGGGGCGGGCGAGGCGCTGCCCCCGGCGGCCCCCGGCCCTTGCGGTCAGACCCGTTGAACCCGAATTGCGGCAGCACCACAAGGGTGGATCGAAGGGTCGCCTCACGAGCGGCCGATCCGGCGTGCAATGACGCCTGCGATGGATCGCGGGAGGGAATGGTGGAGCAGAGGGGGATCGAACCCCTGACCTCGTCATTGCGAACGACGCGCTCTCCCAACTGAGCTACTGCCCCCACGGGCCGGGTATGTGCCCCTTCGCCGGCGCATTGTCAAGCGCGGGCGGTGCGGTATCCGGAATTCTCTGCTCACGGGGCCGTCGGCGCTTCGGCCTGCGAGGGCCGCGCCAAGGCATCCCGCCGGCATGGAGGCCGGCGCCGCAAGTCCGCGCTACTTCTTCTTCGTCGTCGCCGCCGCCGCCGCGAACATCGGCGGCTTGCCGGTCGAGTCGAGCACGATGGCGGTCTTCGGCTTCTCCTTCTTCGGCTTCTTCGCTTCCCTGTTGCCGCGCTGGTTGTTGCCCTTGGCCATCGGTTGTCCTTTCGACTGATGCTGCCGGCGGACCCTCCGCCGGCACTTGTCCTGACCGGCGCCGCGGCAAGGGGCCGGAGGCGGAGGCTCAGGGAGGGCGCGCGAGCCCGCGCCCCTGCCGCCGTGCTACGCCTGCCCCGACCGCCGCACAAGCCGCTTGCGCGCTCTGCCCCGTTGGCTTGTGCAACTTTCCTCGGGGGGCAGTCGGCGCGCCGCTGTCCCGCTACCGCGCGAGCCGCGCCGAATGTCCCGCCGCCTGCCCCGCCGCCTCGGCATAGGTTTCGACCGGGGGGCAGGTGCAGGTCAGGTTGCGGTCGCCCCAGACATTGTCCACCCGCCCCACCGGCGGCCAGTACTTGTCCACCCGGAAACTGGCGGGCGGGAAGCAGCCCTGCTCGCGGCCATAGGGCCGGTCCCAGTCGGCGACGAGATCCTCCACGGTGTGCGGCGCGTGCTTCAAGGGGTTGTTATCGCGTGGAATCCTGCCCTCGGCCACATCGTCGATCTCGGCCCGGATCGCCAGCATCGCGGTGATGAAGCGGTCCAGCTCTGCCTTGGTCTCGCTTTCCGTCGGCTCCACCATCAGCGTTCCGGCGACCGGCCAGCTCATCGTCGGCGCATGAAACCCGTTGTCGATCAGGCGCTTGGCGATGTCATCGACGGTGATGCCCAGTTCGGCAAAGCCGCGCGTGTCCAGGATGCACTCATGCGCGACCCGGCCGCGGTTGCCCATGAACAGCACCGGATAGGCCCCCTTCAGCCGCGCCGCGATGTAATTGGCGTTCAGGATCGCCACCCTCGTCGCCTGCGTCAGCCCGGCCCCGCCCATCATCAGGCAATAGGCCCATGAAATCAGCAAGATCGAGGCCGACCCATAGGGCGCGGCGCTGACCGGCCCCTCGGCGCCGCCGGTCTCGGGATGCCCCGGCAGATAGGGCGCCAGATGCGCCTTCACCCCGATCGGCCCCATCCCCGGCCCGCCGCCGCCATGCGGGATGGCAAAGGTCTTGTGCAGGTTCAGGTGGCTGACATCGCCGCCGATGCTGCCCGGTTTCACCAGCCCGACCATCGCGTTCATGTTGGCGCCGTCGATATAGACCTGCCCGCCGAAGTCATGGGTGATCTGGCAGATTTCGCGCACCGTCTCCTCGAACACACCATGGGTAGAGGGATAGGTGATCATGCAGGCCGCGAGCCGGTCCCCCGCCGCCGCCGCCCTCGCGCGGAAATCCTCGAGGTCGATATCCCCGTTCGGCGAGGATTTCACCACCACCACCTTCATCCCCGCCATCTGCGCCGAGGCCGGGTTGGTGCCATGCGCCGACACCGGAATCAGGCAGACATCGCGCGCCTCGCCCCGCGCCCGGTGAAAGGCGGCGATGGTCAGCAGCCCGGCATATTCCCCCTGCGCGCCGGAATTGGGCTGCATCGAGAATGCGTCGTAACCGGTTATCTCGCAAAACTTTTCCGACAGGTCCGCGATCATCTCGGCATAGCCCGCGGCCTGATGCGCCGGTGCGAACGGGTGCAGGGATCCGAACTCCGGCCAGGTAAGCGGCATCATCTCTGCCGCCGCGTTCAGCTTCATCGTGCAAGATCCCAGCGGGATCATCGCCCGGTCCAGCGCAAGATCGCGGTCCGACAGCCGCCGCATGTAGCGCATCATCTCCGACTCGGCCCGGTTCATGTGGAAGACCGGATGCGTCAGGTAGTCGGACTGGCGCAGGAGCGCCGCGGGCACCCCCGGCGCCGTGCCAAGGCTGGCCGGCTCGCTGATCCCGAACGCATCCAGCAGGCGCGCGATCACCCCGTCATCGGTCGTCTCGTCAAGCGTGATGCCGACCCGGTCGCGCCCGACCTTGCGCAGGTTGATGCCGCGCTGTTCCGCCGCCGCAAGGATGCCCGCCTGCCCGACGCCCACCTCTACCGTCAGCGTGTCGAAGAAGGCGGCCGGTTGCACTTTTGCGCCTTCCCTGCGCAAGGCATCGGCCAGTCCCACGGTGCGCAGATGCAGTTTTTCTGCAATTGCCCGCAAGCCCTTCGGCCCGTGGAACACCGCGTAGAAGCTAGCCATCACCGCCAGCAGCGCCTGCGCGGTGCAGACGTTCGAGGTCGCCTTCTCGCGGCGGATATGCTGCTCGCGGGTCTGCAGCGCGAGCCGGTAGGCCTTGTTGCCCCGCGCGTCGATCGACACGCCGACGATCCGCCCGGGCATCGAGCGTTTGAACGCATCGCGGCAGGAGAAGAACGCGGCATGGGGGCCGCCAAAGCCCATCGGCACGCCGAATCGCTGCGAGGAGCCCACCGCGATATCCGCCCCCATCGCGCCCGGCTCTTTGAGCAGGCACAGCGCCAGAAGGTCGGTCGCGACCACGGCAATGGCGCCGGCGGCGTGCAGCGCCTCGATCTCGGGCGTGAAGTCGCGAACCTCGCCATAGGTGCCCGGATACTGGAAGATCGCCCCGAAAACCCTTGATGCGTCAAGAGTTTCCGCCGCCCCCACCAGCACCTCGATCCCCAGCGGCCGCGCCCGCGTGCGGATCACGCCGATGGTCTGCGGGTGGCAGGCCGCGTCCACGAAGAACGCGCGCGCCCTGGAACCCGCCACCCGCCCGGCCATCGCCATCGCCTCGGCCGCCGCCGTCGCCTCGTCCAGCAGGCTCGCATTGGCGATCGGCAGGCCGGTGAGGTCCGCCACCATCGTCTGGTAGTTCAGCAGCGCCTCCAGCCGGCCCTGGGCGATCTCGGGCTGGTAGGGGGTGTAGGCCGTGTACCAGGCCGGATTTTCCAGGATGTTGCGCTGGATCACCGGCGGGGTGACGGTGCCGTGATAGCCCTGCCCGATCAGGCTGGCCATCACCCGGTTCTTGCCCGCGACCTCGCGCATCTTCGCCAGCAGTTCATGCTCGGCCAGCGGCGCCCATGTCAGCGCGGTGCCCTGCCGGATGCTGCCCGGCACGGTTTCGGCGATCAGCGCGTCAAGATCCGGCGCGCCGACCGCGTGCAGCATCTGCTGCATCTCGGCTGGCGAGGGGCCGATATGGCGGCGGTTGGCAAAGTCGTAGGGGTCGTAGTCCACCGGGGTCCAGGTCATGATTGTCCTCAGCCGATCAGGGCCATGTAGGCGGCCTCGTCCAGGAAGCCGTCCAGCGCCGACAGATCGGCGACCTTCATCTTGAACACCCAGCCCTCGCCCAGCGGATCGTCATTGATCAGCGCCGGCGTATCGGCGAGCGCCTCGTTCACCGCGACGATCTCGCCGTCCAGCGGCGCGAGGATGTCCGAGGCGGCCTTGACGCTTTCGATCACCACCACCTCGTCGCCCTCGGCAACGCTGCGGCCCGGTTCGGGCAGGTCCACGAACACCACATCGCCGAGCTGTTCGGAGGCGTGTTCGGTGATGCCGACGACGACAAGGTCATCCTCGACGCGCAGCCATTCATGGTCTTCGGTGAATTTCATCTGGGTTTTCCCTGGCTTGACGGATCAGCGTTTGAAACTGGCGGGGCGGAAGGGCATGGGCACGATCCGCGCGGGCAGGCGTTTGCCGCGCACATCGCCGTAGACGGTGCTGCCCTCGGGCAGGTCGGCGGGCAGGTAGGCCATCGCCACCGGCGCCGCGATGCTGGGGCCGAAGCCGCCCGAGGTGACGCGGCCGATGGGGGCGCCGCCCTCCGGGCCGGCGAAAACCTGCACCCCCTCGCGCATCGGGGCGCGGCCTTCGGGGCGCAGGCCCCGGCGCTTGCGTGCCGGACCCTCGGCAAGCTCGCGCAGGATGCGCACCGCGCCCGGAAAGCCGCCCGCGCGGGCGCCGCCGCTGCGCCGGACCTTCTGGATCGCCCAGCCAAGGCCGGCTTCCACCGGCGAGGTTTCCTCGTCAATGTCATGGCCATAAAGGCACAGCCCCGCCTCCAGCCGCAGGCTGTCACGCGCGCCAAGGCCGATGGGGGCGACCTCGGGCATGTCCAGCAGGCGTTCGGCCAGCGCCTCGGCAAAGCCGTCCGGGACAGAGATCTCGAACCCGTCCTCGCCGGTATAGCCGGAACGCGAGATCCACAGCTCCACCCCCTGCCAGTGGCGGATGCCGACATCCATGAAGGCGAAATCGGGCGCATCGGGCACCAGCCGCGCCAGCACCGCCTCGGCCGCCGGGCCTTGCAGCGCGATCAGGCCGCGCCCCGGCACCTCGGCCAGGTCGCAATCGGGCAGGCCGGCGCGCAGGGCGGCAAGGTCCACCGCCTTGCGCGCGGCATTGACGACGAGGAAGAAATGGTCGCCCCGGTTGGCGATCATCAGATCGTCGATGATCCCGCCCGCGTCGTTGGTGAGGAACCCGTAGCGCTGCCGCCCCTCGGCCAGCCCGGCGATGTCCACCGGCATCAGCCGCTCCAGCGCCAGCGCCGCGTCGGCCTGGCGGCCGCTGATGGCGGTGACCAGCACCTGCCCCATATGGCCCACATCGAAGAGGCCCGCCTGGCTGCGGGTGTGCAGATGCTCTTTGAGCACGCCGGCGGGGTAGTGCACGGGCATCTCATGGCCCGCGAAGGGCACCATCCTGGCGCCAAGCCGCAGATGCAACCCGTGAAGGGCCGTGCGCTTCAGGTCGGCCATCGCCGCCCTCCTTGCCTTTGGCCGGGGAATACGCCCTGGCATCGCCCGGCGGGATCGTCCCGCCGTTCCGATGCCCCCTCTGTCCCTTGCGCCTGAGATCGTTATCCCTTCGGCGGACGCGGAACTGCCGCGCCTCTCTCCAGAGTGCTTTGCCAGAACGGTCCCTTGCGCCTGAGAGTTTACCGGGGCGGTTGCTCCTTCGGCACCGGATTGCCCCGGGGGGCGCACCGGATTCTCCCGATCCTGACCCCTACGCGATAGCCGAGCGCCCGCGGCTCTGGCAAGTGAAATGCACGGATGCAAGCGAAAGCCCCGGCCGCCGGGCAAGCCCTCCGGCAGGGTGACGGGAACCGGCCCGCGCGCCCGCCCTCAGATCCCCACGTATTTCAGGAATTGGGGCGAGGCATGGGTCATGCCGGCGGCGGGCAGCAGCTCTGCCACGCGGCCATGCTCGACGAAGGCCACCCGGTCCGCGACCGACAGCACCGCGTCCACCCGCTGTTCCACCAGCACCGTCGCCACCCCCGTCGCCTTCAGCGCCAGCACGGTTTCGCGGATCAGCGCGATCATCGAGGGTTGCAGCCCCTCGGTCGGCTCGTCCAGCAGCAGCACCTTCGGCTCGAGGCAGAGCGCGCGGGCGATGGCGAGCATCTGCTGCTCGCCGCCCGAAAGCGTGCGCGAGACCTGGCCCAGACGTTCGCGCAGGCGCGGAAAGAGCGTCAGCACATGCTCGCGCGTCGCGGGGCCGCGGCGGCGGGTCATCAGGCCGATCTCGATATTCTCGGCCACGGTCAGATCGCCGAACAGCCGCCGCCCCTGCGGCACATAGCCGATGCCGAGGCGCGGCACCTCATGCGCGGGCAGGCCGCTGATGCGGGTGCCGTCCAGCGTGATGGTGCCCCCTGTGGCGGGCACCAGCCCCATGATCGCCTTCATCAGCGTGGATTTTCCGGCGCCGTTGCGGCCCATGACGCACAGCACCTCTCCCGCCGCCGCCCGCAGGGTCAGCCCCCGCAGCACCGCCACCGCGCCATAGCCGGCGTGAAGCTCGCTCACGTCAAGCATTCAGCCCCCCAGATAGGCGGCCTGCACCGCCGCGTTGGCGCGGATCTCGGCGGGTGTGCCGGTGGCCAGCACCCGCCCGAAGTTCAGCACCGTGATCCGGTCGGCAAGGTCCATCACCACGTCCATGTTGTGCTCGATCAGCAGCACCGTCATGTCCGGCACCGCGCCGCGCACCAGCGCCTTGAACGCCTCGATCTCGGCATTCGCAAGCCCCTGCGTCGGCTCGTCGAGGATCAGCAGGCGCGGGCGGAGCGCGAGGCCCATGCCCAGCTCCAGGAGGCGCTGGTGGCCGTAGGAGAGATCCCCGGCCAGCATCGCGGCGCGGCCCGCGAGGCCGACGCGGTCGAGCGCGGCGAGGGACCCGGCGGCGAGGTTCTTCGCCCCGCGCGACTGGACGGCGAGGGCGATGTTGTCCAGCACGGTCAGCCGCGGGTAGATCGCGGTGATCTGGAACGTGTAGGCGATGCCGGCGCGCACCCGGGCATGGGCCGGCAGGCGGGTGATGTCGCGCCCGGCAAGGCGGATGCTGCCCGATTGCACCGGAACCCGGCCGCAGAGCAGGCCGACCAGCGTGGTCTTGCCCGCGCCATTGGGGCCGATCAGGGCATGGATCTCGCCCTGCGCAAGGTCGAAATCCACCCCGTCCACCGCGCGCAGGCCGCCGAAATGGCAGGTGAGGGAACGGGCCTCCAGCAGGGTCAGGGCAGCCATGTCAGCCCCCTGTCCCGCAGCGTGCCCAGGATGCCCTTCGGCGCGAACAGCACCAGCACCAGCAGCGCCGCGCCCACGACCAGCAGATGCGCGGTGGTGACGCCGCTGGCAAGGTCGATCAGGTAGAACATCAGCGCCGCGCCAAGGAAGGGGCCCAGCACCGTCCCCGCCCCGCCCAGCAGCACGTAAAGCAGCGGCAGGATCGAATACTGGATCGAGGCGAACCCGGCGCCGACATAGCCGAACAGAAGCCCGTAGGCCGCCCCCGCCGCGCCGGCATAGAGGCCCGACAGCACCAGCGCCGCCAGCTTCACGCGGAAGGGATCGTAGCCCAGCATCCGGCTGCGCTCTTCATTCTCGCGCATCGCGACCATCACCCGCCCGAAGGGAGAGCGCACCAGCGCCAGATTGACCAGCAGCGCGGCGGCAAACAGGGCAAGCGCGGCGCAATAGCGGGTGGCGTCCTGCGAGAGGTCGAGGCCCATGAGCACACGCGCGGCGCGGTCGATGACGATGCCCTCCTCGCCGCGGGTGTAGGGGGTGTAGTAGAGGATGGTCAGATAGCCCGCCTGCGCGAACATCAGCGTGACGATCATGAACGACACGCCCGCCCTGCGCAGCGCCAGCAGGCCCACCGCAAGCGCGAGGCCGCCCCCCGCGGCGAGGCCCGCCACCAGCCCCGCGCCCGCGCCCCAGCCGGCCAGCGCCACCGGCATCCCCATGCCGTAGAGCCCCGCCCCGAAGAACAGCGCATGGCCAAGGCTCAGAAGCCCGGTATAGCCGAAGGCGATGTTGAACCCCATCGCATAGACCGCCAGCACCATGATCCGCGCAAGGTTGCCCGCGTGATAGGCCGGCAGCACGGCCTGCGCCGCCAGCAGCGCCGCCAGCACGCCCAGATGCAGCGCCCAGATTTTCGCGGCGCCCCCGTTCATGCCGCGCGCCGCCCCATCAGCCCCTGCGGGCGGAACACCAGCACCAGCGCCACGAACAGCGTGGCAAGGATCTTCGCCAGCGTCGGCGAGAAGAAGACCGAGATCACCCCGTCCGACAGCCCGATCAGCAGCGCCGCGACCAGCGCCCCGCGCAGGCTGCCAAGGCCGCCGACGATCACCACCATGAAGGACAGCAGCAGCGGATCCTGCCCCATCAGGTAATGCGCCTGCTGGATCGGCACGATCAGCACCGCCGCCACCGCCGCAAGCCCCGCGCCAAGCGCGAACACCCCGGCATAGACCCGCTCGACATTGATGCCGAAGGCGCGCGCCATCTCGCGGTCGATCTGGGTGGCGCGCATCACAAGCCCGATCCTCGTGCGCGCCAGCAGCAGCCAGACGCCGGCCAGCACCACCGCCGCCGCCGCGATCACCGCCAGCTTGTAGCCCGAATAGCCGAACCATGGCAGTTGCACGCGCAGCGTGAAGGGCGCCTCGACCGGGCGGGCCTCGGGGCCGTAAAGGCTCAGCGCCGCCTGTTGCAGCACATAAAGCAGGCCGATGGTGGCGACGATGGTCGCATCGGGATCGTAGCCCAGCCGCTTGAGCACCAGCGTGTCGGCCAGCGCCGCGACCGCGCCGACCAGCAGCGGGCACAGCACCAGCGCGGCGATGAACCCAGCCGCCGGGGGGCCGGGGATCCATGTGGTCACGAACCAGGCGGCGACGGCGCCGAGCATGAAGAACTCGCCATGCGCCACGTTGACCACGCGCATCACGCCGAAGACCAGCGCGAGCCCGAGGGCCGTCAGCGCCAGCACCGCCGATGTCACCAGCCCCTCCATCAGGGCCAGAAGCAGGAAAGGTCCGAAATCCACGCAGATGCCCCCGGTCGCAGGACCGTCGCGGGCAAGGGGCGCCCGGCCCCCGCCCCCGCCGCCTCAGCCCGCCCGCGCCGCTTCAGAACGACATGGCGGTATAGTCCACCTCGTCGGGATACATCCCGTCTTCGAGCGAGGTGGTGTGCACGCGGGCCAGCCTGCCGCCCTCGACCTTCGAGATGTATTGCAGCCCGAACACCTGATGGGTCTTGCCGTTGAAGGTCTTGGCGCCCTGCGGATGTTCAAGGCTGTAGGGCATTTCGGTCATCGCCTCGATGGCCTCGACCAGCTTCTGCCGGTCGGCGGGGCCCCGATAGCCCGCCGCCTCCATCCCCGCCTTCAGGATGAACAGCGTCTCCCAGACCGAGAACATGTGCCCGTAGGTCGAGATGTCCCTGGCATCGGCCAGCGAGGCGCCGGAGTCATCGACGCCGACGGCGGCGCGGTAGGGCCGCTCATGCTCGCCCGCATCCGGCTGAAGATAGCGGCAATGGCCTTCCCAGAAATGCGTGCCCTCGAGGAATTCCAGCCCCGGCGAGGCGAACTCCACCGCCTCGAGCGAATCGACGAAGCCGAAGATCTCGGGCCGCGCGCCCGAGCCGTAGAACTCGCCCAGTTCCTTCACGAAGGTCAGCACGGCCGGGCCGACCATGACGTGATAGATCACCTCGGTCCCGGCGGGAATGCGCGGCAGATAGCGGGTGAAGCTGGTTTCGGTCGGCGGAATCGCGATCTGCGCGATCACCTCGCCGCCCGCCGCCCGGATCGCGGGGGCGAAGGCGTCGCGGTGGTCATGGCCGAAGGCATAGTCCGGGAAGATCATCGTGACCTTCTTGCCGAGCGTCTGCGAAATCCACGGCGCCATCGCCTGCACCTGCGATTTCACGTCGGTGATGCCCGGTTGCAGCGTCCAGCGGTTCAGGCTGCCCGAGGCGACGTGATGGCCCTCGGAGCAGACGAGGTAGGGCATCTTCAGCTCGCCCGCGCGGGGCGCGGTGCCGACGACCACATGGCTGAACAGCGCGCCGAACACCGCGTCGCAGCCCGAGGGGCCGGCGAATTTCTCCAGCACCTCGGCGCCGCGCCTGGGGTCGGTGCCGTCATCCTCGAACACTATCTCCACCGGGCGGCCATTGATGCCGCCGCCCTCGTTCACCAGCTTCAGCGCGGCCTGCGCGGTGCGTTCATACCAGCGGCCATAGGCGGCGCCGATGCCGGTGCGGTGCAACTGGAAGCCAAGCCTGATCGGCGCCGCGCTCTGCGCGCTGGCAAAGCGGGCCGGCAGCGCCAGCGCCGCACCCGAGGCCGCAAGCCCGCCAAGCACGCGGCGGCGCGACGGGGTCGGTCCTGTCAATCTGGGCGTCATGGGAATATCTCCGCTGTTGGGGCCTGATCCTGATCCTGCGCGCCGGGTCCTGCCAGGGCAATGGAACCCACGCAAACGAAATGTCCACGCCGTCCTGCAGCCCCGGCAGGGCCCATCCCGATCCCCGTCCCGAGGCGGGGGCGCCGCCAAGACATATTGACCCAGCGTCAGCAGCGCAATCGGGGAATGGTCCGCGTGACAGTCCGCGCGCGCTCAAGACGCAGCACCGGCGGCGGTCAGCAGCCCGGCGGCGCCGGCCGCCCGTCACGGCTGGCCGTCATGGCTGGCCGTCACGGCTGGCCGTCATGGCTGGCCGTCATGGCTGGCCGTCATGGCTGGCCGTCACGGCTGGCCGGCCCGGGCCGCGACGGTGATTGCGGTGCCCCAGGGGTCGTGCAGCGCAAGGCCGCCGGCGCGCGCCTCGATCGCGGCGCGTTCGGCGGCGTCCGCCAGCAGCACCACCTCGGCAAGGCCGGCGGTGCCGGGCGGGCGCGGCCCGGCGCCCTGGCTGTTCCAGATATTGGTGCCCAGATGGTGGTGATAGCCGCCCGAGCCGAAGAAGTTGGCGCCCCGGTATCGGCTCGTCAGCGCCATGCCCAGCGTCCGGCCATAGAAGCCCTCGGTCTGCGGCAGATCGCCGACCTGCAGATGCACATGCCCGACGACCGAGCCCTCGGGCATCCCCGCCCAGCGGCTGCCCCCGGCCGCCGCCAGCACGCCCGCATGATCCATCGGCTCGGTTGCCATGCGGATGCCGCCGGGCGTCATCGACCACTCGGCGCGGGGGCGGTCCACGTAGATCTCGATGCCGTTGCCCTCGGGGTCGGCCAGATAGACCGCCTCGCTGACCAGATGGTCCGAGGCGCCTTGCAGCGGGATGCGGGCCTCGACGGCATGGGCCAGCCAGCGGCCGAGATCGGCGCGGGCGGGCAGCAGGANNCGGTGTGGAACAGCCCCGCCTCGCGTCCCGAGGGCGGGCGGGCGGCGGTATCGCGGCGCAGCTCCAGCAGCGGGCGGCCGCCGGCGCCGAGCGTCATGGTCTCGCCGTCACCGGACAGCGTCTGCAGGCCGAGCGCGTGCTGGTAGAAGCGGGCGACAGCGCCGAGGTCGCGCACGGTCAGCGCGACACGGCCGATCTGAAGGGGGGCATCACTGGTGGCCATGAGCGGGGCTCCGAACAATCATCAATGTCTGGCCAAGAGAATGGCCTGTGC
>DIVD01000004.1:0-15652 GCA_002423245.1 Rhodobacteraceae bacterium UBA6141
TCCCAGAAGCGATGTCGCGCTACAGGCTCTTGGCCCTCCAGATCGAGAGCCCCGCCAGGCGGCCTTGTCGCTCGTGTAATCCGGCCGGTGTTCGCGATACAGCCGGACGCCGCGCTCGCGGAACTCGGCCGTGCAGGTCGGGGAGGGCTTCTTCTTCGATTCCATAGGGGTCATCCTCTGAGAGTTTTACCCTCTCGGAAACCCGGGGCGGTTCAAGCTGGCTTTCGGTGAGCACGATCCCGTCCTGCGCCACCCTGGCCTCCAGCGCCTTCAACCGCTTCTTCGTTGTCTCCAGGTCGTTGCGCTGCCAGACGCCGCGCACGCCCGCCGGCGAGATCGAATGCCCGCGCTTGCGCAGCTCGTTGGCGATCCGCACCTGACCATAGGCCGGCAGTTCCAGCGCCAGCTCCACGACCAGCGCTTCCACCTCCGGCGCCACCCGGTTCGCCAGAAGCGGCTTGCGCCGGCTGAGTTCCTGCAGCGCCATCTCGCCGCCGGTCTCGTAGAGATCCTTGAAGCGATAGAAGCTGTCGCGGGAATAGCCCATCATCTTGCAGGCCTGGCTCACATTCCCGAGCTGCCTGGCGAGCTCCAGCAGCCCCACCTTCGCAGGAATGATCTTCTGGTGGTCCTTGGTCATGTCGACGTCCTCCGATGCCGAGGCCGGGCGTTCCACCACCCCAACCGCTCCACGCCCGGCCTCGGCTCTCACCTCAGCTTCGCGATGCCGCCTGTCAGATAAAGTCAAAAGTTATACAGATCATCTTTTTGCGCTCGACAGCAGACCCCTGCGCGGTTTCTTAGCAGCTTGATTCTACAGCGCTTTCGGACGCACGCAACTCTCCCGATCCGATTTGGATGAATAAGCCTGGATAAGTGTCTGATCTAATTGATATGGCAGGGTCGGCTGGGTTGCGGCTCATGGCCTGATGGGCGGCATGTCACGGCAGGCGCCCGGGGGACCGAAGTTCGGCCCGCCCGTGCGGACCCCCTGCATGTGCCCCCTGCATGGCGCCCCGTGCGCGATGCCGCCCGCCCGCAGGACGGCACCCTTTCTCCCTGCCTCGCGTTTTTCGCTCTGGGCAGCGGCAGGAGGCGCGGGTGCTCGCCGCCTGGCGAACAAGGGTTTCCTTGCAGGGCCGGCGCTTCTAGTCTGTGGGCCGGGGCGGCATTGAGAGAGGCGGGACTGCTGGAATGACTGTGATCGAGGCGCGCAATGTCGGGCTGACCTTCCGCACCGATGACGGCCCCGTCCATGCGCTGAAGGATGTGACCCTGTCCATCGACAAGGGCGAGTTCGTCAGCTTCATCGGCCCTTCGGGCTGCGGCAAGACCACCTTCCTGCGCGCCATCGCGGCGCTGGAGCATCCGACCGAAGGCTCGCTGACCGTCAACGGCAGCACGCCCGATGCGGCGCGCAAGGCGCGTGCCTATGGCTATGTGTTTCAGGCGGCGGGGCTCTATCCCTGGCGCAGCATCGCCGGCAATGTGCGCCTGCCGCTGGAGATCATGGGCTTTCCGAGGGCCGAGCAGGCCGCGCGGGTGGCGCGGGTGCTGGCGCTGGTGGACCTTGAGGGCTTTGGCAACAAGTACCCCTGGCAGCTTTCGGGCGGGATGCAGCAGCGCGCCAGCATCGCCCGCGCCCTGGCCTTCGACGCCGACATCCTGCTGATGGACGAGCCCTTCGGCGCGCTGGACGAGATCGTGCGCGACCGGCTGAACGAGGAGCTGCTGGCGCTGTGGGCGCGCACCGGCAAGACCATCGGCTTCGTCACCCACTCGATCCCCGAGGCGGTGTACCTGTCCACCAGGATCGTGGTGATGAGCCCCCGCCCCGGCCGCATCACCGACGTGATCGAGAGCCCGCTGCCGCGCGAGCGACCGCTGGAGATCCGCGACACGCCCGAATTCATCGCCATCGCGCATAGGGTGCGGGAAGGCCTGCGCGCGGGGCATGGCCATGAGGTCTAGGAGGAGCAAATGGTAACCAAAGACGACTTGAAGCATTGGGTCGCGGAGGCGGTGTCAGAGGCAGGGGGTGAATCCAGAGTTATCGACATCGCCAAGTGGATCTGGCTGCATCACGAAAGCGATCTCCGGAAGTCGGGCGATATGTTCTTCAAATGGCAATACGACATGCGGTGGGCGGGACAGGCCCTTGTCCAAGATGGCACCCTCAACAAGACGACGCGGCGTGGCTACTGGAAACTCACCAAGAGATGAAGCACGTCCTCCCTGTCCTCACCGTCCTCGTCGCCATCCTCGCGCTTTGGTATGCGGGCGCCGTGGCGATGAACGGCCGATGGGCCCGCGATCAGGCGGCGCGGGCGGGGGTGGAGATCGGCCTTGCCGAAATCCTGCGCGATACCATGCAGCAAGAGCGCCCGGTGCTGCCCGCCCCGCATCAGGTGGCGGCCGAATTCGGGAAGACGGTGTTCGCAACGAAGGTCACCTCGAAGCGCAGCCTCGTCTGGCATGGCTGGGTGACGCTCTCGGCCACGGCGGTCGGCTTCGCGCTTGGCTCGGCGGCGGGGATCCTGCTCGCCATCGGGATCGTGCACAGCCGCGCGATGGATCTGAGCGTGATGCCCTGGGCGATCGCCAGCCAAACCGTCCCGATCCTCGCCATCGCGCCGATGGTGATCGTGGTGCTGTCCTCGATGGGGGTGACGGGGCTTCTGCCCAAGGCGATCATCTCGGCCTGGTTGTCGTTCTTTCCGGTGGTGGTGGGCATGGTCAAGGGCCTGCGCGCGCCCGATGCGATGCAGCTTGACCAGTTGCGCACCTGGGGGGCGAGCCGGGCGCAGACCTTCTGGAAGCTGCGGCTGCCGGCCTCGATGCCCTATCTGTTCGCCTCGCTGAAGGTCTCGGTCGCGGCGAGCCTCGTGGGCGCCATCGTGGGCGAGTTGCCGGCGGGGGCGACGGCGGGGCTTGGCGCGCGGCTGCTGTCGGGCAGCTATTACGGGCAGACGGTGATGATCTGGGCGGCGCTCCTTGCCGCGGCGGCGCTGGCGGCGGCGCTGGTCGGGCTGATCGCAGGGGTCGAGCGGGTGGTGCTGCGGCGGATGGGGATGGCGCGATGATCTGGCTCTGGGCGGCGCTGGCGACATGGGCGGGGGCGACGGCGCTGAACGTGGCGCTGGCCGGATCGGCGCTGGCCGGCCGCCGGGCGGTGCGGCTGGCGATCCCGGCGCTGTTCGGGGCGACGCTCATGGTGCTGTGGGAGGGGGCGGTGCGCGGGCTCAAGGTCAGCCCGGTGATCCTGCCGCCGCCCTCGGCCATCGGCGCGCGGATCGCGGCGGACCTGCCGCTGCTCTGGACCGATTTCGTGCAGACCATCGTGAAGGGCGCCCTGCCCGGCTATGCGATCGGCTGCGGTGCGGCGGTGCTGGTGGCGGTGCTGATCGACCGCTCGCCCTTCTTGCAGCGGGGCCTGCTGCCGGTGGGCAATTTCGTGGCCGCCCTGCCCGTGGTCGGCATCGCGCCGATCCTGGTGATGTGGTTCGGCTTCGACTGGCAATCGAAGGCCGCCGTGGTGGTGGTGATGGTGTTCTTCCCGGTGCTGGTGAACATGGTCGCGGGGCTGGCCGCCACCGACCGGATGCAGCGCGACCTGATGGCGACCTGGTCGGCAAGCTACTGGCAGGGGCTTGCGAAACTGCGCCTGCCCGCCGCGCTACCCTTCCTGTTCAACGGGCTGAAGATCGCCACCACGCTGGCGCTGATCGGGGCGATCGTTGCCGAGTTTTTCGGCAGCCCGACGCGCGGCATGGGCTTTCGCATCTCCACCGCCGTGGGCCAGCTTGCGCTCGATCTGGTCTGGGCAGAGATTGCGGTGGCGGCCCTGACCGGCTCGGCCTTCTACGGGCTGGTGGCGCTGATCGAGCGGGGGCTGACCTTCTGGCACCCCTCGCAGCGGGCGCGCGCCTGAGTTTTCAAGACCGAAGGCCCGGACCGAGAAGCCGGGCCGCTTTCCAACGGAGGTGAGACGATGAAGACGCTACTCTCGACGGCGGTTCTGGCGGCGATGCTGGCCGCGCTGGCCGCAGGCGCGGCGCGGGCCGAGGACGTGACGCTGCAGTTGAAATGGGTCACGCAGGCGCAGTTCGCCGGCTACTACGTCGCCCAGGACCAGGGGTTCTACGAGGAAGAGGGCCTCGACGTGACCATCAGGCCGGGCGGGCCGGACATCGCCCCCACGCAGGTGATCGCCGGCGGCGGCGCCGATGTGGTGGTGGACTGGATGCCCTCGGCGCTTGCGGCGCGCGAGAAGGGGCTGGCGCTGGTCAACATCGCGCAGCCGTTCAAATCCTCGGGGATGATGCTGACCTGCCTGAAGGAGACCGGGATCACCAGCCCCGAGGACTTCAGGGGCAAGACCCTCGGCGTGTGGTTCTACGGCAACGAATACCCGTTCCTCAGCTGGATGGCGACGCTGGGGATCCCGACCACTGGCGGCCCGGACGGGGTGGAGGTGCTCAAACAGGGCTTCAACGTCGATCCGCTGCTGCAAAGGCAGGCGGCCTGCATCTCGACCATGACCTATAACGAATACTGGCAGGTGATCGACGCCGGCATCTCGCCCGATGACCTCGTGACCTTCAAGTATGAGGATCAGGGCGTCGCCACGCTGGAGGACGGGCTTTACGTGCTGGAGGAGAACCTGGCCGATCCGGCCTTCGAGGAGAAGATGGTCAAGTTCGTCCGCGCCAGCATGAAGGGCTGGAAATGGGCCGAGGAGCACCCCGACGAGGCGGCGATGATCGTGCTCGACAATGACGAGACCGGCGCGCAGACCGAGAAGCACCAGAAGCGGATGATGGCCGAGGTGGCCAGGCTGACTGCGGGATCGACCGGCGCGCTGGACGTGGCGGATTACGAGCGCACGGTGGCGACGCTGCTGGCCGGCGGGTCGGATCCGGTGATCTCTGCCGCGCCGGAAGGGGCCTATACGCTGGCGATCACCGACAAGGCGCTGAAGTAGGGCGCCGATCCGGGGCGCCGATCCGGGGCCTGTTCGGGCGGGGCCGAGGCCCGGCCGTGACCGCGCACCGAACGGCGGCGGGAAGCCGCGGGCGGCGGGAAACGGCAGGCGGCGCTTCAGCCGCGCGGCTCCGCCGCCTGCTGCCCCGGCTCCCCCGCCTCCGCTCCTGCCTCCTGCGGCCCGGCGATCCCCGGCCAGGCCAGCCTTGCAGCGTCGGGGCCGGCCGTCACCTCCTCGCGCGTGCGCGGCAGCGCGCCGGGCAGTTCCGCCTGAATCCAGGCGATCAGCTTTTCCCGCATCTCGCAGCGCAGGTCGAAGACACGCGGCGCGTTGCGGGCAGAGACCAGCACCCGCACCTCCATCACCCGTTCCCTGAAATCGGTCACGGCGAGGTTGTAGACATTGCCGTCCCACAGCTTCGAGGCCGCCGCGATTTCCTGCCCCTTCTCGCGGATGCGGTCCACCGGGGCCGAATGGTCGAGATACAGCATCACCGTGCCGATCAGTTCGGCGCTGTCGCGGGTCCAGTTCTGGAACGGCTTCTCGATGAAATAGCTCAGCGGCACGATCAGCCGCCGCCAGTCCCAGATCTTGATGACCACATAGGTCGAGGTGATCTCCTCGACATTTCCCCACTCGCCCTCGACGATCAGCGCGTCGTCGATGCGGATCGGCTGCGTCACCGCAAGCTGGATGCCGGCGAAGAGGTTCTTCAGGACCGGCTGCAGCGCAAGGCCGACCACCAGACCGGCGGCCCCGGCCGAGGCCAGCAGCGACACGCCATACTGGCGCACCGCGTCGAAGGTCATCAGCGACGCCGAAATCGCGATCAGCACGATCAGCACGTCGGCGACCCGCATCAGGATGCGGCTTTGCGTCACGTGCTTGCGCGCCAGCAGGTTGTCCTCGGCATCGAGCTTGAAGCGGCGCAGGTGGATCGTGGTCCAGATATACAGCGCCGTCTGCGACATCCAGGCGATGCAGACGATCAGCGCGATCACCAGCAGGCGGCGCAGCACGCCCGCTTCGGACGCGGTCAGGGGCGCGAAGGCGGTGGCGAAACTGACGGCGGCGATGACCAGGGCCAGCCGGAGCGGCGGTGCCCCCCGCCCCACCAGCGAGCGCCAGAAGAGATCGCGCCCCGAGACGAGCCGCGTCAACAGTCTGAAGAAGAACCGCCATGCCAGCAGCGCGGCCCCCGCCGCGACGCCCAGAATGATCAGCGTGGCGATCCAGTCGGGCATCCAGCCGGTCGCGCCATCCGCGATTTCGGAAAGGGTTTCATTGTCCATGCGCCAAAGCTAGGGCGGCAGGCGGCCGCGTCAGGGGGGCGCGGCATTTTTTTGCCGCGTCGCGGCAAAAATCCTGCGCGCCTGCCGGCTTTGTTGCACGGCGCGGCATTTGCTGGCACATCGGGGGGCGGAGGATTGCCCGCATGGCCCGTGCCGCACTCACCGGAACCCGCATCCGCGCCCGGCGGGCGCAACTGGGCCTGAAACAGGCCGAGCTTGCGCGGGCGATCGGCGTGTCGCCCGCCTATCTCAACCTGATCGAGCACAACCGCCGCCCGGTCTCGGACCGGCTGCTGGCGGCGCTGGCCGGCCCGCTTGGCATCGGCGCCGAGGCGCTGGCCGAGGGCGCCGAGCCCGCGCTGTTCGAGGCGCTGCGCGAAGCGGCGGCCGCCGCCCCCGGGGCCGAGAGCGACCGGATCGAGGAGTTCGCCGGCCGCTACCCCGGCTGGGCGGGGCTGCTGGCCGAGCGGCAGGGGCGGATCACCGCGCTGGAGCGCACGATCGAGGCGCTGACCGAACGGCTGGCGCATGACCCGAAACTGTCGGCGAGCCTGCACGAGGTGCTCTCGGCGGTGACCTCGATCCGCTCCACCGCGGCGATCCTGGCCGAGACCGACGACATGGAGCCCGACTGGCGCAGGCGCTTTCACGGCAACCTGCGCGATGACAGCGAGCGCCTGGCCGAGGCGGCGGAGGCGCTGGTCGGCTATCTCGATGCCGGGACCGAGACGGGCCTGTCCTCGCCGCAAGAGGAGTTCGAGGCCTGGCTGGCCGCGCGCGACTACCGGATCGCCGACGCAGAAGACCCGGCCCCGGCACACCAGACCCCGAAAGATCCGGCCCCGAAAGACCCGGCCTCGAAAGACCCGGCCTCGAAAGACCCGACCGGGGCCGCGCCGGAGCTTGCCTCCGCCGCCTCGCGCGCGCTGGCGCGGGGCTGGCTGGCGCGGGCACGGGCGGATGCCGAGGCGCTGCCGCTGGCCGCGCTGCGGAGTGCACTGGCCGAGACCGGGGGCGATCCGGGGCGGCTGGCAGAGCGGTTCGGGGTGCCGCCGCTGACGGTGTTCCGCAGGCTTGCCGGGCTGCCGCAAGGCCCCGGACTGGTGCTGTGCGACGGCGCGGGGGCGCTGACCTTCCGCAAGCCGGTGGAGGGATTCGCGCTGCCCCGCTTCGGCGCCGGCTGCCCGATCTGGCCGCTCTATCAGGCGCTCTCGCGCCCCGGCACCGCGATCCGCGCCACGCTGGACATGGCCGGCCGGGTGCCGCGCCGCTTCCTTGCCTATGCCTGGTGCGAGGCGAGCTATCCCGCCGGCTTCGACGGCCCGCAGGTGCTGGAGGCGGGGATGCTGCTGCTGCCCGCCGGGGCCGCGCGCGCCCCCGCAGAGCTGCCGGTCGGCGCCACCTGCCGCATCTGCCCGCGCGCGGAGTGCCCGGCGCGGCGCGAGCCCTCGATCCTGACGGACGCGGCATGAGGGCGGAAAGCGCCGCGGCGCCGTCCGCCCCGCAGCAAGGCAGACAGAAGAAGCGGGGGGCTGTCTGCCCCCCCGCACCCCCGCACCCCCGAGGATACTTGGAACAAGGGGGGAAAGGCGCGCTTGCCCCTACTCGGCCGCCTCGCGGGCCATCGGGTTGTTGGGGTGGCGCGTCCAGTTCGCATAGCCCGCCACCACGCGGCCGGTGCGCGGGTCCACGGCGCCCTCCGGCAGTTCGCGCATGGTGATGCACTCCTCCACCGGGCAGACATCGAGGCACAGGTTGCAGGCGACGCAATCCTCGTCCTTCACCGTGAATACCCGCCCCGGACCCATGGCGATCGCCTGGTGGCTGGTATCCTCGCAGGCGGCATGGCAGCGCCCGCATCCGATGCACAGATCCGGGTCGATCTGCGCCTTGGTGACGTAGTTGAGGTTCAGGAACTGCCAGTCGGTCACGTTGGGCACCGCGCGGCCGACCAGTTCCGAGGTGGCGGCGAAGCCCTTGCCGTCCAGATAGTCCGACAGGCCCGAGATCATCTCCTGCACCACCTTGAAGCCGTAGGTCATCGCGGCGGTGCAGACCTGCACGTTACCCGCGCCAAGCGCCATGAACTCCGCCGCGTCGCGCCAGGTGGTGATGCCGCCGATGCCGCTGATCGGCAGGCCGCGGGTTTCGGCGCTGCGGGCGATTTCCGCCACCATGTTCAGCGCGATCGGCTTCACCGCCGGGCCGCAATAGCCGCCATGGGTGCCCTTGCCGTCGATCATCGGCTCGGGCGCGAAGCTGTCGAGATTGACCGCGGTGATGGAATTGACGGTGTTGATGAGGCTGACCGCATCCGCCCCGCCGCGCTTCGCCGCCTCGGCCGGCTTGCGGATGTCCGCGATGTTGGGCGTCAGCTTGACGATGCAGGGCATGCGCGAGTGCGTCTTCACCCAGCGCGTCACCATTTCGATGTATTCGGGCACCTGCCCCACGGCCGATCCCATGCCGCGTTCGGCCATGCCATGCGGGCAGCCGAAGTTCAGCTCTACCCCGTCGGCGCCGGTATCCTCGATGCGGGCGAGGATGTCCCTCCAGCTTTCCTCGTCGCAGGGGACCATCAGGCTGATGACCAGCGCCCGGTCCGGCCAGTCGCGCTTGACCGACTTGATCTCGCGCAGGTTCACCTCCAGCGGGCGGTCGGTGATCAGCTCGATATTGTTGAGACCCAGCACCCGGCGGTCCGCGCCATGCACCACGCCATAGCGCGGGCCGTTCACGTTGACGACGGGCGGGCCTTCGGCGCCGAGCGTCTTCCACACCACCCCGCCCCAGCCCGCCTGAAAGGCGCGGCGGACATTGTATTCCTTGTCGGTCGGCGGCGCGGAGGCAAGCCAGAACGGGTTCGGAGAGGTGATGCCGATGAAGGTGGTGGTCAGGTCAGCCATGCGCCGCGCTCCCGGTCAGGAAAAGGTGGATGTCCTCGGCGGCGTCGCGGCCCTCGGCCACCGCCGTCACCGTCAGATCGTCGCCGCCCGCCGCGCAGTCGCCGCCGGCCCAGACGCCCGCCAGGCTGGTGCGGCCCGGGCCGGTGACGGCGATCTTGCCGCCCGCGAGAGCGAGGCCCTTCGGCATCTCGTCCAGCGTCTGGCCGATGGCCTTGAACACCTGGTCTGCGCGCAGCCGGAAGGTCTGCGGCAGAAGCTGCAGGCCGGGGCGGCCGCCCGCCTCGGGCGCCACCTCGCCGGTATAGGCGAACTCCACCTCGGCCACCGCACCGTTGCCGATGATCTGCAGGGGCGCCGCGTTGCAGATGATCCGCACGCCCTTCGAGGCGGCGAGGTCCTGCTCCACCACGCTCGCGCCCATCGCGGCGCGGGACCGGCGATAGACCAGCGAGACGGTTTCCGCCCCCAGCAGCTTCGCCTGCACCGCGGCGTCGATCGCGGTCATGCCGCCGCCGATCACCACCACATCCCGGCCGATCGGCAGCGCGGCAAGGTCAGCGGCCTGCCGCAATTCGCGGATGAACCCGGTCGCGGGCAGCACATGCGCCATGTCCTCGCCCTCGACCCGCAGCGCGTTGACGCCGCCAAGCCCGAGGCCGAGGAACACCGCGTCATGCCCTGCCTGCAGGCCGTCCAGCGTGATGTCGCGGCCCAGCATGGTGCCGGGCTTCGCCGCGATGCCGCCGATGCCCATCAGCCAGTCCACCTCGGCCTGCGCGAAGCCGCCCGCGACCTTGTAGGCGGCGATGCCATATTCGTTTAGCCCGCCCGCCTTGGGCCGCGCGTCGTAAAGCGTGACCTCGTGCCCCTTCATCGCCAGCCGGTGCGCCGCCGACAGCCCCGCAGGCCCCGCGCCGACCACCGCGACGCGCTTGCCGCTGGGCTCCGCGCGGGGGAAGGGATGCGCGTTGCGGGCCATCAGCCTGTCGGTCGCGTGGCGTTGCAGGCGGCCGATCGCGACCGGCCTGCCCTCTGCCGCCTCGCGCACGCAGGCGCCCTCGCACAGCGTCTCGGTGGGGCAGACCCGCGCGCAGATGCCGCCAAGGATGTTCTGCGAGAAGATGGTGCGCGCCGCGGCCTCGGGCGTGCCGGTGGCGATCTGGCGGATGAACAGCGGAATGTCGATGGCGGTGGGACAGGCCGCCACGCAGGGCGCGTCATGGCAGAAATAGCAGCGATCCGCCGCCACCTGCACCTCATGCGGATCCAGCGGCGGCGCGATGTCGGCGAAGTTCCCGGCATAGCTTTCCGGCGAAAGCCGTCCGGGCACGATCCCCGGCGTCAGCTGGCTGTTGGTCACCCGGACCTCCCTCGCGTTGCGTGCAGGGAAAGGCTGGCACAGCCCGGGTTTTTTATCAAACGGTAAAATACCATCCCGACGCGCGCCGCGCCCCCCGGCCGCATCCGCGGCACCACGCGCCCCGCCTGCCCGGTTTTTCGGCAGATGACGGCGCGCCCGGGCGCCCAACTCGCGGCTTTCCTCGCCCGGAGCAAGCGCGTATAACCCCAGCGACCAAGGCGGAGCCCGCGACAGACGGGCGGCACCACACCTTCCGAGGACGGCAATGACCAAACATCCCCATGAAACCGATGTGGCCTTCATCCAGGCATTGGCGGAGCTTCTGAACAAGAATGACCTGACCGAGCTTGCCGTGATGCGCGAATATGGCGAGAATGACAGCCTCGATGTCCGCGTCGTCAAGCAGGCGCCCGCGGTTGCCGCCCCGGCGCCGGTCTATGCGGCAGCGCCGGTCCCTGCCTCCGCCGCCTCGGGCGCCCCCGCAGCGCCCGCAGCCTCCGAGGATCCTGCCCGCCATCCCGGCGCCGTCGCCTCGCCGATGGTCGGCACCGTGTATCTGGCCGCCGAACCGGGCGCCGCGCCCTTCGTGTCGGTGGGCGATGCGGTGAAGGAAGGCCAGACGCTGCTGATCGTCGAGGCGATGAAGACCATGAACCACATCCCGGCGCCCAAATCCGGCATCGTGAAGCGCATACTCGTCGAGGACGGCAGCCCGGTCGAATACGGCGCGCCGCTGATGATCGTCGAGTAGGGCCGCGGAAGGTAACAAACGATGTTCGAGAAGATCCTGATCGCCAATCGGGGCGAGATCGCGCTCCGCGTCATCCGTGCCTGCCAGGAGATGGGAATCAGGTCGGTCGCGGTGCACTCCACCGCCGACAGCGATGCGATGCATGTGCGCATGGCCGACGAATCCGTCTGCATCGGGCCGCCCTCCGCGACCGACAGCTACCTTTCGGTGCCCGCCATCGTCTCGGCCTGCGAGATCACCGGCGCCGAGGCGATCCATCCCGGCTATGGCTTCCTCTCCGAGAACGCCGCCTTCGTGCAGGTGCTCGAAGACCACGAGATCGGCTTCATCGGCCCCACCGCCGAGCATATCCGCATCATGGGCGACAAGATCACCGCCAAGGACACGATGAGGCGGCTGGGCGTTCCTTGCGTGCCCGGATCGGCCGGCGGCGTTGCGACGGTCGATGACGCGCAGCGCATCGCGTCCGAGATCGGCTATCCGGTGATCATCAAGGCCACGGCCGGCGGCGGCGGGCGCGGCATGAAGGTCGCCCGCGATGCCGAAGGGCTGGAGGTCGCCTTCCGCACCGCGCGGTCCGAGGCGAAGGCCGCCTTCGGCAATGACGAGGTCTATCTCGAGAAATACCTGCAACGTCCCCGCCATATCGAGATCCAGATCTTCGGGGATGGCAAGGGCCGCGCCGTGCATCTGGGCGAGCGCGACTGCTCCTTGCAGCGCCGCCACCAGAAGCTGCTCGAAGAGGCCCCGGGCCCCGCCATCGACGCCGAAACCCGCGCCCGCATCGGCAAGACCTGCGCCGACGCCGTGGCCGCGATCAACTATGTCGGCGCCGGCACCATCGAGTTCCTCTACGAGGATGGCAACTTCTACTTCATCGAGATGAACACCCGCCTGCAGGTGGAACACCCGGTGACCGAGGCGATCTTCGGCGTCGATCTGGTGCGCGAGCAGATCCGGGTTGCCGCGGGCCTGCCGATGTCCTTCGGGCAGGAGGATCTGGTGCTGAACGGCCATGCGATCGAGGCGCGGATCAATGCCGAAAGGCTGCCCGACTTCGTGCCCTGCCCCGGCAGGGTCAACGTCTTTCACGCGCCCGGCGGGCTGGGGGTGCGGATGGATTCGGCGCTTTATGCCGGCTACACGATCCCGCCCTATTACGACAGCCTGATCGGCAAGCTGATCGTGCACGGCCGCGACCGGCCCGAGGCGCTGGCCCGTCTGAAGCGGGCGCTTGGCGAGCTGATCGTGGACGGCGTCGATACCACGGTGCCGCTGTTCCACGCCCTGCTGGAGGAGCCGGACATCCTCAAGGGCGATTACTCGATCCATTGGCTGGAACGGTGGCTGGCGGACTCCCTCTCCTGACGGCGCCCCTGACTGCGGCGCCCCTGACTGCGGCGCCCCTGACTGCGGCGCTCATGACGGGGAGGCGCCCCTGCGCGCTGCCCCGCGCGTCGGAGCGCGCGCCATGAGCCCGCCCCGCGGCCTCGATGTGCCGCCGCTGCTGATGCTGGAGGTCTATGCCGCCGGCGCCTTCCCGATGGCCGAAAGCCGCGACGATCCCGGCTTCAGCCTGATCGAGCCGCGGATCCGCGCCATCCTGCCGCTGGACGGCTTCCACATCTCGCGCTCGCTGGCGAAACGGATGCGGCAGGGCCGCTTCACCGCCAGCGCCGACACCGATTTCACCGAGGTGGTCGCCGCCTGCGCGAACCGCGAGGAAACCTGGATCAACCCGGCGCTGATGCGGCTTTACGCGGGGCTGCACGGGGCCGGCCATGCCCATTCCATCGCGGTGCGGCAGGAGGGCGCGCTCGTCGGCGGGGTGTTCGGCGTGTCTGTCGGCGCCGCCTTCTTCGCGGAAAGCATGTTCTCGACCCGCAGCGATGCGTCCAAGGCGGCGCTGGTCTGGCTGGTGGACCGGCTGCGCGGGCAGGGCTTCACCCTGCTTGACACCCAGTTCCTGACCCCGCATCTGGCCAGCCTCGGCGGGATCGAGATGCCCCGGGACGCGTTCCGCAAGCTGCTGGAACCGGCGGTGGCGCGGGGCGATGTGCGCTTCGGCCCGGCGGGCGCGCTGCCGGCCTCGGCAAGCCGCGCTCCGGGCGCAGGCTAGAAAACCCCGAGCCTCAGATCCCGTCGCAGCCCAGAACCCAGATGTCGTAGCGCGGATGGTCCAGCGCCGACAGCGCCGGGCTTGCCGCCGTCATCCAGCCGTTGAACACCACCTCGCCGCGATCCCGGATCGTGACATGGGCAAAGGCGTCGGAGCTCGGATCCGTCACCGGATAGCGGCAGTCGGACAGGCTCACCTCCAGCCGGAACATCGCCTTCGTCTGCCCGCTGGCCAGCGTCAGGTCGGTGCTCTGCCCGCTCACCCGGTCGAGCCCGCGCAGCATCGCGCCGCGCGCACTTGCCACCGCGCCCGCCGTTTCGGAATCGATTGAACTTTCCGGCTGCAGCGCCTCGGGCGTCACCGGCAGCGCAGGCAGGTCTTCGGCCTCGAGGCCCTCCTCCAGCAGCAGCGGCTCGCCCTCCTGGCCGGCAAGCGGCCCCGCCAGCAGCACGGATGCCAGCAGCACCGAGGCCAGCAGCACCGGCGCGACCCGCGCGGCAAGGCTCATTCCGCCGCCCCGGCCGCGGCAGGTGCCGCATCGCCGCCGCCGCCCGCAAAGCTCATCATCAGCGACAGCACCGACACCGCGCCCTGCGTATCCACGATCTCCTCCCCGGGTTCGAGGTTCACCGGGCTGCCCCCCGGCAGGATCTCGACGAAGGCCCCGCCCAGCAACCCCTCCGAGGCGACCAGGATCGCGCTGTCATCGGGCAAAAGGATATCCTCGCGCATCGACACGGTCGCATCGGCAAAGAAGGTCTGCGGGTTCAGCGCCAGCGAGGTGACGCTGCCGACCTTGATCCCTGCCATCCGCACATCGGTGCCGACGTCGATCCCCTCCACCGACCGGAAGCTCGCGGTCAACTCATAGCTCGCCGGCGCGCGGGCAAGGCCGGATCCGAGGCCCGCATAGACCGCAAAGCCGATCGCCGCAACCAGCACCACGGCGCCGGTCAGGATTTCTGCACGTGTCTCGGACATCGGGTTATTCCGGTTGCCACGCCTCGTAATCGCGCCGTTCGGCCGGAACCGCGCGACGGATCGAGCCGGGGGGAACATAGGCGGCGGGGGTGCCGGTCAGGTTCGGGACATGGGGCTTTTCCCAGGGCTTGTGCGGCAGCGGCGCATCGGCGGGGCTCTGGTCCCAGGTGAAATGCAGCCAGCCATGCCAGTCGGGCGCGATCCGGCTTGCCTCGGATTCGCCGTTGTAGATCACCCAGCGGCGCTTGCCGTCGGCGGTCCGGTAGAACACGTTGCCCTGATCGTCCTCGCCCACCTTCACCCCCCGGCGCGCGGTGAACAGCTGGGTTCCAAGCGTCTGGCCGTTCCACCAGGTCAGCAGGCGAAGCAGGAATTTCATCGGCGATCTCCGCAACAGGGCTGCCTCCCCTTATACAAGAGCGCGGGGCGAGGTCCAGAGCATAGGAGGCCGCGCCTGTCGCTGGCCGCCGGGGGCCGTCTGCCCCCGGGCCCCCGAGGATATTTTTACAAGGCAAAGGGGGAAGGGGAAGGGCAAGGGGAAGCGCGGCCTGCGCTTCTTGCTGGCGGAAATATCCCGGGGGTCCGGGGGCTGGCCCCCGGCTTCGGATGGTCCGGGAGCGGCGCCGGCCCTCCTCTTCCGCACCTCGTACGACCTTGCAAAAGAAAAGGCGGCACCTTGCGGAACCGCCCTTTCGACACCTTCGAGACGCCGGATCAACGCGCCTTGGCGGCCGCCGGTTCCTTCTTTGCCTCGGAATGAATCAGCAGCGGTTTCGCGCCGGGGGTATCGACCGCATCCTCGTTCACCACCACCTCTTCCACCGTCGCCAGCCCCGGCAGTTCGAACATGCTGTCGAGCAGGATATCCTCCATGATCGAGCGCAGGCCGCGCGCGCCGGTCTTGCGCTTGATCGCGCGCTTGGCGATCGCCTTCAGCGCGTCGTCGGTGAAGGTCAGCTTCACGCCCTCGATGTCGAACAGCCGCTGGTACTGCTTGACCAGCGCGTTCTTCGGCTCGGTCAGGATGGTGACCAGCGCCTCCTCGTCAAGGTCGGTCAGGGTGGCGATCACCGGCAGGCGGCCGACGAATTCCGGGATCAGCCCGAACTTCAGCAGGTCCTCCGGCTCCAGTTCCATGAACATCTCGCCGACGCCGCGCGCATCGGGATCCTTCACCTCGGCGCCGAAGCCCATGCCGGAGCCCCTGCCCCGCTGCGCGATGATCCGTTCGAGCCCGGCAAAGGCGCCGCCGCAGATGA
>DIVD01000004.1:15775-18977 GCA_002423245.1 Rhodobacteraceae bacterium UBA6141
TGTTCTCGACATCCTCGCCGACATATCCCGCCTCGGTCAGCGTGGTCGCGTCCGCCATCGTGAAGGGCACGTCGAGGATCCGTGCCAGCGTCTGGGCCAGCAGGGTCTTGCCGCAGCCGGTCGGGCCGATCAGCAGGATGTTCGACTTCGCCAGCTCGATATCGGCGGATTTCGAGGCGTGGTTCAGCCGCTTGTAATGGTTGTGGACGGCCACCGACAGCACGCGCTTGGCATGTTCCTGGCCGATCACGTAATCGTCCAGCACCTTGCAGATGTCGCGCGGCGTCGGAACGCCGTCGGTCGCCTTCAGCCCCGAGGTCTTGGTTTCCTCGCGGATGATGTCCATGCACAGCTCGACGCATTCATCGCAGATGAAAACGGTCGGGCCGGCGATCAGCTTGCGCACCTCATGCTGGCTCTTGCCGCAAAACGAGCAATAGAGGGTATTCTTGCTGTCGCTGCCGGAATTGTTCGCCATCGGTATCCTCTGCGGCCTGCCTGGGTGCCCTTGCCTGGACCTGTCCCCGGCGATCCCGGAGCTGCCCTTTCCCGAAAGTCTAGGGCAGCCCCCTGTTCATCACAATGTCAAAATGCCCGCCGCCCGGCAGGGCCATCCGCGGCGGGCGCGGTCACTTCGCCTCTTCGGCCTTGCCGCGATCTGCCAGAATCTCGTCGATCAGGCCCCATTCCTTGGCCTCTTCCGCCGACATGAAGTTGTCGCGCTCCAGCGCGGCCTCCACCGTCGCCAGATCCTGCCCGGTATGCTTCACGTAGATTTCATTCAGCCGGCGCTTCAGCTTCTCGGTCTCGCGGGCGTGGATCATGATGTCCGTCGCCTGCCCCTGATAGCCGCCCGAGGGCTGGTGCACCATCACCCGGCTGTTGGGCAGGCTGAAGCGCATTCCCTTTTCGCCCGCCGTCAGCAGCAGCGATCCCATCGAGGCCGCCTGCCCGATCACCAGCGTCGAGACCTTCGGCTTGATGTACTGCATCGTGTCATAGACCGACAGCCCGCTTGTCACCACGCCGCCGGGGCTGTTGATGTACATGCTGATCTCCTTGGACGGGTTCTCCGCCTCGAGGAACAGCAGTTGCGCGCAGATCAGCGTGGACATGCCGTCATGCACCGGGCCCGACAGGAAGATGATCCGCTCCTTCAGCAGGCGCGAATAGATGTCATAGGCCCGCTCGCCCCGGCTGGTCTGTTCGACCACCATCGGGACAAGGGTGTTCATGTAAAGATCGATCGGGTCTTGCATCTCGCCGCCTGCCTCTGCTGTCCTCGGGGACCATAACCGCCTGTTCCTTGCCGGAGTCTTAGTTGCCCGGGCGGGGGGCTGCAAGGGGCGGGCCCGCGATGGGGCCCGGCGCCGCATCCCGCGAGGGCCGGCGCCAGACCCGCCGTCACCGCCCCGGCCCGATGATCCGCTGCGCAACCGCTCCACTCGCGGCCCCGTACGCCACCCCCCGAAGCCGCCGCCGCCGCAGAACAGGCCTTTATACCCAGGTTTCAACTGGTTGCGTCCGCAAGCTCATCCGGACTCTGAAGAACGTCACGCAAGTTCGATCGTGTACTTCTCGATCACCGTGTTCGCCAGCAGCTTCTCGCACATCGCCCTGACCTCGGCCTCGGCCGCCGCCCTGTCGGTCGCGGCCAGATCCAGTTCGATCACCTTGCCCTGCCGCACCGCCTCGACGCCGGCGAACCCCAGCGAGCCAAGCGCATGGCGCACCGCCTCGCCCTGCGGATCGAGAACCCCGTCCTTCAGCATCACATGCACGCGCGCCTTCATCGGCCAGCCCTTCCCTTCATGTCGGTCCGCCCCGGGGGCGCCTCAGTTGATCAGCGTCGGCTTGCCGAGCGGCGCGGTGTTGCCCGGCAGCACGCCAAGCCGGCGGGCCACCTCGGAATAGGCGTCGGTCAGGCTGCCGAGGTCGCGGCGGAACACGTCCTTGTCGAGCTTCTGGCCGGTCTTCACGTCCCACAGCCGGCAGCTGTCGGGCGAGATCTCGTCGGCCACGATCAGCCGCATGAAATCGCCGTCCCAGACCCGGCCAAGCTCGATCTTGAAGTCGATCAGCTTGATGCCGACGCCGTAGAACACGCCCGACAGGAAATCGTTCACGCGCAGCGCCAGCGCCACGATGTCGTCGAGATCCTGCTGGTTGGCCCAGCCGAAGGCGACGATGTATTCCTCGGACACCATCGGGTCGCCAAGCTCGTCGTTCTTGTAGCTGTATTCGACGATCGGCCGCGGCAGCGCGGTGCCTTCCTCCAGCCCCAGCCGCTTGGAGATCGAGCCCGCGGCGAAGTTGCGCACGATCACTTCCAGCGGCACGATTTCCACCTGCCGGATCAGCTGCTCGCGCATGTTCACGCGGCGGATGAAGTGGTTGGGCACGCCGATATTGGTCAGCCCGGTCATGAAGAACTCCGACAGGCGGTTGTTCAGCACGCCCTTGCCCTCGATCGTCGCCTTCTTCTGGGCGTTGAAGGCGGTCGCGTCATCCTTGAAATACTGGATCAGGGTGCCCGGCTCGGGGCCTTCGTACAGGATCTTGGCCTTGCCTTCGTAGATCTTCTTGCGACGCGGTGCCATGGGCGCTTCCTTCGGTCAGCAGTCGGTGCGGCGCGGACGGGCCGCGCCCCGGCTGGCACGGGCCACCGGGGGGTCCCGGCCCCTATAGGCCAAGGCGCCCGGAACCGCAAGGCGGGGTGCAAGTCGGGCACGCAACTCGGGCGCGCCCTGCTGCATCCGGGACTTGCGGCGCGGCGCCTGCGCGGGCATATGGGGGCAACGGATATTGCAGCAGGATGGGCCAGCCATGACCACCTTCGACGATCGTGAAAATGCGTTCGAGAACAAGTTCGCGCATGACGCCGAGCTTCAGTTCAAGGCCGAGGCGCGGCGCAACAAGCTCGCCGGCCTCTGGGCGGCGGGCCTTCTGGGCAAGTCGGGTGACGATGCGGCGGCCTATGCCGCCGAGGTGGTGCGCGCCGATTTCGAGGAGGCGGGCGATGCCGATGTGGTGCGCAAGCTGGCCGCCGATCTGGGCGGCCTTGCGACCGAGGCCACGATCCGCGCCAAGCTGGCCGAATGCATGCACGAAGCCAAGCGCCAGCTGATGACCGAGATGTAGCGCGGCCGGCCGCAAGCCCCTGGCGGGCGGGCCGCCTGCACCCCGGGCGTCAGTTGCACCC
>DIVD01000075.1 GCA_002423245.1 Rhodobacteraceae bacterium UBA6141
CCTTCGCAACCCCCCGCCTTCGCAAACCCCTGCCGTCGCAAACCCGTCGCAAGTCCTGCGCCCCGGCATCTGCCGCCCCCGCCTTCCCACCCGCCGCGCCTTGCGCTAGGTCTGGCCGCGAACGGGACGGGACTCGCAGATGCCGGACATCTCCACACTGCTGCCGATGCTGGCGCTGCTTCTGGTCGCCGGCGCGCTTGCCGGGCTGGTGGCGGGGCTTCTGGGGGTGGGCGGCGGCATCGTGCTGGTGCCGGCCTATTACTACATCTTCGTCGCGCTCGGCCATGACAGCCCCGGCGTGATGCGCATCTGCCTTGCCACCTCGCTCGCCACCATCATCGTGACCTCGGCCCGCTCGGTGCTGGCGCATCACCGCAAGGGCGCGGTGGACTGGCGGATCCTGCGCCACTGGGCGCCCGGCATCGCGGCGGGCGCGCTGATCGGCGTGCTGGTGGTGGCGCAGTTGCGCACCCAGGCGCTGCAGGCGATCTTCGGGCTGCTGGCGCTGATCGTCGCGCTCTACATGGCCGCGGGGCGCGCGCACTGGCGGCTTGGCCCGCAGATGCCGGGGCTGGCCGCGCGCGCACCGCTGTCGGCGGCGGTGGGCTTCCTGTCGGTGCTGATGGGCATTGGCGGCGGCAGCTTCGGCGTGCCCCTGATGACGCTTTACAACGTGCCGATCCACCGCGCCGTCGCGACCGCGGCGGGCTTCGGCATCACCATCGCGCTGCCCTCGGCGGTGGCCTTCCTGCTGGTGCCGGTGCCCGGCGCGCCGCCCTTCACGGTGGGGGCGGTCAACCTGCCCGCCTTCGCGGTCACCATCGCCATGACGCTGATCACCGCCCCGATGGGCGCCGCGCTGGCGCACCGGATGAACCCCGGGCCGCTGAAACGGGTGTTCGCGCTGTTTCTCGCGGTCGTCGCGCTGAACATGATCCGCAAGGCGCTTGGCTACTGATCCTTGCGCCGCAGCCGCAGCCGCCCGCCGCGCCCGCCCGCCTGCGCGCCCGCGACCCTGGACGCGCGGGCCGGCAGGTCGGCCATCACCGCGCGCCGCGCCTCGGGGCTCATCGTGCTCCAGCCGCCGATCTCGGCGAGGGTGCGGTAGCAGCCGATGCAGATCCCCTCGGCGGGATGTATTGCGCAGAGCTTGATGCAGGGGCTTTCGATCCCGCCGCGTTTCGGGGTATCGCTCATCCCTGCCGGCCCAGATGCGCCAGCCGGTCCAGCGCCCCTTGCAGGATATAGCCCGCCGCCACATGGTCGATCACCTCGGCGCGGCGCCTGCGCGAGGTATCGGCCTCCAGCAGCGCGCGTTCGGCGGCCACGGTGGAGAGCCGTTCATCCCAATAGCCGATCGGCAGGTCGGTCAGCCGGCCGAGGTTGCGGGCAAAGGCGCGGGTGGACTGGCAGCGCGGCCCTTCCGATCCGTCCATGTTGAACGGCAGGCCAAGGATCAGCCCGCCAAGCTCGCGCTCCGCCGCGATGGCCAGCACCTGCGCCGCGTCGAGGGTGAACTTCTCGCGCCGGATCGTGCGAAGCGGCGAGGCGACGCTGCGGAACCGGTCCGACACCGCCACGCCGATGGTCTTCGTGCCAAGGTCGAGCCCCGCCAGCGCCCGCATCGGCGGGATCGCCGCGGCGAACTCCGCCATCGTCTCGCAGATCATTGCAGCACGCCCGCCGAACGCGCCGCCGCCGCCACCGTCTCCAGATCGTCCGGCGAGGCGGCGAAGATGTCCTGCGCCTCGGTCCAGATCGCGTCGGCCCGCCCGGTCTCGCCCAGAACCCCCAGCGCGCCGATCAGCCGCGCCCATTCCTCCGCCGTGCCGCCCTCTGCGGCCAGCCGCGCGTTCAGCCCCTCGACCATGCCGCGGATCATCTCCGCGCGCGCCTCGGGGTCCATCTCCGCCGCCGCCTGCATGGCGGCCGCGTCCGGCCCGCGCATGGCGGGCGAGGGCGGCTGATAGCCCTCCTCCCCCGCCAGCCAGGCCAGCTCGCCGATGGCCCCCCGGATCGGCGCCATCCAGGGCGCGTCCTGCGGACCCTCCTCCAGCAGCCCGCGCCAGATGGTGAAGGTCCGGTCCGGCCGCCCCGCCTGCGCCAGCATCAGCCCGAGGAAGTAGCGCGCGCTGGGGTTCCGCGGGTCCAGCTCCAGCGCGCGGAGCAGCACCCGCTCTGCCTCGGGCGACACCACGCCGCCCGCCGCCAGCACCATCAGTTCCGCCAGCGCGGCATGATCCTCGCCCGTCGCCTCCTCGCCCTTCAGCGCGATCAGCCGGCGCTGCGCCTCCCATGCGGCGCGATAATTGCCAAGCGCCGCCTCGTTGCGCGCCAGAAGCTCCAGCCCCTGCCGGTCGTCCGGGCGCGCGCCCACAGCCGCGCGCAGCCTGTCCATCAGTCCGGCCATCTGCGCATCGGGCGCGGGCGGCGGCGCGATCTGCCCGGCGGCGGCAGCCTCCGCCGCCTCCTGCGGCAGCCGCGCGGCATGGCGCGCCTCGGCCATCGCCAGCCGGCGCGCCAGCGGCAGGTCGCCGTATCCCGGCGCGCCCAGATGCTGATAAAGGAAGAACGACCCCGCCAGCACCAGCGCCCCGAACAGCGCCAGCGCATGGGGCGCGGGGCCGGCCCGCTGCACCTCGCCCGCCCCCGCCTGCCGGTCCGCCTCGAGGATCCGGCGCGAGATCTCGGTGCGCGCCCGCTCGGCATCCTCGTGGCCGATCACGCCGCGGGCAAGGTCGCGGTCCAGCTCTGCCAGCTGGTCTCGGAACACCCGCAGGTCATAGGCGGCGGCCGGCGCATCGCTGCCGGGCGCGCGCGCATGGGCCCGCGCCAGACAGAGCGCCACGGCAAGGGCCAGCGCGATGGTCAGGATCCAGAACAGCATGTTTCCTCCGCAACTCTGCCCCCATGTAGGGCCTCGCGGCCCCGCGCAAAAGCCCGAACTGGGCCCCGCCGCCGCCCCGCGCCCGCGCGATCTGTCGCAGCGCGCCGACCCGCCCCGTCCGCCCTCCACCCGCGCCCCTGGCCCGCCATGTCGCATTCGTCCCGATTGCGCCGCTTGCCGCGCTGCCGCGAGGCTGCGAAGCGGCGATGAAGCGGGCAGGGCGCCCGCGCGCGGCGCCCGCAGATTCGCCCGCGGGTTCGCATTCGGACGGGGGCGCAGCAACGGGGCAAGGACATGACGCGATATTCGGTCTTCGCCGTGGCCCGCGAGGCGCTGCGCTGGCATTCGGGCTGGCAGCGGGCCTGGCACAGCCCCGCGCCGAAGAAGGCATACGACGTGGTCATCGTCGGCGCCGGCGGCCACGGGCTCGCCACCGCCTGCTACCTCGGCAAGAACCACGGCATCCGCAATGTCGCGGTGATCGAGAAGGGCTGGCTCGGCGGCGGCAATACCGGGCGCAACACCACCATCATCCGGTCGAACTACCTGCAGGATCCCTCGGCGGCGATCTACGAAAAGGCCCGCAGCCTCTATGAAACGCTGTCGCAGGATCTGAACTACAACGTCATGTTCAGCCCCCGGGGCCTTCTGATGCTGGCGCAGACCCATCACGAGGTGCGGGGCTACCGGCGCACCGTCCATGCCAACGCCCTGCAAGGCGTCGAAACCCGCTGGATCGAGCCTGCCAGGGTCAGGGAACTGGTGCCGATCATGAACATCGCGGGCCCGCGCTACCCGGTCCTCGGCGCGCTCCATCAGCCGCGCGGCGGCACCGCCCGCCATGACGCCGTCGCCTGGGGCTATGCCCGCGCCTGCTCGGCCATGGGCATGGACATCATCCAGCAATGCGAGGTCACGGGGGTGCGCATCGCGGGCGGCCAGGTGCAGGGCATCGACACCACGAAGGGCGCCATCGACTGCCGCAAGCTCGCCCTCGTCGTCGCCGGCCATTCCTCGGTACTGGCCGAAATGGCCGGCTTCCGCCTGCCGATCGAGAGCATGGCACTGCAGGCCCTCGTCTCGGAACCCGTCAAGCCCTGTCTGGACGTGGTGGTGATGGCCAACACCGTGCATGGCTACCTGAGCCAGTCCGACAAGGGCGAGATGGTGATCGGCGGCGGCACCGACGGCTTCAACAACTACACGCAGCGCGGATCGTGGCAGCATGTCGAGGAAACCGTCCGCGCCCTGATCGAGACCTTTCCGATGCTCTCGCGCCTGAAGATGCTCCGGCAATGGGGCGGCATCGTCGACATGACCGGCGACCGCTCGCCGATCCTGTCCAAAACCCCGGTGGGCGGCATCTTCGTCAATTGCGGCTGGGGCACCGGCGGCTTCAAGGCGATCCCCGGATCGGGCTGGGCGATGGCGGAGCTTGTCGCCAGAGGCGAGCCCGGCCCGCTCGCCGCCGAATTCGGCCTCGACCGCTTCAGGGAGGGCCGCTTCATCGACGAAAGCGTCGCGGCCGGGGTGGCGCATTGATGCCCCGCCGCTTCTTGCCGGTCAAAATATCCCGCGGGGGTCCGGGGGCGCGAAGCCCCCGGCGCCCGCCCCGGGACCGCCCGCGGGCATGCTGATCCTCACCTGCCCCCATTGCGGCATCCGCGCCGAGGAAACCGAGCTTGCCCCGGGCGGCGAGGCGCATCTGAAGCGGCGCGGCCCCGGCCACAGCGACGCGGCATTCGAGGACTACATGTTCGCGCGCAAGAACCCCAGGGGCGTGCATTTCGAACGCTGGCGCCATGCCCATGGCTGCGGCAAGTGGTTCCTCGCTGCCCGCTGCACCGCCACGCTCGAGGTGTTCGGCACCTATCCGGCCCGGACCTCCGGGCCGCCGCCGGACATCCTCGCGGCAATCCGGGCGCGCAGGCCCGGCTGGGAGGCCGGAGAATGAGCGCGCGCCTCTCGCGCGGCGGCCGGCTGATCGACCGCAGCGTCCCCCTCACCTTCCGCTTCGACGGCAGGCCGATGACCGGCCTTGCCGGCGACACGCTCGCCGCCTCGCTTCTGGCCAACGACCGGATGCTTGTCGGCCGCAGCTTCAAGTATCACCGCCCGCGAGGCATCCTCGCCTCGGGCGCGGAAGAGCCGAACGCGCTGGTCGGCCTCGGGCAGGGCCCGCGCTTCGAGCCGAACCAGCGCACGACCACGACCGAAACCTTCGACGGGCTGAGCGCGATCAGCCAGAACCGCTGGCCGGGCCTCGAGCATGATCTCGGCGCGGTGAGCGGCTGCCTCTCGCGCTTTTTGCCCGCGGGCTTCTACTACAAGATGTTCCTCTGGCCGCGCCCGTTCTGGAAACACGTCTATGAACCCCTCATCCGCCGGTCTGCCGGCCTCGGCAAGGCGCCGCAAGAGGCCGATGCCGACCGCTACGAACAGGCCTATGCCTTCGCGGACGTGGTCATCGCAGGCGGCGGCATCGCGGGCCTGACGGCGGCCCTCGCCGCGGGCCGCGCCGGCCGGCGCGTGATCTTGCTGGAACAGACCGCGCATTGGGGTGGTCGCGCGCCGGTGGATGGCGATCCGATCGAGGGGATGCCGGCCGATACATGGGTGAAGAACGCCGTTCAAACCCTTGAAGGGATGGCCAATGTCACGCTGCGCCTGCGCACGACGGTCTCGGGCCTCTACGATCACGGCTATGCGCTGGCTTGCGAGCGGGTCGCGGACCACAGCCCCGGCGACGGGCGGCCCCGGCATCGGCTCTGGCGGATCCGCGCGGGCAAGCTCATCGCCGCCACCGGGGCCATCGAGCGGCCGCTCTCCTTCGCGGGCAACGACATTCCCGGCGTGATGCTGGCCTCTGCGATGCGCGACTATGTGGTGAACTGGGCCGTCAGCCCCGGCGCCCGCACGGTGGTGGTCACCAACAACGATGACGCCTATCGCACCGCGCTGGTGCTGGCCGATGCCGGGCTGGTGGTCGCCGCCGTGATCGACGCGCGGCCCGCCGCGACGGGCGATCTGCCCGCGCAGGCCCGCGCCCGCGGCATCCGCGTGCTGGAGGGGCGCGGCATCGCCAGGGTCAGGGGCGGCAGGCGCGTCAGCGGCGTCGCCATCTGCGCGCAGGAGGGCGAGGGCGCGGTGCTGGAGGAGATCGCCTGCGACGCGGTGGCGATGTCGGGCGGCTGGTCGCCGGTCGTGCACCTGTGGAGCCATTGCGGCGGCAAGCTGATCTGGGACGCGGCCGGCGCAATGTTCCGCCCTGATGCCGCCCGCCCGCCCACCGGCGATGCCGGCCAGCCGATCGCGGCCACGGCGGGAGCGGCCTCGGGCCTGCTCGATACGGCGGCGGTGCTGGCCGATGCCCATGCCGCTGCCGGCGGCGAGGGGCCGGCGCCGCAGGCGAGTTGCCCGACAGAGGCGCCGATGCTGCCGGTCTGGATCATGCCGCAGGGCGCGGGCCCGGCGCTGAAATCGAAGATGTGGCTGGATTATCAGAACGATGTGAAGGTGTCCGACGTGCAGCTTGCCGCGCGCGAGGGCTATGAAAGCGTCGAGCATACCAAGCGCTACACCACGCTCGGCATGGCGACGGATCAGGGAAAGACCAGCAACATCAACGGTATCGCAGTGCTTTCTCAGACTCTGCATCAAGAAATTCCCGTAACCGGCACCACCACCTTCCGCCCGCCCTATACCCCGATCAGCCTTGGCTCCATCGCGGCCGAGGCGCGCGGCGAGATCTTCCAGCCGCTGCGCCGCACGCCGATGCATGACTGGCACGAGGCCGAGGGCGCCTGTTGGGAGCCGGTGGGCCAGTGGCGCCGCCCCTGGTGCTACAGACGCGGCGCCGAAACCGTGCAGGAGGCGGTGAACCGCGAGGTTATCAACACCCGCAGCAATGTCGGGCTGCTCGACGCCTCCACCCTTGGCAAGATCCTGGTGAAGGGCGCGGATGCCGGGCGCTTCCTCGACATGCTCTATACCGGCACCATGTCCACGCTGCCGGTGGGCAAGTGCCGCTATGGGCTGATGTGCAACGACAACGGCTTTGTGATCGACGATGGCGTTGTGGTGCGGCTGTCGGGGGACAGCTGGCTGTGCCACACCACCACCGGCGGCGCGGACCGGATCCATGCGCATATGGAGGACTGGCTGCAATGCGAGTGGTGGGACTGGAAGGTCCATACCGCCAACCTGACCGAGCAGTTCGCGCAGGTCGCCATTGTCGGCCCGAAGGCGCGGCGGCTGCTGGAGACACTCGGCGGCATGGATGTCAGCCGCGAGGCGCTGCCGTTCATGGCCTTTGCCGAAGGCACTCCTGGGGGGTTCCGGGCGCGGGTGTTCCGCATCAGCTTCTCGGGCGAGCTGAGCTATGAGGTCGCGGTGCCGGCCTCCGAGGGGCTTGCCTTCTGGCGCGCCTGCGTCGCGGCGGGGGCCGAGTTCGGGGCGATGCCCTACGGGACCGAGGCGCTGCATGTGATGCGCGCCGAGAAGGGCTTCATCATGATCGGCGACGAGACCGACGGCACGGTCATTCCGCAGGACCTGAACCTTGGCTGGGCGATTTCCGGCAAGAAGCCCGACTATCTGGGCAAGCGCGCGCAGCAGCGCAGCCATATGGCCAGCCCCGAGCGCTGGAAGCTGGTGGGGCTGGAAACGCTGGACGGATCGGTGCTGCCCGATGGCGCGCTGGCGGTGGCGGAGGGGGTCAATGCCAACGGCCAGCGGCGGACGCAGGGGCGGGTCACATCCAGCTACTACTCGCCGGTGCTGAAGAAGGGCATCGCGATGGGGCTGGTGCTGAAGGGCCCGCAGCGGATGGGCGAGGTGCTGGATTTCCCGGTGGAGGGGGGCAGGATCGTGCAGGCGCGCGTGGTCGATCAGGTGTTCTACGACAGGGACGGGGAGAAGCAGAATGCCTGATGCCGTCAGCGCGCTGGAAGGGCGCAGCTACAGGGGCTTTGCGACGGTGACAGAGGCGGGGCTGACCGGCATGGTCAGCCTGCGCGGCGACCTCGCCTCGGTTGACCTGGCGGCGGCGCTGCTGGCGGCGACAGGCTGCGCGGTGCCGGGCCTGCGCCGGCGGGTGGAGGCGGGGGCCTGGGCGGCCTGCTGGATGTCCCCCGATGAAGTGCTGCTGGTCGGCCCCCATGCGGCGGCGCCGGGCGTGGCGGCGCAACTGGCCGGGGCGCTGGCGGGACAGCACGCGCTGGCGGTCGATGTGTCGGATGCGCGGGCCAGTTTCCGCGTGGCGGGGCCGAAGGCGGCCGAGGTGCTGATGAAGCTTTCTCCGGTGGATTTTGCCAGCTTCGGACCGGACGAGGTGCGCCGCACGCGGCTCGGCCAGATCGCCGCCACGCTGTGGACATCGGGCGCGGAGGACTACACCGTGCTTTGCTTCCGCTCGGTCGCCGCCTATGGCTTCGGCGTGCTGCAAAGCGCCGCGCGGCCGGGATCGGAGCTGTTCCCCGGCCGGGGATGAGCGCGGAAACCAGCCGGGAATTCGCCCGCTCTGCCCTTGACCTCGCGGCGGGGGGCGCCTCTATAGACCCAGAGGTTTTCATCGCGAAAGGACCGACAAGATGGCTTTCACCCTTCCCGATCTTCCCTATGCCCATGATGCGCTGGCGTCGCTTGGCATGTCCAGGGAAACGCTGGAATACCACCACGACCTCCACCACAAGGCCTATGTCGACAACGGCAACAAGCTGGTCGCCGGCACCGAGTGGGAGGGCAAGACGGTCGAGGAGATCGTCAAGGGCACCTACCAGCCCGGCGCGGTTGCGCAGAACGGCATCTTCAACAATGTCAGCCAGCACTGGAACCATACCCAGTTCTGGGAAATGATGGGCCCGGCCGAGGGCAAGATGCCGGGCGAGCTGGAAGCCGCGATCACCGAATCCTTCGGGTCTGTGGACAAGTTCAAGGAAGAGTTTGCCGCCGCCGGCGCGGCCCAGTTCGGTTCGGGCTGGGCCTGGCTGGTGAAGGACAAGGATGGCAGCCTGAAGGTCACCAAGACCGAGAACGGCGTCAACCCGCTGTGTTTCGGCCAGACCGCGCTGCTGGGCTGCGACGTGTGGGAGCATTCCTACTACATCGACTTCCGCAACAGGCGGCCGGCCTATCTGACCAACTTCCTCGACAAGCTGGTGAACTGGGAAAACGTCGCCGCGCGCCTGTGATCGCGGCGGGACAGGTCTGCGGAAGGCCCGCCCCGGTGGCGGGCCTTTTGCAAGCGCGCGCCTGCGGCGGCTCGCCAGGCGCGGGGGGCAATCGGGCAAAGGGCAGGGCGGCGGCGCAAGGCGCCATGCGAAGGGCGTGTGAAGGGCGTGTGAAGGGAAGGCCCCCGAGGAGGGTGGCCGGCAGAACGGAGGATGCGATGCTGTTTCTGAAAACGGGCACCTGGGTGGTGGTGGCCGATGGCGCCAAGGCGCTGCTGCTGGAGAATGCCGGCACCGCCGAGACGCCGGAGTTGCGGCTGGTGGACAAGGCCGCGATCGACAACCCGCCGACGCGCGAGCAGGGCACCGATCAGCCGGGCCGGATCGACGCACCGGGCGGCGGGCCGCGATCGGCGATGGAGCAGACGGATTTCCACCGGCTGGCCGAACAGGATTTTGCCCGCCACCTTGCCGCCGATCTGGAAGCACGGCGCGCGGCGGGGGAGATCGGCCGTCTGGTGCTGGTCGCGCCGCCGCAGATGCTGGGCTCGCTGCGCGCCGCGATGGCGCCGGGGCTGGCCGGGGCGGTGATCGCCGAATTGCCCAAGACGCTGACCGGCCACCCGCTGCCCGAGATCGCAAGGATCGTCGTCGAGGATCTGGCGGCGATGTAGCGCCTAGCCGAGCGCCGCGGCCAGCGCCGCCTCCAGCGCCGCAAGGTCGGGGACGGGCAGCATGTAGTTGGCAAGGGCGGGCTCGGCGAAACCCTCGTCGATCACCGCCTGCGCCATCGCCAGCAGCGGGTTCCAGTAGCCTTCGGCATTCAGAAGGAAGATCGGCTTGGAGTGCAGGCCGATCTGCCGCCATGTGACCACCTCGAACAGCTCGTCCAGCGTGCCCGCGCCGCCGGGCAGCACCACGATCGCGTCGGAGTTCATGTACATGACCTTCTTGCGTTCATGCATGGTCTCGGTGACGACGAAGGTGGAGATGTCGCGCTTGCCGATCTCCTTGCCGATCAGGTGCAGGGGGATCACGCCGAAGGTCTCGCCCCCTGCCGCCTGCGCCGCGCGCGCCACCTCGCCCATCAGCCCGACATCGCCCGCGCCATAGACCAGCCGCCAGCCCCGCGCCGCCAGCATGGCGCCGGTGCCCCTGGCCGCCGCGACATAGCCGGGCCGGGCGCCGGGGCGCGAGCCGCAGAAGACGCAGACGGAACGTGTGTATTTCGGCATCGGGCGGGCATCCTCGGGCCTGGCTGGGACAGCAGTTGCTTTGACCGGTGATACCGGCGTTGCTATGCTCGCTCAAGCGCGCCGGCAAGCGCGCCGGCAAGCGCGCCGGGACAAAGGCGCCGGGGGGCGCTGCAACGGGCGCGCCGGGGGGCGCTGCAACGGGGATGCGGGGAATGACGCGAGAGATTCAAGACGTGGCGGCCCCGGGCACGGCCGGCGCAGGGGCGGGCGTGGCTGTGCCCGGCGCGGCCGGGGGCGGCGCGCGGCTGGCGGGTGGCGTGCTGGCCGGGCTGGCGCTTGGCGCGCTGATCTGGTGGCTTCTGGCGCCGGTTCAGGAGGTCGAGGCTCCGCCGCCGGCCGTGCCGGTTGCGGCAGAGCCGGCCGCAGCACCCGAAGCCACGGCAGAGGCGGCGCCGGAAACTGCCGATCCTGCCCAGGCGGTGCCGAGCTTCGACACGGTGCGCGCCGATGCCTCTGGCGGGGTGCAGGTGGCGGGCCGCGCCGCACCGGGGGCGAAGGTGTCGCTGATGGCCGACGGGGCAGAGATCGCCAGCGGATCGGCCAATGCGCGCGGGGATTTCGCGCTGCTGACCGACCTGCCGCTGACCGGCGCGCCGCGCGAGTTGAGGCTGCGGGCGACCGATGCCGCCGGCGCGGTGACGATCTCGCGGCAAAGCGTGATCCTGGCGCCGAGGCCGCAGGCGGCAGCGGACTCTGCGCCGCGGCTGGCGGCGGCGCAGACCGAGGCTGCCGCAGAGGCGGGGCAGGGCGCGGCACCCGCAGAGATGGGGCTGGCGCCCCCGAGCGCAACCGAAGCCGCCCCCGGGCCCGCCCCCGAGGCGCCGATGGTGCTGCTGTCGGAGGGCGCGCGCCTGTCGGTGCTCTCGCCGTCGCGGCCGGGCGGCAATGTGGTGATCGACTCGATCAGCTATGACACGGAAGGCGCGGTCACCCTGGCCGGCCGGGCGGGGGCGGGCGGCGCGGGCGAGGCGCGGGTCTATGTGGACAATGCCGCCCTGGCCTCGGTGCCGATTGCCCCGAGCGGGGCGTGGCAGGTGACGCTGCCCGAACTGGCAAGCGGGCTCTACACCCTGCGCGTCGATGAGGTGGATGGCTCCGGCAAGGTCGTCTCGCGCTTTGAAACCCCGTTCCAGCGCGAATCGGCCGAGGTGCTGGACGCGGCGATGCAGGCGGCGCTGGCCCCCGCGGCCGCGGCGCCCGCCGCCGCCATGCCTGCCGCCGCCGCCATGCCTGCCGCCGCAGCACCCGAAGCGCCTGCAGCCCAGACACTCGCAGCCCAGCCACTCGCAGCCCAGACACCCGAAACGCTGGCCGGTGCCGCCCCCGAGGCTGCGGCGGAGGGGCCGCCGGGGTCTGCCGAGGGCGCGCCGACCAGCCCGCAGGTGGTGCAGGTGACGGTGCAGCCGGGCTTCACCCTCTGGGCGATCGCCACCGACACGTATGGCGACGGCTTTGCCTATGTCCGCGTCTACGAGGCGAATCGCGATCAGATCCGCGATCCCGACCTGATCTATCCGGGGCAGGTGTTCACGGTTCCGGGGCAGGAGTGACCGGCACCGCGACCTGCGGGGGCGCTGCCGGTTCCGGTGGCCGTGCCGGTGCCGGTCCGCCGCCTGGGCGGGGCGGCATGTTTCACCTGCTGGTGAATCGTTGAAGTAACCGGGCGGGTCCTGTATCCGGGGCCGCGCATCACCGGCCCGCGGGATCGCATCCGGGCCGGACCGACACCGGCCCACGGCCCGCGAAGGGCGCCAATGCGGCGGGCACCAATGCGGCGGGCGCCAATGCGTCGGGCGCCAATGCGTCGGGCGAGGAGAGACAGGCAGATGACGGACCATGCGGCACGCAAACCCGGCAGCGGGATTCGCACCATCCGGCGCGTCGCGCCCTATCTGTGGCCCGAGGGGCAGGGCTGGGTGAAGCGCCGCGTGGTGCTGGCGCTGCTGGCGCTGGTGCTTGGCAAGGTGATCGCGATCCTGATCCCCTTCCTTTTCAAGGCGGCGGTGGACAGCCTGGCCGGCGAGACGGGCGAGGGGGCGCTGCTGGCGATCGGCGCCGTCGGGGTGACGGTGGCCTACGGCGTGGCGCGGCTGTCCTCGGTCGGATTTGGCGAGCTTCGGGACGCGCTCTTCGTGCGCGTCGGGCAGCGGGCGCTGCGGCAACTGGCGCTGGAGACCTTCAGCCATATCCACGCGCTCAGCCTGCGCTATCACATCACCCGCAAGACCGGCGGGCTCAGCCGGATCATCGAGCGCGGGGTGAAGGGCGTCGATTTCCTGCTGCGCTTCATGCTGTTCTCGGTCGGGCCGCTGATCCTCGAACTGACGATGGTGGCGATCATCTTCGCGGTGGTGTTCGACGTGTGGTACATGGCGGTCGTGCTGGTGACGATCTGGGCCTATGTGACCTTCACCTTCCGGGTCACCGAGTGGCGGGTCAAGCTGCGCAGGCAGATGAACGATCAGGACACCGACGCCAACCAGAAGGCGATCGACAGCCTGCTGAACTATGAGACCGTCAAGTATTTCGGCGCAGAGCGGCGCGAGGCGCAACGCTACGATGCCGCGATGCAGGGCTACGAGGAAGCGGCGGTCAAGACCGGGCAGAGCCTTGCCGCGCTGAACTTCGGCCAGTCGGTCATCATCACCACCGGGCTGGTCATCGTGATGGTGATGGCGGCGGTGGGGGTGCAGCGCGGGGCGCTGACGGTGGGCGATTTCGTGATGGTGAACGCCTACATGATGCAGATCACCATGCCGCTGGGCTTCCTCGGCACGGTCTACCGCGAGATCCGGCAGGCGCTGGTCGACATGGGCGAGATGTTCGACCTGCTGGCCCAGCCGGCCGAGGTGGTGGACAGGCCGGGCGCGCCGCCCTTGCGGGTGACGGGCGGGACGCTGGAGTTCGACCGGGTGGAGTTCGGCTATGATGCCGCCCGCCCGATCCTGAAGGGGATCAGCTTCACGGTGCCCGCGGGGCAGACGGTGGCGATCGTGGGGCCCTCGGGCTCGGGCAAGTCCACGATCGGGCGGCTGCTGTTCCGCTTCTATGACGTGACCGGCGGCGCGATCCGCATCGACGGGCAGGACCTGCGCGAGGTGACGCAGCAATCCTTGCACGATGCCATCGGCGTCGTGCCGCAGGACACGGTGCTGTTCAACGACACCGTCTATTACAACATCGCCTATGGCCGCCCCGATGCCAGCCGCGCCGAGGTGGAGGCCGCGGCACGGGCGGCGAAGATCCACGACTTCATCGTCTCGCTGCCCGAGGGCTACGAGACGCGGGTGGGCGAGCGCGGGCTGAAGCTGTCGGGCGGGGAAAAGCAGCGGGTGGGGATCGCGCGGACCTTGCTGAAGAACCCGCCGATCCTGCTGCTGGACGAGGCGACCAGCGCGCTCGATACCCAGACCGAGCGCGACATCCAGGACAGCCTGCGCGCGATGGGCCGGGGCCGCACGGTGATCACCATCGCGCACCGCCTGTCCACCATCGCCGATGCCGACATGATCGTGGTGCTGGAGGCGGGGCGGATCGTGGAGCGGGGCCGGCACGAGCAGTTGCTGGCGGCAGGCGGGCGCTATGCCGCGATGTGGGCGCGGCAGTCGGCAGAGGGCGAAGAGGCGGACGCGGGCACGGCGGACGGGTCCGAGGCGGCGTGAGGGTTGTGCGCCATCGTTGGCCGGGCTCGGGGCGCGAGGCCTCGGGGCGTCAGGCCGCGGGGCAACTCGCGCCCGGGCTTGGCAAGCTCGCCCCCGGCCGTGTAAGAGGTGGGCCAGCAAGGCCATGAGGAGGCGCCGCCCGTGAGCAATACCGACAGCTTCATCGACGAGGTGACCGAGGAGGTCCGCCGCGACCGGCTGTTTGCCGTGATGCGCCGCTATGGCTGGATAGGGATCGTGCTGGTGGTGCTGATCGTCGGTGGCGCCGCGGTGAACGAGTGGCGCAAATCGCGGGCCGAGGCCGAGGCGCGCGCGCTTGGCGATGCGCTGATGGCCGCGATGGAGGCGCAAACGCCGGCCGCGCGGGCCGAGGCGCTGGCGGGCGTCGCCGTGTCGCGGCCGGAGCAGGCGGCGCTGAAGGGCTTTCTCGGCGCGGCCTCCGCGGTGCAGGCGGGGGACGTGCCGGCGGCGCTGGCCGCCTGGGACGCGATCGCGGCGGATGGCGCGCTGCCGGTCGCCTGGCGCCACCTCGCGCTGATCAAGCGGGTGATCGCGGCGGGCACCGACATGCCGGCCTCGGACCGCGGCGCCGCGCTCGAGACGCTGGCGGCGGCGGGCGCGCCCTACCGGATGCTGGCGCTGGAACAGCAGGCGCTGGATCTGGTGGCGGCGGGCGAGGATGCCGCGGCGGTGGACCGGCTGCGCGCGCTGCTGGAGGAACCGGGCGTGACCGCGGGCTTGCGCAGGCGGGCGACACAGTTGATGGTGGCGCTCGGCGCCGAGCCGCAGGCAGCCTGAGCAGGGCAGCCTGAACATGGGCGGCCCGGGCGCACGGGCAGCCGGAGGCGGCGCGGCAAGGCGCCGGGCGGGCGGCGAACGGGCGGGCGGCAAGGAACGATCGAACGTGAAAAGGACGGCGAACGTGAAGAGGGACGGGGCAGTGACGCTTTCCATCGCGGGTCTTTTCCGCGGCATGGCCGCGCTTGTGGTGCTGGCGGCGCTTGTCGCCTGCGAGAAGGAGCCCCGGCTTGCCGGTGTGCGGCTCGACCCGCAAGAGGCGCTGACCGGGGTTCCGGCCGAGGTCGCGCGGGTTCCGGCGACGCCTCTTGGCCTGCCGGCCCCCACGCTCAATGCCGAGTGGACCCAGCGCGGCGGCGCCGCCAGCCACCGGGCGGGCCATGTCGCGCTGTCTGCGGCGCCGGTGCGGATCTGGTCGGCCGATGTCGGGCGCGGGTCCGGCAAGCGGATGCGCATCACCGCCGATCCGGTGGTGGCGGCAGGGCGCATCTTCACCATGGACTCCGATACCCAGGTCAGCGCCACCAGCCCCTCGGGCGCGGTGCTGTGGTCCGCGAGCCTGGTGCCGCCGGGCGGGCGGCGGGGCGAGGCGACGGGCGGCGGCCTGGCCTATGGCGACGGGCGGCTGTTCGTGACCACCGGCTATGGCGAGCTGGTCGCGCTGGACCCGGCGACGGGCGGCGTGATCTGGCGGCAGGATTTCGACAGCCCGGTGGGCGGTCCGCCGGCGGCGGCGGGCGGGGCGGTCTATGTCTCGACCCGCAACTCCGTCGGCTTTGCGGTGCGCGCCGCCGATGGCCGCCTGCTGTGGCGGACCGAGGCCACCCCCTCTCCCAGCAGCATCGCGGGCGTCTCCGCCCCGGCGGTGGAGGGGGATACCGTGGTCTTCCCCTTCCCCAGCGGCGACCTGGTGGGGGTGAACCGCGCCGACGGGGCGCGCAGATGGCTGGTGCCGGTGGTCGGGCGGCGGCTCGGCATGGGCTATGCCAACGTGCTTGGCATGACCGGCGATCCGGTGATCGCGGGCGGCACGGTCCATGCCGGCACCTCGGCCGGGCGGCTGGCGGCGGTGGATGTGGCCACGGGCCGCCGGCGCTGGACGATCGAGGAGGGCGCGGCGAGCCCGGTGGTGCCGGTCGGCGGCTCGATCTTCCTCGTCACCGACGAATCGCGGCTGATGCGGATCGACGCGGCAACGGGCGCCGAGGTCTGGGCGGTGGAGCTGCCCTATTACGTGCCGACCCGCCGCGACAAGCGCCGCCGCGCCATCCATGTGCATTACGGCCCGGTGCTGGCCGGCGGGCGGCTGCGCCTTGCCTCGAGCGACGGGGTGCTGCGCAGCTATGACCCCTCGACTGGCGCATTGCTTGCGCAGACCGAGATCCCGGGCGGGGCTGCGGCGGCACCGGCGGTTGCGGGCGGGATTTTGTATGTGATGGGCCAGTCGGGGCAGCTTCACGCTTTCCGCTGACGGAAAAGCGGTGTAAGCGGGCCGCTTCTGTCCTGCCGGAGGCGCCATGAGCTTCACCCTCGCCATTGTCGGGCGGCCCAATGTCGGCAAGTCCACGCTGTTCAACCGCCTTGTCGGCAAGAAGCTGGCGCTGGTCGATGACCAGCCCGGCGTGACCCGCGACCTGCGCGAAGGCGCGGCGCGGCTGGTGGACCTGCGCTTTACCGTGATCGACACCGCGGGGCTGGAGGAGGCCACCGACGAGAGCCTTCAGGGCCGGATGCGCAAGCTGACCGAGCGGGCGGTGGAACAGGCCGACATCTGCCTGTTCGTGATCGACGCGCGGGTGGGCGTGACCCCGACCGACGAGATTTTCGCCGATATCCTGCGCAAGAAGAACGCGCATGTGATCCTGGCCGCCAACAAGGCCGAGGGCAAGGCCGGGGACGCCGGCGCGCTGGAGGCCTGGAGCCTGGGGCTCGGCGAGCCGATCCGGCTCTCGGCGGAACATGGCGAGGGGATGGATGACCTCTACCTCACGCTGCGCCCGCTGGCCGATGCCTTCGACGAGCGGGCCCGTATCGACGCGCCCGAAACCGACGTGGACGTGATCGAGGGCGAGGACGCGGACAGCCACAAGCCGACCGCCGCCAAACCGTTGCAGATCGCGGTCATCGGCCGCCCGAATGCCGGGAAATCGACGCTGATCAACAAGATCCTCGGCGAGGACCGGCTGCTGACCGGCCCGGAAGCCGGGATCACCCGCGACGCGATCTCGGTCGGGACCGAGTTCATGGGCACGCCGGTGCGCATCTTCGATACCGCCGGGATGCGCAGGAAGGCCAGAATCTCGGACAAGCTGGAGAAGATGTCGGTCGCGGACGGGCTGCGCGCCGTGCGCTTTGCCGAGGTGGTGGTGGTGCTGCTGGACGTGGAGATCCCGTTCGAGCAGCAGGACCTGCGCATCGCCGACTATGCCGAGACCGAGGGCCGCGCGGTGGTGATCGCCGCGAACAAGTGGGATCTCGAAGAGGACAAGCCGCAGAAGCTGAACCAGCTCCGCGAGGGCTTCGAGCGGCTGCTGCCGCAGTTGCGCGGCGCGCCGCTGGTCACCGTCTCGGCGAAGACCGGCAAGGGGCTGGACCGGCTTCACGCCGCGATCCTCAAGGCGCATGACGTGTGGAACCGCCGGGTGCCGACCGCAAGGCTGAACCAGTGGCTGGGCGCGATGGTCGAGGCGCATCCGCCGCCGGCCCCGGGCGGGCGGCGCATCAAGCTGCGCTACATGACGCAGGTGAAGACCCGGCCGCCGAATTTCGTGGTGATGTGCTCGCGCCCCGACGATCTGCCGGAAAGCTATTCGCGCTATCTGGTCAACGGCCTGCGCGAGGCTTTCGACATGCCGGGCACCCCGATCCGCATGACCTTCCGCGGGCAGAGCGACAAGAACCCGTTCAAGGACCGCAAATGGTCCACGCCCTCGCGGCTGACCAAGCATGTCGGCAAGGTGAGGAAAGATGGCTGAGATGACATCCACCGGCCCGCTGCATGTGGTTACCGCGGGCGATGAAAACTACGCACCCGGTATTCTGGTGCTGGCCGGTTCGGTCTGGCGGCACAACCCCGGTGCAAGGATCACGGTGCTGGGGCTGGGGCTGAGCGACGCGAGCGCGGCGCTGATGCGCGAGCTTGCCGCGGCCATGGGCGGCGAGATCGAGGTGCTGGCGACCGACCGGGCTGCCGTCGACGGACTGGCGGCCAATCTGGCACGTCTCTCCGTTGCGACTTTCTTGCGGATCGAGATTCCGCGGCTGCTGCCGGACGTTGCGCGGGCGATCTATCTGGACAGCGACATGGTGGTCATGGGCAGCCTTGCCCCGCTTTGGGAGATGGGTCTGGGCCAGGCGCTGATCGCTGCGGTGCCCGACCCCTCGACCAAGACCGAAGAATTCGAAGCCCTGGGAATGCAGGCCGGCGAATATGTGAATTCCGGCCTGCTTGTGATGAACCTCGACCTCTGGCGGGCCGAGGCTGTAGGAGAGAAGTGCCGCGCCTTCCTGACAGACCCGGAACAGCAGAGGTTCCAAGCGGACCAGTCTGCGATCAATGCCATCTGCCGGCACAGGGTGGTTGCACTTCCGGCCAGATGGAACTTCTGGTCAAGATCGCACTCGGTGTACGACGAGAGCGAACTTGCCGAGGCACCAGTGGTTGTGCACTTTGTCGGCGCGCAGAAGCCGTGGCTTTACTCGGACGTTCCCGCAGAAGCCCTGTGGCTGGCCGAGGCGGCTGCGCTGCCGGTGCGGCTGCCCGCTCTGCAACGCAGGCCCTTGCAGAAAGCAAGGCGTCACGCTCTGGCGCGGGCGGAGCACTGGCTGAGACGGCATGTTTATGCGGCTCTGGGTATTCGGGGGTATCGCGCGCGCAAAGCGCGGGCGAAGGTGGACGCCGAGCTGCTGCGCCTGTGGGAGGCCCGGTTCATTGCGCCGCATGTTGCTGCGACCTCTGCCTCAGGTGCCCCGCCGGGTATCCATGCGAGGTAACATGGGATGCCGGGGCTGGCCGGTCAGGCGCGCCTGGCCGCGCCGGGCCGGGACTGCGCGCGGCGCATCGCGGACCATGTGGCCCAGGTGATCAGCGCGGCGCCGAGCAGCGCTGCGGCCGCCACCGCGGGCACGCGCGAGACATTGGCCACCACCACCCCGATCAGCGCCCACAGCACCGCCGCGCCATATTCCGGCGCCTGGCTGCGCATCTGCACCGTCAATGCCAGCGCGAGGATCACGACCAGCATCGCCAGCGCCGCCGCGATCGGCGACAGCAGGCCATAGCCGGTCACCACCACGCCGGTCCCCACCCCCGCCGCCGCCGTCAGCCAGCCGGCATAGGCGGCGATCGGCGGCCGCAGCAGCCAGCGGTCCGGCTGGCGCTCTGATTGGCGCGGCGTGCGCATCAGCGCGGCCAATGCACAGCCGGTCATCGCCCAGATCAGCACCGTCGCCATCACCGGCATCCGGTTCGCCGTCTCCAGCCAGACCGCGCCGATGGCGAGCGAGACGAACAGCGGCCAGCGCGGCGCGTCCCAGTCCGGGTTCTCGGCGCGCCTGAGCAGGCCGAAGATGGCATGGGCCAGCAGCCACAGGTACAAGAGGCCCCAGATTGCAAAGGCATAGCTGG
>DIVD01000082.1 GCA_002423245.1 Rhodobacteraceae bacterium UBA6141
CCTTCAGGTTATGAGCCTGATGCCACACCTCACATGAACCCCAGTTCCAGCCGCGCCTCGTCGGACATCATGTCCATGCCCCATTGCGGCTCCCAGGTCAGTTGCACATTGACCTGCCTGACCCCGTCCAGCGGCTCGATCGCCTCGGCGACCCAGCCCGGCATCTCGCCCGCGACGGGACAGCCCGGCGCGGTCAGGGTCATGATCACATCGACCTCGTTCTCGGGGCTGATGTCGATGGTATAGACCAGCCCCAGATCGAAGATGTTCACCGGAATCTCCGGATCGAAGACGGTGCGGCAGGCCTCGACCACATTGTCATAAAGCGGATGATCGGTGCTGGACGGCCTTATGAGCGGCGTTCCCTCGATCGGGTCCGCAAGCGGAGTGGCGGGTTCGACGGTCATGGTTCTCTCGCTGGGTTGTTGAGGGATTATATAGGGAATGTGCGCCCCCGGTCCAGTGCTGCGAACATCGCCGCCCTCGCGGCCCTGTCCTTCTTGCTGGGAAAAATATCCTCGGGGGGCGTGCGGGGGGCAGACGGCCCCCCGCTTCTTCCCTCGGGCGGGGCAGACGGCCCCCCGCTTCTTCCCTCGGGCGGGGCAGACGGCCCTCCGCTTCTTCCCTCGGGACGGGGGCGCGCCTGCTCCCTGCCGCCGCTTGCGCGCCGGGGCAGGGCTTTCGCATGGGCTTCATCTGCGCGCTCCGTTGCGGGTGCGGCGCCCTTGGCATTCGCGCAAAATCGTCTATCAGGGGGCGCCCGTCCCGTCGACGGCGCGCACGAGGCCCCAGATGACGCAGAAGTTCGACTTCCACGTGACAGCCAGCGACGGCACCGCCCGGACCGGCACGATCCTGACCCCGCGGGGCGAGATCCGCACCCCCGCCTTCATGCCGGTGGGCACCGCCGCCACGGTGAAGGCGATGCTGCCGCAGAGCGTGCGCGCAACGGGCGCCGACATCCTTCTGGGCAACACCTATCACCTGATGCTGCGCCCCACGGCGGAACGCATCGCCCGGCTTGGCGGGCTGCACCGCTTCATGAACTGGCAGCGCCCGATCCTCACCGATTCCGGCGGCTTCCAGGTGATGAGCCTCTCCGCCTTGCGCAAGCTGACCGAGGAGGGGGTCACCTTCCGCTCGCATATCGACGGATCGACGCACCATCTGACGCCCGAGCGCAGCATGGAGATCCAGCGCCTGCTGGGCTCCGACATCGTGATGTGCTTCGACGAATGCCCGGCGCTGCCCGCGAGCGATGAGGCGGTGGCCAGCTCGATGCGGCTGTCGATGCGCTGGGCGCGCCGGTCGCGCGATGCCTTCGGCGAGCGGCCGGGCCATGCGCTCTTCGGCATCATGCAGGGCGGCGTCTCGCGCGCGTTGCGCGAGGAAAGCGCCGCGGCGCTGACGGCCATCGGCTTTGACGGCTATGCGATCGGCGGGCTGGCGGTGGGCGAGGGGCAGGAGGCGATGCTTGGCGTGCTCGACTACGCGCCGGGGCTGCTGCCGGCGGACCGGCCGCGCTACCTGATGGGCGTGGGCAAGCCCGATGACATCGTCGGCGCGGTGGAACGCGGCATCGACATGATGGATTGCGTGCTGCCCTCGCGCTCCGGGCGCACCGGGCAGGCCTTCACGCGGCACGGGGTGGTGAACATCAGGAACGCGCGGCACATCGACGACCCGCGCCCGCTCGACGCGCAGTGCGCCTGCCCGGCCTGCCGCGGCTACAGCCGTGCCTATCTGCACCACGTGTTCCGCAGCCAGGAGATCATCGCCTCGATGCTGCTGACCTGGCACAACCTGCATTACTATCAGGAACTGATGGCGGGCCTGCGCGGCGCGATCGCCGGCGGCAGGCTTGCGGGGTTCGTCGCGGCATTCCACGCGGAACGCGCCGGGGGCGATATCGCGCCGCTCTAGCCCCCCAGCAACCCCACGCCCAGCAAGACGGCACCGGCGACGAAGCCCAGCCCGATCAGCACCAGAAGGCCGTCGCGCACCAGCAGCCCCAGCGTCATCACCGAAATCGCCGCGCCAAGGATCGAGGAGGTGAAGGGCAGCAGTTCCAGCGCCGGCATCACCCCGCCGGCAAGGATGCAGACCAGCAGCACCACCCTGTCGAAGGGCGGTTTCGTCAGCCACGGCAGGCGGCGCCCGGTATGCCGGTCGATCCAGGCGGCGGGCCTCGCCAGCGCCGCCAGCGCCTTGTCGGTGCGCGGCCCGTTCAGCCTGCGCCGCAAGATCCAGCCCGGCAGCCACAGATGGCTGCGCCCCAGCAGCATCTGCACGCCGACCAGCGCGATGGTGATGCCGCAGACCGAGGGCAGGCCAGGGATGCCGCTGGCCGGTGACAGCACCAGCAGCGCCGGCAGCAGCATCACCGGCATGAAAGAGGCGCTGCCCGTCGCGGCGACGATCTTGCCGACCTCTGCCTCGTCGAGGTGCAACTCTCCGCGCGCGCGGCCCAGCACCTCGCCGAGCGCGCCCGGGCCGCTGCCCTCCCGGCCCTGACCCGGAGCCGGGCAGGGGTCTTCCCGGGTGGCGTGAGGCTCGGTCATCATCGCTCCTTTGCCGCCTTCCGCCGCGCGTTTTCCGCCTCCCGCCGCGCGGGGGCGCGCGCGGCGGAAGCGGGGGCGGAAGCGGGAGGGCAACCCGCGGCGCGGCGCGGCGGTTCCCGTTCCGGGCAGGTGCGGCCCGCCGGGGCCGGGTGGCGGCAACCGCACAAGGGGGGGCAGCGCACACGGGCTGTGCGCCGGCGCGGGGCGCCCCGCACAGGCCACCGGGAAACGCGGGCTTTGCAGCGGCAGCATCGTGCCCTATCTCGGACCTGCAAGTGCCCGTGCTCCCGAAAGGACCGACGACATGACCGAAACCCTGTTCACTCCCGTTTCCCTTGGCGACATCCGGCTGGCCAACCGGATCGTGATGGCGCCGCTGACGCGCAACCGTGCCACCCATGACACCCACGCCCCGCACGAGCTGCACGCCATCTATTACAGCCAGCGCGCCAGCGCCGGGCTGATCATCTCCGAGGGTACGCAGATATCTCCCGAGGGCAAGGGCTATGCCTGGACGCCGGGCATCTACAGCCCCGAGCAGATCGCCGGCTGGAAGAAGGTGACCGAGGCGGTCCATGCCAAGGGCGGCAAGATCGCCGCGCAACTGTGGCATGTGGGGCGGGTGTCGCATACCTCGCTTCAACCCGGCGGCGCGGCGCCGGTCGGGCCTTCGGCGCTGCCCGCCGGCACCCGCACCTTCGACGGCAACGGCTTTGTCGAAACCTCGGTGCCCCGCGCGCTGGAGGAAGCCGAGATCCCGCGCGTGGTGGAGGATTTCCGCAAGGCCGCGATGGCGGCAGAGGAGGCTGGCTTCGACGGGGTCGAGATTCACGGCGCCAACGGCTACCTGATCGACCAGTTCCTGCGCGACGGCGCCAACACCCGCACCGACAGCTATGGCGGCAGCATCGAGAACCGGGCCCGCTTCCTGTTCGAGGTGCTGGAGGCGGTGACGGGCGTGCTTGGCGGCGGGCGCGTGGGGCTGCGGCTCTCGCCCTTCTCCAACGCGAACGGGCTGACGGACAGCGACCCGATGCCGCTGTTCAGCCATGTGGTGAAGGGGCTCAATCGCTTTGGCCTCGCCTTCCTCCACCTCGTCGAGGGCCAGACCGGCGGCAGCCGCGATCTGCCCGAGGGATGCAGCATCGAGGCCCTGCGCGCGCTGTTCGAGGGGCGCTATGTCGCCAATAACGGCTATGACCGCGAGATGGCGATCCGCGCGGTGGCCGAGGGGCGGGCCGACGCGGTGGCCTTCGGCAGGGCGTTCATCGCCAACCCCGATCTGGTGGAGCGGCTGCGCCGCAATGCGCCGCTGAACGAGGGGAACAGCGCCACCTATTATGGCGGGGGCGCCGAGGGCTATACCGACTACCCCACGCTGGACAAGGCCACCGCCTGACCGGCCCCTTCTGACCGGCCCCGCCTGACCGGCACCGGCCCGAACAGCCGGCGCAACGCCCGGCGACCCCGCGCGGCCTGCCCCGCGCGGGGTGCCTGCCTGTCCGGCAGGCCCGCGAAGCCGCCTGCACGAAAGCCGCTTGAACAGATGTCACGCAACCGTCATTCTGCCGCGAACCGCCGCGGGATCGTCCCGCTTGAAAGCTGCTGCCAGGCCCCCCAGATATTGGGGCGAAGATGCGGGGAGGGCCAAGCGCTGCCGATGACGGGGCCCGCGCCCTCCTGCCGATGAGAGGATAGAGCATGAACGAACCCCTTGCCTCCAGCTACCCGGTGCTGCCGCTGCGCGACATCGTGGTGTTCCCCCACATGATCGTCCCCCTGTTCGTGGGCCGCGAAAAATCGGTGCGCGCGCTGGAGGAGGTGATGGCCGACGACAAGCAGATCCTGCTGTCGAGCCAGATCGACCCCTCGGTGGACGATCCCAAGGCGGATGGCATCTACCGCACCGGCGTTCTCGCCTCGGTGCTGCAACTGCTGAAGCTGCCCGACGGCACCGTGAAGGTGCTGGTCGAGGGGCGCGCGCGGGTGCGCATCACCGGCTTTGTCGAGAACGCCTCCTATTTCGAGGCGCAGGCCGAACGGCTGACCGAAACCCCCGGCGACCCGGATTCGGTGACGGCGCTCGTGCGCTCGGTCGCGCAGGAATTCGAGCGTTACGCCAAGATCAAGAAGAACATCCCCGAGGAGGCGCTGGCCGCCGTGGCCGAAAGCCGCGAGCCGGCGAAGCTTGCCGATGTCGCCTCGGGCCATCTGGGCATCGACGTGGCGCAGAAGCAGGATCTGCTGGAAACGCTCGACGTGGCCGCGCGGCTCGAGAAGGTCTATGGCCTGATGCAGGGCGAGATGTCGGTGCTGCAGGTCGAGAAGAAGATCAAGACCCGCGTGAAATCGCAGATGGAGCGCACGCAGCGCGAATACTACCTCAACGAGCAGATGAAGGCGATCCAGCGCGAGCTTGGCGATGGCGACGAGTCGCAGAACGAGCTGAACGAACTCGAGGAGCGCATCGCGGCCACCAAATTCTCGAAAGAGGCGCGCGAGAAGGCGCAGGCCGAGCTGAAGAAGCTCAAGTCAATGTCGCCGATGTCGGCCGAGGCGACGGTGGTGCGCAACTATCTCGACTGGCTGCTGAGCTTGCCCTGGGGGGTGAAGAGCCGGGTCAAGAAGGATCTCGCGCTTGCCGAGAAGGTTCTCGACGCCGACCATTACGGGCTTGAGAAGGTCAAGGAGCGCATCGTCGAATATCTGGCGGTGCAGGCGCGTTCGGCCAAGCTGAAGGGGCCGATCCTGTGCCTCGTCGGGCCTCCGGGCGTGGGCAAGACCTCGCTGGGCCGCTCGGTCGCGAAGGCGACGGGGCGCGAGTTCATCCGCATCAGCCTTGGCGGCGTGCGCGATGAATCCGAGATCCGCGGCCACCGGCGCACCTATATCGGCTCGATGCCCGGCAAGATCATCCAGGCGCTGAGGAAGGCCAAGACCAGCAACCCGCTGATCCTGCTCGATGAAATCGACAAGATGGGCCAGGACTTCCGCGGCGATCCGGCTTCGGCGATGCTCGAGGTGCTGGACCCGGAACAGAACGCGACCTTCATCGACCACTATCTTGAGGTGGAATATGACCTGTCCAACGTGATGTTCCTGACCACCGCCAACAGCTACAACATGCCGGGGCCGCTGCTGGACCGGATGGAGATCATCAGCCTTGCCGGCTATACCGAGGATGAAAAGCGCGAGATCGCCAAACAGCACCTCGTGTCCAAGCAGATCAAGAACCACGGCCTCAAGAAGGGCGAGTTCTCGATCACCGACGAGGGCCTGACCGAGATCATCCGCAGCTATACCCGCGAGGCGGGGGTGCGGAACCTCGAGCGGGAAATCGCCAAGCTGGCGCGCAAGGCGGTGACCGACATCCTGAAGGGCAAGATCAAGTCGGTGGAGATCGGCCCCGAGCAGGTGGAAAGCTACCTCGGCGTCAAGCGCTTCCGTCACGGCCTGGCCGAGAAGGACGACCAGATCGGCGTTGTCACCGGGCTTGCCTGGACCAGCGTCGGCGGCGAGCTGTTGCAGATCGAGGCGCTGAAGCTGCCGGGCAAGGGCCGGATGAAGACGACGGGGAAACTCGGCGACGTGATGAAGGAATCGATCGAGGCCGCATCGAGCTATGTCCGCTCGATCGCGCCGCAGATCGGCGTCAAGCCGCCGAAATTCGACACGATCGACATCCACGTCCACGTTCCCGAAGGGGCGACCCCGAAGGACGGGCCGAGCGCCGGGCTTGCGATGGTCACCTCCATCGTCTCGGTGCTGACGCAGATCCCGGTGCGCAAGGACATCGCCATGACCGGCGAGGTCACGCTGCGGGGCAACGCGCTGCCGATCGGCGGGCTGAAGGAGAAGCTGCTGGCCGCGCTGCGCGGGGGCATCAAGACGGTGTTCATCCCGATGGAGAACGCCAAGGATCTGCCCGAGATCCCCGACAACGTGAAGGCGGGGCTGGAGATCATCCCCGTCAGCCATGTGCGCGAGGTTCTGGCCCGCGCCCTGGTGCGCCAGCCCGAGCCGGTGGAGTGGGACGAGGTCGCCGAAGAGGCCGCAGCCGCCGCCCGCGCCGCGGCACGGCCCGCGGACAACGCCTCGCAAGTCGCTCACTGACTGCGGCGATCCTGACCCATGGAAGGCGCGTCCCCTTTGGGGGCGCGCCTTTTTCGTGGCGTGGGGCGGGGTTGCGTGGCCCGACGCGATGCCTGCGCCGCCTGCACTCTCCCTGTGCGCGAAAGTTTCCGGACCGCGGGGATTTTCTGGCGCGGGCCAAGGATTTGCGCTATCCTGATCTACAATTCCAACCGTTTCAGAGGCGGATGCCCAGATGACCAAGACGCCCACCAGACCGGCGGCCAAGGCTGCCCCGAAAGCGGGCGGCAAAGCCGCTGGCGCCCGCGCCTCTGCCAAATTCGCCGACGCCTCGCCCGAAGCCCCCGCGGCCGGAACCGGTGCCGGCACCGAAGCGCCCGCCGAGGCTCCGGACAGCGGCGCCACCCGCACGCTGCGCAAGAAGGAACTGGTGGAGCGCGTGGTTGCCGCCTCGGGTGCCAAGAAGAAGATCGCCAAGGACGTCGTCGAGGCCACCCTTCAGGTGCTTGGCGAGGCGCTGGCCGCCGGCGAGCAACTGGTGCTGCCGCCCTTCGGCAACGCCCACAAGACGCGCGAGAAGGACACCGCCTCGGGCGGGTCCACCATGACGCTGCGCCTGCGCCGGGCGGGTCCGAAAAAACCCGGTACCGAGGGCGAGGAATCCGCCACGGAGGGTCTTGCAGACCTGGCGGAGTGACGCTATTACCCCCGCCACCGGGTGATTAGCTCAGTGGTAGAGCGCTTCGTTCACATCGAAGATGTCAGGGGTTCAAATCCCTTATCACCCACCATCCTCTTCGCCGCCCCTGCCATGCAACCGCGCCGGTAGCGGGCGCGTGGCGGTTCGGGGCGGGCGCAAAGCGCCGGCCGCCGCCCGCGCCGCTAGGAGGGGTCAGTCACGGTCGATGCCGTGCCCGGGTGATTAGCTCAGTTGGCAGAGCGCCTCGTTTACACCGAGGATGTCGGGAGTTCGAGCCTCTCATCACCCACCACACCGCCCCGCACGCGATATACGATGCTGCGCCCGCAAACGTGACTTGCGATCTCGGCGAATCGCGAGACACTGGGCCATGCGCATCGCTTGCCCTCGCCCAGCCCCTCTCTGGCCGCTGCCATGCGTGGCGGCCCTCTGGCTCGCCTCGGCGGCGTCTGCCCAGGCACAGGAGGTCGGCGTCGGGGTGGAACTGGTGCTGGCGGTGGACGTGTCCCGCTCCATCGACCAGGGCGAGCAACTGATCCAGCGGCGCGGCTATGCCGAGGCATTCCGCAGCCCGGACGTGCAGGACGCGATCCTCAACGGCGGCTGGGGCAGGGTGGCGATCACCTATGTCGAATGGGGCGGCGAGGCATCGCAGCGCGTGCTGATCCCCTGGACGCTGATCGACAGCGCCGAGGCGGCCGAGGCCCTGGCCGCGGATATCGAGACCGCGCCGAGCCCTTCCGTGTCGCGCACCTCGATCTCGGCGGCGATCGACTTTTCCGCGGCGCTGTTCGAGGGCAATGGCTATGCGGGGATGCGCCGGGTGATCGACATCTCGGGCGACGGGCCCAACAACCAGGGCCGCAGCGTCACCGAGGCGCGCGATGCGGCGCTGGCCCGCGGCATCATCGTGAACGGCCTGCCGCTGATGACGCAGGACGGCCAGGGCACCGATCCTTCCGGCGGCTGGGGCAGCATCCCCGATCTGGACCGCTATTTCCTCGACTGCGTGATCGGCGGACCGGGCGCCTTCGTGGTGCCGGTGACGGGCTGGGACCAGTTCGCCGCCGCCGTGCGCCGCAAGCTGGTGCTGGAGCTTGCGGGCTGGCCCCTGCCGCCGCCGGACGGGTTGACGCTGGCGCAGGCGGCGCCGCTCCCCGACTGCCTGATCGGCGAGAAGCTGTGGGAGGATCGGCGGCGGCGGTGGGACTGACCCGCCCGCGCGCCCGCCTCGGCGCCCGCCGGTCAGCGCCCGAGGCCCCGCGCGATGGTCGCCGCAAGCTCGGCAATCGCCGCCGATTGCGCGCGCGCGATGTCGGCCGGCTCTGTCCCCTGCATCGGCACCGAAATGGCGAAGGGGGCAGAGGCGGGGCCGAGGCGCATCCCGTGGCGCATCCCGTCGGCGCGCACGTAATACTGGCCTTGCAGGCGAAAGACGTTGTCGGCGCCGGCAAGGCTGTGCGCCACGCGGACCTCGATCTCGGCATCGGGCAGACCCGAGAGCGGCCAGGGTTCCGCCGCGACCGTTGCCGACAGCGCCGCATCCAGTTGCCGCGCCAGCGCCAGCGTCACCGCGCGCTCGGGCCGGTCGGCCCAGAGCGCGCGGCGCGCGTTGCGCACCGCGCCGCCGGCCTCCTGCACCGCGATCTCCGAGGCCGAGGCGTATTCGGGCAGCGACACGTCGCGCAGCATGATCGTGCGCGCCGGGGTGGTCAGCCGAAGCTGCGCGGCGGGCGGGTCGATCAGATAGCGGGGCGCGTTGCCGCCACAGGCGGCGAGCGCCAGCGCAAGGCCGAGGGGCAGCAGCGAGAACGGTCTTGCCATCATGTCATCTTCCCAGGATCAGCGAATTGGGGTTGCGTTCGATGGTGCGGGCCAGCGCGGTCACGGCATCGGCCGCCGCCTGGATGTCGCGCAGCACCGACATCAGTTCCGCGTTGAAGCGCGACCGCTCGCCATAGCCGGCGACCACGCCATTGGCGCTGACCACCAGCCCCGACATCCGCTCCGACAGGTCGGGCAGCGATTGCGCGGCCTGCCTGATCGAATCGGCGGCGGCCTCCGCGGCGCTGATCGCGCTGTTCGCGTGTTCGATGGCGCCGCCCTCGCGGACCTGGCCAAGGAACACCGCGACCTCGCGCAGCGCGTCGGCGGCGGCGGCGGGCAGGCGCCGCGCATCCTCGGTGTCGATCAGCGCATTGGCGCTGTTCACCAGCCGGTCGGCCGAGGCGACAAGCTGCTCCATCGCCAGCCCGTCCACCTTTTCGGCAACCGAACGGACTTCGGCAGAGATGGCCGGGAAGTCGGCAGAGGCGGTCTCGACGCTGGCCATTGCCCGGTCGGCGCGGCCGATGGCGGCGATCAGGTTCTCGACCGCCTGGCCCTGCTCGATCTGGTCGAGGATCCCGCGCGCGCGGGCGGCAATCGCCTGCAGTTCCGTGGTGACAAGCGCGCGCGTCTCGTCCAGCAGCGACACCGCCGCCTGCGGCACCTGCCGCGTGGCGGGGTCGGCGGCCAGCGCGCGGAAACTGTCCAGCGCGTCGATCGCCGATTGCATCAGTTCCTCGACGGGCAGCGCGTTGATCCGCTCGAACACGCCCTGCGAGGTGGCGGCGAAATCCGACAGGGCCGCTTCGGCGGTGGGAAGCTCGGGGTAGGGCTCGGCCTCCATGCGGATCGAGGCGGGCGCGGCATCGGGCAGTTCCACCAGTTCGACCAGCAGCCCGCCGGTCAGGATGCTGGCGGTGGACAGGCGCGCGCGCAGGCCGCTGTTCTCCACAAGGTCCTGCAGCAGGTCCATTGTCTGTTCGGGCGTCGCCTTGTCGCCGAGCCCGAAGCGGCCGCTGCGCAGTTCGAGATTGGCGCGCAGCCGCACCCGCCGCTCGTCCCCCTCGCCCTGGACGAAGGCGCCCAGATCGGTGACCTCGCCGACCTTCAGCCCGCGAAACCTGACCTCCGCCCCGACCGTCAGGCCGGAGACCGAACCGTCGAACACCACCGAAACCGGCAGGCCCGCATCGGTGGACGAGGTGAAGATGCTCGCGCGCGCGGCGGTCTCGTCGGGATAGACCATGAAGCTGTCGCCCGGGTTGACCGGCGCCCCGCCCGAGATGACGGTGTCGAAGCTGATGCCGCCCTCGATCAGCGAGGCAAGGCTCTTCACGTCCAGCTCCACCCCCGAGGTGCCGATGGACACGTCGAAGCCCGAGGCATCCCAGAAGCGCGAGGAGGTGGTCAGCCGCTCGGTATAGGGCGCCTCGATGAAGGCGTCGATCAGCACCGAGTCGCCATCCTCCGACAGGCGCGGCGCCCCGACAGTGCCGACCTCGATGCCGCGATAGAGGATCGGCGCGCCCGCCGAGATCTGGTTGCCGTCGCGCAGGATCAGCGTCACCATCAGGCCCTTCTGGTCGATCCCGCCCAGCATCGGCGGCACCTCCAGCCCGACGAAACGGCTGCGCGCGCCGCTGGAGTCGGAATCCCAGCGGCCCGCGATGAAGGCGCCCGACAGCACGGTATCAAGCCCGCTGACGCCGCGCACGCTGACCTCGGGGCGCACCACCCAGAATTCGGCCTCCTTGTCGATGAAGGGCGCCACGTCCTTGGCCACCCGCGCCGAGACCAGCACCTCGGACAGGCCCGCGCCGAAATTCACCTGCTCGACCACGCCGATGGTCACGTCGCGGAACTTCACCGGCGTCGATCCCGCCTCGATCCCCGAGGCGTTCTGGAAGCTGATGGTGATCAGCTCGCCCCGCCCCGCATAGCTTTGCCAGGCGATGCCAAGCGCCACCACCAGCGCGACCAGCGGCACCAGCCAGACCGGCGACAGCCTGTGCCACCAGCGTTGGCGCGCGGGACGGACCTGCATCGGGGCGGGATCGCCGGGCAAGGAGCCCTCGGCCGGGCCTGTGGGTTCGGTCAATTCAGGTCCTGCCTCATTCGTCCCAGATCGTCCTCGGATCGAAGCTTTGCGCCGCCAGCATGGTGAAGGCAACCGACAGCGCGAAACTGATCGCGGCGATGCCGGGATTGATGGTCGCCACCGCATCGAAGCGCACCAGCGAGGTCACGATCGCCACCACGAACACGTCGATCATCGACCAGCGCCCGATGAACTCCACCACCGCGTGGAGCCGGTGCTGCGCGTGTTCATCCATGAACCGCCGCTTCTCGATCGACAGCGCCAGAAAGCCGATGGCAAGGAACTTGCCGACCGGAATCAGGATGCTGGCGGTGAACACGACCAGCGCCACGAAGATGTCGCCATGCGACGCAAGCTCGATCACGCCGCCGATGATCGTGGACTCGGAGGAAAATACCAGCGTGCGGGTGATCAGCATCGGGTAGATGTTGGCGGGGACATAGACGATCAGCCCGGCGAACCACCAGGCCCAGACCCGCTGCAGCGCGCGCGCGTCGCGGCTGGACAGCGGCGCGCCGCAGCGGCTGCAAAGCTCGGTGCCCGGCGCGAAGACCCGGCAGCACCTCGTGCAGGCGATCAGCCCGGCAGAGCGGGCGGTGGTCGTGGCCGCTTCGCTCATGCGGGGCCATCCGCCGCGGCGGCCCGGCGAGCGCGCCGCGCGTCGCGGCGATCCTCCATCGCCTGCCAGATCGTTTCGGCGTCCATCACGTCGTCATGCAGCACCGTGACCACGACCAGCCCGCAAAACGCCCAGAAAGCCGGGCCGGGGGTGACGGTGGCAAGCCCGGCGACCTTGACCAGCGCCACCGCGACGCCGATCAGGAAGATCTCGGCCATCGACCAGGGCTTCAGCGCAGCGGCCAGCCGGAACGCCTGCGGCGCGCGCGGCAGCGGCGGGCGCCCCCCCAGCATCGGCGCAAGCGTGTAGAGGATCAGCGCCAGCCGCAGCGCCGGGATCACCACGATCAGCGCCCCCACCGCGACCGACAGCGGCAGCATCATCCCGCGGGAGAAGGCCAGCACCGCATCCAGCACCGAGGCGCGGCTGTGCATCCCCGAGGCGGAGAGATCGAGGAAGGGCAGGAACACCGCCGCGCCCATCAGGATCAGCGCGGTGGCGGCCAGCGCGATGATCCGGCTGAAGGCGCGGGCGCGCGGCGCGATCAGCACCGCGCCGCAGCGGCTGCACACCGCCCGCTCGCGCGGCGCGACGGGAACGATCCGGTAAAGTGCATCACAATGCGGACAGGCGCGCAGGCTTTCCAGCTCTGCCTCGTTCATCGGCGGGCCGTTGCCGCCGCCCTGCTGCCGGATCACGCCTTCGGCCATCTGGCCACCGCCCTCGCCCTGAACCTGTCGCCCTGAACGAACCTGTCGCCCTGAACCTGTTCTGCATCCGCAACTTAATGCCAATCCCGCCCCCGTCCAGTGCCGATGCGGCCGCCGGCCGCGCGCCCCTGCGTCAGGCGCGCCCGGGCTGCCCATCAGGGCAGCGCCTCACGCAGACTTGACCCCGCCCGGGCCCGCCCCCTGCCGCGCAGGCCCCGCTTGCGGACCAACCTGCGTCATCGTGACTTGCGCGACGGCCGGATTCTCCCCCTGATCGGCCCGCCAGCCCGTGAAAACCCGTCGCCTCACGTCCGGGCGACGAAATTCCCGCGCCGCCCCGTATCATATCCCGTATGATATTAGCGGATGATACGGGGGACCAGCACGGGACCTGCCAGACCGGAGACGCCGATGCCCCTTTGGAAACAGGCCCTCTTGACCGGCGCCGTTGTTGCGGCGGCCTTCGTGGCATGGGCGCTTTACCTTCCGGCGGCGCGGCCGCTGCTCACCGGGCTGGGCGTGCTGGAGCCGATGCAGCGCATCGGCCTGATCGCGGCGCCCGCGCCCGCGCCCGGGGCGGATGCGCCGCGGCCTGCCCCGGCGGCGGTGACCGTGGTGGCCGTGGCGCCCGAACTGCGCGAGATCGAGGATGTGGTCACCGCCATCGGCACCGCGCGCAGCGTGCGCTCTGCGGTGCTGGCGGCCGAGGTGCCGGGGCGGCTCGTCTCGCTTGCCGTGGCCTCGGGCGATTTCGTCAAGGCGGGCGCGGTGCTGGCGGAACTGGACAGCGAGGCGGCCCGCATCGCGCTCGCGCGGGCCGAGTTGCTGCTGCGCGATGCACAGAGCGATTTCGCCCGCCTCAGCCGCTTGCGGCAAAGCGGGTCGGGCACCGAGCTGCAACTGCAGGAGGCGGAACTGGCGCTGCGCGGCGCCGAACTGGAACTGCGCCAGGCCCGGTTCGACCTGCAGCGCCATACCCTGACCGCGCCGATCGCGGGCTGGGTCGGCCTGCTGGACGTGGAACCGGGCGACCTGATCGCCGCGGGGTCCGCGATCGCCACCATCGAGGACCGCACCAGCCTGCTGGTGGAGTTCCGCGTGCCCGAGCGGGTGGCCAGCCGGCTGGCGCCCGGCGACGCGCTTCTTGCCGCGCCGCTGGCCGATCCTGCCGCGCGGCTGGAGGGGCGGATCACCGCGCTGGACAACCGCGTGGATCAGACCAGCCGCAGCCTGCGCGTGCAGGCGGCGATCGGGAACAGCGGCGACCGGCTGCGCGCCGGCATGGCCATCGGCATCGAGATGTCCTTCACCGGCGCGCCGCATCCGGCGGTGGACCCGCTGGCGATCCAGTGGGGGGCGGAGGGCGCCTACATATGGGCGGTGCGCGGCGGCAAGGCGCTGCCGCTGGCGATCCGCATCTTGCAGCGCAGCGCCGAGGCGGTGCTGATCGAGGCGGCGCTGGAGCCGGGCGACCTTGTGGTGACCGAGGGCGTGCAGATGCTGCGGCCCGGCGCCGCCGTCACGCTCGCGCCGGGATCGGCGACATGACCGCGCCGCCCGGCGAGCGCAGCGCCGCCGCTGCGCTGGAAGCGGCGGCGATCGCCCGGTCCGGCACCGCGCTGCTGGTGCGCCGGCCGATCCTCGCCTTCGTGCTCAACGCGCTGATCGTGCTTGCCGGCCTCGGCGCGCTGATGGGCGCCGAGGTGCGCGAGTTGCCCGACGTGGACCGCCCGGTGGTCAGCGTCACCACCGACTTTTCCGGTGCCGCGCCCGAAACCATCGACCGCGAGATCACCGCCGTCATCGAGGGCGCGGCGGGGCGGGTGGCGGGGGTGAAGTCGATCTCCTCCACCTCGCGCTTCGGGCAAAGCCGGGTGACGGTCGAATTTCGCGATGATGTCGCGCTTGATGTCGCCGCGACCGACCTGCGCGACGCGGTGGCCCGCATCCGCAACAGCCTGCCCGATGACGTGGACGAGCCGCGCGTGGTGAAGGCCGATGCCAATGCCGAGCCGGTGATGCGCGTCGCCGTCACCTCGGCCACCCGCTCGCCGCAGGAGCTGACCGGGCTTGTCGAGGATCTGGTCGAGGACCGGCTGCTCTCGGCCCCCGGCGTCGCCGACCTGCAGATCTATGGCGACCGCGAGCAGGTGTTCCGCGTCGATATCGACATGGCGCAACTGGCCAGCCGCGGGCTGACGCTGGCCGATGTCCGGGCCACGCTCGCCAATGTCGCCTTCGACGCGCCCGCCGGCTCGCTCGGCTCGCAGCGCCAGAGCCTGCTGGTGCGCGCCACCGCCGCGCTGACCACGGGGGCGGAGTTCGAGGCGCTGAACATCACCCCCGACGTGCGGCTCGGAGAGGTCGCGCTGGTGACGCTCGGCCCCGATACCGGCGAGACGATGCTGCGGGCCAATGGCCAGACCGGCATCGGCATCGGCATCGTGCGCCAGGCGCAAAGCAACACGCTCGATATCTCGGAGGCGGTCACCGGGGTGGTCGAGGAGGTGCAGGCGATCCTGCCGCCCGATGTGCGCATCTTCATCACCTCGGACACCGCCACCTTCATCAACGGCGCGATTCACGAGGTGGAGATCGCGCTCGGCCTGTCGGTGCTGATCGTCACCGCGATCATCTTCCTGTTCCTGCGCGACGCAAGGGCAACGCTGATCCCGGTGATCGCGATGCCGGTGTCGCTGATCGGCACGCTGGCGGCGCTGTGGCTGGTGGGCTTTTCCATCAACATCCTCACGCTGCTGGCGCTGGTGCTGGCGACGGGGATGGTGGTCGATGACGCCATCGTGGTGCTGGAAAACATCGTGCGCCACCGCGGCCAGGGCATGGGCGCGCGGGCCGCGGCGGTGCTGGGCACGCAGCAGGTGTTCTTCGCGGTCATCGCCACCACGACGACGCTGGCGGCGGTGTTCATCCCGCTGTCCTTCCTGCCCGGCCAGACCGGCGGGCTGTTCCGCGAATTCGGCTTCACCCTCGCCATCGCGGTGCTGCTGTCCTCGGTCACCGCGCTGACGCTCTGCCCGGTGCTGGCAAGCCGGCTGCTGAAGGGGCAGCAGGCCGCGGGGTCGGAACCCTCGGGCCTGTTCGGCAGGATCGGCGCCTGGCTGGCGGGGCTCTATGCCCGCTCGCTGCGCCGGGTGCTGGGTGCGCCGATGGTGGTGCTGGCGCTGGCGGCGGTGTTCGCGCTGACCGCGGCGATGCTGTTCACCACGCTGCGGCAGGAACTGACCCCGCCCGAGGACCGGGCGCTGGCGCTTCTCAGCATCAACGCGCCGCAGGGCGTGGCGCTGGACTATACCGATGCGAAGATCCGGCAGATCGAGGATCTGCTGCAACCCCTGCGCGAGTCGGGCGAGGTGACCAGCGTCTTTGCCAATATCGGCATGGGCGGGCGCGACAATCGCGGCTTCATGGTGCTTGGCCTTGCCGACTGGGCCGCACGGACCCGCAGCCAGCAAGAGATCGTGGCCGAGATCGACCAGCGCCTGCGCGCGGTGATCGGCCTGCGGATCTTCGCGATCCAGCCAAACTCGCTTGGCATCCGCGGCGCGGGGCAGGGGCTGTCCTTCGCGGTGGTCGGCGACAGCTATGACGCGCTCGCGGCGGCGGCAGAGGCGCTTGTGGCGCGGATGGAGCAGATCCCCGCCTTCGGGCAGGTGCGGGTGGACTATGATACCACCCAGCCGCAGCTGTTCATCGAGGTGGACCGCGCCCGCGCCTCGGATCTCGGCGTCGATATCGACGGGCTGGGAGAGGCGCTGCAGGCGGTGCTGGACGGGCGCACGGTGGCGACGGTGTTCCTTGACGACAAAAGCCATGACGTGAAGATGATCTCCACCTCCGACCCGGTGAACGACCCCGGCGATCTGGAGCGGATCTTCGTGAAATCGGGCGCCGGCAGCGCGGCGGGCGGCCAGATGGTCCCGATCTCCAGCTTCGTGACGCTGGAGGAACGCGCCATCGCCCCCGAACTGCGGCGCGAGGGGCAGATGCGTTCGGTCCCGGTATCGGCGGGGCTGACCGGGGATCTGGGCCTTGGCGAGGCCTGGGCGCAGGTGCAGGCGCTGGCGCCCGAAGTGCTGCCCGAGGGCGCGCGGCTGGTGCCGCTGGCCGAGGCGGCGACGCTGGGCGAGACCTCGGGCGGGCTGCTGATCACCTTCGGCATGGCGATCGTGATCGTGCTGCTGGTGCTGGCGGCGCAATTCGAAAGCTTCGTGTCGGCCTTCATCGTGATGGCGACGGTGCCGCTCGGCCTTGGCTGCGCGGTGGTGGCGATGGCGCTGACGGGGGGCAGCCTCAACGTCTACAGCCAGATCGGGCTGGTGCTGCTGGTGGGGATCATGGCCAAGAACGGCATCCTGATCGTGGAATTCGCCAACCAGTTGCGCGACGAGGGCCATTCGGTGCGCGCGGCGATCGAGGAGGCCTGCAGCGTGCGCCTGCGTCCGGTGATGATGACGATGGTGGCGACGGTGCTTGGCGGGCTGCCGCTGGTCCTTGCCTCCGGCGCCGGGGCCGAGGCGCGCGAGGTGCTGGGCTGGATCATCGTGGGCGGGCTCGGGCTTGCCACCATCGCGACGCTCTATCTCACGCCGCTGGCCTATCTGCTGCTGGCGGGCCTGTCGAAGCCCAGGGCCGCCGAGGAGGCGCGCCTGCACCGCGAGCTGGTCGAGGCGGCGGCGCGCGGGACGGTGCCGGGGGAATAGCCATGCCCGCAGGCCGCGCCACGCATCCGGTGCCGGACGGCGCTGCCGCCGGCAGGATGCGCCGCCGTCCCCCCGCGCGGCGGCCGGCGCGCCCGCCGGCCCGCCCGAGGGGCGCGGGGGTGACGCCTGCGCAGGGCGGGCCGGCATGATGCCCGCGCCCGCCTTCCGGCTGCGCGCGGTGTCGGGCTTCGGCGTCAAGGGCCCCGCCTGCTTCCTGCTGGAGGCGGCGGGCGCGCGGCTGATGCTCGATCTGGGCGAGGGGCCGGATGCCGGGCGGCGCCCCGATCTTGCCGGCATCGGCCGGGTGGATGCGATCGTGATCAGCCACGGCCATGCCGACCACGCCGGTGCGCTGGACCTTGCGCCCGGGCTTTGCGCGCCGCCGGTCTTCGCCACCGCGCCGGTGCGGGCGCTGGCCGCGGATCCCCGGCTTGCGGGCGCGCGCGATCTGCCGCTTGCCGGGCAGGTGCGGCTGGCGGGGCTGGCGGTGGAGACCGGGCCTTGCGGCCATGCCCCCGGCGCGGTCTGGATGCGGATCGGCGGGGCGGGGGGCCTTCTCTATACCGGCGACATGGGCGCCGAGAGCAGCCTTTACCGCTGGCTGCCGCCGCCCCCCGCGAGGGCGCTGGTGTTCGACGCCTCCTATGGCGCGGCGGATGAGCCGCTGGCGGGGCAGCTTGCCGCACTGGCGGCGATGGCCGCGGCCCGCCCCCTGCTGCTGCCCGCCCCGCCGGCCGGGCGCGGGCTGGAAATGGCGCTCGCCTTCGCGGCGGCCGGCCTGCCGGTGGCGCTCTGCCCGGCGCATCGGCAGGTGGCAGGGCGCCTGCTCGACCATCCCGGGGCGCTGGTGCCGGGCGGGGCGGGGGCGCTGGCGGGGTTGCTGGCGGGCAGCGCGGCGCTGCGCGCGGACAGCCCGGCTGAGGGCGTGATGATCGCGGCAAGGCCCAATGGCGATGCCGGGCTGGCGGCCGGGTTGATCGCGCGCTTCGTCCGCACGCGCGAGGCCGGGATCGTCTTCACCGGCCACCTGGCAACCGGCAAGCCCGCCGCCGCACTGGTCGCCTCGGGCGCGGCCAGCTTCCGGCGCTGGAACGTGCATCCCCGCCGCCGCGACATCGCGGCGCTGGCAGCGTCGGTGCGTCCCGGCCTTGCCATGGCGGCCTTCGTGGCGCCGCAGGGCGCCGCCGATCTGGCCGCGGCGCTGCCGTCCCTGCCGCTGGTGCTGGCGCCGGAGATGCGCTGGTGATCCCGCTTTTCGGCCAGTCCTTCGTGTTCCTGCGCCATGGCGAGACCGCGCATAACCGCGAGGGCATCATCGCCGGGTCCAGCGATGTGCCGCTCAACGCCACCGGCCGCGCACAGGCCGAGGCCGCGGCGGATCTGCTGGCGGGGGCGGGGATCGGCGCCATCTGGTGCTCGCCCCTGATCCGGGCGCGGGCGACGGCCGAGATCGTCGCCGCCCGCACCGGCCTGCCCGTGCGGGTGCTGCCCGGCCTTGCCGAGCGCAACTGGGGCGCCTGGGAGGGTCAACCCCACCACGTTCTGGTGCGCGAGAGGGTGCCCCCCGGCGGCGGCGAGGGGCCGGGCGCCTTCCAGACCCGCGTCACCGCCGCGCTGGCGCAGGTCGCGCCGCCCTTCCCGGCGCTGATCGTCGGCCATTCCGGCACCGCGCGCGTGCTCGCGGCGCTGCTTTGCCCCGGGGTCGTGCTGCCGCGCTTTGCCAATGCCGTGCCGGTGCTGTGGCAGCGCGAGGAGGAGGACGAGGAGGAGGCGGCGGCTGGCCGTGCCCCCGGCTGGTCGCTGCGCCTGGCCGGCGGTGGCGCTGCGCGGGATGCCCCGCCTCGCGATCGCTGATCACTCCAGCCCGCGCAGTTGCAGCGGCGCCAGCGGCGCCACGCTGCGGAACAGCCGCCGCTCCGACGGCGCGCGGGCCGAGCGATCCGCGCCAAGCGTCAGGCTGACCGACAGCCGCGCCACGGTTTCCGCCTTCAGGCTGTCATCGCCCCAGAGCCCGCTGCGCCCGACCGAGGCGTCGATCACCACCGGCGCCGAGGCCAGATACCAGCGCGCGCCGATCCGTCCCTCGTACCCCGTCGCGGAAAAGTCCGACTCGTCATAGTCCGCCACCATCCCCGCGACATAAATCCCGACGCGGTCCGACAGCGCATGTTCCAGCGCGCCCTGGGCAAAGATGAAGTCGAAGCTGCCGGGGTTGCGGATGCCGATGCCCGCCTTCGCCTCGGCACGGGTGTTCGCGCCCAGATCGACCATCGCCTCCGCCCCGAGCGCGAAGATGGTCGCATCCACCCCGTCCAGATCGGCGACATGGCCGAACAGCCCGTATTTCCGCCCCGGCCCCGGCACCATGTAAAGATGCCCGTCGATGCTGCCCAGAAGACCGGTTTCCTGATCGGTCAGCCCCAGATCGAACTGCAACCCGTGATGGGCGGTGATGGCGAAGTCGATGGCGAGGGTGCCCGTGGCGCGGGTCTCGCCGTCCAGCGATACCGCGCCGATCCGCGCCTCGGCCTGGGTGAAGCCAAGCGAGGACTGCGCGAGCGCCGGGGCGGCGAGGGTGAGGGCGAACGTGGCGGCAAGCGCGGCGGATTTCATCGAGAGACTCCTCTGGCGGCCGGCGAGGGGTGCAACAGCTGCACCTGCCCCCGTGACCCGGCGATTGCTAAAGTTGTCCCATAAAGCGTTCGTTAAGGAAAATTCTTAATTGTCAACTGGTTAAAAGGTAAACGCCGCCCGGTCCGGGCGGCGTTTGCAGGGGTTTGCGGCAAGGACGCCGCGGTTCGGTCCTCCGCCTAGTCGTCCTCGCCCTGATCGGCGACGCGCGCGACCGAGACCACCTCTTCCCCCGGCGCGGTGTCGAACACCCGGACCCCGCCGGCAGAGCGCGAGCGGAAGCTGATCTGCTCCACCGGCACCCGGATCGACTGGCCGGTGGAGGTGGCCAGCATCACCTGATCGCTGATCTCGACCGGGAAGGAGGCGACCAGCGGCCCGCCGCGCATCGCGCCGTCCATCGCCTTGACGCCGATGCCGCCGCGGCCGCGCACCGGGTAGCCGTGGCTGGAGGAGAGCTTGCCCATCCCGCGCGCGGTGATGGTCAGGATCAGATCCTCGGCCGCCGACATCTCGGCATAACGCTCGGGCGAAAGCTGCCCGGCCTCGACCGCGTCCTCCTCCTCGTCCGCCTCGCCCTCCTCGACCACGCCCGCCATCAGCCGGCGCTGCTTGAGGTAGGCCTCGCGTTCCGCCGGATCCGCCTCGAAATGGCGGATGATCGACATGGACACCACCCGGTCGCCCTCGGACAGGCGGATGCCGCGCACCCCGGTGGACTCGCGGCCCTTGAACACCCGCACCTCGGTGGTGGGGAAGCGGATCGCGCGGCCCATCGCCGTGACCAGCATCACATCGTCATCGGCATCGCAGATCCGCGCATTCACCAGGCTGACGCCCTCGGGCAGCTTCATGGCGATCTTGCCGTTGCGCTTGACATTGGCGAAGTCCGACAGCGCGTTGCGGCGCACCTCGCCTTCCGAGGTGGCGAAGAACACCTGAAGGTTGTCCCATTCCGATTCCGGCTCGTCGACCGGCATCAGCGCCGCGATGGACACCCCCGGCGCGATCGGCAGGATGTTGACGATGGCCTTGCCGCGCCCGACGCGCCCGGCCAGCGGCAGGCGCCAGCATTTCAGCGAATAGACCATGCCGTCGGTGGTGAAGAACAGCAGTTGCGTGTGGGTGTTGGCCACGAAGAGGGTGGTCACCACGTCATCCTCTTTCGTCGCCATCGACGAAAGGCCCTTGCCGCCCCGGCGCTGGCTGCGGAACTCGGCCAGCGGTGTGCGCTTGATGTAGCCGCCCGAGGTGATGGTCACGACCATGTCCTCGCGCTCGATCAGATCCTCGTCCTCCATGTCGCCGGCCCAGTCCACGATCTCGGTGCGGCGCGGCACCGCGAACTGGGCGCGGATCTCGCGCAGCTCGTCCGAGATGATGGCCATGATCCGCTCGCGCGAGGCGAGGATCTCAAGGTATTCGCGGATCTTCGCGGCCAGCTCCTGCAGCTCGTCGGTGACTTCCTTCACGCCAAGCGCGGTCAGCCGTTGCAGGCGCAGATCAAGGATCGCGCGGGCCTGGGTTTCGGACAGGTTGTAGGTGCCGTCCTCGTTCATGCGGTGGCTGGGATCGTCGATCAGCTGGATGTATTCGGCGATGTCATGCGCCGGCCAGCGCCGGGTCATCAGCTTCTCGCGCGCCTCGGCCGCATCGGCGCTGGCGCGGATGGTGCGCACCACCTCGTCCACGTTCGACACGGCCACCGCAAGCCCGCACAGGATATGGCTGCGCTCGCGGGCCCGGCGCAGTTCGAAGGCGGTGCGCCGGGCCACGACCTCCTCGCGGAAGGTCACGAAATGGCTGAGGAAATCGCGCAGCGTCAGCTGTTCGGGCCGCCCGCCGTTCAGCGCCAGCATGTTGCAGCCGAACGAGGTCTGCATCGGGGTGAAGCGCCAGAGCTGGTTCAGCACCACATCGGGCGTTGCGTCGCGCTTCAGCTCGATCACCACGCGCACGCCCACGCGGTCGGATTCGTCGGCGATGTGCGAAATCCCCTCCAGCCGCTTGTCGCGCACCAGATCGGCGATCTTCTCGATCATCGCGGCCTTGTTCACCTGATAGGGAATCTCGTCGAGGATGATGGCGAAGCGGTCCTTGCGAACCTCTTCCACGCGGGTCCTGGCGCGGATGATCACGCTGCCGCGCCCCTCGATATAGGCCTTGCGCGCGCCGGCGCGGCCCATGATCTGCCCGCCGGTGGGGAAGTCGGGGCCGGGGACATACTCCATCAGCGCTTCCGAGGTCAGGTCCGGGGTCTCGATCAGCGCCAGCGTCGCGTCGATCACCTCGCCCAGGTTGTGCGGCGGGATGTTGGT
>DIVD01000036.1 GCA_002423245.1 Rhodobacteraceae bacterium UBA6141
GTGCTGATCGGCGAAGGGTGCCAGCGCACAACGAAAATCAGCGTCTCGACCTCGCCCGAGCCAAAGCCCATGGCGACCTCATCGGCCGTGATCTCGCGCACCTCGGCCCGCACGGTCAGCAGGTTCTCCCAAGTGGTGCTGACTGCGCCGGAAGCGCCGACAGTCTCGGCCAGCCGCTGCACGGTGATCGTTCGATCCAATTTGCCTGCGCGCATGTTCACACCCTCCATCGAAGCACGGCTTCAAGATTGAGCACGCCGTGCGTGTAGCTGTGTTCGGGCTGCGGGTCGCGCATCCAGACCAGGCTGGGCATGGCGAACTCATCCAGGTCGAAGCCCTCGGTCGCCGGCGCATCGGTCAGCACGGCGCTGACCGCGTGGCCGATGGCCTTGGCGGTGTCGGCGCCATCCTCGATTGCCCAGACGTGCAGGGCCAGCCCGACGCGCGCCACAAGCTGCGAACCCGAGGCCCGGCCTGCATAGGTCACCCGGCCATCTGCGATGATGATGCACGGCATCCGTTCGGGCCGGGTAGAACCCGCCCGGATATGGTCGGCGGGCACCAGCGCCAGCACCCCGGGCGCGGCGATCAGCGTGGCACGAACCGCCGTCTGGAAGGCAAGGGTCGGTTCAAGCATCGGTGCCCCCTTTGGCCGCATCCTTGATCGCCTTGCCGATGGCACGGGCGATCCGGCGGCGGCCCTTGTCGCGGGTCAGGCGCTCGGCGGGCAAGAAGAACGGCTTGGCCTCGGCCTTGGCCGTGCCGAACTCGACCAGGTGCGCATAGCGCACCTCGGGGTTGCCCACCGTCACAAGCGCCTGATTCTCGCCGGCCGTGCGCTTGCCGCCGCCCGCCGCATAGGCCGGGGTGGTCTGGCCGGGTGGCGTGACTGTGATACTGTCGATCAACGCCCCGCTGTCGCGCGAACCTTCGGCCAGCGCGCGCATGGTCGCAGCCAGCTCATTGGCGCTCGCCATGATCGCCGGGCGCACCTGTAGGACGATCTCACGCGGGATCGCCTGTAGCCGTGCGGCCAGCTTCTTGGACTGATCAGACAGGCTGGACATGGCCGGTCAGCGCCTCCCGATGCGAGGCCAGCAGCTCATGGACGCCGAAGGGGATCATGGCGCCGGACAGGCCGAACACGGCCGCCTCGCGCTGTTCATACCAGTGCGCGGCGAGCTGCAATGCGGCCTCGGTCAGCGTGGCGGGTAGCGGGTCGATCTCGGTGAGGGCGCGGCCGATATGGGCACCGATCCATTCCTCGGCAGCGGCCAGCTTGTGAGTCAGGAGTGCGTCATCAAGATCGTGGTCGATGTTGAGCTGCGCTTTCAGAAGCGGCAGCGGTGTGAGGGCGGTCATGCTGCATCCTCCTGATTGTCAGATTCCATTTTATGAATGTCTTGCGTGGAGCTTCCCCCGCCGGTCCCCTCGCACCTCTGCAAGTCGAGACATACCCCGGGGTTCTGTGCGGTGGCATCGCCTTCGGGTGCGGGCTGCGTGGGGGCCGGCTGCTTAGGTTCGCCCGTCACGGCTGCCGGGTTGATCCATGCGTCCTTTGCGGCGCGCCGGGGCATGTTCGGTGGCGTGAAGATGGCATCCTTGATCGTCCAGCCGAGGCAGAGGCGCGTGTAGATGCGCGTAGCGGGAACGCCGGTCAGGCGCGCCCATTCGGACAGGGACTTGGTGAGGCCGTTGAAGGTGGCTGTGGTCGGGGTCTTCATTGGCTGCGCTCCTGTCTTTGCTTCGCGCGGTTGTGGCAAGGGGCACAAAGGCTCTGCCAGTTGCGCCAGTCCCAGAACTTCTGCTTGTCGCCACGGTGCGGCTCGATGTGATCGACCAGCGTGGCGGGTGCGCCGCACATGGCGCAGGCTGGGTGGTAGTGCAGCCATTCGAGGCGGGCTTTCTGCCAGTCGTGGTTGTAGCCGCGCTGCCGGGCCGTGGGGCGGTTTGCATCATGGCGGCGGTTGCGGGCACGGGTGCTGGCAATCTGGCACGGGCAGCGGGTGCCATGCGCGACGGTGCGGCCGCAGCTGCAGATGTGGGGCGGGCGGGGCATGGCGTTCACCAGAAGGCGATGATGGATGCCGGGTGGTCGGCATCGGGATCGTTGCCGAAGGTGCCGGTTGCGTGGACCCGTCGAACGCGGAAAGGATAGACGCGGCGCTGTTCCAGCAGCAGCGTCACGGTCGTGCCATCCGCGAGGGTCATGCGGACGCTTGCGAACTCGCCCACGCCCGTGACCATGATTGCCCGCGACAGCGCCGGCAGATCGTTGCCATCGTCGGGCGTGACGATGGCCGCGTTGTCGAAGGGGTCGGCCTTCAGGTCCGGGTAGGTAGCGAAGGGGTCGGATATGGTCATCTGCTCAATCCTCAATCTTTGGGCGCAAAGAGTGCGCTCAATGGCGTGAAGCTCTTGCCGCCGTCGCTCGATTTGCTGACATCCTCGACATCAAGCCCGCCGGAAATCAGAACCCCGCCGGTGACGACCTCGCCGTAGACAATCGGGATCGGCGCGCCCTGCCGGGATGAAGCCTCGGGGCCGGTGAACATGAAGCTGTTCTTGGGGTCGATGGAGTTGGAGCCGGTCTTGGTGGCGGGTGTGAGAAGTTGCGAGACGCCGGCAATCGCCATGGACAGGCCGATGGTGCCGATGGCGGCACCCAGGGTGGTGCTGCCGATGATCGTGCCGCCCAGGGCCGCCGCGAAGCCGAAGGTGCCGAGCGAGACGCCGATCAGCGCCACGCCGATGACAGCTTTCAGTATGCCCGACCTCTTGGAGCCCTTGATGACCGGCAGGATATGCAGATCGCCCTTGCCCAGCTTGAACGCCGCGATCTCGTCGAGACCCATTGACTTGCCGCTGTTGATGGTCTTGCCGCGCACGACATGCCAGGTGCCTTCCGCGATGCGCTCACGGAAGCCCTTGAAGTTGACCGAAAGCGCGCGGATGGTCTCGGCCGCCGTCTCGACCTCAAGCCGGAAGACGGTGCCGAACTCCTGCCCGAGGGCGCCGTGAAGATAGATATTACGCATCGGTCATGCTCCTGCGGTGCGCAGGGCATGAAGGCCGGCGCGGTCAAAGTCGGGGTCGAGGCCGAGGGCGATGTTCTGTGCCCGCTGTTCCTCGTTGTCGGTATCGTCGGGCTTGCCGCCGTGCATGGCTTCCAGCTTGGCGATGTGGCCTGCGAAGGCTTCGGTGATCTCGGCCGGTGTGGCGTCCAATGTCGCGGCGGGTGCCCAGCACAACCAGCCGGTGCCGATCCGGTAAAGCTCTTGGAAATGTTCCGCCCAGGTGGTCGGCTTTGCGGCGGGTGCCGTGGGTGTGCTGGTGTCGGCAGTGTCGGGCATGAAGGCGGCAATCAGACTCGACAGCGGGCTTGTGGCGGCCGCAAGGAACAGGCCGAGGGGTTGGCCGCCCGCGGCGGAAAGCATGGCCTCTGCGGCGCGCCGGTCGGTTGCGGCGGCGAGGATCACGGCGCGGATTGTTCCTGTGTCGAGCTGGTCGAGCTTCTGCAAGAGCGGGCCGAAGCCGTCATGCAGACGCTCGACCATGAGTGCGGCCCGCAAGCTGGCGCGAAGGGTCACGGTGTTGCTACCGTGGTGCAGATCGAACTCATGCTTGCGGGCCAGCGGGTTCATCGGATCAGGCCGCGATCTTCAGCTTCACGAAGCGATCCGGGTGCGTCAGATCGGCGCCGACGCGCTTGCGGGCGTGGAACCGCACCTGCCCTTTCACCGCCAGCGTGTAGGGGTCGCGAAGGGTCGAGAGGCCCACACGATCCACGATCCGATAGCCGCCGAAGTCGCCGAAGATCACCGGGTAGCCGTTCGCAACGATGCCGTCCATGTCGGGCATTTCGACAATCGGACGCCCGAGAAGCGTGGAGGCGCCGCCTGCGGTGATCGGGTCGAGCACCAGATACCGGCCGTTGCCGTCTTTCCACTGGCGGATGGTGCCGAGGGTCTGCCGGTTCATCATCCAGGCGCCCGCCTGCGCGTAGGTCGTCGCCAGCTTGTGATACATGGCGATCAGCACATCCGCCGGGTTGGCGACAGGGAAGGTCGAGGCGGCGCCGGTCTTGATCTCCTGAATGCCGTTGGCCGCGGCCATGATGCCCTTCGGCTGGCCGGTGCCGGTGCCCTTCACGAAGGCAAGGCCCTCGGTCTTGGCGAAGGACTCGGCATAGTCGGCCAGCAGCTCGGCTTCGAGCGAATAGACGTTATCCTCCAGAAGCGCGTTCGACACATCGGTGAAGGTCGCCAGCTCATGCGGGGTCAGCGTCACCTGCTCGAAGGTCATGCCACTCGCGGTGCGATCATCGCTTTCCGCCGTCCAGGTCGCGGCGGTGCCGGTCACGCGCCGGGGATAGGTGATCTCGGGCGCGCTGATCTGGATCACGCGGGCATACTGCCGGATCGGGCTGAACTCGACCAGCAGCTTCAACAGCTCGGTGCCGAACTCGGCCGGGGCCAGATATCCGCCGTTGGCATCGTTCGAGATTGTCAGTGCCTTCACCTCGTCGGTGCCGAGGCGTTCGACGCCGCGGCGCAGGAACGAACCGAACGCCTTGGCCTCGGTCGAGGGCATCACGGGCGCGGTGTCGCCGAGGGCGACCTGCGGGCGGGCGGCCTTGGCTTCGATCTGGTCGAGGCGGCGCCGCATGTCGTCGAACGCCTTGGTGTCGATTGCCGGGGCGTTCGCCGGGGCGGTCGCCGGGATCGTCTGATCTTCGTTTTCCATGGTGGTGTGTTCCTTGTGGGGTGTGGACTTGATGGTGGCGATCCGCGCGCCGGGGTGCGCGGGCACCGCGACGACACTGATTTCGTGAAGGTCGAGGCTGGTGATTGACCGGCCGCCACGGCGGGGCTGCGCGGCCGTGGTGGCGAAGCCGATGGACAGGCCCGTCACGGCACCGGCGCGAATCATCGCCCGCGCCTCACGCGCCCGGGCCACATCCTCGACCAGCAGCCGGCCTTTGACGGTCAGGCCCTCGGGCGTTTCGGCGATCTGATCCCAGACGCCGATCACCTGCATCTGATCGTGGCAAAAGAGCATCGGCACCGAAGCCGGGGCATTGGCGAAGGCGCCCTTTTCGATCACGTCGCCAACGCGGTCGGCGGTGCCGAAGGGCCATGCGATGCCGGTAATCTCGCCCGCGTCGTCAACCGCAAGGGCGGCCTTGATCTCAAGAATTTCGGTCATGCGGTGGCCTCCTGCGGCGCGGCGCCGCCCCAGCGAACGTCCAGAATGTCGAGGGCGAGGGGGAAGGTCTCGGCCATCGGCCGGTTGCGGGCGTAGGTGTCGGTGAGGCGCATGGCCGCTTCCGGGGCAAGGCCGCCGCCGATCAGGCCCAGGTGGATGATCGCGACCAGATCGGCGACATGGAACTGTGCCGCGACAAGGCGCAGATAGAGGGCGCCGATACCGATGCCGGTGAGGCGCTCAAGCTCGGCGATCATGGGATCGGTCAGCGCGAAGCTGTGCGGGCCGTCGCCGAAGAAGGCGGTGTGCGTGATCATGCGGGCACCTCTGTATCCGGTGCGGCGGGTGCGCCGCTCGTGGTGTAGGGATTTTGAAGAACATCACCGCCGGGCAGCGGCGGCAGGTTCAGGCCCGCCCGAACCTCATTGGCGGTGATCGAGCCCATGCTGCGATACTGGCCGTATGCGGCGGCACGGGCGGCCGTATCTGTCGTGGTCAGATCGTCGGTGATGAACTCGACGTAATGCGCGGCCCGCTCTTCAGGGGTCAGAAGCGCGCGGGAATAGGCCCAGCCCCAGGTGGTCAGCCATGGCTTGAGTGTGACTTGCAGGAATTGCCGGGACATTTCCTCGGTGTTCGCCCAGGTGCCACGGGTCAATTCAAAGATCATTGTCGGCGGGACGCGAAACACACGGGCGATTTCACGGATCTGTTCGAGGCGGTTTTCGGCGAATTGCGCATCGGCGAGCGTCAGCGAAAGCTGCTGATATTCGAGGCCCTCGTCGAGAACGGCGGTGCCGCCCGCGCTGCGTCCGCTATGGGTGTTGAACCAGCTCGCGGCGAGCTTCCTTTTCGCGTCAATGTCCATAACCTTGGGCGAACGAATGATGCCCGAGGGTCGGCCGCCATTGGCGAAAAGCTGGCCGATATGGCTTTCAAATGCGAGTGCCAGGGCAATGGCTTCGCGCCCGAGCGTGATGGGTGACACGCCGCCGAACGGCTGAACGTGCAGAACGTCGCGGTAATCGTAGCGCCGTTGCCCGGCATCGGTCGAGACAATATAAAACGGCTCGCCATCGGATTCGTGGCGCGGGCTGACACGGGCCGGGTCGAGGCGCTGCAATTCAAGCGGCTGGCCGTTCGCGTTCCGCACCACGAATGCGAAGCCGCCCTTGTCATTCAACAGCGCGTCGGTGGTGATCGCGGTGCGCAGACCTTGGGCGCTGGTCCATTCATTTGCCTCGTCATGGATCAGACGAAAGGCGGGGTGGTCGGTTGCCGCCGCCTTGCCGTTGCGCAGATAGAGCTTCGCGGGCAAGGCGCCGATTGTCTCGGCGATCAGCGCCACGGCGCAGGCCACGGCGGGAACGCGCATGGCGCTGGACGGGCTGACCTGCATACCGGAAGCGGTCGGCATTCCGCCGAACAGCGCCAGCGCCTCGGGGTCGCTCAATGAGAGCGCCTTGGCCTCGGCTTTGAAGCCGAGGGCGCGCCGGATACTCGTGATGCCGAAAGATGCCATGTCGCTGATCCCATGAAGTCCTTGGAATCAAAATGGGAATCGGCGGAGTCGGCGGCAATAGCCTGATCATTTTTAATTATCGGCGCGATCAGATATTCTGATCAATCAAATGGTCGAGCTTGAGGCCGGGATAGCTGATAGATTCGATCAGCTCGACGCGCTGTTGCAGCGGCCCTTGAGGGATAATGCCGTATTTTCCCGTCATGGTTGGCTCACCATGACCAAGGATGATACCGATCTGCGCATCGAGGAAGCCGGCGCGGCGCAGGGCATCGGTGGCACCGTGCCTGAATGAGTAGAGCGACAGCCCCCTGCCCTGCTTCAAGCCAATGCGCGTCATGTAGCGCCCGAACTCGCGCGACAGATCAAACAGCATCTGGCCGCGCTCATTGCGCTTGGCGCCGGGGAACAGGGCAGTGCCGCCATCTTTCAGCCGCTGTTCATGATAGCGAAGCAGCCCGAGGCGGATCAGCTCTGGATGCACCGGCACCACGCGCATGGAGCCGGCCGTCTTTAGCGACTTTCCCTCGGCGGTGTCGTCGCCTTCATTCGTGATATGAAAAATCCAGGTGCCGTGTTCCTGACGAATATCAGCCACGGCCAACTGGCCGATCTCGCCGACACGGGCGCCAGAGAACAGCATGATCAACGGCACCCAAAACCTATGGTCACGGATCTGGACATTGCCGGGTTTGGCGACGTTGCGCCATTCGTCGGCGCCCATGCAGCCTGTAAACAACGGTGAGGCGAACAGCGTGTTCATTTGCTCGACATTGAAGGGCAAGGTCGCGGTCTTGACCTCCTTCTTGAGCGACATGCGTTCGGTCGGGTTCTGCGGCAGATAGCCATTATCCACGGCCCATGTCAGAAAGGCACCCAGGCTGGACAGGTAGCGGTTCACTGTGCGGTCAGCTAGAACCGGCTTCCCCTCTCCCTCATTGGCCTTGACGATCTGCCGAATGTTCATTCCGGCGAACAGCTTGGTTTCCGTCGCCTTGACCGGATATTTCGACAACAGGTGCTTCCACTCGCGCACCTCGGCTTTCGTGATCTTGGCAATGGGAAAGCTGGTGCCGACAACCTCGACGAAAGTGCATATGTCGCGCCGGGACTGGTTCAGCCGGTCTTTCGACACACCATTCGGATTCTCGCGGGAAAAAATCCCGAAGATTTCCATGATGGACTGCCCAGGCTTGGCGACTTCGCGGCCCGATCCGCTCGCGGGCTTAACCAGCGGGTCGCCGGGTTGGCCGCTGTAGTCACCCCGGTCACGTTCAAGGGTGCGCTGCAAGGCTTCGATCTCGGCCCGGATCATGTGCTGGGCAAGGCCGATCCAGTCGGGCGTCCCGCGGTTGATATGAAGCCCGTTCCTTTGCAGGTAGGCGTCCACCTCGTGTGCAATCAGCGCCGTCTCGCCCTTGGCGAGGTGCTTGCGCAGCTCGGCCACTTTTATCTGGCGCTGTTCGGCCGCGATGGCGCCAGCGTTCTGCGTAACCTTCAGCTCAAGAGTCGCGTCCAGCACGTCCAGCGGATCGGCGCTGGCAAACTCGCCGCGCTCCACCTTGGCGAACAGGTCGGCTTTCGCGGCCTCCACCTCGGTCTCGCCGGGCAGGTTGGCGCGTGCCTGATCGTCGCGCGCCATGGTGGCAGTGTATTGATCCCAGACTGCCTGTTCCCGGTCGGTCGGCACCAGCGCGCGCCGGGCGCGAAGATCTTCAAACTCGCGCTGCAAGCCGGCGATGACCGGATAGAGGCGGCGCTTTGCCTCCGCGTGATCGGTGGTGCCCAGGGCGCGCACCATCTCGCGCTTGCCGATGATCCCCACCAGATCGAGCGGAACGCGGATGCGGGCCGAGTAGGCGGAACCGCGCCGGATGAGGTGACTGATACTTGCCATGACTGCACCATTTTGAGGGGTTGTGTGTTACGGTCGTGTGTAGCAGTTTCAGCGCGAATAGTCCACAAAATCCAGTTGCTTACAAGAAATGAACGGCTTAGGAAAAGTTGGATTAAATTCCTGGCGCCCCAGCCAATTTCCGCAGATCGGTGCCGGCCGGCGGGCGACCCATGGCCGGCCCGCCCCGGCCGGACGCGGCCCTCCTCCTGCTGTCGGACCCACCAAATACTGACCACCCCCCCGATGGGCGACATGTAACCCATTGAATTCATGCCGCCGGCTTCTCGACGTTTTGTAGATATGACCATTCTCCCGGCTTATTCATCCAAATCGGATCGGGAGAGTTGCGTGCGTCCGAAAGCGCTGTAGAATCAAGCTGCCAGAAAAAAAATCCGCCAGCAGCTTCGGACACACGCATGGGTGAAACGCCACAGCCTGTCATGCCGCAGTTCAATCGGTCCCTGGCGGATCGAAAGCCGATCAGATCGGCTGACGGGCGATCCGGGGGCGGTGATGCTGCGCGAGGTCATGGAACGCAGCAGGATCGTGAACGCAGCAGGATCGTGCCGTGGATGACCGAGCGGCTGAAGGACCCGCGCAGCGAGGTCGCAGCGAGGATGCGCACCAGCGTGCTTCTGGCCGCGCAGGGTTGGCGGGATCATGCGGCGCTGGACCGCCTGGCCGAGCCCCTCATGAAGCGCCCGCCGGGGCGGCGGCCTGCCGAGCCGCGCATGTGGCTTCACGAGCTGTGCTACCAGGCCGCAAGCCGGGACGAGCCCGGCGTGTGGTCCTGGTCGTGAAGGAACGCGAGGGCGATCTGCTGCCGGACCGCTTCTTTCTGGTCACCTCGCTCGGCTGGACGGCGAAGACGCGCGCGAAGTGCTGGCGCATTATCGTGAACGCGGCAAGGCCGAGGGCCACATGGGGGAGCTGAAGGACGTGCTTCGAGGTGCGCGAGACGCAGCGGAACACCAAGCTGACCGACATTCTTGACGTGATCGAGGCCAAGCTGGCAGCTGGGACGCGCCATCGGCCGGCGAGGATGCCGATGCGCCGCGCCGGCTGTTCTACGTCGCCATGACCCGCGCCCGCCGCAGCCTTGCGATCATGACCAGCGGGGCGCATCAGATCGTGCGGGGCGAGAACGTCCTGCGCCGCAAGATCGCGCCCGACCGCGACAGGGCGCTGCCGCCGAGCCACGTCTACCAGATGCCCAGCCTGAAGATGGTGGATCTGTCCTGGCCGGGACGGCTGCGGGCGGGCGATGCCTCACTTGCCGCAATCGCCGCGGCCCAGGTCGGCGATCCGGTTCGGTTGGTCGCCGAGCGCGAGACATGGCTGATCCGGGACGCGCAGGGCCGGGCGCTCGGTCGCATGGCGAAGGCCTGGTCGCCGCCTCGGGGCGGGACTTTCCTGCATGGCGAGGTGGGCGCCGTCGTGCGCTGGCGCAAATCGGACAACAAGGAGGACTACCGCGCCAGCCTCCGCCGGGAGCAGTGGGAAGCGGTCCTGCCGGAACTGGTGTTCGACCGAGCCCATGGAACGGCGGTCCACCGTCAACCGGCGCAGGCACAGCAACCCGGGCTCGCAATTCTGATCTGTCTTGAGAGACTAAAGTGGTGCCCGGAGACGGATTTGAACCGCCGACACGCGGATTTTCAATCCGCTGCTCTACCAACTGAGCTATCCGGGCACGGGGCGATCCTGCGGATCGGCCGGGGGCATTTCCGCCCTGGTGGCGCGGTATTAGGGGATGGGCGCGGGGCTGTCCAGAGGGTTCGGCGCAAAATTGCGCGCGTCAGTGCGGTTTCCGGCGGGGCGCTTCCCCGGCCTCGTCCGCCGGCGGATCGGGGCGCGCGGGCTCGTCTTCATCCAGCGCCTCGCCGGGGATCACGTAGCTGCCGGTCAGCCAGCGGCCGAGGTCGATATCGGCGCAGCGGCGCGAGCAGAAGGGGCGGTAGTCTGCATCGGTGGTCTTGCCGCAGATCGGGCAGGTCATGCGCGCTCCTCCTTCAGCAGCTCTGTCAGCGGCTGGCGCGCGCGCTTGCGTTGCAGCTCATAGAGCCCGAGCGGCGTCCAGCCCGCAAGGCTGGTCTCGGCCCCCTCGGCACGAAATGCGGCACGCAGCTGCTGTTCCAGCGTGGCACGGTCCTTCTTCGGCATCGGCGCGAAATCCACCGCGATCTGGCCGCCAAGGCCGCGCAGGCGCAACTGGCGCGGCAGGTCGCGCGCGGCGGCGATATTGGCCTTCAGCCCCGCGGCGGGCGAAGTGTCGGCGCCGGTGTTCACGTCCACCGCGATCAGCGCGCGGGTCGGCTCGATGGCGATGGAGCCGCCGCCGGGCAGCGGCGCGACCGGGTCCAGCAGGGCCAGCGCCATGTCCTCGATGCCGTGATCGGCAAAGGCGGCGGCGCCCTCGGCCACCGCGTCCGGCGCGGGGTCGGCCCAGTCCCGCCAGGCGGTTTCATGCGGTCCCGGCGCATCGAGCAGCAGTTCGGGCCCGCCCGCGAGGTCGGCGCTGACCGCCTCGGCCAGCGCGCGCATGGCGGCGATGTCCTCGGCCAGATCCGCCTCGCCCATCCCCTCGGCGGCAGAGCGCACGATCAGCCCGAACCCGCAGCCCGCCATTGCCTCGGCGGCAACCGCTTCCAGCCGCGCGCGTTCCTCCGCGTCGTGCACCCGGCGCGAGAGGTTCAGCCCGGGCACGCCGGGGGTGACGATGGCAAGGCGCGACTTGAACAGCAGCCGCAGCGTGACCGGCAGCGCCTTGCCGGGCTCGGCATGGCCCGACACCTGCACCAGCAGCGTCTGGCCGGGCGCAAGCCCGCCGGTTTCGCGAAGAAAGCCCTTCAACCCGCCGGGGAGCCTGACGAAAACCCCGCCCTGCCCCTTCATCTGCCGGTCCACGACCGCACGCAGGATGGCACCGACGCCGGGGGGCGCATCCTCGCCCGGTTCGATCAGCAGGTCTTCAAGCTGGCCATCGACCAGCAGCGCCGCCGCCTCGCGGCCCTGCAGCGCGCCCAGCACCACGAGCCGGCCCTTCATGCGCGGCCCCAGACCGGATAGCCCGCAGCCGCCAGCAGATGCGCGGTTTCGGTGACGGGCAGGCCCATCACCGCCGAATAGCTGCCCTGGATCCACGGGAAGAACGCGCCCGCGGGGCCCTGGATGCCATAGGCGCCGGCCTTGCCCTGCCAGTCGCCGGTGGCAAGATAGCCGTTGAGTTCGGTGTCGGAAATCTGCTTCATCTTCACCACGGTCTGCACCAGCCGCTCCATCACCCTCTCGCCCCGACGCACGGCAACCGCCGTGAGCACCCGGTGGCGGCGGCCGGACATGGCCAGCAGGAACTCTGCCGCCTCGCCCACATCCTGCGGCTTGCCCAGGATGCGCCGGCCGAGCGCGACGGTGGTATCGGCGCACAGCACGATGTCATCGGTGCCGGCCGGCACCGCCAGCACCTTCTCGCGGGCGATCCGTTCGCAATAGGGGCGCGGCAATTCGCCCCGGGCCGGGTCTTCGTCGATCTCGGGGGCGCGCACCGCGTCCGGCACGATGCCCAGTTGCGCGAGGATCTCCCTGCGGCGCGGGCTGGCGGATCCGAGGATCAGCAGCGGCCCGGCCCTACTTGAAGCGGTAATTGATCCGCCCCTTGGTGAGGTCGTAGGGGGTCATCTCGACCTGCACCTTGTCGCCTGCGAGAACGCGGATGCGGTTCTTGCGCATCTTGCCTGCCGTATGGGCGATGATCTCATGGCCGTTTTCCAGCTCGACCCTGAACGTCGCGTTCGGCAGGAGTTCCTTCACGACGCCTGGGAATTCGAGCAGTTCTTCCTTGGCCATGGTTACTCCGTCCTGATACGCCCGCCTGTTCGGCGGGCGCCGCTTAGATGCTCTCGTCGGGGCAACAATTCAAGGCTTATTGCGGTTCCCGCCCCGCGAATGTGACATGGGCGGCGGGGTTGGCCTGTTCGGGCCGGTGCGCGCGCGTCATGTCTGCCCCTCCTTCGGGCCCCGCCCCTCCGTCGAGGGGGCCTCCGGCGCGGGGCCGAAGCGGGCGAGGATGCGCTCGCGGATCTGGTCGCGGGTCTGGCGGTAGGCGGCCAGCTTGCCCTCGCGCCCCTCGGCAAGGCCGGTCGGGTCGAGGATCGGCCAGTATTCGACATCGAGATGGAAGAAGCGCGTCAGGTCCAGCGCGCGCCGCTGGCTGGCCGGCGAGAGCGCCACCACCAGATCGAAGCCCGAAAGATCGTCGCCCCAGTCCTGCATCTCGTCGAAGCTGCGGGCGCGGTGGCGTTCCAGTTCCACCCCGATCTCGGCGCAGACGGCGACGGCGAAGCCATCCACCTCCAGATCGTTCTTCACCCCGACCGACTGCACATAGACCTCGTTGCCGAACAGCTTCTTCATCAGCCCCTCGGCCATCGGCGAGCGCACGGCATTGTGGTCGCAGCAGAACAGCACCGAGCTGGGCAGCGGCCTTGCCACGTCAGCTCCGGGGATTGAGGACGCAGATCAGGGTGAAGAGGCGGCGGGCGGTGTCGATGTCAAGCTCTGCCTTGCCCTCCAGCCGCTCTTGCAAGATGCGCGCGCCCTCGTTGTGGATGCCGCGGCGGGCCATGTCGATCGCCTCGATCTGGCTGGGGGGCAGGCGCTTGACCGCCTCGAAATAGCTGGCGCAGATCTGGAAGTAGTCCTTCACCGCCTGCCGGAAGGGCCCCATCGACAGGTGGAACTCGGCGGCCTTCTGCCCGGCTTCGGTGCGGGTGTCGAAGACCAGCCGCCCCTCGCGCATGGCCAGCGCCAGCACATAGGGGCCCTCGGGGGCCGGGGTGCCGGCGCGGCCGGGAAGCGAGAAGCTGTTGTCCTCCAGCAGATCGAAGATCGCCACCCGCCGCTCCTGCTCGATTTCCGGGGTCGGGGCGGGCAGGCCGGAATCGTCGATCTCGATGCGGCAGATGCGGGTCATTCCCCGCCCTCCCGGTTCAGCCGGTCGAGCCTTGCGCGGACCGACAGCCCGTGCGCCTGCAGGCTTTCCGAAATGGCGAGCCGTTCGGCGGCGGGGCCGATGGCGGCCAGCGCGCCGGGGGTCATCCGGGCCAGGGTGGTGCGCTTGAGAAAGTCCATCACCGACAATCCGCTGGAGAACCGCGCCGAGCCTGCGGTGGGCAGCACATGGTTCGGCCCGCCCACGTAATCACCGATCGCCTCGGGCGTCCAGCCGCCGAGGAAGATCGCGCCGGCATGGGTGATGCGGGCGGCGAGCGCCTCGGGATCGGCCACGCAGAGTTCCAGATGTTCGGGGGCGAGGCGGTTGGAAAGCCGCGCCGCCTCGTCCAGATCGCAGGCGATGATGATGGCGCCGTTGTTCAGCCAGCTTGCGCCGGCGATGGCGCGGCGCTCCAGCGCCTTCAGCCGGCTGTCCACCGCGGCGGCGACGGCGCGGCCGAAGGCGGCATCGGTGGTGATCAGGACCGACTGCGCGCTTTCGTCATGTTCGGCCTGGGCGAGCAGGTCGAGCGCGATCCAGTCCGGGTCATTGTCCGCGTCGGCGATGATCAGGATTTCCGAGGGGCCGGCGATCATGTCGATGCCGACGCGCCCGAAGACCCGGCGCTTGGCGGCGGCGACATAGGCGTTGCCGGGGCCGGTGATCTTGTCCACCGGGGCGATGGTCTCGGTGCCATGGGCCAGCGCGGCAATCGCCTGCGCGCCGCCGATGCGGTAGATGGTATCCACCCCGGCGATGCGCGCGGCCAGCAGCACCAGCGGGTTGACCGCGCCGCCGGGGGTCGGGCAGCAGATCACCAGCCGCTCGACACCCGCGACGCGGGCGGGCACGGCGTTCATCAGCACCGAGGACGGGTAGGAGGCGAGCCCGCCCGGAACATAGAGCCCCGCCGCCGAAACCGGCGTCCAGCGCCAGCCAAGCGTGGCGCCGTGCTCGTCCTGCCAACTGGCATCCCCGGGCATCTGGCGGGCGTGATAGGCGCGGATGCGTTCGGCCGCCAGTTCCAGCGCGGCGCGGTCCTCGGGCGCGACCTTCGCGCATTCCGCCGCGATCTCGGCCTCGGTGAAGGCGAGCGTGGCCTGCGTCAGGTGCAGCCGGTCGAACCTCGCCGTCAGCTCGATCAGCGCCGCGTCGCCGCGGGCGCGCACATCGGCGATGATCCCGGCCACCGCGTCATCCACATCGGGCGCATCCTCGCGCTTCAGGCCCAGAAGGGCGGTGAAGGCGGTCTCGAACCCGTCATCGGCGGTGGTCAGGAACTGGGGCATCGGGCACTCCTGCGGCTGTCGCGGCCCACCGCTTACAGCCCTGGGCCGCCCGCCTCAAGCGATGTCGTGGCCGGGGGCCTTGCGCGAGGGGGCAAGGTAGGGCCGCGTCACATCGCGCAGCGTCAGGTCGATGCACTCGACATCGGCGGCGATGGCGCCGTCGCCGGCCAGGACCAGCACCAGCCGCCCGGTGCCGTCCTCGCCCGGCTGCCAGTCCAGCGACAGGATCGACAGCACGGTGTCGGCATCGCCCCGCGGCACACCCTGCGAGGCGACGCGCAGCACATCGCCGATGACCAGCAACGAGCGCACCCGTTCATAGGGGCGCCCCTCGCGCTCTGCCGCATCGCGGTCCTCCCAGCGGAAGCGGTTGACCAGCAGCGCCAGCTTGCGCGCGCGCCGGTCCCAGCGGATTTCGGAGGCGGGCAGCACCGCGTCCTGCAAGAGCGCAGAGATCACCGGCAGATCCTCGGGCGAGAAGGCCAGCAGGGTCAGCGCGGTTTCGCCGCCGTCCTCGAATCTTGCGTCCGTCACCCGCGCGCCTCCCTCAATTGCCCTGCACCCGCTCGATGGTGGCGCCGCAGGCCCGCAGCTTCTCCTCGACCCTCTCATAGCCGCGGTCGAGGTGATAGACCCGGCTCACCACCGTCTCGCCCTGCGCGGCCAGCGCGGCAAGGATCAGGCTGACGCTGGCGCGCAGGTCCGTCGCCATCACCGGCGCGCCCTTCAGCCGCTCCACCCCGGTCACGGTGGCGGTGCCGCCATGCACCTCGATCCGCGCGCCCATCCGCATCAGCTCGGGCGCGTGCATGAAGCGGTTCTCGAAGATCCGCTCCTCCAGCACGCTGGTGCCCTCGGCCGTGCACAGCAGCGCCATCATCTGCGCCTGAAGGTCAGTCGGGAAACCGGGGAAAGGTTCCGTGACCACATCGACCGCGTTCACCCGGCCGTTGCGGCGGCTGACCTTCAGCCCGCCGGCGGTTTCCTCGACCGCGATGCCCGCCGCCTCCAGCCGCTCGGCAAAGGCGCCGACCAGATCCAGCCGCCCGCCAAGGCATTCGACCGACCCGCCGGTGATCGCCGGGGCCAGCATGTAGGTGCCAAGCTCGATCCGGTCCACTACCACCGGATGCGTCGCACCGCCAAGCCGGTCCACCCCCTGAATGGTGAGCGTGGAACTGCCCTCGCCTTCGATCTGCGCGCCCATGCGGCGCAGGCAGCGCGCCAGATCGACGATCTCGGGCTCGCGCGCGACGTTGGTCAGCACGGTGGTGCCGCGGGCGAGCGTGGCCGCCATCAGCGCGTTTTCCGTGGCCCCGACCGAGGCGAAGGGGAAGTCGATCACCGCACCGCGCAGCCCGCCGGAGGGCGCGCTGGCATGGACATAGCCCTCGCGCAGGTCCAGCTTCGCCCCCATCGCCTCCAGCGCCTTCAGATGCAGGTCCACCGGGCGCGCGCCGATGGCGCAGCCGCCCGGAAGCGAGACCACCGCCTGCCCGTGCCGCGCCAGCATCGGCCCCAGCACCAGGATCGAGGCGCGCATCTTGCG
>DIVD01000077.1 GCA_002423245.1 Rhodobacteraceae bacterium UBA6141
GGCCGCCTGTCGCGCTGCCCCCTGAGGCACCCTCGGCGACGTCCTCTTTGCCGTGCTCAACGCCTGCGGACACAACATCCGCAAGATCCTGGCCCACCTCAGGGCTTCGCTTGCCCTGGATTCTCGCCGCCATTCGGAACGCCGCATACCCCCAAGCCCGCCAGTATCAGGCTGTCACCGCAGCCTGAACGGATTGTTCAGGCCGAACTGTTTAGGATGCTCTGCACTTCGTCAAGCTCCAATTGGGCGCTTACCGGCAGTCTGGATGGGTATTGCCTCGCGAGCAACTTTCAGAAATGTATGACCTTGTGGTGCCAGTTCCGAGTTTGTCACGCGAACGGCCGGCGAAAACCCGCTTGCCTTCATGCCCCTTTCCTTCGCAACTGCGGCATTGTCCGGTCTTCAGCCCGGCTGTCGAGACACGACCACACAGGACGAGTATGAACACACCGGTGGACGAGATGGTCGAAGCAATTTCCAATGCGCGCATGGGAAACCGGCGCAGCTCAAGCGCTTGGATACCCGAGAGCCGAGCGCAGGCCTATGCAGTTCAGACGCGTGTAGCGGCGCTGACTGGGGAGGTTGCTGGCTTCAAGACCGCACGAAAGCCCGGCCAGCCGCAGATCATGGCGCCGATTTTCGCGCGCGACGTGCTCCCGTCTGGCGCGTGTGTGGCGAGCCGGTTCGGCGGGCATCTCGGCGTGGAACTTGAGGTCGGCTTGCGCCTCGAGGCGCCGCTCCCTGCTCCGGACTCACTGGATTTTGCCGCTCGAGCGGCGGCCTGCCTGCGGCCAGTGGCCGTGATCGAGATCGTTGATACACGGCTTGAGGGGGCGCGCGCGGATGCTGCCCTTGCCAAGCTGGCCGACAACCAGATCAATGCAGGCCTCATCGTCGGCCCCGAGATGGCCGCGTGGAACGGCGGGCAGCTTTCCCGCGTGACGGCTCGCATGCAGGCGGGGGATGCTTGTCTGCTCTATGGCGAGGCCGATGTGCCCGGTGGCTGCGCGGTGGACACGCTGGCAGCCCTGGCGGCAATGATCGGCGATCATTGCGGCGGGCTGCAACCGGGGCAGATCATCATCACCGGCTCGCTTCACCCTCTGACCTACGTCGCGCCAGGGACGCTGGTAGAGGGAGAGATTGACAGCTTTGGCGCGGTCCGGGTGCAGATCGGCTGAGCTTCAGCACAGCGCGGCGGGCCAGTCGAAGTATGCCGCCCCTGCTTCTTCAAGTTGCGCGGCGAGGTTGAGGAGCATGGTTTCGGACCCGAGATCTCCGATGATCTGCACCCCGATAGGCAACCCGTCCATCACGGGTGCAGGCAACGCAACGGCTGGAAGTCCCGCCGCGTTGACCCAGCCCGTATAGACCGCATGTCCCCTCGGGCCGACAGCGCGGCCGTCGATTTCGGGCGGGAAGGCATCCGCAGCGGGCCATGGCATCGCTGCAGAGGACGGCATCAGGATCGCATCGACATCGGCAAAAAGCTCCGACGCGCTCGCCCGCAGGCTGCGCACTGCATCAAGGATAGCCCAGAGATCAGCGCCGGTCGATTTCGTCCCTCGCTCGGCCATGTCCCGGTACTTGGCAGCGGCAACTTCGGCGACCTCAAGATCGCTTGAAAGGTAACGCGCGAGACCGATTTCAGCGATGCGCGGCCAGGCGGCAGTGAGCGGTTCGAGGTCGAGCGGGAGGCCACCTTCCGCCACCGCGCAACCGACATCAGCCAGAGCATCTGCCATGGCGCGGCTCACGGCGAGGATAACCGGGTCGCAAGGCGCATCCCCCAGTGTGGGAACGAAGAGAATCCGCAGCGGCGCGCTGGGTTTTGCCGTGGCCCGCAAGCGTGATGCCGGGTCCCGCCGGTCCGGTCCGGAAAGCACCGTATCGAGCAGCTCCAAGTCTCGGGCCGACCGTGTGATCGGACCCGGCGACTTCGAAATCCAACAAGATCTGTGCGAGCCCACCGCCGCGCGGCACGTGCCCGATGCCGGGCTTCAGCCCGAACAATCCGCAATAGCCCGCCGGCCGGCGGATCGAACCGCCCCCATCCGTGGCAATACCGATCGTGGCGAGCCCCGCGGCAAGTGCGGTGACGACCCCGCCGCTCGATCCGCCCGGTGTGCGCGCCGGGTCGAACGGGTTTCGCGTTACGCCGAACGTTGCGTTTGCAGTGTAGCCTTCGACGGCGAATTCGGGGCAATTGCCCTTGCCGACCACGATGGCGCCGGCTGCGCGCAGCCGCTCCACCGGGATCTCGTCTGCGGCGCAAACCCGCCGGGAAAGAACTGCGTTTCCCCACGCTGCGGGCAGACCGGCGCTGGCAAGGTTGTCCTTGACGATCAGGGGGACGCCATCGAGCGGACCCGACGGCGCCTCATTGCGCCAGCGCGCGGTGGCGGCGGCGGCTTCCGCCTCAGCGGTGCCCGACAGGATGCTGTAGGCACCAAGGCCGGGGTCGCGCTCGGCGATCCGGGCGAGTGTTTCAGCCATCACCGCCGACGGCGTCGTATCGCCCGCACGATAGGCAGCCAAAAGGGCGGTCGCATCGCATTTCCAAAGCACGTCGGTCATCCCAGCATGTTCCGCGGTAGCCACATCACGAGGTCAGGCGCGAGGATCAGCAGAATCGTGAAGGCCATCATATCACTGCATAGGGTAATCGCGCCCTACACAACGTCCCGATCGAGATGCCTTCCTCAGCGGACAGGCGCTTGAGAGGCGGGTTACAGGGTGCAAGCATCTTCGCGATCACTGATGCCCTCCGTTCGGTCGAGTATGCCAAGGGTCGTCCTCTACTCCGCCTACCTCGTAAGGTTGCGTTTATCACTGAAAACCCAAGCGGCGACTACTCTGACTGAGGGGCAGCCAACAGCGTCATCATAAAGCGGCACGTCCACGCGTCTGCACAGACCGTGGCAATCTCGGACATGACCGCCTCCCAAAATGGATTGTTGCGATCCCACCTTGGCCCGTCGATGCCGTCGGGGACGGTTACACCATCAGCGCCGGGCCGGATCAACGCCGGGCCGGGTGCGCAAAACGGGGCGGGAAGACGATTCGCCCCCCACTTGTGACAAGAACGCGCAGTCACGCAGCAGTCTCCGACCGGTTGATTAAGATTTTTGCACAGCGCAGGATTAATCATTTCTGCACCGCGGCGCGATCGCTTTGCGGCAGCACGACGGCGCGAGCTTGTCCAGCCTCGGACGCGGGGGCACGTCAAGTCCCCGGCACGACAAGGAGGCCACACGTGATTGCACTGAAGAAGAGCTTCGCGGCGCTCGCCCTGACGGCGGGTCTGTTCTGCGCGCAGACGGCGGCCGCACAGGGGACGCTGCGCATCGGCATGACCGCGGCCGACATCCCGCTGACCACCGGCCAGACCGACCAGGGCGGCGAGGGCATGCGCTTCATGGGCTATACGGTGTATGACTCGCTGATCGAATGGGATTTGACGAGCGCCGACAAACCTTCGGTCCTGATCCCAGGGCTGGCGACCGAATGGGCGGTCGATGGCGAGGACAAGACCAAGTGGACCTTCAAGCTGCGCGAGGGCGTCAAGTTCCACGACGGCAGCCCCTTCACCGCCGAGGTGGTGGTGTGGAACCTCGACAAGCTGCTGGTCGATACCTCGGAGCAATATGACTCGCGGCAGGCGGCGCAGGGCAAGTCGCGGATTCCGGCGGTGGCGAGTTACAAGGCGATCGACGATCTGACGCTCGAGATCACCACCAACGCGCCGGACGCGACGCTGCCCTATCAGCTGGCGTGGATCCTGATGTCGTCGAAGGCGAACTGGGAAGCGCAGGGCAAGGATTGGGAAAAGGTCGCGGGCGCACCCTCGGGCACCGGCCCCTGGAAGCTTGAGACCTTCGTGCCGCGCGAGCGCGCCGAGCTCCTGCCGAATGCGGACTACTGGGATCCGACCCGGGTGCCCAAGCTCGACAGGCTGGTGCTGATCCCGCTACCCGAACCGAACGCGCGTTCGGCCGCGCTGATGTCGGGGCAGGTGGACTGGATCGAGGCGCCCGCGCCCGACACGATCCCGGCAATGACCGGCAAGGGCTTCGTCATCTCGTCGAACGCCTATCCGCACAACTGGACTTGGCATCTGAGTCGGCTGGAGGGTTCGCCCTGGAACGACATCCGCGTGCGCAAGGCAGCGAACCTGGCCATCGACCGCGAAGGGATGGGCGCGCTGCTCGGCGGGCTGATGGTCCCGGCCAAGGGCTTCATGCCGCCGTCGTCGCAGTGGTTCGGCACGCCGAGCTTCGATGTGAAATACGACTCCGAGGCGGCCAAGGCGCTGCTGGCCGAAGCGGGTTATGGCCCCGAGAACCGGCTCAAGGTCAAGGCGCTGATCTCGCCCTCGGGCTCGGGTCAGATGCTGCCGCTGCCGATGAATGAATACATCCAGCAGAACCTGGCCGAGGTCGGCATCGATGTCGAATTCATGGTTGTCGAGTGGAACCAGATGATCAACCTGTGGCGCGCGGGTGCCGCCGATCCCTCGGTCGAGGGCAGCCAGTCGATCAACTTCACCTACTTCATCCAGGATCCCTTCACCGCGCTCATCCGTCACCTCGACTGCAACCTGATCGCGCCGAACGGCACGAACTGGGGTCATTATTGCGACGACGAGATGCAGGGGCTGTTCGAGCAGATCAAGACCACCTTCGATCCGGTCGAGCAGGATGCCGTCATCCGCAAGACACATGAGAAATTCGTCAACGATGCGCTCTTCCTGATGGTGACCCACGACGTGGCGCCGCGCGCGATGTCGCCCACGGTGAAGGGCTTCGTGCAGGCCCAGAACTGGTATCAGAACTTCTCCTCCATCACGATGGAGTGAGAGCGATGACGATGCCCGCCGCGGTCTTCGCGGCGGGTTCTTCTTCGAAGGATTCCTGTCTTGCTCAGCTATTTTCTGCGCCGTCTGATCCTGGTGCTGCCGGTCGCATTCGGGGTGTCGGTGATCTGTTTCCTGCTGGTGCAGATCGCGCCCGGCGATCCGCTGACCGCGATCATGCCCGTCGACGCCACCGCCGAGGAACAGGCCGCGATGCGCGCGGCTTACGGCCTCGATAAACCGCTGCCGGTGCAATACGGCATCTGGATCGCCAATCTCGCGCAGGGGGACATGGGCCGCTCGATCGCGACGGGGCGGCCGGTCGCGGGCGAGGTCTTCGGCGCGGTGCAGAACTCGCTCCTGCTGGCGATCAGCGCGGCGGTCATCGCCTTTCCGATCGGCATCTTCCTCGGGTTCCTGGCGGGCTATTTCCGCGACAAGCCGCTGGACCGGGTGGTGACCGCGATCTCGATCGCGGGGGTGTCGGTGCCGAATTACTGGCTCGGGATCGTGCTGGTGATCATCTTCTCCGTCTCGCTCGGCTGGCTGCCCTCGATGGGGGCGGGGCCGGGGGGATCACAGGACTGGGCCTGGGACTGGCTGCACATGCGCCACCTGATCCTGCCGGCGGTGACGCTTGCGGTGGTGCCGATCGGGATCGTGGCGCGGACGGTGCGGGCGCTGTCGGGCGATATCCTGACCATGGATTTCGTGCAGGCGCTCTATGCCAAGGGCATGAGCCGCCTCGACGTCCTGGCCCATGTCGCGCGCAACGCCGCCGCCACCGCGCTGTCGGTGATGGGGCTGCAGCTCGGCTATCTGCTGGGCGGCTCGATCCTGATCGAGACGGTGTTCAACTGGCCCGGCTCGGGCTTCTTGCTGTCGAATGCAATCTTCCAGCGCGATCTGCCGCTTCTGCAGGGCACGATCCTCGTGCTGGCGCTGTTCTTCGTGGCGATGAACCTGATCGTCGATGTGGTGCAGGCCGCGATCGACCCCCGGATCAAGAGGAACTGACCATGGCTCTCGTCGAAACGAGCGGGTTGGGCGGCATCACCACGGCGCATTCCGGCTATTGGTCGGGGGTGGCGCGGCGGCTGGTGCGCGATCCGGTCACGATGATCTGTCTGACCATTCTCGTGCTTCTGATCCTCTCGGCGATCTTCGCGCCCTGGCTGGGGCTGGCCGATCCCCACAAGGGCTCGATGATCGCGCGGCTCAAGCCGATCGGCACCGAGGGCCATTTGCTGGGCACGGACGAGCAGGGGCGCGACATGCTCGCGCGGCTGATCTACGGCGGGCGGCTGACGCTGTTCATCGGGCTGATGCCGGTGGTGCTCGCGTTCTTCATCGGCTCGGTGCTGGGGATCATCGCGGGTTACGCGGGCGGGCTGACGAACACGATCATCATGCGCACGGTCGATGTGTTCTTCGCCTTTCCCTCGGTGCTGCTGGCGATCGCGATCTCGGGGGCGCTCGGGGCGGGGATCGTCAACAGCCTCGTGTCGCTGACCATCGTCTTTATCCCGCCGATCACCCGGGTGGCCGAGGCGGTAACGTCGGGGGTGCGGGCGCTCGATTACATCGATGCGGCGCGGGCCTCGGGGGCGAAGGCGCTGACGGTGATCCGCGTGCATGTAATCGGTAACGTCCTCTCGCCGATCTTCGTCTATGCGACTTCGCTGACGAGCGTGTGCATGATCCTGGCCGCGGGGCTTTCGTTCCTCGGGATCGGGGTGCGCCCGCCCGAGCCGGAATGGGGGCTGATGCTGAACACGCTGCGGTCCGCGATCTATGTCGATCCGTGGCTCTCGGCGCTTCCGGGGCTGATGATCTTCGTAACTTCGCTGTGCCTGAACCTGCTCAGCGACGGGGTGAGGAGCGCAATGAATGTCCGCGACTGAAACCGTGACCCTTCCGGGAAGTCTGGCCGACAAGGGCGGCCCGGCGCAGGCGCTGCTGATCGTCAAGGATCTGCGCAAGTATTTCCCCGTCCGCGGCGGCATCTTCGGGCGCAGGCAGGCGATGGTGCAGGCGGTCGATGGCGTCTCGTTCAGTGTCGAGAAGGGCGAGACGCTGGGCATCGTGGGCGAGTCGGGCTGCGGGAAGTCCACCACCGCGCGGCTCCTGATCGGGCTGACCGAGAAGGACGCGGGCGAGATCATCTTCGACGGTCAGGGGCTGGGCGGCGAGCTGAGCCCGCGCGAGTTGCGGCGCGGCGTGCAGATGGTGTTTCAGGATAGCTATGCCTCGCTCAATCCCCGCCTGACGATCGAGGACTCGATCGCCTTTGGGGCGCGGGTGCAGGGGCTCGACGATCCGGTCGGGCGGGCGCACCGCCTGATGGCGCGGGTCGGTCTCGACCCCACGCGCTTCGCCCAGCGCTACCCGCACGAGCTGTCCGGCGGGCAGCGCCAGCGCATCAACATCGCCCGGGCGCTGGCGATGTCGCCGCGGCTCGTGATCCTTGACGAGGCGGTCTCTGCGCTCGACAAATCGGTCGAGGCGCAGGTGCTCAACCTGCTCGTCGATCTGCGCGGGGAATTCGGGCTGACCTATATCTTCATCAGCCATGACCTGAACGTGGTGCGCTATATCTCGGACCGAATCCTGGTGATGTATCTGGGCGAGGTGGTCGAGGTGGGCCCGGTCGATGCGATCTGGAGCGCGCAGGCCCATCCCTATACCCGCTCGCTCTTCTCGGCGATGCCCTCGATGGACCCCGACAACCGGACGAAGACGCCGCCGCTCTCGGGCGATCCGCCGAACCCGATCGACCCGCCCGAGGGGTGCCGGTTCCACACCCGTTGCCGCTTCGCCGACAGTGTTTGCAAGACGCGGGCGCCGAAGCTGCTGGAGATGCCGCAGACGCCCGGCCATCTGGCGGCGTGCCATCTGCACGATCCCGCCTCGGGTCATCCCAAGGCCGGCACGGAGGTGATGGGATGACCGAAAAGCTCGTCGATATCCGCAACCTCACCGTCCGCTTCAAGGGAGCGCGCACCGTCTATGCGATCAACGATCTGAGCCTGAGCTTGAAGCAGGGGGAAACGCTGGCGCTGCTGGGCGAGAGCGGCTCGGGCAAGTCGGTCACGCTCAAGACGCTGCTGCGGCTTCTGCCGCCCAGGCGCAGCGAGATCGAGGGCGAGATCCGCGTGAATGGCACCGACGTTCAGGCGCTTTCGGGCAAGGCGCTGCAAAGCTATCGCGGCGGCGAGGTCTCGATGGTGTTTCAGGACCCGGGGCTAGCGCTTGATCCCGTCTATACTGTCGGCGCGCAGATCGCCGAGGCGGTGATGCGCCACAAGGGCCTGCGCAAGGAAGAGGCGATCTCGACCGCCTTCGACATGCTGCAGCGCGTGCATATCCCCTCGCCCGAGCGGCGGTTGCGGAACTATCCGCATGAATTGTCGGGGGGCATGCGGCAGCGGGTGATGATCGCGCTGGCGCTGGCGTGCCGGCCGCGGCTGTTGCTGGCCGACGAGCCGACGACGGCACTGGATGCGACGGTGCAGATCCAGATCCTGCTTCTGTTGCGCGACCTGCAGCGCGAATTCGGGATGGGGGTGATCTTCGTCACCCATGACATCGGCGTCGCGGTCGAAGTATCCGAGCGGATCGCGGTCATGTATGCCGGGCGGATCGTCGAGGAGGGCACGACGCATGAGATCATAAACGATCCCCGCCATCCCTATACCCGGGGGCTGCTGGCGGCGAACCTGCATGACATCGCCCGGGGCGAGCGGCTGAACGCCATTCCCGGCGCGCCGCCCGCGCTGGAAGAACCGCCGAGCGGCTGTTCCTTCGCCCCGCGCTGTCCGATGGCCGGCCCCGTGTGCCGGGCCGGGGTGCCCGATTTCGTCAACCTCGGGCCACGCCGCCGGGTCGCCTGCCTGCGCGTCGATCCCGTTCCAGCCGAGTGAGTGATGCTACTCAAGACCGATCCCTATCACGCCTTCATGCCCTATGAGGCGATCCCCGTCGACACCGCCACCGATGGGCCGCTTGCCGGGCTGACGGTCGCGGTCAAGGATATCTTCGATGTCGCGGGCTATCGAACCGGCTCGGGCTGTCCGCTCAAGCTCGCCGCGAGCCCGGTTATGACGCGGACCGTGCCCGCGGTGCAGCGGCTCTTCGATGCGGGGGCGCGCTTCGTCGGCAAGACCCATACCGACGAGCTGGCCTGGGCGCTCTATGGCCTGAACGCGCATTTCGGAACGCCGGTCAACCCGGCCGCGCCGGACCGGATCCCGGGGGGCTCGTCCTCGGGCTCGGCGGCGGCGGTCGCGGGCGGGCTTGCCGATATCGGGGTGGGGTCGGACACCGGCGGATCGATCCGGGCACCGGCGAGTTTCTGCGGCATCTGGGGGTTCCGGGCGAGCCATGGCCGCGTCTCGCTCGAAGGAGCGCAGGCGCTCGCGCCGAGCTTTGACACAGCGGGACTGTTTGCGCGCGACGGCGCGACGCTCCTGCGCGCGGCCGAGGTGCTGATCGGCCCCGACACCGCGCCCCTGTCGCAGACGCCCGAACTTCTGTGGCCCGAGGACATGCACGACCAGCTCGGCCCCGGCGCGCGGGCAATCCTCGAGCGGGCCTTCGGCAAGCTGAAAGCCAGGTCGGTCACGGTCTATCTGCATGGCGCCGCGGAGGCCTATGAGGTCTATCTGGGCGCGAATGGCGCGGATTGTGCCGAAACGGTCTTGCCCTATATCCGCGCCTCGGGCATGCCGCTGGTGCGCGGGATCGACGGGCGCGCCGATGCCGCCGAGGCCCTGACCGACGCGCAGAAGGTCGAGTTTCGCGCCCGGCGGGCAGAGTTTCGCGAACAGGTGCGGGATGTGCTGGGCGGGGCAGGGGCGCTGCTTGCGCCCGCGGTCCACGACGCGCCCTTCGCGCTTGATGCCCCGGTCGAGGTCTTCGACCGCTTCCGCCACGAGGCGATGCGGCTTTTGTGCGTGGCGGGCATGGCGGGGCTGCCGCAGGTGGTGATGCCCGCGGGCCGGATCGAGGGCGCGCCCTTTGGCGTGTCGCTGATCGGGCCGCAGAAGACATCAGCGAGGCCGACGCCCGCGCAGCGCTTCAGCAGCTCGACCCGCTGTGGGACGAACTCTTCCCCGTCGAACAGGCCCGCATCGTGGCGCTGCTGGTCGAGCGCGTCGACATCGGCACGGATAGCCTGAACGTACGGCTACGCATCGACGGTCTCGGCGGCCTCGCGCGTGAGATGCTGGCCGGAGACATGGGAGCGGCCGCATGACCCGCGGGTCGCCGATCCCCGACACCGTGACGCTCCACGTTCCGTTCAGGATCGTAAAGCGCGGCGGGCGGAAGGAGATGCAGATGCCGGAGGACGCCGCGCAGCCGCGGAAGAGCGACAGCGCGCTGGTCAAGGCGCTGGCCCGCGCGTTCCGCTGGAAGCGCATGCTGGAGTCCGGGGAGTTTGCCACCATCGCCGAACTGGCCGAACGCGAGGGCATAGCATCCTCCTACATGACGCGCGTCCTGCGCCTGACGCTGCTCGCGCCCGACATCGTCGAGGCGATCCTGGACGGGAAACAGGGGCCGGAGGTGACGCTCGCACAGGTGCTGGAGCCGTTTCCGCTGGAGTGGCGACTGCAGCGCTAGCACACGACGCTCCTCTGATTGTTGCCTGACTCACGTCCTTGCTGGCGTCCCGGCTTCGAACACTCAACACACGACCAACCCCATCCATTTCCTTCATAGAAACAGAGATTTAAGCCACTCGCGGTGCACTTCTGTGAAGCGAAATCGACGGCATATATGGCAGCAGATGCGCGAGATCTGAGGCATCATTTTTCGCATTTTTGACCGTATATTCTACAAACATTTCACCGGAATGATTGACAACATGCCATCCCATGCACAACTTCGTGCTGGTCAGAGCGTCGCATATGCGACAGTTTCGCTATCGCAAGGAGCCGGATATGGATGGAAGCAACGAAGCGCGTGGTCAGAGCGCCAGGCACCAGAAGTTCCGTGACCTGGCAGAAAGCAGGACAAACAAGGCCCTCGACGCGATAGGGCGGATCGGAAGCCTCTCGAACCGCTCGATCTATGAGTGGGACGAGGCGGAAGTTCGAAAGGTCGTCAAAACCCTGAAGGACGCCGTTTCCGAGGTGGAAGCCCGCTTCGCCTCGCCCAAGGGCAAGGCCTCAGCGAAGTTCAAGTTGTAAGCTGGGCATATGCGGCGGAGCGCGCCAAGCCTCTAGCCTTTGATTGAAACTTCGCGCTCATTCTGAGACGACGTTTCTTGTACACGGAAGGATTAGCTTTGTCTTGGCACTATGAGAAGGCGCCCTTGAACGGCGGCGCACCCGGCGATGCTTACAAGAGCGTGTTCAACGGCAGCGGCAAGAACGAGGCGGCGAACCTCGCCCGCGAAGCGATCCAGAACAGCGTCGATGCAGCGGCAGATCCAGGCGGGTCGGTCCGCGTGGACTTTCGTTTCCGGCGCGTGCAGGGCGAGGCGCGCCGGGCGTTCGAGACGGCCACATCGCTCACCGACATCGCCCTGCGCGAGCCCGCCCTCGGTCTGCCCAAGAGCAATGCGTTCCGCGATCCGGCGCGGCCGCTCGACATCCTCTACGTCGACGATTGCGACACGACGGGCCTGAAGGGCGACCCGACGCGCCCGTCGTCCAACCTGCGCAAGCTCCTGATGGACCTCGGCGGGAGCGGCAAGGCGCAGAACCGCACGGGCTCCGGCGGATCCTACGGGTTCGGCAAGGCCGTCTACAGCTCGAACTCGCGTATCGGCACGATCTTCGCCTTCAGCCGGACGGAAGACGCCCAAGGCGCGCCGATCAGCCTTCTCATGGGTTGCGCCTACCAGACCGGGCACGAGTTTGAGGGCAAGCCGTTCACCGGCTGCGCCTTCCTCGGGACCGAGGTCCTCGTGCCGGACGAGGGCGTGCGGTTCGACCCTTTGCAAGGCGACGCCGCCGAAGGGATGGCCGAACGTCTCGGATTCGAGCGTGAGGACGGCCTCGGCACGTCGATCCTGCTGATCGACACGGCCGTGCAACCGGAAGACCTGGTCGCGGGGATCGAGGACTGGTGGTGGCCGCGGATAGAGGCGCGTCTTCTCGAGGCGTCGGTCGTCGATCATCGAGGCGAAGAAACCGTGCCACGGCCGAAAACGCGGGCGCACATCAAGCCCTTCATCGCTGCCTTCGACAGCGCCATCGGGAAGGCGCCAGACATCGCCGGTCGCCAGCAGAGGAAGCTGTTCAACCGCTCTCAGGACCCTCGACATAGGCGCCTTGGGAGCCGTCGTGCTTGACGACAGCGAGGAGGAGAACCCTCTAGGCGAGGACTTCGAGAACAGGCTCGACACCGTCGCACTTGTGCGAGGCCCGCTGATGGTGGTCGATTACCATCAGAATTGGCGTCTTAGCGCGACAGCTCCCCGTGCCGTCGGGTGCTTCGTGGCCGCGGAGGACGTCGACGAGGTCCTGAAGCTCTCCGAACCTCCCGCGCACGATCGGTGGGATCCGACGGCCCAGAGGTTGCAGATCGACGGAGACGAGAAGACGGAGATCGTCAAGTCCATCCTGGCGCGGATCAAGAAGGGCTTCCGAGACTTCCAGAACTCGGCGAAGCCACCGGCGCCGCCGCGGCCACGACGCCTGACCAAGCTGGAACGGGACCTCGCCTCTTGGTTCGGCGTGGGGCCCAAGGGTCGGCCAGCGCCGCCGGAACCCAACCCTGCGCCCATCTCCCTGCGTCCGTACGGTCCGAGGATAGAGGTGGACGGAGATGGCCTGCGGGCGACCGGTCACGTCGACATCTCGCTTCCCGAGGGCAGCCCCGTCGCCGAACTGCCTTTCCGCGTGCGGATCCTCCTGAAGGTGGCGGAGGAGGACGGCGTGTCCGCGGCCGATCCCATACCTCTCGAGCTTGAGCCGGACTGTCCGCTGGAACCTCTCGGCGAAGATCTTTGGCTCGGCGTCGTGACGCCGGCGGGTCCTGCCCGCATCGGATTCCGGTCGCAGGCCTACGACCCCAGCTGGACGGTGCAGCTGGTGCCCGAGGTGTTGCCTGTCGAGGAGGCCGCGTCGTGAAGGCATGGAGACTATCGGAACCGCGCACAGCGCGGCCCTTCTTCGCGGTCCACGCCCTGGAGGCCGCGCTCGACAGCACGGTGCTGCTGGTCGGCGAGCGCGAGAAAGAGATTGAGGACGACGTTGTCCAGTTGGACCCGGCGGACTTCGACGGCCTTCATGTCGCGATCTGCCCCAAGCTCGACGCGGACAAGATCCGGTCGACGCTGGCCGATCGTGCGGAGGGCGTCGTGCTTCTGCTTTCGCTGCGCGATCCAATGTTCAAGCGCCGCCTGGTCCACCGGCGCTGGCCAGTCGACGGCGAATTTCCGGAACGCATCTTCCTAGATTCGGGTCTCGTGCAGGAGTTCGGGCACAAGCGGGAGCTGCACGCGACCCTCGCCCTCGCCCTCGCCCTCGACGCGGACGCAGAACCAGCCCCAGGTTGGCCGCATCGCCGGGGCGTCTGGATCGCCAAGCGCACCTTCAAACTGAAGCTAAGGAGCGTCCGGTCGACCTTCGACATCCGCAAGATGACGAAACACGAGGCGGAGGCTTGGACAGGCTTCCCGGGCGCTTTGCTGCACGTCGAGTACAACGAAGGGCGCCTGCTGGAGGAGCCGAACGATGAGAACCCGCTCGCGGACCTGCTTCATAGCTGAAGAGGTCTACGAAGGAATGCAGCGGGTCTCCGACGGCCCTCTGCTGCAAGCCTTCGTCATGACGGAGATCGTGGCGGCCGTGCTAGGCCACGCCGCCAAGGACGTTGAAGAGGCGACCGAGGTTCCGAAAGGGACCCCGCTCGCCACGATCCTGGAGCAACTGGGCGCGAACATGCCGATGTCGCTGACGAACCTGAAGGGCATCGTGCGTGATCCGGTGAAGCTGCGCGCCGCGGTTCATGACCGAACGGACTTCGTCCGACAGCTGAGGAGTCTCTGATGGCCTACCCGATCGTGACCGACTCCGCGGCGCGCACTTGGTGGAAGGCCTGGAAGGAGTGCGGCAAGGTTGACGAGCCACCGGCGCGTCCCGAGGCCGATACCTGCGTCGAAGGTGGCGACCACGACTGGCCCGGGGCCGTCGCGCGCCTGATGGACGACCTCAGCGCTCTCTACGACGCCGTGGACAAGCCTAAAGAGGCAGCGCGAGCTGGAGTCGTCGGCCGGATCTTCGGCGGGCGGTCGAAGGACGAAGCCGTCCCGATGACGAACGACCGCTTCGAGGCGGCAGCCTGTGTCGTCGTGCATGAGGCCCTTCCACGGGACGCAGCCCTCGCCGACCCGGAGTTCTGGATCTGGATGGCGACCGGCCCTGGGCTGGACCTGATCCGGCGCCGTTACCCGGGGAAGGGCGAGGCCCAGATCCCGGACCGGCTGAACTTCACTTCGGCCAGCGCACGAGAGACTTTTTTCTACCGGTTGTGGGTTCGTGCGGAGCTCGCGCACGATCCGGCCCTTGCCGACCCATACGAACTCGCGCGATATGGTGACATCGATTTCTGGCGAAGCCACGTGTTCCGGCAGATGTCGACCGAGACCGGCCCGCTCCTCGCGGCGTTCATCCGCTTCCAGCACCCGGACGGGCCAGACGCCGAGAAGCGGTTGACGCAGGAGGAGGTTAGGGCTTCCTGAAATGAGCGAGGCACCGAGGAGGGCTGGATGGCAGTCGTAAACGCAGTCGAGAAGGATGATTTGTCTTAAGATCGGTCCCGGCTCCTGTGCGATACAGGAGCCGCTCTCCGGCACCTCACACATGCCGGAGAGCGGCGGGGGACGGGTCGAAAGGATGGAGGTTCCCAAGGACCGGTCAGAAGTTGGATCGCCCCCGCCTTTCGCATGTCCTGAACGGATAGGTGGGGGGTGCTGAACGCATTGCCCCGTACGACAAGCACAGGAGACGAAAGGCAATGCAGGATACCATCGGCATCGACATTTCCAAAGACACGCTCGACATCCACCGTCGGTCCGACGGCCGGCATGCCCGGTTCGGCAACGACAGGGCGGGGCTCGCGGCCCTGCGCCGCTGGATCGGCAAGACCCCGGTCCGCGTCGTCTACGAGGCGACCGGGCGCTATCACCGCGACATGGAGGGGGCGCTGGATGCGGCTGGTCACGCGCTGATCAAGGTGAACCCCGGACGCGCGCGCCGGTTCGCGCAGGCCGCGGGCTATGGCGCGAAGACGGATCGCGTCGATGCCGCCATGCTCGCACGGATGGGCGCGGTGCTCGAACTCGAGGCAACGCCGGTTCGCAGCGAGAGCATGCATGAAATCAGGGAGTTGCACATCGCGCGCCTCGGCCTGATCAAGGATCGCACCGCCTGCCGCAACCGTCTGCAGGCGGCGCGCAACAAGGTCGTCCTGGCGCAGCTGCGTGCGCGTCTGCGGCAGGTCGAACGCCAGATCGAGCAGATCGACGCCGAGCTCGCGCGCCTCGTCGCGGAGGACCCGGTGCTCGCTCATCGCTTCGGGATCCTGCTGTCGATCCCCGGCATCGGCCCCGTCGCGGCGATCGCCATGCTCGTGGAAATGCCCGAGCTGGGCACGATGGATGGCAAGGAGGCCGCCAGTCTCGCCGGGCTCGCCCCGATCACCCGCGAGTCGGGCAGGTGGAAGGGTCAGTCGCGGATCGGCGGTGGGCGCCGCGGACTGCGCCGGGCGCTCTACATGCCGGCCCTCGTCGCCACCCGGCACAACCGGCAACTTGGCCAGACCTATCAGGCGCTCTGCAATGCGGGAAAGCCGGCGAAAGTCGCGATCACCGCCGTGATGCGCAAGCTCCTGATCCTCGCAAACGCCCTGATCCGGGACGACCGGAAATGGGCCGAAACGGCCCCTTGATCAAAACGGATAACTTCAAGGAATATCAAGTAAGTCGAACGGTATCGCGTTGCACCTACACGATTGTTCAATCAGAGGGTGAAACCTTTTTCGACATCCGGACATTTGGCTCCGAAGGCCGAATAGTCGAAGGCCATGCAAGCCAGATCATGCAATTCGACCGAAACGCGGCGCGCGCACTATATCGTGCACTTCGCGAGGCATTCGACTTCGATTGATTTGCACCACACCTGCACGGCGTCGTCGTTGTGAGTGGTCGAAATGTTCTGCGGCGCGGGTGGCTTCGCGCTCGGCGTGACGCTGGTGGCACGGGCCTTCGACAGGCGCGCCTGGTTCGAGCGGATCGTCGACGCCGATGCCGGCGCCCTGGAGGCACACGCCCGCAGCAACGACGTCGGCCGAAGGTCTGCGCCGGCGTGTCGTCGCTCGTGGACTACCAGGTTCGTCGCAGGCAAGACCGTTACCGGTTCGCCTACGCCCCCGAGATCGTGGATCCAGCGCTCGCCATCGCGCCCGAGGTCGACCTGTTGATCGCCGGTCCACCCTGCCAAGGGCACTCGAACCTGAACAATCACACCCGGCGCCGGGATCCCCGCAACGACCTCTTCATCTGCACGGTGGCCGCCGCCGTCGCGCTCCGCGCCAAGGCCGTGCTCATCGAGAACGTCCGTACGGTGACGGTCTCCCATGGCGACGTCGTGGGGATGGCGCGAGAGCTGCTTGAATCCGAAGGCTACACGGTGACCGAGGACATCGTCCGGGCGGACCGACTTGGCTGGCCCCAAACCCGAGAGCGCTATTTCATGGCGGCGATCCGGAGTGATGCAGCCTGCGCGCCCTTGCCGGTTATCGAGGAGCGCGAGGCAACGTGCTGACTTGTGACAGACACTGTCGATGCAGCGACCCGATCCCGGATCATGCGGGCCGTACCCCGCAGTTCCACCAAACCGGAAATTATCTTTCGGAAGCGCTTGCACGCCCTGGGTCTGCGTTATGTCCTGGGCGGCCGTGGACTTCCCGGGAGCCCGGATCTCGTCCTTCCGCGTTGGACGGCGGCAGTGTTCGTACATGGCTGCTTCTGGCATCGCCATCCGAAATGCCGCTACACGACCATGCCTTCGACGCGCTCAGAGTTTTGGCAGGCGAAATTCGAGGCGAATGTTGCGAGGGACAACGCTGTTCGCGCAACGCTTCTCGCCGAGGTGTGACAACCTCCCGCAAGAACTCGCCCGCGTGGCGGAAAACGGTTAGGTCCCAGAGCCGCAACTCTTCGGACTGATCGTCGGGAATCTGGAAGAAGATTGCTCGACGTTGCGCCTGCAGGCTGGCAAGGAAAGGATGCTCGCCGTCTTGGATCGCGTCCGGGCGCTCGAGGTATTCATTTCGCATCGCCGACAGCTCGTCTAGTGCCTGGGCGGAAAAGGCACTCTCGACGAGATTGACGTAATAAGGCCTCAGCATTTCGTCAGAAGGTCCGAAGACAAGAACATTATCGATCCGATTAGTCGTCTCGTCTCCTATGCCAAAACGATTGAGGAACTCGAAGATCTCCAGGCTTTCACGGCGGGCATGAGACAAGTTTGCCCCAAAAAGGTTCTGAAAAATATCGCCGGCATGAGCCTTTCCTTACTGCAACAATTTCCTAATGTCGGTTGGCGACATTACCCTATCTTTGCAGGGAGGGTGTCCCAATAGCATGTTTGAGATTAGGAGCAGCACGCGCCGGATCGGCGTATGCAGCTCATTTAGGTCCATCAACTCAAACAGTTGCCGCAATCGTCCCCTGAACTGTGGCGAGGAAAGAATCTCGAAATTCCGGCGAATGGGACACGCTGGTGAGAAAAATCCATCTGGTTCAGCCTCATCATAAGCTGCCTGCCAACCACGGTGCTCAATGACCGTGTCAAGGGTCAGATCCAGAATGGTTGCACATGAGACTGTGCTGAGGTTGAAGAAGGCCACCTCACCTTGGCTTGCTGGTCTCGCGTCAACCAGACGAGCCTCCAGCAGGGCGTGACCTTCGCTCGAGAGGGGCACGTCAGTTGCGCGTCGCCACGTATCCAGCAACTGCCCATCATTGGCCGCGATGACGAATATATTGTCCGGGTCAGGTTCGAAAAAGCTGCTGTTCACTGCCTCAAGAAGCGCAGATTTGCCACCCCAACGGCCATAGGTCCCAGTCGTCGGCAACGCTGTCAGGTCACGGATTATCCCTACGGTGCGGGTGCGGCCGCCGACTTCCGCCATTATCTCCTGGTAGATCTCGTTCGCGGTCCATTCGCCAGCGTCCCCGCCCAGTTCGGTCCAAAGCCGTCCGCAGAGTCGGCTCTTTCCATCGCCCGCAGTGCCAGTGAGGATTACGGTGCGTGCCTTAGCCACGCCTCTTGAGACCGACGTGAAGAGCTCAGCCTCGAGTGGATGGACAAAATCCAGGGGCTCAACCTCGTACCGACGAGCAGAGCGCCGGATCTGCTCGTCGTACATATTGTCGTTTCTGGAGATGGGACCATATTGTTTGATGAACCTGACCCATCCTCCCCGACCACCACATGTGTGTCGAGCGCAGCAGCATGCTCTTCCATCTGCCACAAATGGGCGCCGTGAATGTCAGCCACCCCGTCGATGCCGCGTACCGCGACATGGGCTCGGGCTGGGCGAGCGAGACCGCCACGCTGACCGAGACCACGACCCCGCAGATCGACCGCATCAGCATTCCGCTGCACGAGCTGTCGGCGATGCAGGGTCCGGATCGGCCCGCCGATCTCGGTGAAAGCCAAGTAGAGGATATAAAGCGCGATGCCGATGGTGATCGCCGCATCGACCCAGCGCATGTCGTAAAGGATTATGAGCGCACCGCCGACGATCACGGCGACCGAAGCCAGCGCGTCCGACAGGTTGTGCAGGAAAAGGGCACGGATGTTCACGCTGCCCTTGCGTACACGAAGCTGTCGGAGGTGTTGTCCAGACCGTTGGCGATCAGCGCACTAGAGTCGCCCAATGCGCCTGTCGCAAAAAAGCCGATGGCGATGGCCGCATTCAGCAGCAGAACCGTCCAGAGCGTACGGCGCTGACGTTCATCCGGATTCTTTGGCAGTTCTTTCGTCATCAGGTTCGCCTCCGTTCGTGCTGGCCGTCGGATCAAGGCGGCCTCATCTGCCCTGCATGCGCAAGCCACTCGATCCTCGCCAGAAAACAAGCAGCCTGCTGCCCAAGAATCGGCCGAGAGGCAGTTCTAGTTCCTCTAGTCGCTAGAGGTTCAAGGGCTGCGCGTGGATTTATGTCTAGACGCCGCGCGGGGCGAGCAGGATCAGGGCCGCGCCCGCAAGGCAAACGACGCCGCCTGTGAGATCCCAGCGGTCGGGTCGCTCGCCTTCGGCCAGCCACATCCAGGCGACCGACGCCACGATGTAGACGCCCCCGTAGGCTGCGTAGGCGCGCCCGGCGAGGGCCGAGTCGATCTGCGCCAGGAGCCAGCCAAAGGCGGTCAGGCTCGCAACGCCTGGAACGAGCCAAACCGCTGAGGCGCCGAGGCGCCACCAAGCCCAGATCGCGAAGCAACCCGCTATCTCGGCCAAAGCCGCGGCAGCATAGATCGTCAAGGTCGGCAGCGCTGTCATTCGGCCAGCTCGGACGTCCCGTGGTGGTCCTGCGCGCAGTGGGAATGGTCGCTCAGGGACTCGATGACGCGGCAGTCGGCGACGGTACCCTGCGCGCATTGCGTGATCATCCGCTCCAGCTCAGCTTTCAGCGCCGTCAGCCGCGCGATGCGCGCCTTCACCGCAGCGAGCTGCTTCTTCGCGATGATGTCGGCGGCTGCGCAGGAGTGGTGGGGGTTGTCGGTGAGGCTCAGAAGGTCCCGGATAGCCTCCAGCGGGAACCCGAGCTCGCGCGCGTGGCGGATGAAGGCCAGACGATCCAGTGCCGACTGCCCATAGCGCCGCTGGTTCCCGGCGCTGCGTTCGGGTTCCGGCAGGAGCCCGATCTGCTCGTAGTAGCGGATCGTCGGGACCTTCACGCCGGCCGCTTCCCCCAATTTTCCGATGGTGAGCATCAGATTGCCTCTTGAAGCTATAGCTACTAGAGACCTTACGTTCCCGATTCAGCAAATACAACGTTCCCTGCTGCTGGGCGGGGTGGAAGGGCGTGATGACGACGAACAGGGCAATCTGCGAGTGGACGGTTTCCGGGATGGACTGTGCATCGTGCGCCAGCAAGGTCCGGGGTGCGGTCGAACGCCTGCCCGGCGTGAGCGACGTCGACGTGGCGCTGATGACCGAGCGACTTCGGTTGACCCTCGATGAAGGGCAGACCCAGCGCGACCAGATCGAGGCGATCATCAAAGGGCTCGGCTACGGGATCGCGGCGAAAGGATCGAGCCCCGACTGGAAACGCTTCGTGCTGCCGGACGGCGAGCAGGCGTCCCGCGCGGACGGATCGCCGGATGCCACAGGACTCGGGTCCGACACTGGATCCTCAGAGCTCGAGAGCATCCCCACGCCCGGTTCGCGTTGGTATCAGACCGCGAAGGGCAGACTGGTGATCGGCACCGGGCTCCTCCTCGCGGCGGCATGGGCCGTGAAACTGCTCGCTTCCCAGGACGTGGCGACCTGGGCGTTCGTCCTCGCCACGCTCATCGGTGTCGCCCCTATCACACGTCGCGCCGTGGCGTCCGCCCGAGCGGGCATGCCGTTCACGATCGAAATGCTGATGACCATCGCGGCCAGCGGCGCGCTCGTCATCAATGCTGCGGAGGAAGCGGCGCTGGTCGTCTTCCTCTTCGCCGTCGGGGAGGTTCTCGAAGGCGTGGCGGCGAACAAGGCCCGCGACGGAATCCGGGCGCTCGCTCGCCTGGTGCCGAAGACTGCACTCCTGGAAGTCGCCGGCAAGACACGAGTGATACCGGCCGACCAGCTTCAGGTGGACCAGATCGTTCTGGTGCGCCCGGGGGACAGGGTCCCTGCAGACGGCGAGGTCATCGAGGGCACCTCCGGTGTCGACGAGAGCGCCGTCACGGGCGAAAGCGTGCCCAACCTGAAGGAACCTGGCCAACCGGTGTTTGCAGGCTCCATCAACACCGAGGCCGCCTTGCGCGTGCGCGTGACGAAGGCGGCCGAGGACAATACCATCGCCCGCATCATCCGTCTGGTCGAGGAGGCGGAGAGCGCCCGAGCCCCGACCGAGCGGTTCATCGACCGGTTCAGCCGCATCTACATGCCCGCGGTGGTGGGCCTCGCCCTCATGGTGGCTATCGTGCCGCCGCTGGCATTCGCCCAGGCCTGGGACACGTGGGTGTACCGCGCGCTGGCGCTTTTGCTGATCGGCTGTCCCTGCGCCCTGGTCATCTCGGTTCCGGCCTCCATCGCCTCGGCATTGTCCGCGGGAGCACGGCGCGGGCTTTTGATGAAGGGCGGCGCGGTCATCGAAGCCGCGGCCCGACCTGCGCCGGGCCTGTGTCACGCCGCATGTCGCGCAGAAATCGCGATATTCGGCGATCGACGGCCGCACCACCCGGCACGAGGGTTACGCCCTGTCGATCAGGCACCGCAAACGGATCGACTTGCGTGGGGAAAACGATCCACTGGATCATTTTCTGATCCTCCTCACCTTCGGCTGGGCCAAGGCCGTCGGCGGCATGGCCCAGACCGTCTATCGCGGCCTCGAGCGGGTGCGCGCCCGCTTCATCCTGACGATGGCCGCCAACAACCTCGCCCGGTTGCCACGACTGCTGGCCGCGTAACGATGAAAAACCTCGTGGGGCACACACGCCTTCCGGACCCCAAAGCGCGAGGCCGGGCGGCGAAGCCAGCAACGAAGTGAAACCGTTCCGGCTCGGCGACTATTTCAGCAGCCTGCTCTCATAATCGCTGTCAAGCCATTCTTTCGTGGCAAATCTCCCGACGGGGCCGGGTGCAGCTTGGGGTGGATGCGCAGGGTAGGAGGCGGAACTGAGACGACGGTTGGCAAGCTCTCATTCGCGGGTTGGCTACCGCATGACCGTGGTTTGTCCTGGGGCTGCCTCGGTCTAGGTGGCGAGCGTCGACATGGTCGGCTCATAACAGGTCACGAGGGTTCCCCACCGCGTTCCGTCCCCAACCCTGCGCATCGGAAGGGTCGAAGCGTCGTTGATTTGCCTTTTCTGCTGCGTCAGGCGTGGGCGGGTGTCACGCTGCGGGCGATGGCCCAGATGAAGCCCGCCATCTCACGGGCGATGGCCGTGGTGGCCACCACCTTCGGCTTCCCCGCCGCCATCAGGTGCCGGTAGCGCTGGCACATCCGCAGCTGGCCCTTCCAGGCGATGTCACGCACCGCCTGCGGCAGGCTCTCGACCCGGTCGAGCAGCTTCCGGCTGACGCGGGCCTCCGTCTCCCAACCGTCGACCTTGCGCATCTGGATCTGGCCCGCCGAGAGCATGGCCCAAAGCAGCATCGGCACGGTTTGCGCACAGGGCAGCACGGTCTGTGTCTTGACGCGGCGGCGGAATTCCTCGTTCAGCCGCTCGATCGCGTTGGTCGTGCGCGCCGATTTCCATTGCGACGGGTCAAGCCGGGTGAAGGTGAACAGGCGTTCGCCCGCTTCTTCCAGGCTGTCGGCCACCGCCCGGCATTTGAGCCGCCATTTCCGCACGAACGCCTTGCGGCGCGTTTCGATCCCGGCGGCGCTGTCGGCGCGGGTCATGTCGCGATAATCCTCGGTCAACTCGTCATGGAGGTTCCTGGGGGCATGGGCCAACAGGTTGCGATGCTTGTGGACCGTGCAGCGCTGGATGGCCAGGTTCTCGCCCCACAGCGCCACGAGGGCGGCTTCAAGCCCCGGCGCGCCATCGACGATGACGAATTCGGGCTGCTTCAGACCCCGCGCATCGAGATCGGCAAGGAATTGGCCCCAGGCCGCAGTGCTTTCGCCGCCCATGTTCTGGATCGCGAGCAGCACCTTTTGCCCGTCGCGGCGCACCCCGAGGGCCGCCAGAACCGAGATATTCGTCGCCTTCTTGTCCAGGCGCGTCCGAACCACGGTGCCGTCGAACAGGCTGACCAGCGCCCGTTTCACCCGACGGGTGTTGGTGCCCGCCAGATAAACCGCCGCGATCAGAGCTTCTGCCTTCTTCGTCAGCCGACGGTAGCGCGGCAACGCCTTCGAGCGCCATTCCGTGACCTTGCCGTCTTCGGCCTCGATCCGCGCACGTGGCACGCGCAGGGTTTCTGTGTGCCGAAAGTCCCGGTGAGCTGGCGCTCCCGGTGCCCGTGGCGATAGCCTTTCGCCGCACCTTCGGCACGGCCATAGCGCATGCGGCCGAGGAATTCGGCCAACTCCTCTTCGAACATCGTCTCGATCGTGGCCCGGACGCTCGCCCGCAGGCGACCTTCGATCGGATCGTAGCCCGCCGCGTCGGACAGTAGCGAAAGCGCGGGGTTCTGGGTAATCTCGGTCATGGCGTGATCTCCCTGGCGGTTGGCACCGCCGGCTGGGTGGTTGCAGTTCACCCGGAGATTACGCCGCCTTCAAATTTCCACCACTTCCGAGACACGACCTGCATAGGCGGCATAGGCCTCTCCTCCATTCTTGAGGCTCGGCGCCAGCCCGCCTGGCGCAATCCTCGAAGGAGAACGCCGCGGGAGAGACCACCAAACCCGCCAGGTGACACCGCGATCATGGGGTCTAGTGGATCGCACGCCGGAGCGCGACCTGATTTTCCGCCCGTGCCGCGCGGGGCAGCAGGCCGGACGCTGGCCCCCGATCCGCCTCAGATCAAAGTTTCAGCCCAAAATATGTGCATTCCCGGCGTGGTTCCGCCGCATTGAGCGGCAAAGGACGCCGCACCGGATATTTCAGATACACAGATATTTAACAATTCAACAAACGCGTCGCACGTTGTCCATGGGATCATCCGCGAGGGAACTGCCATGACCACCATCAATCGCCGCCTCTTCATCAAGTCCACCGGCGCCGCAGCGGCGCTGTCGCTTGCCGCGCCGCTGGTCGCGCGTGCCGCTGCAGATCCGATCAAGGTCGGTGGTTTGCACGACCTGTCCGGGGCGCTCGATTCCATCGGCATCCCGATGAATCAGGTCTTTCAGATGGCGATCAAGGAGATCAACGACGCGGGCGGGCTGCTGGGCCGTCCGGTCGAGGGGGTCATTTATGACCCGCAGTCGAACATGTCCCTGTATTCGCAATATGCCACGCAGATGGCGGTGAAGGATCGCGTCGCGGTCGTCATGGGCGGCATCACCTCGGCCAGCCGCGAGACGATCCGCCCGATCTTCCACCGTTTCAAGACTTTGTATTTCTACAACACCCAGTATGAGGGCGGCGTATGCGACCGTAACGAGATCACGCTCGGCACCACGCCGGCGCAGACCGTGCGCCGCGTCATCCCTTATGCAATGAACCTGTTCGGAAAGAGGGTTTACACCATCGCGGCCGACTACAACTATGGCCACATCACCTCTGCCTGGGTGAAGCGCTTCGTCGAGGAAAACGGCGGCGAGGTGATCGAGACCGAGTTCTTCCCGCTGGACGTGTCGCAGTTCGGATCGACCATCTCCAAGATCCAGGCGGCCAAGCCCGATTTCGTGCTGTCGGCGATGGTCGGCACCTCGCATCTGGGCTTTTACCGCCAGTGGGCGGGCGCGGGCATGAAATCACAGATCCCGATCGTGTCGACTGTGTTCGGCGCCGGACCCGAGCAGGTGATCCTGACGCCGGAAGAGGGTAACGGTATCCTCTCGTGCTTCGGCTATTACGAGGCGGTGGACAACCCGACCAACACGGCCTTCCTTGCGCGCGTCAAGGCGGCCTACCCGGACAACACCCCGACCATCTCCGAAATCTCGGAAGTCACCTATGAGGGGATGATGATCTGGGCCGACGCGGTGCGCGAGGCGGGCTCGATCGAACGCGAGGCGCTTTGGGAGGTCATGGAATCGGGCAAGACCTACGATCTGCCGGCGGGCAAAGTGTCGATCGACCCGAAAACCCATCACGCGATCCGCGATGTGTATATCGCCGAGCTTCAGGATCAGGTGTTCCAGATCAAGGAGGCCTTCCCGCAGTCGCAACCAGAGGACACCCAGATGGTCTGCGATCTCGTCGCCGATCCCGAGGCCAACAAGCACTACGAAATCAGCCTCTGATCGCGGAGCGGGGAAACCGGAATGGACTATTTCATCGTTGTCGCGCTGGAGATGGTGCGCGCCGTCGCCTGGCTGGTGCTGCTGTCGGCGGGTCTTGCGATCATCTTCGGGATGATGCGTGTCATCAACTTCGCGCATGGCGAGTTTCTGATGCTCGGCGGCTATACCGTGGTGACATCGACACACGCGGGCGTCAATGAAGCGGTGGCGATTCTCATCCTTGCTCCGCTCAGCGTGGGACTGTTCGGGATCATCGTGGAGCGGTTGGTGATCCGGAGGCTTTACGGGAGGATCCTGGACAGTCTGCTGGCCACCTGGGGGTTGAGCATGCTGATGATCGGCGGAGTCACGCTGATTTTCGGCAATACCGTCGAGGGGATTGCATCTCCCTTCGGCGGGATGGCGATCGGCGCTTATCAGGTGCCGATCTACAACTTCGTGCTGATCGGCTTCGCGGCGCTGGTGCTCTTCGGGGTCTGGGTGGTGCTGAAATTCACCAGGGCCGGGCTGATCGCCCGCGCCACCATGCAGAACCCCGCGATGGCCGAGGCATTGGGTGTCCGCACAAGCTGGGTCTACATGGCGACCTTCGGCATCGGTTCGGGGGTGACCGGGCTTGCCGGGGGGCTGATTGCACCGGTGACGGGGGTCGTGCCGACGATGGGGGTGAACTTTGTCGGTCAGGCGTTCATCACCGTCATCACCGGCGGCGCCGCAGTGATCACCGGCACGCTGTCCTCGGCTACGCTTCTGGGCACGATCAGCCAGGCCACGACTTTCCTCGCCGGGCCGGTCTACGGCGACGCGGCGCTGCTGCTGGTGGCGCTGGTGTTGCTGCGGCTGCTGCCACAGGGCATCACCGGCCGCATTTTCAAACGTTCGCTCTGAGGAACCCGGAGACATGGAAAAATCCGCAATACGCGATCCTGGATTCTATTTGATGATCGCGATCGGGCTGGCCGCGCTGTTCATCGGGCCGCTGGTCGTGGACATGTTCACGATCATGCAGGTCACCCAATATGTCGTCCTGTCGGTCTTCGCGCTGTCGCTTGGCTATATCTGGGGCTTCGGCGGCATCCTCAGCTTTGGCCAGGCGGCGTTCTTCGGGCTCGGCGCCTATACCTTTGCCGTCGCCTCGATCAACATCGGCGAGACGACGATCCCGCTGATCCTTTCGTTCCTGCTGCCCGCCGCCTTTGGCGCGGCGCTGGGCTACTTCATGTTCTACGGCAAGTTGTCGGACGTGTATCTGGGCGTGGTGACGATGGTGGTCACGCTGATCTTCTGGAAGCTGGCCAACCACACCGCCGGGCCGGAATATGTGATCGGCAAGGCGCGGCTGGGGGGGTTCAACGGCATTCCGTCGATCCCTACCCTGAACATCCCCGGAGAGCCGGACGCCTGGCTTGACCCGGCGCAACTGTTCCAAGTGTTCATGGCTATCCTGATTGCGGTCTATGTCGGGCTGCGGCTTCTGATCGCGTCGGATTTCGGCCGCGTCTCGATCGGGATCCGCGAGAACGAGACCCGCGCCTCGCTGCTGGGTTACGACGTGCGCAAGCACAAGGTGATCGTCTTCTCCATCGGCTCGGGCATCGCCGGGCTCGCCGGGGCGATGTGGGCGACCTACCAGTCGTTCATCGACCCCAACGCCTTCGGCATGGAGATGTCGGCCAAGGCGCTGGTCTGGGTGATGGCGGGCGGCGTGGGCACGCTGGTCGGGCCGATCCTTGGGGTGATCCTGCTGCAATGGTTGACGCTGAAACTGGGGATGATGGAGCTGCTGAACAGCTTCGTGGTGCTTGGGGCGATCATGATGGCGCTGGTGCTGGCGCTGCCCAAGGGGATGGTGCCGACGCTGCGCGGCTGGGCGCTGACCGGCTGGACACTGGCGCGGCGGGGCAGGGGCGCAGCCCGGGCGAAGAAGCCCGGTGAGGAAGGAGGCGCGGGATGACCGAGGTCGAAGGCTACAAGATCCTGCGCACGCGCGGGCTGACCATGCAGTTCGGCGGCGTCACCGCGGTCGACAATGTCGATTTAGATCTGAACGACGGCGAGTTGCGCTGCCTGCTGGGACCGAACGGGGCGGGGAAATCCACCTTCTTCAAATGCCTCACCGGCCAGCTGACGCCGACCAGAGGCGAGATCACCTTCAAGGATCAGCCGATCACCGGCTGGAACACCCATGACATCGTGAACCTGGGCGTGGGGATCAAGACGCAGGTGCCCAACCTGTTCAACGGCGTCTCTGTGTACGAGAACGTCCGCCTTGCGTCGCGGCGCAAGCACATGCCCGCCATGGCCCGCGAGATCGCCGAGAAGATGATGGAGAAATGCGGCATCTCGCATCTGGCGCGGCGCGAAGTGGGCCTTCTGGCCCACGGCCAGCGCCAGCTTGTCGAACTGGCGATGGTGCTGGCCGAGGAGCCGAGCCTGATTTTGCTGGACGAGCCCGCCGCCGGGATGACCGGCGACGAACGCGACCGTCTGGCGCAACTGGTGCTGGAGGCGGCCCGAGGGTCGGCGGTGATCGTGGTCGAACACGACATGCAGTTCATCCGCCAGATCGCCAAATTTGTCACCGTGTTCAACCGCGGCGCGATCTTCCGCGAGGCGATGATCGACGACATCATGCGCGACCGCGCCGTTCAGGAAATCTATCTGGGGAAACAGGCCAATGCCGCTGCTTGAGGTGAAGGGCCTTTCGGCCGCGCACGGTCTGGTGCCCGCGCTGCACCGGGTCGATTTCCATGTCGAGCAGGGCGAGGTGGTCGGCGTGCTGGGCCACAACGGCATGGGAAAGACCACGCTGATGCGCGCGATCATGGGCTTTGTGAAGGTCACCGGCGGTGACATCCGGTTCGAGGGAAGCTCGATCCTCGGGTTGCCGGTGAATGCGCGCGCCAGGCTGGGGATCGGCCATGTGCCGCAGGGGCGCGAGATCTTCCCGAACCTCTCGGTCGAGGAGAACCTTCAGGTCGGCATCGTCGGCGGCAAGGCGGCGATGGCCGGGACGGTGGCCGAGGTGCTGGAGCTGTTTCCGCGCCTCGAGCGGCTTCTGGACCGGCGCGGCGGCGCGCTGTCGGGGGGCGAGCAGCAGTTGCTGGCGCTGGCCCGCTGTCTGTGCCGCAAGCCCAATGTGATGCTGCTGGACGAGCCGACCGAGGGCATCCAGCCGTCGATCATCGACGAGATTTCCGAAACGCTGAGCGCGCTGACGCGGCGGCAGGACATCACCATCGTGCTGGTCGAACAGAACCTGGAATTCATCGCGGGCCTCTGCTCGCGGGTTTATGCGATTTCGAATGGCATTCTGGATCGCCAGATTCCGCGCGAACAGCTGACCGATTCCCGCGCCGTGAGTGAGTTCATGGGCTTCGTGACGTGACCCCGGGGCGCCACGCCCCCTTCCGTTTCAACCACCCGCCTTCCGCTTCGCCTGCCGGGACGGAGCCGGGGTACCCCATGCCAAAGCACCAGAAGGAGAACAAGACATGTCTGTCCAACTACCAACCGAAGATCAGCTCGGCGACGTCGCCGCCACGCTCGGCATGCACCTGTCGCCCGCCGATGTCGCCTCGTTCAAGGGGCTGATGAAGGGCTATGTCGAGGCTTATAACGCCGTGGCCCTGATGCCCGACACGCTGCCCGAGGTGAGCTATCCGCGCACCATGGGTGTCCGCCCCGCGCCCGAGGACAACCCGCTGAACGCCTGGTATGTCAAAAGCACCGTGAAGGGCGCGTCGGAGGGCAAACTGGCGGGCAAGACCGTCGTACTGAAAGACAACGTGATGCTGGCGGGCGTGCAGCTGATGAACGGCTCCTCGACGCTGGAAGGCTATGTGCCCGATGTCGACGCCACCATCGTCACCCGGCTGCTGGATGCCGGGGCGACGATCCTCGGCAAGGCGCATTGCGAATGCTTCTGCATGTCGGGCGGCAGCCATACGGGCGCGTTGGGTCCGGTGCGCAACCCGCACGATCCAAGTCGTTCGGCGGGTGGGTCGTCCTCGGGCTCGGCGGTGCTGGTGTCGCTCGGCGAGGTCGACATGGCGATCGGCGGCGATCAGGGCGGCTCGATCCGCATGCCATCGTCGTTCTGCGGCACTGTGGGCATGAAGCCGACGCATGGCCTTGTGCCCTATACCGGCATCGTCCCGATCGAGATCTATGTGGATCACACCGGTCCGATCACCGCAACCGTCGCCGACAATGCGCTGATGCTGGAGGTTCTGGCCGGTCCCGACGGCTACGACAGCCGCCAGTTTGCCTGCAAGACTGCCCCCTATACCGAGGCGCTCGGCCGGCCGGTCAAAGGGATGAAGGTGGCGGTCCTCACCGAGGGGTTCGGTCAGCCCGGCGCGATGGACGGGGTGGATCGGAAGGTGCGCGCGGCCGCGCAACGGCTCGCGGATCTGGGGATCACCGTCGATGAGGTTTCGGTCCCGATGCATCTGGTCGCCCCGGCGCTGTGGGTTCCCATCGGGCTTCAGGGTCTGACCCAGACGATGATGCTGGGCGATGGCTATGGCACCAGCCGCCAGGATATGTATGTGCTCAGCTTCATGGATTTCCACCGCAGCTGGCGCCAGCGCGCCAATGAGCTGTCGGAAACCCTGAAGCTGGCCATGCTGTTCGCGCAATATGCGGACGACACCTATGGCAAGCGCTTCTATGGCAAGGCCGTGAACCTCAGCTACAAGGTGCGGGCGGCCTATGACGCCGTGCTGGCCGACTACGACGCGATCCTGATGCCGACCACGCCGATGACCGCGACGCCGCTGCCCGCCGCCGATGCCAGCCGCGAGGAAGTGGTGATGCGCGCCTTCGAGATGCTGCCCAATACCTCCCCGTTCGATGTCTCGCATCACCCGGCGCTGACCGTGCCCTGTGGCATGCTGGACGGTTTGCCGGTCGGGATGCAGCTTGTCGGCAAGTTCTGGGACGAAGCCACGCTGTATCGCATCGCCCACGCGTTCGAGCAGTCGGGCGACTGGAAGGAGCTGTAAGCATGACCGGCACACCGGATTTCCCCGGCCACGCTCCCGGCAGAGAGCCGCTCGTGCTGAGCTGCATCCTCGGCAATGCCGGGGAAGGGGTGTGGCAAGACCAGCTGCACGAGATGGAGCATCGGGGGCAGGTGGAATACCTGTCGATCCCCGAGACCGAGGCCGCGCGGCGGCGGATGCGGATCTTCACCGACCGGGGCCGCGACTGCGCCATCGCCCTGCCGCGCGAGCAGCAGCTTGAAGATGGGGCGGTGCTGCATATCGCACCGGGGCTGGCGATCATCGCCCGGGTTTATGGCGGCCGGCGGTTGCGGCTGGTGCCGCATTCGATCTCCGACGCGCTGCGCATCGGCCATTGGTGCGGCAACCTGCACTGGAAGGTGGTGTTCGGCGACGGCTGGATGGAGGTGGTTCTGGACGGCCCCGAAGAACGCTACCGCGACCGGCTGCGCGACCTCGCGCCGCTCGCGGGCGTCGATATCGGCGCGCCGGAATGATCGCCGGGGCCGGGCAACCGGCGGGCACGGGCGCGGCGCCGGACATGCGGCTGCTGCGCGCGCTGCATTTCGCCGACAGCGCCTTTCCCAGCGGCGGCTTCGCCTTTTCCTGGGGGCTTGAGACGCTGCTGGCCGAGGGCCGCGCCGACGGGCGCAACCTGCGCGGCTGGATCGCGGCCGAGCTGCGCGGGCGCTGGCATCAGTTCGACAGGGTGGCACTGGCGGGTGGGTTCTGGCACAGCGGTGTAGCGCTGCTGGCCTGGGACCGGATCGTCGACGAATCCATCGCCGCCGAGGGCGCGCGGCTGGACTCGCTGCGGGCGGGAGCAGCGCTGCTGGCTTCGGCCCGCGCCATCGGCCTTGCTGTCGATCCGGCCTTTGCCGAGGCCTCCGATGACAGAGCGGATGCGGGGCATTTCCCGGTGGTTCAGGGCCACGTGCTTGCGATCGCGGGGCTTGATCTGCCCGCGGCGCTGGCGGTTTCGGCCACCACCGCCGCGCGGGGACTTTCGTCAGCGGCGGTGCGGCTGGGGCGCAGCGGGGCGATTTCCATGCAAAAGGATCTGCTGGCCCTGATGCCGCTGATCGCGGATCTCGCCGCCGCGCCGCCCGACCGGGACACTCTGCCGGGCTCATTCGCGCCGCTGTCGGACATCGCGCTGATGCGGCCGGCAGCGGGTCGGCTTTTCGTCAACTGAACCGGAGCAGACCATGCACCTGACCCCCACCGAGATGGAGCGGCTGACCATCTTCACCGCCGCGGAACTCGCCCGGCGGTATCTGCGGCTGGGCATCCGGCTGGCCCACCCCGAGGCGGTGGCGCTGCTGGCGGATGAACTGCTGACCGCTGCACGGCTGGGCTGGACGCATCCGCGCATCGTAAGCCATGCCGCCACGATCCTCACCGCCGAGCAGGTGGAGCCGGGCGTGGCGCATCTGCTGAAAACCTTCTCGGTCGAGGTCTCGATGGCCGAGGGCACCAAGCTGGTGACGGTGTTCGACCCGATCGCCGGCGCGCCGGGCGATCCGCGCCCTGGCGAGGTGATCCCCGCCGAGGGCGAGATCGAGCTGAACGCCGGGCGGCCCCGGCGGGTGCTGCGGGTGCTGAACACCGGCGACCGCACCATACAGGTGCGCAGCCACGCGCATTTCTTCGAGGTCAACCGCGCGCTGGACTTCGACCGCCGCGCGGCCTTCGGGATGCGACTCGACCGGCCATCGGGCGGCGGCGTGCGCTTTGATCCGGGGATCGAAAAGGACGTGGTGCTGGTGTCCTATGCGGGCGCGCGGCGCATCCACGGCTTCGCGGGCCTGACCGAGGGCGCGGCCGACACGAGCGAAGCGATGGCCATCGGGCGCGCCATTGACAGGGGGTATATACGATGATGATCAGCCGCGCCGCCTATGCGGGGCTTTACGGGCCGACGAAGGGCGACATGGTGCGGCTTGCCGACACCTCGCTTCTGGCCGAGATTGAGCATGACTTCACCAGTTATGGCGACGAGCTGACCACCGGCGCGGGCAAGATGATGCGCGACGGCGAGGGGTTCTGCACCACCGGCACGGCGGCCTCTGGCGCGCTGGACATGGTGATCCAGAACGCGGTGATCATTGATGCGGTGCTGGGCATCGTGAAGGGCGATATCGGGGTGCGTGACGGGCGGATCGTCGGCATCGGCAAGGCCGGCAATCCCGACATTCTGGACGGCGTGGACCCAAGGCTGGTGACCGGACCGAACACCACCGTGGTGCATGGCGACAACCATTTCGTCACCGCCGGCGCGATCGAGGCGCATGCGCATTTCCTGTCGCCGCAGCAGGCGCATCACGCGCTGGCGGGCGGCACCACGACGATGATCGGCATGTCGCCGGGGCCGAATTTCGACGTGAGCTGTTCGGGTCCGAACACTCTGGGCCGGCTGATCCTTGCCGCCGATGAATATCCGCTGAACTTCGGCTTTCTGGGGCGGGGCTGCTCGGACCCCGGCGCGGTGGCCGAAAGCGTGGCGGGCGGTGCGCTGGGCGTGAAGATCCACGAGGATTTCGGCGCCTCTCCGGCGGTGCTGGACGGCTGTCTGCGGGCGGCGGAGGCGGCGGATTTCTCGGTGCATCTGCATACCGACACGATTAACGAATTCGGCTTTTATCAGGACACGATGGCAGCGATCGCCGGCCGCACCATCCATATGTATCACACCGAGGGGGCGGGCGGCGGCCACGCGCCTGACATCCTCGCGGTGAACGGTTTCGCCAATGTGCTGCCGTCCTCGACCAACCCGACCAACCCCTTCACGCTTTCCGCGCTGGAGGAAGGCGTGCCGATGACCATGCTTGCGCATATGATGAGCTTTGATCTGATCGAGGACGTGGCCTTCGCCGAGGCGCGCATCCGCCCGCAGTCGATGGCGGCCGAGGATCTGCTGCACGACATGGGGGCGATCTCGATCTTCGCCACCGACACGCAGGGGATGGGACGGCTGGCGGAAAGCGTCGCCAAATGCTGGCAGCTCGCCAGCGTGATGAAGGACCGGGTGGGCCGCCTGCCCGGCGAAAAGACCGCCCGCGCCGACAATGAGCGCATCCTGCGCTATATCGCCAAGCTGACGATCAACCCGGCGATCGCGGCGGGGATCGCCGACCATGTCGGCGGTCTCGAGCCGGGCAAGATGGCCGACATCGTATTGTGGCCGTTCGCCTTTTTCGGCGCCAAGCCCTCGCTGGTGATCAAGGCGGGGACCATCGTCTGGGCGACGATGGGCGACGGCAACGGCAGCTTTCCCGGGGCAGAGCCGATGATTCACCGCCCGATGTGGGGATCGCTGGGCAGCGCCAGGCACCGTCTGGGCGTGATCTTCGTCAGCCGTCTGGCGATCGAGGCGGGCACGGCCGCGCGGCTGGGTGCGCTGAAGCCCTTGGTGCCGATCCGCCCGGTCCGCGCGCTGGGCAAGCGCGACATGATCCGCAACGCCACCCTGCCGGCGATCGAGGTCGATCCCCGGACATTCGACGTGCGCGCCGACGGTGTGCTTCTGACCTGTGAGCCGGCAACGAATGTGCCCCTCGCCCGGAGGTATTTCTTGCGATGACAGCGGCGAGGGTGGGGATCGGCGGGCCGGTGGGCTCGGGCAAGACGGCGCTGATCGAGGTGATGCTGGGCCATCTGGCGCGTGCGGGGATCCAGGTCGCGGTGATCACCAACGACCTCGTGACCGACGAGGACGCCGAGCGGCTGCGCCGGGGCGGGCGGCTGCCGCCCGAACGCATTCTCGCGGTGCAGGCCGGGGCCTGCCCGCATACGGTGATCCGCGAGGATCCGACGCTGAACATGGCGGCCGCCGACCGGCTGGACCGGCAGTTTCCGGGGCTGGAGCTGATCCTGATCGAAAGTGGCGGCGATAACCTCGCCTCGACCTTTTCGCCGGATCTGGTGGATTACTGGCTGTTCGTGATCGACGTGGCGGGCGGCGACGACATTCCGCGCAAGAAGGGACCGGGGATCCTTCAGGCCAGTCTGCTGGTGATCAACAAGGCCGATCTGGCGCCGCATGTCGGGGTCGATTTTCCGGCGATGATGGCCGAGGCGCGCGCGGTGCGCGGCGGGCGGGCGGTGCTGCCCGCCGTCTGCCGCAGGGATGAGGGCATCGCCGAGATCGTCGCCCTTCTGCGCCGCGAGGTGCTGTTCCGGTGACGGGCCGCGCCGGGACTGCCCCTGAACCGCCGCAGCTTGATCTGGAACTGGGCCTTGGCCGCGATGGCGGCACAGCGATTCTGCGCCGGCATGTCGCTTGGCCCTGGTCGCTGCCGCGCGGCTTCCGGCTGGCGGGCGCGGCGGGACCGCTGACGGTGCTGCCGCAGGCCGCGGCGGCGGCGCTGCTGCCCGGCGATCACTGGCGCCACCGGATCGTGTTGGGGCCGGGCGCGCGGCTGCATCTGGTCACGGCGGGCGCGACGGTTGTGCATTCGGAGCCCGCCCGCCCCGCGCCGCGCCCCTCGCGCGCCGAGTGGGTGCTGAGTGTCGCCGCCGGGGCGGCGCTCTCCCATGTGCCCGATCCGATGGTGCTGTCGCCCGGCGCCCGCGTCACCCAGACGCTGCAGGCCGAGGTCGCCGAGGACGGCGTTCTGCTGCTGTTCGATGGTCTGTGCCGCCGCGATCCGGCCGCACCGGTTTTGGGCGGGCACTGGGCCTCGCTGATCGAGATCCGCCGCCCCTCGGGCGCGGTCGTGCTGCGCGACCGGCAGCGGGCCGAGGAAACGGCGCTGGCCGATCTGCACGCCCTGCCGATCGGGGCGGCGGCGGCCTTTGGCACGGCGCTGATCGTGGCGGCGCCCGCGCAGCTTGAGGCGCTGGCCCCGATGCTGGCCCCCGGCCCGTGGGAGCATCAGGGCGTCTGGGGTGCGGCGGACAGCCTGCGCCACGGTCAGGGGATCGTGCTGCGGCTCGCCGCGCGCTCTGGCGGGGCGCTGTCGGCGGCGTTCGACGCGCTGCGCGGCGCGCTGCGACCGATCCTGTGAGCGGCGGCGTCAGGCCCTCAGCGCGGCCAGCACGCTTTCTGTATCCGCCACATCGGCTTGACCAGCGCCGCGTTGTGTTCGGCATCGCCCGGCGCCGCGTTCGCGTCCGCCGGCCAGAGCGGCAGATCGCTCCCCCGGGCGAGAATACCTGTTTTTGCCGCCTGGCCTAGGCCGGGCCAAGGAAGCGGCCACAGAACAAATGCCATTCCTTCGGATCGTCCGGCCGCCAGGCCAAGCGGGTGAAGGCGACACGCCCCCCCCGCCGCCCGCACCGCCGCCGAAAGGCGGTTGACGGTGCCGACAATCTCGCGCGCTTCGGGCACTTCCAGCAGCGCAAGAACACCTGCTGCGGTGTTCGTCAAGGTAGTTGTCGCCTGCATTTGTTTTCACGCTGCGGGATTGGCAGGCCCGGTCATGGGGCGATTGAGCAACCTGTGGTCTGGAAATTCTGCTCTGGCGCAATCACGCATCCTGGCATTCCCACTTGATGTAGGCCTTTGCGTCCGAGGCCCATTTTTCGTCGATCTCGACGAGCACGGCGCTGACCAGCCGCTCGAGGGAGTCCTCGTTGGGAAAGACCCTGGCCTTGATGGTGCGGCGCTTGAGCTC
>DIVD01000025.1:0-40286 GCA_002423245.1 Rhodobacteraceae bacterium UBA6141
AAATGGTGCACCCGAAGAGATTCGAACTCCTGACCCCCAGATTCGTAGTCTGGTGCTCTATCCAGCTGAGCTACGGGTGCGCCGTGGAGGGCATTTAGCGAGCGCGACGCAGACATGCAAGGCCGAAAACGCCGGCCGTCGCGATCGGGGGCCGAAACCCTGCGCGGGTCAGGCGGCCACCTCTGCCTGGGTGACGGTCTTGGGCAGGCGGATCATGAATTCGCTGCCCTCCTCATCCGAGCGCACAAGCTCCAGCCGGCCGCCATGGCCGCGCACCAGCTCTGCGGCAATGGCAAGGCCGAGGCCGGTGCCCCCCTTGCGGATGCCGCCCTGGAAGGGCTGGAACAGATGCGCCTTGGCACGATCCGGCAGGCCGGGGCCGGTATCGCCGACCCGGATCCACCAGTGGCCGTCATCCTCGCCGGCGCCGACCTCGACCGTGCCGGGCCGCCGGGTCGCCTCGATCGCCTGGCGCGCGTTGCGCACGAGGTTCAGCAGCACCCGGTGCAACTGTTCGGCATCGGCGCGGATCGTCAGGTTCGGGGCCACGTCGGTCACGAACTCCACCCCTGCGGCCTCGGCTGCCGGGCGCTCGCCCTCCAGCACCTCGGCCACCAGCCCCGCAAGCATGAACCGCGCCAGCCGCGGCGGCGGCTCCTCGGCGCGGCCGAAGGTCAGCGTGCTTTCGCACAGGTTCACCGCGCGGGCGATGGAGTTCACCAGCTTGGGCGCCGCGCGTTTCACCGCGGGGTCTTCGGAGGCCTCCATCCGGTCGGCGAAAAGCTGCGCCGTGGTCAGGATGTTGCGCAGGTCGTGGCTGATCTTGGCGACGGCGCTGCCGAGCTGGGCCAGCCGCTCCTTCTGCCGCAGCGCGCCGGTCAGCTGGGTCTGAAGGCTTTTCAGCGCCTCCTCGGCCTCGCGCAGTTCCACCACGCGGGCGGTGGGCTCGATGAAGCGGCGCGCATCCTCGGGCGCCTCGGCATAGGAGGACATGTGGGCGACCACCCGGCGGATCGGCGTAAGCAGCAGGCGCTGCACCGCAAGGAACAGCAAGATCGCCGTCAGCACCGAGATCACCGCCGACAGGCTGAGGATGCCCAGAGCATATTCCAGCATCGCGCGCCGCAACGGACCGCTTTCGGTGGTGACCTCGATCAGCAGCCCCGCCTCGCGCACCGGCTCGCCGATCACCCGGATCACCCGGTTGCGGCTGTCGGTCAGGTCGGTGAAGGCATCGCGGATCAGGCTGAAGCCGGTGGCCTCGCGCAGGTCATAGCTGGCGTCAATCGGGCTGGGGATCGGCGAGGACAGCACAAGCTGGCGCATCTCGTCGCGGCGCAGCACCACGTTGAACACGCCCGCGTTGGCCAGAAGCTCGCGTTCCAGATCCTCCGAGATCATCTCGTCCGAGGCCAGCAGCGCAAGCGAGGCGATCTGCGCCCGTTCCAGCCGCAACCGCAGGTAATCCTCCCGGAAGCGCGACACCGAGGGCACGAGGATCAGCACTTCGGCCAGCATGACGAACACCGTCGTCAGCATCAGGAAACGGCCCGAAAGCGTGTTCAGGAAATGCGCGCGCGCCATTCCTTGTCTCTTGGCCTCGCCTCTTGGTCTCTTGGCCTCGCCTCTTGGCAGGGGCGCCGGGGCAGCCGCCGCCGGATCGGCCGCACCGCCCGCTTCACCCACCGCCCGCTTCACCCAAGGGTTGTCGAAAAGCTTGGCGAGAAATAGGGGCTTGCGACCCGCTTTGAAAGCTCCGAAATCGCCGGGGAGGGATAAACCGCCCGTATCCGGGCAGAAAGTTCAGGTCGCGCCGCGATGCCGGGCATGAAAGGGGCGATCCGTCCCGCGCCCGCGCGCCCCGCCCCGGGCCCGTGACAGCCCGCAAAAAATCCGCCCCGGCACGTTGACTTGCCCCGCCGGCGCCTCTAAAGGACGGGCTTCGAATGACACGGCGCTCGACTCCCGGAGGGGACTCGCGCTGCCCGAAACGGAGTTAACGCGATGAAGCGCACCTACCAACCGTCGAACCTGGTCCGCAAGCGCCGCCACGGCTTTCGTGCGCGCATGGCGACCAAGGGTGGCCGGCGCATCCTGAACGCCCGGCGGGCTCAGGGCCGCAAGTCGCTCAGCGCCTGATCTTCCGCCGAAAGGCAATGTGATGACACCGCCGGTCGCGCCCGCCACCGATCCACGGGATCGGACGCCGGGGACGCAGCCGGCGGTTTCCGTTTGCCCCACCCCCGGCCCGCCCCTGCAGATCGAGGTGCTGGCGCGCCGGCCGGATTTCCTGCGCGCGGCGCAGGCCCGGCGGCAGGGCATGCCCGGCTTCTTGCTGCAGGCCCGGCAGCGGCACCCGGACGAGAAGGTGCCGGCAGAGGTCATCCGCGTCGGCTTTACCTGTTCCAGAAAGCTCGGCAATGCCGTCGCCCGCAACCGGGCCAAGCGCCGGCTGCGCGAGGTGGCGCGGGCGGTGCTGCCACTGGCAGGCCGGCCCGGATGGGACTATGTTCTGGTGGGGCGCCCCGGAGCCACCGCCGAGCGCCGGTTCGCCGACCTGCTTGCCGACCTGACCCGCGCCCTGAGCCAGATCCACGCCAGCCCCGCGCCGCGCGACAAGCCCCGCGCGCCGGGTGCGGGCGGCCCTGCCCGCGACCCCGCGAAGGACCACCGCCGATGACCCCGCTCGCCCGCCTTCTGTCGCTGCCCGTGCGCGCCTACCGGCTGGTGCTGAGCCCCTGGGTCGGGCGGTCCTGCCGGTTTCAGCCGACCTGTTCGGACTACGCGCTGGACGCGCTGCGGGTGCATGGCGGCGTGAGGGGCGGCTATCTGGCGGCGCACCGGATCTGCCGCTGCCATCCCTGGGGCGGCGAGGGCTATGACCCCGTCCCACCCGCCAGATCCGCCACCCCCGCGCAGGAATAGCCGATGCTCGACGACGATCACGACGACATCCACCCGCTGTTCCACGGCGCGCCCGCAACCACCGAGTTCAGGAAGCTGCGCAAGCGGATCGTCCGCGAGGTGCGCGAGGCCATCGAGACCTATGGCATGATCGAGCGCGGCGCCCGCTGGCTTGTCTGCCTGTCGGGCGGCAAGGACAGCTACACCCTGCTGGCGGTGCTGCATGAATTGCAATGGCGCGGCCTTCTGCCGGTGGACCTGCTGGCCTGCAACCTCGACCAGGGCCAGCCGGGCTTTCCGGCCACGGTGCTGCCGGAGTTCCTGCAGCGGATGGGCGTGCCGCACCGGATCGACTATCGGGACACCTATTCCATCGTGACGGACAAGGTGCCGGCGGGCCGGACCTATTGCGCGCTCTGCTCGCGGCTGCGGCGCGGCAACCTCTACCGCATCGCGCGCGAGGAGGGGTGCTCGGCCGTGGTGCTGGGGCATCATCGCGACGACATTCTCGAGACGTTCTTCATGAACCTCTTTCACGGCGGGCGGCTGGCGACGATGCCGCCGAAGCTGCTCAACGAGGAGGGCGACCTGTTCGTCTATCGCCCGCTGGCCTTCGTCGCCGAGGCCGATTGCGAGAAGTTCGCCCGCGCGATGGCCTATCCGATCATTCCGTGCGACCTCTGCGGCAGCCAGGACGGGCTGCAGCGCCAGCAGGTCAAGCAGATCCTCGACGGCTGGGAAGCGCGCAGCCCCGGGCGGCGGCAGGTGATGTTCCGCGCGCTGATGAACACCCGGCCCTCGCATCTGCTGGACCCGTCGATCTTCGATTTTGTCGGGCTCTCCCGCGATCTGGCGTCGCAAAAGGCGGATTCGGGCGAAAAACCACCGCAATTGCCCCGGCGCGATTAACCTGGCGCTGACGGTCATCGCCTAGGGTGCCTTGCAGAAGGGTGCAGGGCAGCGCCCGAAATCGGGGGCGGCGGCATGTCGGACAAGAGCGAACAGGCGGCGGCAGGGCCCCGCGCGCGGATCGCGGCGCTGCTGCGCCGGCCGGAAATGCTGGCCTTCATCCCCGCGCTGATGCTCGCCGCCTTCTGGTTCGGCGGGGAAGGCGCGCTGCTTGCGGCCGCGCTGGTGCTGCCGGTCGCGCTTGCGCTCCTGCGCACCGAACCCGCCCGGCCCACGGCCACGGCGGGGCGCGACCACATCACCGGCCTGCCGCTGCGCGACACGGCCGTCACCGCGCTGGACGAGGCGCTTGCCGCCTGCCGGACCGACGGGCGCACCACCGCCTGCCTCGTGCTGTGCATTGACGAGGCGGAGCTTTTGCTGGACCGGCACGGCCATGCCGCCTGGACCCAGATCCTGCGCCGCACCGGCGAGCGTCTGCAGGGCACCTTGCGCGAACATGACCGGGTGATGCGGCTGGACGGCGCCCGCTTTGCGGTAACGCTCGGCCCGGTACGCCAGGCCGATCTGGAAAGCCTGATCCAGATCGCCGCGCGGCTGCAATCGGCCGCCGAACTGCCGCTGTCCATCGACGCGTGCACCATCTACGTGCGCGCCTCGGTCGGCTTCTGCCTTGCCAGCCGCGCGCCGCATGGCACCGGCGAGTCGCTGCTGCGCGCCGCCGAATCCGCGCTGGAAGAGGCCCGCCAGCAAGGCCCCGGCGCGATCCGCGCCTATTCCGCCGAACTGCAGCGCGCCAGCATCGCCCGCGACGCGCTGGCGACCGAGGCGGCGGCGGCGCTCGAATCCGGGCAGATCGTCGCCTATTTCCAGCCGCAGCTGTCCACCGATACCGGCGAGGTTTCCGGCTTCGAGGCGCTGGCCCGCTGGCTGCATCCCGAACGCGGGACACTGCCGCCATCGGATTTCATTCCGGTGATGCAAGATGCCGGGCTCTCTGGCCGACTGAGCGAGGTGATGCTGTTCCAGTCGCTTGCGGCGCTGCGCGGCTGGGAGAAGGCGGGGTTTCAGGTGCCAGGCGTGGCCGTCAACTTCTCCACCGAAGACCTGCGCAATCCCCGCCTCGCCGACCGCATCAAGTGGGAACTGGACCGTTTCGAACTGGCACCGCGGCGGCTGACCATCGAGATCCTGGAATCGGTGGTCGCGGATACCGGCGACGAGGTGATCGTGCGCAACATCGCGACACTGGCCCGGCTGGGCTGCGGCATCGACCTCGACGATTTCGGCACCGGGCACGCCTCGATCGCCAGCATCCGGCGCTTTGACGTGCACCGCCTGAAGATCGACCGCAGCTTCGTCACCCGCGTCGACAGCGACCCCGGCCAGCAGCGGATGGTGACCGCGATCCTGTCGATGGCGGAACGGCTGGATCTGCAGACGCTTGCCGAGGGCGTGGAGACGGCAGGCGAACATGCGATGCTGGCACAGCTTGGCTGCGGCCATGTGCAGGGCTTCGGCATCGCGCGCCCGATGCCCTTCGACGACGCGGTGGCCTGGCTGTCGCGCCACAAGGCCAAGCTGGCGCACCCGCCGCGCATCGGCCGGCGCACCGGCTGAATGACGAAGCGCGCCGGAGCCCGGCGCGCGCGGCCGCAAAGACGCCCGCCCGGAAGACGCCCGCCCCGACGACGCCCACCCGCGAGAGTCGGCCGGGCCGATGCCCGGGCACCGAGACGCCGGCCGCGCCTGGCGACCGACCGTCGTTCCGCCCGGTACTCCGGACCCGGCCCCGCGCAGGCCCGAGCGGGCAGAGGCCCGACATGCGAACCAAATCGACCGCGGGCCCGACCACATGCGGGCCAACCGACCGCTGGCCCCACCACAGGCTGGCCCCACCACCACAGGCTGGCCCAACCACGGGCTGGCCCGACCTGCACGCAGGCCTGACTGCGGCACAGGCGACCTTTCCGCAAAACCGCTTGACCTTTGCGGCCCCCTTCTGTTGAACCTCCGCGAACCTTGGCAGCACTGGCGGTGTCTCCCTGATGGACAATCAGAACAAGAATCTCATCCTGGCGACCGTGCTCTCCTTCGTGGTGATCCTGGTCTGGTACACGGTCTTCGCACCGGCCGTGCCGCCGGCAGACCCGAACGCGCCGGTCCAGGTGACGCAGGCCGATGGCGGCACCCCGCCCGCCGCGCCCCGGGATGCCCCGGCACTGGCCGAGGCCGCTGCTGCCGCCACCGAGGCCGCCGCCGCGCCGCGCGTCGCGATCGAGACCCCGCGCCTGACCGGCTCGCTCTCGCTGGCGGGGGGACGGATCGACGACCTGTCCCTGAAGGATTACAAGGAGACGCTGGACCCGGATTCGGGCCTCGTGCGCCTGCTCTCGCCGGTGGGGGACGCGGGCCCCGGCGCGCCGCAGCCCTATTATGCGGTCTATGGCTGGGCCCCCGCGGGCGGCCTTGCCGCAACCGCGCTGCCCGACGCGCGCACCGTCTGGACGCTCGACTCCGGGCAGAGCCTGACCCCCGCCACGCCGGTGACGCTGAGCTGGGACAATGGCGCCGGGCTGACCTTCCGGCGGGTGGTCTCGGTGGACGAGGACTACCTGTTCACCATCACCCAGTCGGTCACCAACGCGACCGGCGCGCCGGTGCGGATGGCCCCCTACGGCATCGTGGCCCGCCATGGCGAGCCGCAGACCCAGAACATCTGGGTGCTGCACGAAGGCGTGGTGCGGATGACCGATGGCGCGCTGCAGGAAATCGACTACGACGACATGCCCGATCTGGAACGGGTCGAGCGCGAGGCCGGCAACGCCGAGGTGACGACGGTCACCGGGAATGGCTGGGTCGGCTTCACCGACAAGTACTGGATGACCACGCTGGTGCCGATGCCGGGCCAGGCCTTTGCCTCGGTGGTGAAATATGTCCCGGGCGCCGAAGTCTACCAGACCGAATCCCGCCTGCCGGTGATGGAGATCGCGCCCGGCGCCAGCGCCGAGGTGCAGACGATGCTGTTCGCCGGCGCGAAGGAATGGGAGACGATCCGCCACTACCAGAACGATTTCGGGATCGAGCGTTTCGTCGACTCGATCGACTGGGGCTGGTTCTTCTTCCTGACCAAGCCGATCTTCATGCTGCTGCACTGGCTGCATGGCTTCATCGGCAACATGGGCTGGTCGATCATCCTGCTGACGCTGATCATCAAGGCGCTGGTCTTCCCGCTGGCGCGCAAATCCTACATCTCCATGGCGAAGATGAAGGAGTTGCAGCCCGAGGTCGAGCAGCTGAAGGAAAAGACCGGCGAGGACCGGGCCAGGTTCCAGCAGGAGATGATGGCGCTCTACAAGAAGGAAAAGGTCAATCCGGCCTCGGGCTGCCTGCCGATCGTCCTGCAGATCCCGATCTTCTTCTCGCTCTACAAGGTGATCTTCGTCACGCTGGAGCTGCGCCACGCGCCGTGGATCGGCTGGATCCGCGACCTTTCGGCGCCGGACCCGTCCTCGGTCCTGAACCTTTTCGGCCTGCTGCCCTACGCCCCGCCCGACCCCGGCTCGATCTTCTTCTTCTTCTCGCTGGGGGTGCTGCCGATCCTGCTGGGCGTGTCGATGTGGCTTCAGCAGAAGCTGAACCCGGCGCCGACCGATCCTGCGCAGAAGATGATATTCGCCTGGATGCCTTGGGTGTTCATGTTCATGCTGGGCCGCTTTGCCTCGGGGCTGGTGCTGTACTGGATCGCGAACAACACCATCACCTTCATGCAGCAGTACCTGATCATGTCGATGCACGGCCATCCGCCTGACATCTTCGGCAACATCACCTCGGGCTTCCGCAGGAAGAAACCTGCGGCGCCGGAGAACCCCGGCGGCGCCGGGACGCCGGGACAACCCGGCAGGGCCGAGGGGCCGGGGAAACCCGGCAGGGCCGAGACGCCCCAGAAGCGCGGCCCGAAGGCATGACCCGCACGCCGGCCCATATCTTCCGCCACCCGGCCAAGGCACACGGACGCGAGGCTTTCGCGTCCGTGCTGCTTTCGGAGGGGGCGTGCCTGCCCCGGGACCGGCACCGGACGGTGACGGATGCCCGGTCGAGGCTGGAGGTGCCGTGATGCAACTGGGTTTCCCGCTTTCGCCTGAGCCAACGATCGAGGCGCGCGAGAAGGGCCGGCTGATGTTTGCCGGCGAGATCGGCTTCCTGAAGGGCGTCGTCGCGATGGAGGGGCTGCCTCCTGCCGACCGGATGGAACTGTGCTTTGCCGGCCGGTCCAACGTCGGCAAGTCCAGCCTCATCAATGCGCTGACCGGCCGCAAGAACCTCGCCCGCGCCTCAAACACGCCGGGTCGGACGCAGGAGATCAACTTCTTCACTGCGGCGGACCGGTATCTGGTGGACCTCCCCGGCTATGGCTATGCCGAGGCCCCGGTGGCGGTGGTGGAGAAGTGGCAGCGGCTGCTGAAAAGCTATCTGTCGGGGCGGCAGACGTTGCGGCGGGCCTTCGTGCTGATCGACACGCGGCACGGGGTGAAGGCGGTGGACGAGGAGATCCTCACGCTGCTCGACAGGTCTGCGGTCACCTTCCAGGTGGTGCTGACCAAGGCCGACAAGCTCGGCAAGGCGGAGCAGGAGCGAAGTCTGGCGCAGGTTCGGGCGGCGCTGGCGAAGCATCCGGCGGCCTATCCCGAACTTGTGATGACCAGCGCCGAAAAGGGCGAGGGCATCGAGACGCTGCGCGCGATCATCGCCACGCTGGAGTGAGCGCCCGCCCCGGCCCGCCCTGCACCCGCCTCAGACGTGCTGCCCGGCATTGACCTCGATCTCTGCCCCCGTCACATAGCTCGCCTGATCCGAGCACAGGAACCAGATCACATCGGCCACCTCGCTCGGCTGGCCGAGCCGGCGCAGCGGCAGCGTCTCCACGATCTTCTCGGTGCCGGGGGACAGGATCGAGGTCTCGATCTCGCCGGGCGCGATCGCGTTCACCCGCACGCCGAGCGGGCCGAAGTCATGCGCCATCTCGCGCGTCAGCGCGGCCAGCGCGGCCTTGGAGGTGGCATAGGCCGCCCCCGCGAACGGATGCACCCGCGCCCCGGCGATGGAGGTGACATTGACCACCGCGCCCCCGGCCGCCGAAAGCTCGTCCTTGAAGCCGCGGGCCAGCACGATCGGCGCGAAGAAATTGACATGGAACACATGGCCCCAGGTCTTCAGGTCGGTGGAGAGGGTCGAAAGCCGCGCCCCTCCGGGCCCCTTGGGCGAGATGCCGGCATTGTTGACCAGCGCGTCCAGCCTGCCGTCCAGCCGCTCGCGGATCGCCTCGATCACGTTGATGGTATCGGCGGGGTCGGCAAGGTCGATCTGGATATGGTCGTCGCGCCCGCCGCCCCAGGGGCAGCCCTCGGGGAAGGCGTGACGCGAGCAGGTCAGCACCCGCCAGCCTTCGCGCGCGAACCGCTTCACCGTGGCATGGCCGATGCCCCGGCTGGCCCCGGTCAGCAGCATCACCTTCTGTTCGCCCGGCCCCGCCATTGCCCCGCCCCGCCTGATGTCCGCCCGCCGCCAGACCCTAGCCGTTTTCGCGCCGAAGGCAACGGAACGCGCGGCCCGCCACCCCGGCCTTGGCAGGGGGGCGCGAAGCGGCTAACACTTCGCGCGCATTCCCCCGGAGCCCTGCCAGATGAGAAAGCAGACCATGAACCGTGACTGGATCGCCACCGCCCGCACCCTGTCCGAGGCGCTTCCCTATCTGCAACGCTATGCCGGCGCCGTCGTCGTCGTGAAGTTCGGCGGCAATGCGATGGGCGACGAGGAGGCGATGGCCGATTTCGCCCGCGACATCGTGCTGATGCGGCAGGTGGGGTTGAACCCGGTCGTGGTGCATGGCGGCGGGCCGATGATCAACGACCTTCTGGCCCGGCTGGGGATCGAATCGCGCTTCGTGCGCGGCAAGCGGGTGACGGACAAGGCCACGGTCGAGGTGGTCGAGATGGTGCTGACCGGGCTTGTGAACAAGCGCATCGTGCAGGCGATCATGGATGAGGGCGGCCGCGCGGTGGGCCTGTCGGGCAAGGACGATGACATGATGGTCTGCGTCGCCGATGACCCCGAGCTTGGTTTCGTCGGCAAGCCGGTGGAGATGAACGTGCAGGTGCTGCGCGACCTCTTCGCCGCCGGGATCATCCCGGTGGTGGCGCCGGTGGCGACGGGAATGGGCCCGAACGAGACCTTCAACGTGAACGGCGATACCGCCGCAGGAGCGATTGCCGGCGCGCTGCAGGCGGACCGGCTGCTGCTGCTGACCGATGTGTCGGGCGTGAAGAACGCGGCGGGCGAGATCGTGACCTCGATGACCCCCGCCGAGGTTCAGCAGATGATCGAAAGCGGCGTGATCGCGGGGGGGATGATTCCCAAGGCGGAAACCGCGCTGAAGGCGCTGGAGGACGGTGTGCGCGCGGTGGTGATCCTCGACGGCAGGGTGCCGAACGCCTGCCTGCTGGAATTGTTCACCGAACATGGCGCGGGCAGCCTGATCCGCTCGACCGAGCCGCGGGTGAAGCCGCGCGTCAGGTGAGCCCTGGCCTGTGCCCGCGCACAGCCAGGGCAGCCGCGATGCACTGGAAATCTCCGCCGCGCCGCGCTATCACGGGCCCATGCTGAACACCGTGCTTCACGGCGCCCCCACCGCCGAGCCTCCGCTGCTGATCGCGCATGGCCTGTTCGGCTCTGCCCGCAACTGGGGCGTGGTCGCGCGCCGCCTGTCGGACGCCCGCCAAGTGATCGCCGTCGACATGCGCAACCACGGGGGCAGCCCCTGGACCGAGTCGCATGGCTACGAGGATCTCGCCCGCGACCTGGCCGAGGTGATCCGCGCCCATGGCGGGCGCGCCGACGTTCTGGGCCACTCGATGGGCGGCAAGGCGGCTATGGTGCTGGCGCTGACCGAGCCGGCGCTGCTGCGCCGCCTGATCGTCGCCGACATCGCCCCGGTGGCCTATGGCCACAGCCAGTCGCATCTTGTGGACGCCATGCAGGCCCTGCCGCTGGAGGGTCTGGCCAGCCGCGCCGAGGCGGACCGGCTGCTGGCGGAGGCGATCCCCGATGCCAGCACCCGCGCCTTCCTGCTGCAATCGCTGGACCTGAAGGCCAGCCCGCCGCGCTGGCGGCTGAACCTGTCGCTGCTGCGCGCGGAAATGGACCGCATCACCGGCTGGCCGGGCACGGCGGGCCGGTTCGACGGCCCGACCCTGTTCCTGGCCGGCGGCACCTCGGACTATGTGCGCCCCGAGCATCGCCCCGCGATCAAGGCGCTGTTCCCGCAGGCAAGGATCGCCCGGATCCCCGGCGCCGGCCATTGGCTCCATGCCGAGAAGCCGCGCGAGTTCGAGGCCGCCGTCCGCGCCTTCCTCGCCTGACCGCGCCCGCCGCCACGCCCGCCGCCGCGCATGGTCCCGCGCATCCGGCATCGGGGCAGGTGGTTTCCCCGGCCCGGGTGCCTATATGACCCAAGGGCAGAACGGGAGTGCGGCGATGACACAGACAGCCTCGGAGACCGGGACAGCGACGCCCGCCGCAGCGGGAGAGCTTGCCGCGGATCGCCGGGTGTTCCGCATCACCGGGGCCGACCGCGAAAGCTTCCTGCAGGGGCTGGTCACCAATGACCTGCGCAAGCTGGCGGCGGGGCCGGTCTATGCCGCCTTCCTGACCGCGCAGGGCAAGTATCTTGCCGATTTCCTGCTGGTGCCCGACTTGGTCCCCGACGGCGAGGCCATCCTGCTCGACATCAAGGACAGCATCGCCGATGCCTTCGTGCGCCGGCTGTCGATGTACCGGCTGCGCGCCGATGTGCAGATCGCGGCCACCGGCCTGAAGGTCTGGCGCGGCCTCGGCCCTGCCCCGGTCGCCGCCGTGCCGGACCCGCGCGACGCCCGGCTGGGCTGGCGGCTATACACCGAGGCCGAAGGGCACCGGGCGGCGGAGCCGATCGACTGGGACGCGATCCGCGTGGCCGCCTGCATCCCCGAAACCGGCATCGAGCTGATCCCGGACGACACCTATATCCTCGAGGCCGGGTTCGAGCGTCTGAACGGCGTCGATTTCCGCAAGGGCTGCTATGTCGGGCAGGAGGTGACGGCCCGGATGAAGCACAAGACCGAGCTGCGCAAGGGCTTCCGCACCGTGCAGGTGGAAGGCGCGGCCCCGGTCGGGACAGAGATTCTGGCGGGCGGCAAACCCGCCGGAAAGCTGTTCACCCAGTCGGGCGGGCAGGGCATCGCCTTCCTGCGGCTCGACCGGGCGCAGGGAGAGATGCTGGCGGGCGAGGCAAGGGTGCGGCTGGCGGACTAGGGCCTGTCGCGCGAGAGGGGCAAAGGCTGCGCGCCTTGGCACTCGGGATCTCATGCGGGAGTGGCTGGAGCGGGCAGCGGGAATCGAACCCGCGTCTTTAGCTTGGAAGGCTAAGGTCTTACCATTACACAATGCCCGCGCTCTGCCAGACAATATAGTCCGCTTCGGCCAAGCGCAAGGCCGCGGAGGCAGGGGAAGCGGCCCGCCCGTCCCGGCCCCGCCTCACTTCCTGGCGATGCGCCCGTCCAGATAGGGCGTGTAGGGCGAGTTCGCCGCCAGATACTCCGCCGTCACATCCGCCAGATCGGGGCCGAAGTCATAGGCGTTCTGCGCATCAGTCGCGAACATCGCATAACCGTCGCCGCCATTGCGCAGATAGTTGTTGGTGACGATGCCATAGACCGTCCCGGGCTCGATCGGCGCCCAGTCGCCGCCGGCCCTCACCATTACGTCGGAGACGCGCGACCCGGCGGGCTGGCCGGGGTCGAAGCTGTATGTCAGCCCCGCCACCTGCGCGAAGCGGCCCGCCGCATCCTCGTACTGGCTCACGCCGTTTTCCAGCGCCGCCACCACGGTCGATCCCGGCGCCTGAAAGGTGGAGAGCGTGTTCTGGAACGGCAGCACCGTCAGCACCTCACCCATCGTCACCTCGCCCGCGTCGATCGAGGCGCGCAGCCCGCCGCCATTGGCAATGGCGATGCTCACGCCCTGATCGGCGACGCGGGCCAGCATGGCATCGGCCACGAGGTTGCCCATCTCGCATTCCTGCGCCCGGCACGAGGCGCGGTCGCCGTCGATGGCCTCGGTGGTCTCGGCGACCACCTTCTGCCGGATCTCCTCCAGCGGGGCGGCAAGTTCGGCGATCCGCGCCACCGTGCCCTGATCCTCGGCCACGGCCGCATCCATGATCAGCGGCTCGCCGCTGGCCTCGATCACCTCGCCGGCATCGTTGAAGGTCACGTTCAACTCGCCCAGAAACTTGCCATAGGCATAGGCCGAGACGATCGCGGTTGCGCCCACCATCGTCGGATAGGGCCCTTCGGCCTCGGCAGAGGCGTTCGACAGGTAGGTATGGCTGTGCCCGCCGACGATCACGTCCACGCCCGTTGTGCCCGCGGCGATCTGCTGATCGAGGCGATACCCAGAATGGCTCAGCACGATGATCTTGTCGACGCCCGCCTCGGTCAGCCTGTCCACCTCGGCCTGCACCGCGCCCACCGGGTCGGTGAAGATCACGTTCGGGCCGGGGCTTGCCAGCTCGTCCGTGTCACGCGGGGTCAGCCCGATCAGGCCCAGCTTCTCGCCGCCCCGCTCGATCACCACCGATTTGTGGATGATGTCCTTCAGCAGCGGCTCGCCGGAAAGATCGGCATTCGACATCAGGATCGGGAATTCCACCGTCTCGACAAAGCCCTTCAGCACCTGCGGCCCGTCGTCGAACTCGTGGTTGCCGACCGTCATCGCATCATAGCCCAGCTTGTTCATGAACTCGGCCGCGGCGGCGCCCTTGTAATAGGTGTAGAACAGCGTGCCCTGGAACTGATCGCCCCCATCCAGCAGGATCGTGTTGTTCGACCGGCTGCGCGCATCGGCAATCGCCGTCACCAGCCGCGCCGTGCCGCCAAGGCATTTGCCCTCTGCCGCGTCCTTCTCTGTGCAGGACGAATCAGAGCCTGATATCGGCTCGAACCGCGCGTGAAAGTCGTTGGTGTGCAGGATGGTCAGGGTGTAGTCCGCCGAGGCGGCACCGGCAGGCAGCGCAAGCGCGGCGGCCGTGGCAAGAAGCCGGAGATTCATGGGCATAACTCCTGTGTCGGGCCGGGTTTCTTCCGGATGTGCGGCGTGATGACCGTTACATTGCTGTCACGATCCGAAGCTGTCAAAGCCTATGGCCTGATCTGACATCGGCTGCGTGAAAGGCGGATGACGATTTGCCGGCATGAGCGCGAGGCTGCCGCGCGCCCGGCATTGACCGGGGCGCGGGGGCAAGGCATGTGTTCGGCCATGCTGATCTTCAAGATATTCCGTCGCCCCGAATGGGATGCGTTCAAGGCCGCGGGGCAGACCGCCGGCGCGCCGGTCGATCTGGCGGACGGGTTCATCCATTTTTCCACCGCGGCGCAACTGCCCGAAACGGCGGCGCGGCATTTCGCGGATGAAAGCGATCTGGTGCTGGTGGCCTGCGCCCCGGACCGGCTGGGCGAGGCGCTGAAATGGGAGCCGTCGCGGCGCGGCCAGCTCTTCCCGCATCTCTACCGCCCGCTGCGCCTTTCGGAAGTGGTGTGGGACAAGTCGCTGCCGCTTGGCGCCACCGGCCACATCTTCCCCGAGGGTGTGCTCTGACCCCGCTGGAGCGCCTTGGCCTGCTGGCCCTGCAGCGGATGGACCCCGAGTTCGCGCATGGGCTGGCGATCCGCGCGCTGACGGCCGGGCTTGTGCCCTGCCCCGGTCCCGTCACCAGCGCCCGGCTTGCCACCAGCCTTGCCGGCATGGCCCTGCCCAACCCCGTCGGGCTTGCCGCGGGCTTCGACAAGAACGCGGTGGCGGTGAACCGGCTGACCCGCGCCGGCTTCGGCTTTGTCGAGGTCGGCGCCGCGACCCCCCTCCCGCAGGAGGGCAACCCCCGCCCGCGGCTGTTCCGGCTGGCGCGGGACCGCGCCGTCATCAACCGCTTCGGCTTCAACAACGAGGGCGCCGAGGCGATCGCCGCCCGCCTCGCCGCCCGGCGGCGCGGCCCGGTGCCCGTCGGCATCAACCTTGGCGCCAACAAGGACAGCGCCGACCGCGCCGCCGATTTCGCGCAGGTGCTGGCGCTGGTCGGCCCGCATGTGGAGTTCGCCACGGTCAACGTCTCTTCCCCCAATACCGAGCGGCTGCGCGATCTGCAGGGCAAGGCGGCGCTGACCGCGCTGCTGAAAGGCGTGCTGGCGGTGCGGGACGGCCTGCCCGCGCCTGTCCCGGTGTTCCTGAAGATCTCGCCCGATCTCGACGCGGCGGCGCTGGAGGATATTGCCGAGGCGGCCACCGCGACCGGCATCGACGCGATCATCGCCACCAACACCACCCTCGCGCGCGAGGGGCTGAAAAGCCCCGGGGCGCAGCAGGCGGGCGGCCTGTCCGGCGCGCCGCTGTTCGCCGCCTCGACGCGCATTCTGGCGCATCTGTCGGTGCTGACGCAGGGCCGCCTGCCGCTGGTCGGCGTCGGCGGCATCGCCAGCGGCGAGCAGGCCTATGCCAAGATCCGCGCCGGCGCCTCGGCGGTGCAGGTCTATTCCGCGCTGGTCTATGGCGGGCTGTCGCTGGCGGCGGACATTGCCCGCAGGCTCGATGCGCTGCTGGCGCGCGACGGGTTCGCCTCGGTCGCGGAGGCGGTCGGGACCGGGCGCGGCGAATGGCTGTAGCCGGGGCCGCCGCCCGCTCCGCGCTCCGAACCCGTCACGCCTCTCGCGCCGGCACCAGGAAATGCCCCGTCGCCTGCGCGAACAGGCGGCCGCGATTGTCCTGCCAGGCCTCGACATGCACGCTTGCATAGCGGCGGCCGGACCGGTTGACCCGCGCCCGCGCATAGGCATCGCGCGGCAGCCCCGAGCGCAGGTAGTCGAGCGTGAAGTCGATGGTCTTGGGCAGGCGCGGCAGGAGCAGCGGGTCTAGCCGCGCCGGGTCGATCCGCCCCGCCTCCATGTCCTCCCACAGCAGCGACCAGGACAGCCCGATGATCGCCGCCGTCTCCAGAAACGCCGCCGTCACCCCGCCATGCAGCGCCGGAAGCTGCGGGTTGCCGATCAGCTTGTCATCGAAGGGCAGCACGGCGGTCAACTCGTCGCCGCGCCGGTCGAAGGTGATGCCCAGAAAGCGGATATAGGGCACCCCCGCCACCAGCGTCTGCAGCGCCGCATCCCTGCGCTGCTTCACCACCTGCACCGGTTCGGGGCGGGGCGCGCCGGGGGTCATGCCGGCCCCCCGCCTTCGGTGTCCACCGTGAAGGCGCCCGTCGCGGTCGCCACCGGCAGATCGTCGTTGTCGTCATGCGCACTGGCCCGCACGAAGGCGACCGAGCGGGTGATGTGGTGGCAGGTGGCGCTGGCCCGCAGCCGCTGGCCGGGCGTCGCCGCGCGCATGTAGTCGATCCGCAGGTCGAGCGTCGCCGTCCCCGCCGCGCTGCCCGGATGGCTCATCACCGCCGCACCGCAGCAGGTATCCATCAGCGCCGAGACCGCCCCGCCGTGAATCACGCCCGTCTGCGGATCCCCCACCAGCCGCGCGTCATAGGGCATCGAGACCGCGGCCATTCCCTCGGCCAGATCGTCAAGCGTCATGTTCAGCGCGCGCGCATGGGGAATCGACTCGATGAACCGCCGCGCGCCGGTGATCTTGCCGTTCTCGTCCATGCCCGTCATTCCCTCATCGACACGAGGGACCATGGCCGCCCGCCCGCGCCGCCGCAAGCCCCGATCTTGCTCGCACGCGCAGCAAGGGCGGTTGAGGTCGCTCCGGCAAGCGGCTAGCCTGCGCCCAGGCGGGGGTGCCACAATGGCCGGGCAGAGGCTGAGCTTCAAGGAAATGTGCGCGCGGTTCGACGTGACCCCGCGCACCTTGCGCTATTACGAGTATATCGAGCTTCTGAGCCCCGCGAGGGAAGGCCGCGCCCGCTTCTACGGCCCGCGCGAGGTGGCGCGGATGACGCTGATCCTGCGCGGCCGCCGCTTCGGCTTCAGTCTGGAGGAGGTGCGGCAGTGGCTGCTGCTCTATGACCAGAAGGGCACGCGGGAACAGTACCGCGTCTGGGTGGAACATGCCGGGCGCCAGCTTGCCGAACTGGAGCGCCAGCGCGACGATCTGGACGCCGCCATCGCCGACCTGCGCGAGACGATCGCCGCCGCGCTGGCGGGCGGTTCCACCCCGGGCTGAGGCCCCGCACGGACGGCGGCATCCGGACGGCATCCGCACGGCATCCGCACGGCGGCATCCGGCCGCTGCCCGGCTTCCCCCGCAAGGGCGCTGCGCCGGCAAGCGCCGCAAGGTGCGGAAATGTCGCCATCCCCGCGGCTTCTTTCCCGACATTACCTCATGGTTTTCGTGACGCGACGTTACGTTTACGTTCGCGTCAACTTCGCTTGTAAGCTCGGGCGGAACGACCCATCTGGCGCCCCATGACGCTACGACAGCCGCACGGAAAGACAGTGCCATGAGTGAACAGTTTATGACCATCCGCGAGATGTGCGACGCCTTCGACGTGACCCCGCGCACCTTGCGCTTCTATGAAAGCAAGGAACTGCTGTTCCCGGTCCGCGAGGGCCAGCGACGGCTGTTCACGCGGCGGGACCGGGCGCGGCTGACGCTGATCCTGCGCGGCAAGCGGTTCGGCTTCAGCCTCGAGGATATCCGCCAGCTTCTCGACCTCTACGGCTCGGGCGAAGGCCAGCAGGTCCAGCTTGCGCGCACACTCGAGGTGGCGCGGAGCCGGCTGGACACCTTGCAGCGCCAGCACCGCGAGCTTGGCGAGGCGATCGCGGACCTGACGCAGGAGATCGGCTGGGGCGAGGACAAGCTGGCCGAAGCCGAGGCCAAACCCGCAGCCTGACCGCGAGGCGGGCGCGGGCAGGCGGATGGAGAGACGGGCACACCGACAGGTGGGCGGGCCCGAACGAACAGGGAGGACGACGACCATGCCAGGCTACACCGCCCCGACCAGGGACATGCAGTTCGTTCTGCATGACGTGCTGAAGGTCACCCAGACCGGCATTCCGGGCTATGACGAGCTGGAACGCGACGTGACCGAGGCGGTGCTCGCGGCCGCCGGCAAGGTCGCCTCCGAGGTGCTGGCGCCGCTGAACCCGGTGGGCGACCGGATCGGCTGCGTGCTGGAAAACGGCGTGGTGCGCACGCCCGAAGGCTTCAAGGACGCCTTCGCGGCGATGAAGGACGGCGGCTGGACCTCGCTCGACTGCGATCCCGCCTATGGCGGGCAGGGGATGCCCTATCTGCTGGCAACGGCGGTGGGCGAGATGTTCGTCTCGGCCAACATGGCCTTCAACATGTATCAGGGCCTCGCCCACGGCGCCTATTCCGCGATCCACGCCCATGGCACCGCCGAGCAGAAGGCGACATATCTGCCAGGGCTGGTCCGCTGCGACTGGACCGGCACCATGAACCTGACCGAGCCGCATTGCGGCACCGACCTTGGCCTGATGCGCACCAGGGCCGAGCCGCAGGACGATGGCAGCTACCGGATCACCGGCCAGAAGATCTTCATCTCGGCGGGCGAGCACGACCTTGCCGGGAACATCATCCATCTGGTGCTGGCCAGGGCCCCCGGCGGCGGCGAGGGCACCAGGGGCGTGTCGCTGTTCATCGTGCCGAAGCTGCTGGTGAACGGGGATGGCAGCCTTGGCGCGCGCAATGCGGTCAGCTGCGGCAAGATCGAGCAGAAGATGGGCATCCACGGCAACGCCACCTGCGTGATGGACTATGACGGCGCGACCGGCTGGCTGCTGGGCGATCTGCACAAGGGGATGCGCGCCATGTTCACCATGATGAACGAGGCGCGGCTGGGGGTGGGCCTGCAGGGCTATGCCGTGGGCGAGGCCGCCTATCAGAACGCGGCGATCTACGCGAGAGAGCGCCTGCAGGGCCGGGCGGTCACCGGCGCGCAGAACCCCGGCGGCCCCGCCGATCCGCTGATCGTGCATCCCGATGTGCGCCGGATGCTGATGGACCAGAAATCCTTCCTCGAGGGCGCCCGCGCCTTCACCTTCTGGGGCGCTCATCTGATCGACCGCAGCCGCCGGTGCGGCGATGCCGAGGCAGAGGGGCTTGTCTCGCTGATGACCCCGGTGCTGAAGGGCTTCCTGACCGACAAGGGCTTCGAGACCGCCGTCACCGCCCAGCAGATCTTCGGCGGGCACGGCTATATCGAGGACTCGGGCATGTCGCAATTCACCCGCGACGCCCGCATCGCGATGATCTACGAGGGCGCCAACGGCATTCAGGCGCTGGACCTCGTGGGCCGCAAGCTGGCGCAGGATGGCGGCAGGCATGTGATGGCCTTCTTCGAGATGGTGAAGACCTTCCTCAAGGAGAACGAGGGCGACGCCGCGCTGAAGGCCGGCTTTCTCGACCCGCTGAAGGCCGCCTCGAAGGATCTGCAGGCGGCGGCGATGTTCTTCATGCAGAACGGGGTAAAGACCCCCGATGCCGCGCTGGCGGGCTCCTACGACTTCATGCACCTGTTCGGCCATGTCTGCCTCGGGCTGATGTGGGCGCGGATGGGCCGGGCCGCGATGGCGGCGCTTGCGGCGGGCGCCCCCGACCGCGCCTTTCTCGAGGCCAAGCTCGCCACCGGGCGCTACTACATGGCCCGGCAACTGCCGATGACCGCGACCCACCTTGCCCGAATCCGATCCGGGGCCGATCCGGTGATGGCGCTGCCGGCCGAGGCGTTCTAGGCTCGCCCTGCGGCTGCACGGCCACATGCGCCCAAGGGGCGCGCGCGCACAGACAGGGCAGCGATCTGCCGGGAGGAATGACATGACCGCGAAACTCTACTGCTTTGGCGAAAGCGGCAACGCCTACAAGGCCGCGCTGACGATGACGCTGGCCGGGATCGACTGGCAGCCCGTCTTTGTCGATTTCTTCAACGGCGGCGCCCGCACGCCCGAATTCCTCGCGATCAACCCGATGGGCGAGGTGCCGGTGCTGATAAACGAGCATGGCCGGGCGCTGTCGCAATCGGGGGTGATCCAGTATCATTATGCCGAACGGACCGGCCGCTTTCTGGGCAAGACGCCCGAAGACCGCGAGGAGGTGCTGCGCTGGATCCTGTGGGACAATCACAAGATGTCCTCGCAGAACGGCCCGCTGCGCTTCATGATGAACTTCCTGCCCGAGCAGAAGCGCCCGGCCGAGGCGATCCGCTGGCTTGGCGGGCGGGCAAGGGCGGCGTGGCAGACGCTCGACACCCATCTAGAAGGCCGCGACTGGATCGTGTCGGATGCCCCGACCATCGCGGATTTCGCCTGCTGCGGCTATCTCTACTATCCCGAACCCTTCGGCTTTTCCCGCGAAGCCTGGCCGAACATCGACCGCTGGCTGGACGGCATCGCCGCCCTGCCCGGCTGGAAGCACCCCTATGACATGATGCCGGGCAGGCCCTCGGACCGGGCCTGAGCCCGCCAGGGGAGGCCCGCACCGCAAGACCCCGCACCGACCGACCCCGCAGCGACCGACCCCGCAGCGACCGACCCCTCACCGACATGGAGGAGACCATGACCGAAGCCTTTATCTACGACGCCGCCCGCACCCCGCGCGGCAAGGGCCGCCCCGATGGCGCGCTGCATGAGGTGACCTCGGTGGCGCTGTCCGCCCGGCTGCTGAACGCGGTGAAGGAGCGCAACGGCCTGCAAGGCGGCGCGGTCGAGGATGTGATCTGGGGCAATGTCACGCAGGTCGGCGAACAGGGCGGCTGTCTTGCCCGCTCTGCCGTGCTGCTGTCCGACCTTGACGAAAGCATCCCCGGCCTTGCGATCAACCGCTTCTGCGCCAGCGGCATGGAGGCGGTGAACCTCGCCGCCAATCAGGTCCGGGCCGGGGCCGGCGCGGGCTATATCGCCGGCGGGGTCGAGATGATGGGCCGCGTGCCGATGGGCTCGGACGGCGCCGCAATCGCCGTCGATCCCTCGCTGGCGATGAAGACCTGTTTCGTGCCGCAGGGCATTTCGGCCGACATCATCGCCACCATCTACGGCTTCAGCCGCGACGAGGTGGACGCGCTGGCGGTGGACTCGCAGCGCCGCGCCGCCGAGGCCTGGGCCGAAGGCCGCTTCGCCCGCTCCATCGTGCCGGTCAGGGACCAGAACGGCCTGACCATCCTTGCCACCGACGAATACATGCGCCCGGGCACCGACATGCAAAGCCTCGGCGCGCTGAAGCCCAGCTTCAGGGACATGGGCGAGACGATGCCCGGCTTCGACCAGATCGCGCTGATGAAATATCCGCAGCTCGAACGCATCGAGCATGTGCACCATGCCGGCAACTCCTCGGGGATCGTCGATGGCGCCGCCGCCGTGCTGGTCGGCAACAGCGCGTTCGGCGACAGGTGGGGCCTGAAGCCCCGCGCCCGCATCCGCGCCACCGCCAAGATCGGCACCGATCCCACCATCATGCTGACCGGCCCGGTGCCGGTGACCGAGAAGATCCTGCGCGAGGCGGGAATGTCGATCGCGGACATCGACCTCTTCGAGGTGAACGAGGCCTTTGCCGCCGTCGTGCTGCGCTTCATGCAGGCCTTCGACGTGGATGCCTCGAAGGTCAACGTCAATGGCGGCGCCATCGCGATGGGGCACCCGCTTGGCGCCACCGGCGCGATCATCATCGGCACCCTGCTCGATGAGATGGAACGCCGCGGCCTCGGCACCGGGCTTGCCACGCTGTGCATCGCCAGCGGCATGGGCGCGGCCACGATCATCGAGCGGGTCTGATCGCCCGGCCCGGCCCGAACCATCACCCCATGGGGACGCCCCCGCCCGCAGCGATCCGCCCCGCGACGGCGCGCCCCGCAGCAAGGGAAAGAGCACATGACCGATTTCACCTACAGCCTCGATGCCGACGGCGTCGCCACCATCGCCTGGGACGTGCCCGGCAAATCCATGAACGTGATGTCGCTGGCCGGCTTCGCCGAACTTGACGCGGCGATCGACCGCGCGCTGGCCGACAGCGCGGTGAAGGGCATCGTCATCACCTCGGCCAAGAAGGATTTCGCCGCCGGCATGGACCTCAACGCGCTTGCGCGGATGCGCGAGGAGGCGGGCGCCGACCCGGCCCGCGGCCTGTTCGAGGGCGTGATGATGATGCACGGCGTGCTGCGCAAGATCGAGCGCGCGGGCATGGACCCCAAAACCCTGAAGGGCGGCAAGCCCGTCGCCGCCGCCCTGCCCGGCACCGCGCTTGGCCTCGGGCTGGAACTGCCGCTGGCCTGCCACCGCATCTTCGCCGCCGACAATCCCGGGGCCAGGATCGGCCTGCCCGAGATCATGGTCGGCATCTTCCCCGGCGGGGGCGGCACCACCCGGCTTGTGCGCAAGCTGGGCGCGATGGGCGCGGCGCCCTTCCTGCTGGAGGGCAAGCTGTCCGACCCGAAGGCGGCAAAGGCCGCGGGGATCATCGACGAGGTGGTGCCCGCCGAGGATCTGCTGGCCCGCGCGAAGGGCTGGGTGCTGGCCGCCAGCGATGCCGATCTCGTCAAGCCCTGGGAGGCCAGGGGCTACAAGATGCCCGGCGGCGCGCCCTATCACCCCGCCGGCTTCATGACCTTCGTGGGCGCGAGCGCGATGGTCAACGGCAAGACGCAAGGCGTCTTTCCCGCCGCGAGGGCGCTGCTTTCGGCGGTCTATGAAGGCGCGCTGGTGCCCTTCGACACCGCGCTGCGGATCGAGGCGCGCTGGTTCACCCATCTGCTGCTGAACCCTTCCTCCACCGCGATGATCCGCAGCCTGTTCGTGAACAAGCAGGCGCTGGAGAAGGGCGCGAACCGCCCCGCCGTTCCCGACCAGACGGTGAAGAAGCTGGGCGTGCTCGGCGCCGGGATGATGGGTTCGGGCATCGCCCATGCCGCGGCCGATGCCGGGATCGAGGTGGTGCTGATCGACGCCGCGCAAGAGGCCGCAGAGCGCGGCAAGGCCCATGCCGAGGCCCTTCTCGACAAGGCCGTGAAGCGCGGCAAGGTCAGCGCCGGGAAGAAGGCCGAGGTTCTGGCCCGCATCACCGCCACCACCGACTATGCCGCGCTGGAGGGCTGCGACCTGATCGTCGAGGCGGTGTTCGAGGATCCCGGGGTCAAGGCCGGCGTCACCCGGCAGGCCGAGGCGGTGATCCCGGCAACCGCGATCTTCGCCACCAACACCTCCACGCTGCCGATCTCGGACCTCGCCGGGGCCAGCGCCCGGCCCGCGCAGTTCATCGGCATCCACTTCTTCAGCCCGGTGGACAGGATGATGCTGGTGGAAATCATCCGCGGCCGCGAAACCGGCGATGTCGCCGTGGCCAAGGCGCTCGATTTCGTCCGCCAGCTTCGCAAGACGCCCATCGTCGTCAACGACGCGCGGTTCTTCTACGCCAACCGCTGCATCATCCCCTACATCAACGAGGGCATCCGCATGGTGGCCGAAGGCGTCACCCCGCCGCTGATCGAGAATGCCGCCCGGCTGGCGGGAATGCCGCTCGGCCCGCTGCAACTGGTCGATGAAACCTCGATCGACCTCGGGGTGAAGATCGCAAAGGCCACCCGCGCCGCGATGGGCGCGGCCTATCCCGACGCGGCGGCGGACGAGGTGCTGTTCGCGATGGCCGATCAGGGCCGGCTGGGCCGCAAGTCGAAGGCCGGCTTCTACGCCTATGATGACAAGGGCAACCGCCTCGGCCTCTGGCCCGGCCTCGCCGCGGCCTGGCCGGTGGCGGCAGCGCAGCCCGAGGTGACCGAGGTGCAGCACCGCCTGCTGTTCGCGCAGGTGCTGGAGGCCGTCCGCGCGCTGGAGGACGGGGTGCTGACCGACATCCGCGAGGGCGATGTCGGCGCGATCCTCGGCTGGGGCTTCGCGCCCTGGTCGGGGGGGCCGTTCTCCTGGCTCGACATCTTCGGCGCGGCCCGCGCGGTGGAGATCTGCGACCGGCTGACCGCCGCACACGGGCCGCGCTTCACCGCCCCCGCGCTGCTGCGCGAGATGGCAGGCCGCGGCGAGACCTTCTACGGCCGGTTCGCCGCAGCGCCGGCGCAGGCAGCCTGAGCCAAGGGCCGCAGAGCCCTTCCGCCGCCGGAGCAAGGCGGCGCGGCGCCCCTGCCGCGCCGCCCGCCAATCCCGGCGGGCGCTGCCCCGCGCTCACGGATCGAAGCGGTAGCCGAACCGCGCGATATCCTCTGCCGCGATATCGGCCAGCAGTTCCGCATCCGCCGCGCTGTAATAGGGCCGCCAGTCGCGCCCCCGCGCCGAGGCATTGACGCGGGCCAGCGGCCCCAGCCGCAGATCCAGCAGCGCCTCCAGCCGCGGCAGATCCTGCTCCAGCCGCTCCAGCCGCAGGAACAGCGCGCATCGCTCCACGCCGCGGGCATCGCGCACATATCGGCCGTAGGGTGCCGCCGCCAGCGAGACGCGCGTTGCGGGATGATTGAGGAACCCGCTGAAATCGCTGATCTTCGCCAGCGCCACCGCCGGATGCGCAAAGCCCTGCCCCCGCAGCCAGTGGTAATAGCTCACGGCCCGGTCCCAGGGGTTGCGCACCAGCGTGAACACCTTCAGCGCCGCCAGATCCTCGCCGCTCAGCAGCCCGTCGATATCGGCGAGCGTCGAATGCTTCCACAGCCGCCCCGCGGCGCGCATCCCCTTCAGCCGCCCGCGCCGCGCCCGCGCCTTCGGCGTGTCGCCGATCAGGATGTCATCCTTCAGCGCCCGCGCCTCCAGCGCCAGCGCCAGCGCGGTGCCCCCGGTCTTGGGAACATGCACGAACACATAGCCCCGCCCGCGCGAGATGATCATCTGCCCCCGCCCCTTCCCCGACCGCTTTGCTGCCCGCTCTCCTGCAAGTCCCTGCTTTCCTTCATCCCTGCCCCGCGCCAATATGCGCGCCACAGGATGATACTGGCAATTGCCCGCAATGCCGGGCAGGAGGGGAAGATGGGCTGGCTGGCGGACGAAACCGGGCTTGGGAAGCGCGAGGCGAACTTCGTGCCGCTGACGCCGCTGTCGCACCTTGCGCGTGCGGCCGATGTGTTCAGGGACCGCACCGCGCTGGTCTATGGCGCGCGGCGCTGGAGCTATGGCGAGTATCACGCCCGCGTCTCGCGGCTTGCCTCGGCGCTGACGGGGCGCGGCATCGCGCCGGGCGACGTGGTGGCAACGATCCTGCCCAACATCGCCGCGCAGGCCGAGGCGCATTTCGGCGTGCCCGCCTGCGGCGCGGTGCTGAACGCCATCAACACCCGGCTGGACGCGGAAACCGTCGCCTATATCCTCGAACATGGCGGCGCGCGGATGGTGCTGGTGGACAGCGCCTTGCTGCCGCTGGCAGAGGCGGCGCTGAAGGTGCTGAAGGGCACGCCGCCCCGCATCGTCGAGGTGGCGGACCCCGCCGCCGGATTCCCCGCCTCGGGCCATCACCTCGAATACGAGGAACTGCTGGCCGAGGGCGACCCTGCCGCGCCCTGGCAGATGCCGCAGGACGAGTGGGAGAGCATCGCGCTCAACTACACCTCGGGCACCACCGGGCGGCCGAAGGGCGTGGTCTATCACCACCGCGGCGCCTATCTCGCGACGCTGCAGAACCAGATCGCCTGGCGGATGGTGCTTTACCCGGTCTATCTGACCATCGTGCCGATGTTCCATTGCAACGCCTGGACGCATCCCTGGATGATCCCCGCGCTTGGCGGCACGCTGGTGTGCTGCCGCGACATCACCGCCCGCGCGATCTATGAGGCGATCGCCGCCGAGCGCGTCACCCATTTCGGCGGCGCGCCGATCGTGCTGAACACGCTGATCAACGCCGCGCCCGAGGATCGCCGCCCCTTCGATCATGTGGTGGAGGTGTTCACCGCCGGCGCCCCGCCGCCCGCTGCCACCCTTGCCGCGGTGGAACCGCTCGGCTTCAACGTCACGCAGGTCTATGGGTTGACTGAAAGCTACGGCCCCGCCACCGAATGCATCTGGAAGCCGGAATGGGACTCGGTGCAGGGCGAGGAGCGCGCGGCGCTGAAGGCCCGCACCGGCGTGCTGATGCCGATGATGGAAGAGATCACCGTGCAGGACGATACCGGCCGGGACATTCCCCGCGACGGCGCCCATCCGGGCGAGATCGCGATGCGCGGCAACGTGCTGATGAAGGGCTATTACAAGAACCCCGAGGCCACCGCCGAGGCGTTCCGGGGCGGCTACTTCCGCACCGGCGACATCGCCTTCCGCCACCCGGACGGCTATATCAAGATCACCGACCGCGCCAAGGACATCATCATCTCGGGCGGCGAGAACGTGTCATCGGTCGAGGTCGAGGACGTGCTCGCCCATCACCCCGCCGTCTCGCTCGCCTCGGTCGTCGCCAAGCCCGACGAGAAATGGGGCGAGGTGCCCTGCGCCTTTGTCGAGTTGAAGGCCGGGAAGGAGGCCACCGAGGCCGAGCTGATCGCCTTTGCCCGGCAACGGCTGGCGGGCTTCAAGACGCCCAAGCATGTGGTGTTCTGCGAGTTGCCGAAGACCTCCACCGGCAAGATCCAGAAGTTCGAGCTTCGCGCGGTCGCCAAGCTGCTATGAGGCGAGCCGCACCGACCCCGGCCCGGTTCGATCGGGCAGACGCCGCGATTGCCCCGCGCCGCCCTGCCCGCCATGGTCGGCGCGCGCGCACCCGGCCCGGCGCCGGGGGCGCAGGGGATGCGGGCGGCCGATGACGGCTCTCACCGAATATCAGCGGCTGGAATGCCCCGGCCTGTGGCGCGAGTCCGCCGAGGCGCAGCGCCGCGAGGTGATCGTGGCGCTTGGCGATGCCACGGTCGTCATCTCCGACGGCCGCAGCGAGCGCGCGCTGGCCCACTGGTCGCTGCCCGCGGTGGCGCGGCTGAACCCCGGCGCCATGCCCGCGCTCTATGCCCCCGGCGAGGGTCCGGGCGAGACGCTGGAGATCGACGAGCCCGCGATGGTCGCCGCGCTGGAAAAGGTGCATTCCATCATCGAAGCCCGCCGCCCGCATCCGGGCCGCCTGCGGATGACGGTGCTTGGCGGCATCACCGCGGGCGTGGTGGCGCTCGGGATCTTCTGGCTGCCGGGGGCGCTGGTCAGCCACACCGCCGCCGCGCTGCCCTTCGCCAAGCGGCAGGAAATCGGGGTGGACATCCTGGCCGACCTTGCCCGCCTCGGCGGCGCGCCCTGCGCAAGCCGGCTCGGCGACAGGGCGCTGTCGCAACTGGCGACCCGGCTGTTCGGCCCCGGCGCGACGCAGATCTTCGTGATGCGCGAGGGGGTAAGCGATGCGGTCCACCTGCCCGGGCAGATCCTCGTGATCAACCGCCGCCTCGTCGAGGCGGAGGACTCGCCCGAGGTGGCCGCGGGCTATCTTCTGGCCGAGCGCCTGCGCGCCGAAACCGCCGATCCGATGGTGAAATTGCTGAACTGGGCCGGCCTGCGCGCGACCTTCCGCCTGCTGACCACCGGGCAGTTGCCGCAAGAGGCGCTGATCGGCTATGCCGAGGTGCTGCTGACCACGCCCCCCGCGCCCGTCGATGCCGGCGCCCTGCTGGCGCGCTTCGATGCCGCCGGGATCGGATCGACCGCCTATGCCTACGCGCTCGACCCGACGGGCGAGACGGTGCTGCCGCTGATCGAGGCGGACCCGCACCCCGCTGGCGCCGCCGGCCGCGCCGCCGTGCTGCCCGATGCGGCATGGGTGGCGCTGCAAGGCATCTGCGGCGACTGAAAGGAAGAACGCCGCCCCCCTTGCGAAAGGCGGCGCCGTCACTGCCCGATGTTCTCCCCGGTTAGGCTGCGGCGCGGGATGGCAAGGCCACCGCCGCGCAATCCGTCATCTTGCCAGCCGCCCGGCATGGCCCGCCGGCGATCACCCGGCCGCCGCCGGGGCCGCGCCGAAGGTCGGCTTCTGCCCGCAGATCACCGTGCGGTCGCGCCGGACCCGTGGCACCCATCGCGTCTGTCCCGCATAGCCCGCGCGCATGAAGACGCAGCCGCTGCTGTCCACATATTGCTGGCCGGCGAACCCCGGCGGCGGATACTCGGCCGGCCCGTCCACGGCGTCCAATGTGACCGCGCACGCCGAAAGGCCGGCGAAAAGGGCGGCGATCCCTGCTGACGACAACCGCCTTGCGACATTCATCTCCCGCCTCCCGGGTGAAGCAAGACCAAGGATGCCGCAGCCGATCCCACAAGTAAAGCGGAAACGTCCCTTATTTTGTGCCGAACATGCGGTCGCCCGCATCACCTAGCCCGGGAACAATATATCCATGGTCATCGAGGTGGCTATCCACAGCCGCTGTGACGATCGGCACATCGGGATGCGCCGCCTTCATCCGGGCCACGCCCTCGGGCGCGGCAAGCAGGCACAGGAAGCGCAGGTTCCGCGCCCCCGCCTTCTTCAGCAGGTCGATCGCCGCGACCGAGGAATTGCCCGTCGCCAGCATCGGATCGACGACGATCACCATCCGGTCCTCCAGCTCGGCCGGGACCTTGCAGTAATACTGCACCGGCTGCAGCGTGTCGGGGTCGCGGTAAAGCCCGATGAACCCCACCCGCGCCGCCGGCACCAGCTCCAGAATCCCGTCCAGCAGCCCGTTGCCCGCCCGCAGGATCGAGATCAGCGCCAGCTTCTTGCCGTCGAGGATCGGCGCCTCCATCCGCTCCAGCGGCGTCTCGATGGTGCAACTGGTCATGTCCAGCTCGCGCGTGATCTCATAGGCCAGCAGCAGGCTGATCTCGCGCAGCAGCCGCCGGAAGCCGCCGGTCGAGGTGGTCTTGTCGCGCATCAGCGTCAGCTTGTGCTGCACCAGCGGGTGACGCACGACGGTCAGGTGCTCAAGCATCCTTGCTCTCCAGTCTTTTCAGGATATCGGCCCTGGTCACGGGGTCGCAGAACGCGGCCTCGGCCGAGGTGCGGGCGATCTGCGCGAACACCGCCTCGTCCCAGCCGAACGCCTCTGCCAGCCGGTCATATTCGCGCGCCATCGTGGTGTGGAAGAAGGGCGGATCGTCGGTGGACACGGTGACCTTCACCCCGCGCCGGTGCAATTCGCCGATCGGATGGCTGCGCCAGCCGGGATAGAGGCCAAGCGCGAGGTTCGAGCCGGGGCAGACCTCCAGCACCGTGCCGCGTTCCGCCAGTTCATCCACCAGCGCCATGTCCTCGATGGCGCGCACCCCGTGGCCGATGCGCTCCACCCCCAGATCGCGGATCGCCTCGCGCACGCTGTGCGGGCCCTCCCACTCGCCGGCGTGGCAGGTCAGCCGCAGCCCCGCCTCGCGCGCGCAGTCAAAGCTCCAGCGGAAGTCCTTGGGCCTGCAGATCTTTTCATCGCCCCCGAGGCCGAGGCCCACGATGAACTCGCCCGCCGTCTCGGCCGCGCAGATCGCCGCCTCGCGCGCCTTGTCGGGGCCGAAATGCCGGATCGGGGTGACGATGCCGCGCATGACGATGCCGAGCTCGCGCTCGGCGGTGGCGGCGGCATCGCGGATCGCGGCGAGGTAGTCGCGCCAGGCGGGCAGGTCGCGGCCGCCGCAGAAATCGGGCGACAGGAAGATTTCCGTGTAGATCACGCCACTTGCGGCGCTTTCCTCCAGCACGGCGAGGGTCAGCCGGCGATAGTCGTCCGGCGTTTGCAGCACGCTGGCGGCGGCCTCATACACTTGCAGAAACTGCCGGAAGTCCTTGAAAACATAGGCGCCTTGCGCGTTGAAGATGCCCGATACGTCGATCTTCCTTTCTGCCGCCAGCCCGCGAATGAACGCCGGCGGCGCCGCGCCCTCCAGATGCAGGTGCAGTTCCACCTTCGCAAGGTCTTGACCGGTCACAGAAAACTCCTCCCCGGCCCTTCGGCGGGTATTCCAAGATGCGCCGCGATGCTGGCCGCCACATCGGCAAAGGCCACCAGCCCCACGGCGCGCGCCCCCTTGCCCCAGCCGATCACCGGCACCCGCTCGCGGGTGTGGTCGGTGCCGGTCCAGGTGGGGTCGTTGCCGTGGTCGGCGGTGAAGATCGCAAGATCGCCGGGCCGCAGCCGCGCGAGGAACCGGCCCGCCTGTGCATCGAACCATTCCAGCGCGCGGGCATAGCCGGACACGTCGCGGCGGTGGCCATGGAGGCTGTCGAACTCCACGAAATTGGCGAAGGCCAGCGCGCCGGGTTCCGCGCCATCGGCAAGATCCATCAGATGCCCCATCAGCGCCGCGTCATCGCCCTTGCGCAGATCGAGGATGCCGCGCATCGAGAAGATGTCGCCGATCTTGCCGATGGCATGGGTCTGCCGCCCGGCGGCGGCGGCCCAGTCCAGCAGCGTCGGCGCCGGGGGCGCCACCGCGTAATCGCGCCGGTTCGCCGTGCGCCGGAAGCTGCCCGGCGCGCCGGTGAAGGGCCGCGCGATCACCCGGCCCACCTTCATCGCGTGCAGGCGCGGCGCGATCGCGGCGCAGAGCGCCAGCAGACGGTCGAGCCCGAAGGCCTGCTCATGCGCGGCGATCTGGAACACGCTGTCGGCGGAGGTATAGCAGATCGGCCAGCCGCTGCGCAGATGCTCCGCGCCCAGACGGGCGATGATCTCGGTGCCCGAGGCGTGGCAGTTGCCAAGGATGCCCGCGGTGCCCGCCAGCCGCGCCACCTCGGCGGTCAGGTCGGGGGGGAAGGCGGGCCGCGTGTCGGGGAAATAGCTCCAGTCCCAGGGCACCGGCACGCCGGCCAGTTCCCAATGCCCCGAGGGCGTGTCCTTGCCGCGCGACAGTTCGGTGGCCGCGCCCCAGAGCCCCCGCGCTGCCGCCCCAAGGCCCGGCGCGTCCGTCCCCGAGGCAAGCCGCACCGCCGCGCCAAGGCCGAGCCCGTCCAGCACCGGCATCCGCAACGGGCCGCTGCGCCCGTCCTCGGCGCGGCCTTCGGAACAGGCGGCGGCGATATGGGCCAGCGTGTTGGCGCCGGTATCGGGCCGGGCGCCGTTGAAGAACGCGGCCGCATCGGGCGCGCCGCCGCAGCCGACGCTGTCCATCACGATCAGGAAGGCGCGCCCCGCGCCTGCCGGGGCCATCAGCCGATCCTTTCATGGATCAGGTCGGGCTCGTCCGGTTCGGTATCGGCCAGGCTGTAGGCGGCGCGGACCGCGGCGGCGGCGCGGTTCGCCTCGGCCTCGGTCGCGGCATGGACGCGGGCCAGCGGCAGATCGGGCGAGACACGCTCGCCGATCATCACGAGGTCCGACAGGCCGACCGAGGGGTTGATCCGGTCGCCCTCCTTCAGCCGCCCGCCGCCCAGCCGCACCACCGCCATGCCCAGCGCCTCGCCATCCACGCCGGCGACGAAACCGTCGCCTTCGGCGCGGACCTCGCGCACCACGGGCGCGGCGGGCAGCCGGTCGGGGAAGCGTTCGACAAAATCCATCGGACCGCCCAGCGCCGCGACCATCTCGCCGAAGATTTCGGCGGCGCGGCCGGTTTCCAGCGCGTCGTCGATCTTCTGCGCGCCCTCCTCGGCATCGGCGGCAAGGCCGGCCAGCGCCAGCGCCTCGCCGCCCAGCGCCGCGGTTAGATCCCACAGCGCCTGGTTGACGGCGCCGCCGGTCAGGGTTTCCATCGCCTCCAGCACCTCCAGCGCGTTGCCGGCGCTGCACCCCAGCGGCTGGTTCATGTCGGTGATGAGCGCCGTGGTCATGCAGCCTGCACCCTGCGCGGTGCCGACCAGCGCCTGCGCCAGTTCCCGCGCCTGATCCATCGTCTTCATGAAGGCGCCCGATCCGACCTTCACATCCAGCACCAGCGCCTCCAGCCCCGCCGCAAGCTTCTTGGACAGGATCGAGGCGGTGATGAGGTCGATGCTTTCGACCGAGGCCGTCACGTCGCGGATGGCGTAGAGCCGGCGGTCGGCGGGGGCGATCTCGGCACTGGCGCCGACGATGGCGCAGCGGATGTCGCGCACCAGCTTTTGCAATTCGGGCACGGTGACATCGGTGCGATAGCCGGGGATCGCCTCCAGCTTGTCGAGCGTGCCGCCGGTATGGCCGAGGCCGCGGCCCGAGATCATCGGCACGTAGCAGCCGCAGGCCGCCAGCGCCGGGGCCAGCAGCAACGAGACAGAGTCGCCGAGCCCCCCCGTGGAATGCTTGTCCACCACCGGGCCGGGCAGATCCCAGTCCAGCACCTGGCCAGAGTCGCGCATCGCGCGGGTCAGCGCCACGCGGGCAGAGGCATCGAGCCCGTTCAGCCGCACCGCCATGGCGAAGGCACCGGCCTGCGCATCGGTCACCTCGCCCGAGGCGAGGCCGTTCGCGAACCAGTTCGCCTCGGCCGTCGTCAGGCCCCTGCCATCGCGGACCCGGGCGAGAACCTCGCGCGCATCCATCAATCGCGCCCTGCGTGGGTCATGTGATGCGCGCCGAAGGATCCGGGCAGCAGCGCGCCGATGGCGGTGGCCAGCCGCTTGCCCGCGACGGTGGCCAGCGTCACCGGCACGTCATGGCGCCCGAACTCGGCCAGTTTCTGCCGGCAGCCGCCGCAGGGGGGCACGGGGTCGGGGCTGTCCGCGATCACGCAGACCTCGTGCAGTTCGGTCTCGCCCGCCGCTACCATCGCGGCGATGGCGCCCGCCTCGGCGCAGGTGCCTTCGGGATAGGCGACATTCTCGACATTGCAGCCGACATAGACCCTGCCCGAGGCGGCGCGGATCGCGGCCCCCACCTTGAAATGCGAGTAGGGCACATAGGCGTTCTCGCGCACATCGGTGGCGGCCTTCAGCAGCGTCATCGGTTTCCTCCGGGGGTTCGGGCGGGGTTCGGGCGGGGGGGGCCGCAGGGTCTGCCGCAAGACTGCGCTGCCCGCGCGGGCGATGCAAGCAGACGGGCGCGGGGCGGGCGCCGGGCGGGGCGCCTCGCGGCTTGCACCCCTGCGTCGAGCGGCGTATGCCGGGCCTGGCCCGCGGGCTGGCCCGCGCGGGATGGTTCAGGGCTGAACGACCAGCCCAAACGACCCTGGGGGGAGGCATCCGATGGACGACAGGAACGAGGACGCGCCCCCCCAAGCCGGCGCCCGGATCGAGGAGGTGCGGGCCGACAGCTCGCGGCTCGACGCGCTGCGCTATCACGAGGAGCCGACGCCCGGCAAGCTGGAGGTCCGCGCGACCAAGCCGCTGGCGAATGGCCGCGACCTCAGCCTTGCCTATTCGCCCGGTGTCGCCGAAGCCTGCCTCGAGATCAAGGCCGATCCCGCCGCTGCCGCCCGCTACACCTCTCGGGGGAACCTGGTCGCCGTCGTCACCAACGGCACCGCGGTGCTCGGCCTCGGCAATATCGGCCCGCTGGCGGCCAAGCCGGTGATGGAGGGCAAGGCGGTCCTGTTCAAGAAATTCGCCAATATCGACTGTTTCGACATCGAGCTGAACGAGACAGACCCGGCAAGGCTCGCGGATATCGTCTGCGCGCTGGAGCCGTCCTTCGGCGCGATCAACCTTGAAGACATCAAGGCGCCCGACTGCTTCATCGTCGAGAAGCTGTGCCGCGAGCGGATGAACATCCCGGTGTTTCACGATGACCAGCACGGCACCGCCATCGTCGTCGGCGCGGCGGCGAGCAATGCGCTGCATGTGTCGGGCAGGCGGTTCGAGGATATCACGGTCGTCTCCACGGGGGGCGGCGCGGCGGGGATCGCCTGCCTCAACATGCTGCTGAAGCTGGGGGTGCGGCGCGAGAACGTTTGGCTGTGCGACCTTGCCGGGCTGGTCTACCAGGGCCGCGAGGCCGAGATGACGCCGCAGAAGGCGGAGTATGCGCAAGGCGGCGTGCCGCGGACGCTGGCCGAGGTGATCGTGGGGGCGGACCTGTTCCTCGGCCTGTCGGGGCCGGGCGTTCTGACACCGGCGATGGTGGCGAGCATGGCGCCGCGGCCGATCGTCTTTGCGCTCGCCAATCCGACGCCAGAGATCCTGCCCGACCTCGTGCGCCGCGTGGCGCCCGATGCGATCATCGCCACGGGGCGGTCGGATTACCCCAACCAGGTGAACAACGTGCTGTGCTTTCCGTTCATCTTTCGCGGCGCGCTGGATGTGGGGGCGAGGCAGATCAACGACGCCATGCAGATCGCCTGCATCGAGGGCATCGCCGCCCTTGCCCGCGCCACCACCAGCGCCGAGGCGGCGGCGGCCTATCAGGGCGAGAAGCTGACCTTCGGACCGGACTACCTGATCCCCAAGCCCTTCGATCCGCGGCTGATGGGGGTGGTGGCCACCGCCGTTGCCCGGGCCGCGATGGCCACCGGCGTCGCCACGCGCCCCATCGCGGATCTGGACGCCTACAAGCGCAAGCTCGACAGTTCGGTCTTCCGCTCGGCGCTGCTGATGCGCCCGGTCTTCGAGGCGGCGGCGACCGTCACCCGGCGCATCGTCTTTGCCGAAGGCGAGGATGAACGGGTGCTGCGCGCCGCCAACGCGATGCTGGAGGAGACGACCGACAAGCCGATCCTGATCGGCCGCCCCGAGGTGATCGCCATGCGCGCCGAGCGGGCCGGCCTGCCGATCCGGCCCGAGCGCGACTTCGACATCGTGAACCCCGAGAACGATCCGCGCTATCGCGATTACTGGGAAACCTATCACGGGCTGATGGCGCGCCGCGGCGTCACCCCCGACACCGCCCGCGCGGTGATGCGCACCAACACCACCGCCATCGCCGCGGTGATGGTGCACCGGGACGAGGCCGACAGCCTGATCTGCGGCACCTTCGGGCAGTATCTGTGGCACCTGAACTATGTCGAGCAGGTGCTGGCGCGCGGCGGGCTGCATGCCATCGGCGCGCTGAGCCTGATGATCCTCGAGGGCGGGCCGCTGTTCATCGCCGATACGCATGTGCATTCCGAACCCTCGCCCGAGCAGATCATGGACTGCGCCAGGGGTGCGGCGCGGCATGTGAAGCGCTTCGGCCTTGTGCCGAAGATCGCGCTCTGCTCGCATTCGCAGTTCGGCAACCTCGACAACTCCTCGGGCCGGCGGATGCGCGCGGCGCTCGCCCTGCTCGACGCGCAGGGGGTGGATTTCGCCTATGAGGGCGAGATGCATGTCGATGCCGCGCTGGACCAGGGGCTGCGCGACCGCATCTTCCCCGGCGGGCGGTTCGAGGGCGCGGCGAATGTGCTGATCTTCGGCAATACCGACGCGGCCTCGGGCGTGCGCAACATCCTGAAGATGAAGGCGGGCGGGCTGGAGGTCGGGCCGATCCTGATGGGCATGGGCAACCGGGCGCATGTGGTGACGCCCTCGATCACCACGCGGGGCCTGCTGAACATGTCGGCCCTCGCCGGCACCCCGGTGGCGCATTACGGCTGAGGGCCTTGCCCGGATTGCGCGGCAGGGCGGGCAAAGCGCCGCGAAGGCCCGCTGTTCGCGGAAACATCGTTGCACGGCCCGCAGGCGTTGCATAACTGGCACAAGGCGGAGCGGAGGAGGCATACCCATGGGCTACCAAGAGGTCTATCAGGCATGGCAGTCGGACCCGGAGGGGTTCTGGATGCAGGCGGCGGAGGCGATCGACTGGGACAGGCGGCCCTCGAAGGCGCTGTTCGACGACAGGGCACCGCTTTACGAATGGTTCCGCGACGGCATGGTCAACACCTGCTGGAACGCGGTGGACCGGCATGTCGCGGCGGGGCGCGGCGATCAGCTTGCGATCATCCATGACAGCCCGGTGACCCATTCCACCAAGGGCATCACCTACCGCGAGTTGCAGGGCCGGGTGGCAAGCCTCGCCGGGGCGCTGCGCGCCAGAGGGGTGGAAAAGGGCGACCGCGTCATCATCTACATGCCGATGATCCCCGAGGCGCTGGAGGCGATGCTGGCCTGCGCCCGGCTGGGCGCGATCCACTCGGTGGTGTTCGGCGGCTTTGCCGCGCACGAGCTTGCGGTGCGGATCGACGACTGTACCCCCAAGGCGATCATCGCGGCATCCTGCGGGATCGAGCCGGGCCGGGTGGTGCATTACAAGCCGCTTCTGGACAATGCCATCGAGATGGCCCGCCACAAGCCCGCGTTCTGCGTGATCTTCCAGCGCGAGCAGGAGGTGGCGAAGCTGATCCCCGGCCGCGATTTCGCCTGGCACAGCTTTCAGTACGGGGTGGAGCCGGCCGACTGCGTGCCGGTCAGCGGCGATCATCCGGTCTATATCCTCTACACCTCGGGCACGACCGGGCAGCCCAAGGGCGTGGTGCGGCCGACGGCGGGCCATCTGGTCGCGCTGCAATGGTCGATGAAGAACATCTACGACATCGAGGCGGGCGATGTGTTCTGGGCCGCCTCGGACGTGGGCTGGGTCGTGGGGCACAGCTATATCTGCTACGGGCCGCTGATCGCGGGGGCGACCACCATCGTGTTCGAGGGCAAGCCGGTCGGCACGCCGGACGCGGGCACCTTCTGGCGGGTGATCCAGAACCACAAGGTGAAGACCTTCTTCACCGCCCCGACCGCGCTGCGTGCGATCAAGCGCGAAGACCCGGCGGGGATCCTCGCGCGCGACTACAACATGCGCAGGCTTGGCGCGCTGTTCCTGGCCGGAGAGCGGGCGGACCCCGACACGATCGGATGGGCGCAGCAGATCCTGGGGCTGCCGGTGATCGACCACTGGTGGCAGACCGAGACCGGCTGGGCGATCGCGGCCAACCCGCTGGGGATCGAGGCGCTGCCGGTCAAGATCGGCTCGCCCTCGGTCGCGATGCCGGGCTATGACGTGCAGGTGCTGGACGAGGGCGGCCACCCGCTGCCGGCGGGCGAGCTTGGCGCCATCGCGGTGAAGCTGCCGCTGCCGCCCGGCACGCTGCCGACGCTTTGGAACGCCGAGGAGCGGTTCCGCAGGGCCTACCTGTCCCATTTCCCCGGCTATTACGAGACGGGGGATGCCGGCTACAAGGACGAGGACGGCTATCTCTACATCATGGCCCGCACCGATGACGTGATCAACGTCGCGGGCCACCGCCTGTCCACCGGCGCGATGGAAGAGGTGCTGGCGGGGCATCCCGATGTGGCGGAATGCGCGGTGATCGGGGTCGCCGATGCGCTGAAGGGGCAGGTGCCGGTGGGGTTCCTGTGCCTGAACAAGGGCACGGAGAAGACGGCGGACGAAGTGGTGAAGGATTGCGTTGCGCGCGTGCGCGACCAGATCGGGCCGGTCGCGGCCTTCAGGCTCGCCTGCGTGGTGGACCGCCTGCCCAAGACCCGCTCGGGCAAGATCCTGCGCGCGACGATGGTGAAGATCGCCGATGGCGAGCCCTGGAAGATGCCGGCCACCATCGAGGATCCCGCGGTGCTGGACGAGATCGCGGCGGCGCTGAAGGGGCTTGGCTATCCCGCCGCGCGCTGACGCCATTCCACCGAGCCCGTGCCCTTTGCATTTTGCAAGCTTGGCGAAAGGCCGCGGGTGTCGTAGAAGGCGGCATCATGCGATCCCTTCTTGTGCCATTCCCTGATTCCTGCGGTGCCCTGCGATGAACCAGCCGGTCTGGTCCCCTGTGGCGCCCGATGCCAGCAAGGCGGAGGCGGCCCGCCTTGCGCTTCTGGGCCATGACCTGCGCGCCGCGGTGTCCGACGTGCTGGGCGGGCTGCGCCTGATCGACCACGGCCAGATCGACCAGGCGACCGTCCTGCAACTGGAGCGTGTGCGCGCGGCGGGCGAAGTGCTGGCGCGGCTGCTGGAGGAAAGCCTTGCCGCGATGCTGGGCGAGGAGCAGATCGAGGGCCCGCAGATCGCCAATGTGCAGATGTCGCGCTTTCTCTACGACATCGAGGCGCGCTGGTCGGGCCGCGCCCGCGAGAAGGGCCTTGCCTTCCACATCGCCGTCGAACCCGGCGTGCCCGTGGTGCTGGCGCTGGACCGGATCGCGCTGGAACGGGTGCTGGCGAACATCCTGTCGAACGCGATCAAGTATACCGATGCGGGCACGGTCAGGATGCATGTCGGCCTGACCGAGGATCGCGGGCTGCGCCTGTCGGTGCATGACGAGGGCCCCGGCTTTTCAGCCGAGGCGCTGGCGCGGCTCTTTCAGTTCGCGGGCCGGCCCGAGGGAACCGACAAGCCGGGACACGGCCTTGGCCTGCACATCTCGCAGGGCATGGCGAACCGGCTGGGCGGGCATGTCTCGGTGCAGAACCGTCCCGGAGGCGGCGCGGATGTGGCCTTCGAGCTGCCGGCGACGGCATGGCGGATGGCCGACCCCGGCGTACGCGGCGACCTGCCCGACCTCAGCCGCGTCAAGGTGCTGCTGGCCGAGGACAACATCACCAACCAGACCATCATCTGCCACATGCTGGCCGCCATGGGCGCCGAGTTCGAGGTGGCGGCCGACGGGGTGGAGGCGCTGCACTGGCTGGAGCGCGAGGAGTTCGACCTTGCGCTGATAGATATCGAGATGCCGCGCCTGTCGGGCATCGACGTGATCCGCGGCCTGCGCGCGGGCGGCGGCGCGCAGGCGCGGATGCCGGTGCTGGCGGTCACCGCCTATGTGCTGCGCGCCAACCGCGATGCGATCTATGCGGCGGGCGCCGACGGCATCCTGGCCAAGCCGCTGCCGGGGCTTGAAACCTTCGGCCAGGCCATCGCCGCCGCCCTTGCCCGCGCGCAGGCACATACCACGCTCGATCCGGTGCGCCCCGAGGAGACGGTGGAGATGAACCTTGCGAGGTTCGCGCATCTGATGGACATCGCCGGCCCCGACAATGCCGACGAATTGCTGGACCGCCTGCAATCGGACCTGCGCAAGACCGAACGCGCGCTGGTCGCGGCGCTGGCCGACACGGACCGCGCCACGATCCGCTCGGAAACCCATGTGCTGATCGCGCTTGCGGGCGCGGTGGGGGCGGAGCGGCTGCAGGCGCTGGCCGAAACCGTCAACGCCGCCGCGCACCGGCGCGAGGACGGGCCGATGAAGGCGCTCGCCGCCGAGACGCTGGCGCAGATCGACCGGCTGATCGAGTTCGTGCGCCACGAGATCGACCGCCGCGGGGTGCCCGCATGACCGCCCCCGCGCGCCTGCTGCTGATCGAGGATACCCCGTCGCTGCAGATGGTCTATGAATCGATGCTCGCCTCTGCCGGCCACCGGCTGCGGACCGAGGGCGATGCGCGCGGCGGACTGGCGGCGTTCCGGAGCGAACCTCCCTCTGCCGTGCTCCTCGACCTGATGCTGCCCGACCGCGACGGGCTGGATCTGATGGCGGAAATGCTGGCCGAACGGCCCGAGGTGCCGGTGATCGTGATCACCGCCAACGGCTCCATCAACAAGGCCGTCGCCGCGATGCGGGCGGGGGCGCATGACTTTCTGGTGAAGCCTTTCGACGAGGCGCGCCTGCTGAACGCCGTGGAGAACGCGCTGGCGCATGTCCTCCCCGGCCCCGGCGCGCGCGGTCCCGCCCCCAGCACAGGGCAGGGCCAGTCCGGGCCGCTGGGCGCCTTCATCGGCAGTTCCGAACCGATGCGCGCCGTCTATGGCAGGATCCGCTCGGTCGCCCGCTCGATGGCGACGGTGTTCATCACCGGCGAGTCCGGCACCGGCAAGGAGCTGTGCGCCGAGGCGGTGCATGACGTGTCGAACCGCGCCACCGGCCCGTTCGTGCCGCTGAACTGCGGCGCGATCCCGTCCGAACTGCTGGAATCCGAGGTGTTCGGCCATCTGCGCGGCTCCTTCACCGGGGCCATCGCCGACAAGCTGGGCGCCGCCGCCGCCGCCGATGGCGGCACGCTGTTCCTTGACGAGATCTGCGAGATGGACATGAACCTGCAGACGAAGCTGCTGCGCTTCTTGCAGACCTCCACCATCCAGCCGGTCGGCGCCACGCGCGCGCGCAAGGTCAATGTCCGCATCATCTGCGCCACCAACCGCGACCCGCTGGACGCCGTCCGCCGCGGCCAGTTCCGCGAGGACCTCTATTACCGGCTCTATGTCGTGCCGATCCACCTGCCGCCGCTGCGCGAGCGCGGCGAGGATGTGATCGAGATCGCCCAGCATGTCCTTGCCCGCTATGCGCGCGAGGAGGGCCGCGCCTTCCACGCGCTGTCCGATGAGGTGAAGGCGCATTTCCGCAGCCACCCCTGGCCCGGCAATGTGCGGCAGATGCTGAACGTGCTGCGCAACGTCGTGGTGCTGAACGACGGCGCCATCGTCACCGCCGCGATGCTGCCGCCCGACCTGCGCCCCGTTCCGGCGCGGACCCCGGCCCGGGAGCGTGTCACAGAGGGGTTCANNGGCCGCCCGCTGGCCGAGGTCGAGCGGCGGGTGATCGAGGCGACGCTGGCGCGGCACGGCGGATCGGTGCCCCGCGCGGCGCGGGTGCTTGCCGTGTCGCCCTCGACGCTCTACCGCAAGATCGAGGCCTGGGCGCGGCAGGGGGCCTAGCCCTCCCGCAGCGCCAGCCGGATCTGCTTTTCCA
>DIVD01000025.1:40352-63000 GCA_002423245.1 Rhodobacteraceae bacterium UBA6141
GCCCAGATCACCCGCGTTCCGCGCAGCAGCGCCCATGTCAGCGAGGTGCCGTTCAGGTTGCGGATGAAGAACAGGTGGAACACCTCCAGCACCACCAGCGTGTTCATCGCCATGGTCTGCGCCAGCGCCAGCGAATGGCCCCGGTCCACCGCATAGGCAAAGACCCCGAACGTCGCCGCAAGGAACAGCGCCGCCACCAGCACCACATGCCAGACCAGCCGGCCCGAAAGGATCGGCGCACCCGGCGGTTTCGGCGGGCGGCGCATGGTGCCCCGCTCGGTCGGCTCGAAGGCGAGCGCGAGGCCCAGCGTCACGCCGGTGATCAGGTTGACCCAGAGGATCTGCACCGCCGTGATCGGCAGCGCCAGCCCCAGCAGCAGCGCCAGCACCACGACCAGCCCCTCGCCGGCACTGGTCGGCAGCTCGAAGCTGATGACCTTGCGCAGGTTGTCATGCACCGTCCGCCCCTCGCGGACCGCGGCGGCGATGGTGGCGAAATTGTCGTCGGCCAGCACCAGATCGGCGGCCTCCTTCGCGGCCTCGGATCCCTTCAGTCCCATCGCGATGCCCACATCGGCGCGCTTCAGGGCCGGGGCGTCGTTCACCCCGTCGCCGGTCATCGCGACGCTGGCCCCCGTGGCCTGCAGCGCCGTCACCAGGCGCAGCTTGTGCTCGGGGCTGGTGCGGGCGAACACGTCTGTGCCGCGCGCCGCAGGCTCCAGCGCGGCATCGTCCATCGCCTCGATATCGGCGCCGGTCAGCACGCCGGCGGGATTTTCCAGCCCGATCTGCCGGGCGATGGCGGCGGCGGTGCCGGCATGGTCGCCGGTGATCATCTTGACGCGGATCCCGGCCGAGCGGCATTCGGCCACCGCCGCCACCGCCTCGGCCCGGGGCGGGTCGATCAGCCCGACAAGCCCCAGCAGCGTGAGGTTACCGTCGATCCCGGCGCCCGCGATCCCGTCCTCGCCCGAACACAGCGCCAGCGCCAGCACCCGCTGGCCCTCGGCCGCGATCTCCTCGGCCAGCGCGTGCCAGCGCGCCGCGTCCAGCGGCACCGGCCCCTCGGGGCCCCATTCGTCGCGGCACATCGCCAGCACCCGCTCGGGCGCGCCCTTCACATGGATCAGCGCCTCGCCGCCCCGCCGGTGCAGCACCGCCATGAAGCGGTGGCGGGCGTCGAAGGGCACCCCATCCAGCCGCTGCCAGCCCGCCGCCGCGTCGGGCAGCACCTTGCCGGCAAAGGCCAGCAAGGCGCCCTCCATCGGGTCGCCCTCCACCCCCCAGACCCCGGCCTTGCAATGCAGTTCGGCATCGTTGCACAAAGCCGCCGCCCGCGCGATCTCGCCCAGCCGCCCGCCTGCCGGGGTGATCGCGCCATCGGGGGCGTAGCCCTCGCCCGCCACCGCAAAGCGCCCGCCCGGCACCGCGACGGTGGCCACCATCATCTCGTTGCGNNGTCTTGTCGGTGCAGATCACCGAGACCGAGCCGATCGCCTCGATCGCCGGCAGCCGCCGCACGATCGCCTGCCGCCGCGCCATGCCCTGCGCGCCGATCGCGAGCGTGATGGTCATCACCGCCGGCAGCCCCTCGGGGATCGCCGCCACCGCCATGCCGACCACCGCCATGAACAGATCGGCGAAGGGCCGGTGCTGCACCAGGGTGCCGAAGGCCAGCAGCAGCGCCGAGATCAGCAGGATCAGCAGGCTCAGCCAGCGCGAGAACCGGTCCATCTGCCGGACCAGCGGCGTCGAGAGTTCGGACACGCCGGCCAGCAGCCCGCCGATGCGGCCGATCTCGGTGGCGGCGCCGGTGGCGATGACGACCCCGCGCCCGGTGCCCTTGGTGACCAGCGTGCCCGAATAGGCCATCGAGCGGCGGTCGCCCAGCGGCGCGTCGCGCGCCACCGGCTCGGTGCCCTTGTCCACCGGCACCGACTCGCCGGTCAGCATCGCCTCCTGCAGCGCGAGCCCGCGCACCTGCAAGAGGCGCAGATCGGCGGGCACCTTGTCGCCGGCCTCGAGCAACACGATGTCGCCGGGCACCAGCGCCTCGCCCGCGACCGACATGCGCCGCCCGCCGCGCAGCACCGCCGCCTGCGGCGCCAGCATCTGCCGGATCGCCGCCATCGCCTGTTCGGCCCGGCCCTCCTGCACCACCCCGATCACCGCATTCGCCAGCACCACGGCGAGGATCACCCCGGCATCGACGATCTGGCCAAGCCCGATGGTCAGCGCCGCCGCCCCCAGCAGCACATAGATCAGCATACTGTTGAACTGCGCCAGAAACCGCGTTGCCATCCCGCGCCGCTTCGGCTCGGGCAGCCGGTTCGGCCCGAACCGCGCCAGCCGCGCCGCGGCCTCGTCCTCGGACAGCCCGGTGCGCCGGGCCCCCAGGGCCTGCAGCACCGCCTCCGCCGGGGCGGCATGGGGATCGGGCGGCAGGGTGTCGGGCGTCGAGAGGTCCGGCATCGGGGCGCTCCTTGCTGGTGTCAGGCCGGCACAGGCTGACGGGATCGGCCGCCAGCTTCAACCCGGCCGCGCCACGGCGGACTTTTTTGCCGCGCCCTGCACGCCGCGCGCTACACGAACTGCTCGCGCGTCAGCCGCTCTTCCAGCCCGTGCCCCGGATCGAACAGGATCTTGTGGCGCACCGCAGGCTCCGACCGGATTTCGACCCACAGCACATCGCGGACCGAATGGCGGCTGTCGGCATCGGCCATCACCGGGCGTTTCGCGGCTTCCAGCACGTCGAAGCGCACCAGCGCCGATTTCGGCAAGATCGCCCCGCGCCAGCGCCGCGGGCGGAACGCCGCCATCGCGGTCAGCGCCAGCACGTCCGAGCCGATCGGCAGGATCGGCCCATGCGCCGAATAGTTGTAGGCGGTGGATCCGGCCGGGGTGGAGACCAGCGCCCCGTCGCAGACCAGCTCCTCCATCCGCAGCCTGCCGTCCACGCTAACCCGCAGCTTGGCCGCCTGCGGACCGGCGCGCAACAGCGCCACCTCGTTGATCGCCAGCGCCTGATGCACCTGCCCCTCGGCATCGCCCGCGCGCATCGACAGCGGGTTGATCACCTCCTGCTCGGCGGCGGCGAGCCGGGCGGGCAGGTCTGCCTCGTCATATTCGTTCATCATGAAGCCGATGGTGCCGCAGTTCATCCCGTAGACCGGCGCGTCCATGTCCTGCGTCGCGTGCAGCGTCTGCAGCATGAACCCGTCGCCGCCCAGCGCCACGATCACCTCGGCCTGATCCAGCGGGCGCTGACCGTAGAGCGCGACCATCCGCGCCAGTGCCTGCTGCGCGGCCTCGCTGTCCGACGCGGCGAAGGCGATGCGCTGCGGCCTGTCCATCCCGGTTCCCTCGCGAGGCCCGCCAGCCGGCAGGGCGTTCGCGGAAGTCATCGCCCGCGCGGACCCGAAACGCAAGGCCGCGCCGCGCCTGGGGCGCCCGCGCCGCATTCTTGGCTTCCGGCATCCGCGCCTTTGGGCTAAGACAGCCCGCAATTGCGCATTGCATCAGGAGACGCCCCCAATGAATGCCCCGCAACGTGATGCCGGTTTCTTTACCGAAGACCTTGCCGCCCGCGACCCCGAGATCTTCGGCGCCATCACCCGTGAGCTTGGCCGCCAGCGCGACGAGATCGAGCTGATCGCCTCGGAAAACATCGTCAGCCTTGCGGTGATGCAGGCCCAGGGCTCGGTGATGACCAACAAGTATGCCGAAGGCTATCCGGGCAAGCGCTATTACGGCGGCTGCCAGTTCGTGGACATCGCCGAGCAACTGGCGATCGACCGCGCCAAGCAGCTTTTCGGCTGCGACTACGCGAACGTGCAGCCCAATTCCGGCAGCCAGATGAATCAGGCCGTGTTCCTGGCGCTGCTGCAGCCGGGCGACACCTTCATGGGGCTGGATCTCAATTCCGGCGGGCACCTGACCCACGGCTCGCCGGTGAACATGTCGGGCAAGTGGTTCAACGTGGTCAGCTACGGCGTGCGCAAGCAGGACGAGAGGCTGGACATGGAGGCGGTGCGCGAAAGCGCCCTGACCCACAGGCCCAGGCTGATCATCGCCGGCGGCACCGCCTATAGCCGAAGCTGGGACTGGGCCGCCTTCCGCGCCATCGCCGATGAGGTCGGCGCCTGGCTGATGGTGGACATGGCGCATATCGCGGGGCTTGTGGCGGGCGGCGCCCATGCCTCGCCCCTGCCCCACGCGCATGTGGTGACGACGACGACGCACAAGTCGCTGCGCGGCCCGCGCGGCGGCATGATCCTGACCAATGACGCCGAGATCGCGAAGAAGATCAACTCCGCGGTGTTCCCCGGCCTGCAGGGCGGCCCGCTGATGCATGTGATCGCCGCCAAGGCGGTGGCCTTCGGCGAGGCGCTGCGGCCCGAGTTCAGGGCCTATGCCGCGCAGGTCGTGAAGAACGCGCAGGCGATGGCCGACCAGCTGATGAAGGGCGGGATCAACATCGTGTCGGGCGGCACCGACAACCACCTGATGCTGGCCGACCTGCGGCCCAAGGGCGTGACCGGCAAGGCGGCCGAGGCCGCGCTTGGCCGCGCCCATATCACCTGCAACAAGAACGGCGTGCCGTTCGACCCGGAAAAGCCGTTCGTGACCAGCGGCATCCGCCTCGGCACCCCCGCCGGCACCACGCGCGGCTTCGCCGAGGCGGAGTTCCGGCAGATCGCCGACTGGATCGTCGAGGTGGTGGACGGTCTGGCCGCCAATGGCGAGGCCGGCAATGCCGAGGTCGAGGCGAAGGTCGCCGCCGAGGTGCAGGCGCTCTGCGCGCGCTTCCCGCTCTACCCGACGCTGTAGGCGGCGGGCGCCCGGCACCTGTGGGTCGGCCAGCACCGCCTGCTATCGCACCGACATCCGCTGCCGCGCCGGACGCGCGTGGCGCCGCCCTCGCAGAGCAAGCCGCCGTCATGGTCGCGGGGTCAGCCCTCTTCCTCGACAAAAACCTCCTCACGCTGTTTCTGGACCGAGGGTCTCGAGACGATGATCAGGGTGAGGGCGGCGATGGCGAGCAGACCGGCGCTGATGGGGCGCGTGACGAAGACGGTGACGTCGCCGCCCGAGATCAGCATGGCGCGGCGCAGATGCTCCTCCAGCATGGGGCCGAGGATGAAGCCCAGCACGAAGGGGGCGGGCTCGCATTCCAGCTTGATCAGCAGATAGCCGACAAGGCCCGAGATGGTGACGAGATAGACCGCGAAGGCGCTGTTGTTGACCGAGTAGACGCCGATGCAGCAGAACGCCACGATGGCCGGGAACAGGATCGTGTAGGGAATGCGCAGGAGCGACACCCACAGCCCGATCAGCGGCAGATTGAGCATCACCAGCATGGCGTTGCCGATCCACATCGAGGCGATCAGGCCCCAGAACAGGTCGGGATTGGAGATCACCACATTGGGCCCGGGCACGATGCCCTGCATGATCATGGCGCCGATCATCAGCGCCATCAGCACGTTCGAAGGGATGCCCAGCGCCAGCATCGGGATGAAGGAGGTCTGCGCGCCGGCATTGTTGGCCGCCTCGGGCGCCGCCACGCCCTCGATGGCGCCCTTGCCGAACTCGGCCGAATTGCGCGACGTCTTCTTCTCCACATTGTAGGCCACGAAGGACGACAGCAGCGCCCCCCCGCCCGGCAGCACGCCGAGCAGCGAGCCGATGCCCGTGCCGCGCAGCACGGGCTTGACGATGCGCCTGAGGTCATCGCGCGTCGGGAACAGGTTGGTGACCTTGGCGATGGTCTTGGCGCCGGCATCGCCGCTTTCCAGGTTGCGCAGGATTTCGCCGATGCCGTAGATGCCGACCGCCAGCGCCACGAAGTCGAGCCCGTCGTAAAGCTCCAGCTGGCCATAGGTGAAGCGCGGCGCGCCGGTGTAGATATCGGTGCCGGTCAGGCCCAGGAGCAGACCAAGGCAGATCATCGCGACCGCCTTGAGGATGGAACCCGAGGCCAGCGCGATCGACGAGATCAGGCCGACCACCATGAGCGAGAAGTACTCGGCGGGCCCGAAGGACAACGCCAGCGCCGTCAAGGGCCTGGCCACCACCGCGATCAGGACGGTGGCCACGGTGCCGGCGAAGAAGGAGCTGAGGGCGGCGGCAGCCAATGCCGGACCCGCGCGGCCCTTCAGGGCCATCTGGTAGCCGTCTATGGTGGTCACGGCCGAGGCCGATTCTCCGGGCAGGTTGACCAGGATCGCCGTCGTCGAGCCGCCATACTGCGAACCGTAGTAGATGCCGGCCAGCATGATCAGCGAGGCGACCGGATCGAGCCCGAAGGTCAGGGGCAACAGCATGGCGACCGTTGCCAGCGGCCCGAGCCCCGGCAATACCCCGATCACGGTGCCCAGCAGCACCCCGGCGAAGCAGTAGAACAGGTTCCACGGGTGCAGCGCCACGGAAAAGCCGAGGCCGAGATTGGCAATCAGGTCCATTCCCGCGCCCCTACCAGCCGCCGAGCCACTTGCCGACCACCGGGATCGGCAGGCGGATGCCATAGGCGAAGACCGCCGTGCAGAAGATCGCGATGCTCAAGCTGCTGACGAGCGAATTGCGCAGCTTCGCCTTGGGGTTGGCGAGCGAGGCCAGGAAGCAGGTCAGGAACACGCCGGGCAGCATGCCCAGTTTCTCGATCAGCGCGGCGAACACGACGGTCGCCAGCGACAGCATGACCACGCCGCGCCACGGCACCACGCCGAACGGCTCGCGCCCCGAGATGTCGATGAAGCCGCGCCCGGCAATGGCGAGGCCCAGGATGATCAGCATGGCCGACAGCACGATCGGGAAGTAGCCCGGCCCCATGTTCAGCGCCTGACCGATCGGCAGGCCAAACCATGCCATCGAGCCATAGACACTGCCGGCAAGGATGAAGATCGCACCCGCCCCGAGATCCTTCAGATTTGCTTGCATCCCGGGCACCTTGTCAGGCTCGTGTTCGCCATCGCCTAGAAGTAGCGCAAGGGGCGTCGTGCAAACAACCCCCAAAGGCCTATCCCTCTGAATCCGCTTGCCCTGGGTGTTGATTTGTGCCCGCCGCGCGAGACCCGTCGCCAGGGCGCGCCTCCGTGGCATCTGGCAGCGCGGGGGCAGAAGATGCGGCGGGCCAGGATCGGAGGGCGGGCGGCCCGGATTCAGGCCTCGTCAGCAAGCGCGGCAGCCACACAGGTCGCAGCGCGGCGCGAATTGCGCCCGAAAACTCTACATCGCAGCAATTTCAGAAACTTCACCACCCGTGGCGCCGACATTCCCGTTGTCGTCCCGCCGCCGATGGCACAGGGTGGCCGGAGCGGGCGGCGGTGGGGTCGGGCGCGCAAGCACAGGGACAGATGTGACGGTCGCAGGATACCGCTCGATCCGCCATCTAAGGGACGTGGTGCAGGTGCTGGCAGATTCCGCGCGCTCGACGGCGTCGGTTTCGAGGTCGGTGGCGGCGAGATGCTGGGGGTGATCGGCCATAACGGCTCGGGCAAGTCGGCATTGCTGGGCTTGCTGGGGTGCGTGATGGCCCCCGACGCCGGCGAGATTGCGCGCTCGGCCCCGGTCACGGGCGAGATGCGCGTCGCCTTTGTCCGCCATTGGTCCGAGGACAATGGCAAGTGCCCGGAGGCAGCCGATCTGCTGCACGCCCGGCGGACGCTCGCCGCGCCGCCACCAGCGGTGGCAGACCCGGCCCTTGTTGCCGGCCCGCGCCGCATCGGCGAACCACAATTCGATCCGTTTTCCCGGATGCTGCGCCGCGATGGCCGCTACCTGGGTCAGCAAGCCCGCCTTTTTGAAGGCCTCCTGCGCCTCCATGTCCCGCTTCGGGGGAATCGGCCGCGCTTTCTGGCGCGAGAAGCCGAGTCATCATTCGCCATTGTCGCTCGGACCAGTGGCGCGACATGGCTCATTCTCCGTTCTTGGTTACAGGTATCGCAACCCGAACCTTTTCCGAAGATCGGCGTTACCGCCAGCGTCTATCCGCGGTCCACGACGGCCAGCGCGGTGGTCTGGCCGGTGAGGAGTCGACCTCCGGCCCGTGCAGCGCGTAGATCTTGTCGCGGCTCTTCGGCCCCTGGTGCAGCAGGCGGCCCACCAGCACGAGGGTGTCCGGAACCCGCTCGCGCAGCGGGCCCTCGGGGATCGCATCCAGCTGGCGGCGAAGGTCGCGCACTGAGCAGTGGCACGCCACTGGTTCGAGTGCCACTGCGAAGGCGGCCGGTGTAACCCTTGAGCTGTTTCAGGGACTTGCGCATGCGCCTGAACTGGCGTGCATGGGCATGGCGCCCCGCGCCTTGCGATCATTTCGGTCAGAGGTGGCCGCAGAAGGTCGTCCTGCTCTTTCTGGCGGGGATGGGGCTTCATCGGGGCTCCGAAATCTGCAAGCTTTCGAAGGCCAGGATACGAAACCCTGCAATTCCACGCCAGCGTTTCAGCATGATCTACGCGTGAAATCAGCAGGTTGGGAATTGTTCAGGGCGAACTACCGAGAATCACCCATGGTTCGCAACCCGCGCCCGCCTTCCTGGCCCGCCAGACGGCGGAAGACCGCGCGCTGGCGGCCGCGCCCGCAATTCGCAAGCGGGGACGCGCGCTCTCCATCCTCAGAGACAGGAAGCGCGGTCAGCGCGCACCCGGAATCGGCAGCACGAGCTTGATCTTCAGCCAGCCAGATGCGGGCTGCCCCGTGCCCCGCTTGTGCCTGGCACTCCAAAGCAAGAGGCCCCGGTCTTGCAACCGGAGCCCCCGATCCGCCGCACGCCGGCGATCAGCGCTTGTCGTGGTCCTCGTCGTCCTCATCCTCCGCGTCGGGCAGGTTGAAGAAGCTTTCGGCATCCGAAAAGTCCTTGGCCGGCCGGTCCTCCGCGTCGCGCTGCGAGAGCGAGAAATTCTCCAGCCCGGCAATCGACGAGGGCATCCGCGGCTCGGTCCCCATGCCCAGCGACTGCTCGGTGGAGACGAGCTTGCGCCGCTCGTCATCGGTCATCAACCCGCCCTCTGCCGCCTTCTTCCTGGCCGCCTTCTGCACGGCCGCGTCCAGTTCGGATTGCCGGCAGAGGCCAAGCGCAACCGGGTCGATGGGCTGGATGTTCTGGATGTTCCAGTGCGTGCGCTCGCGGATCGTGGCGATGGTCGGCTTGGTGGTGCCCACCAGCTTGGCGATCTGCGCATCGGCCAGTTCCGGATGGAACCGCACCAGCCACAGGATCGCGGCGGGCCGGTCCTGCCGCTTGGACAGCGGGGTATAGCGCGGGCCGCGGCGCTTTTCCTCGCCGGCGGCGGCGGCGTTGAACTTCAGCTTCAGCTTGTAGTCCGGATCCTTCTCGCCCTTCTCGATCTCTGCTTGATCAAGCTGGTTCGAGGCGACGGGGTCGAAGCCCTTCACCCCGGTGGCCACGTCGCCATCCGCGATCCCCTGCACCTCAAGCTCGTGCATCCCGCAGAAATCGGCGATCTGCCTGAAGCTGAGCGTGGTGTTGTCGACGAGCCAGACGGCGGTTGCCTTGGCCATCAGAGGTTTCGTCATCGGATCACTCCTTTACAAATCTCTCCCGCGCCGGGAAAACGGCTGCGGCCCCAAGGTCCGCCTTTCCACGTTTTCGGGGAAGTCATCGGCCCATATAGTGCCGTTGCCGTCCCGAGGAAAGAGAAAATGCGCCAGTCGACCCTATCTGCCGCGGCGCTCGTCGCGGCGCTTTTTGCCGCCGCCGCTCCGGCCCTTGCCGAGGGCGAGCAGGCGGGCGAGTTCGACTACTATGTGCTGGCGCTCGGCTGGTCGCCCAGCTTCTGCGCGCTGGAAGGCGACGCGCGGCGCGAGGACCAGTGCGACCCGCGGCACGACCATTCCTTCACGCTGCACGGGCTCTGGCCGCAGAACGAACGCGGCTGGCCCAGCTATTGCCACACGGCACAGCGCGACCCCACCCGCCGCGAGACCGCCGCGATGGCCGATATCATGGGGTCGGGCGGGCTGGCCTGGCACGAATGGAAGAAGCATGGCCGCTGCTCGGGCCTGCCCGCGGCAGACTACCTCGCCGCCGCGCGCGCGGCCTATGCGGCGGTGACGATCCCGCCGGTCTTCGCGGGGCTGGACCGCGACGTGACGCTGCCGGCGCGCGTGGTGGAAGAGGCTTTCCTCGAGGCAAACCCGGGCCTTACCCCGCAGGGCATCACCATCACCTGCGAGGCCGGCATGATCCGCGAGGCGCGGATCTGCCTGACCAGGGACCTCGAGTTCCGCGCCTGCGGGGCCGATGTGGCCCGCGACTGCAAGATGCCGAACGCGCTGATGCAGGCGGTGCGCTGACGGGGGGGCGGCTAACCCGCCACCCGCAGCACGATCTTGCCGATATGCGCCGAGCCTTCCATCCGCGCATGGGCGGCGGCCGCCTCGTCCAGCGCAAACGCGCTGTCGATCACCGGCGCGACCGTCCCCGCGGCCAGCAGCGGCCAGACATGCTGGCGCAACTCCTGCGCAATCCGCGCCTTGGCCAGATCGGATTGCGGGCGCAGGGTCGATCCGGTCAGCACCAGCCGCCGCGCCATGATCTGGGCAAAGTTCAGCTCCGCCTTCGGGCCTTCCAGAAAGGCGATCATCACCAGCCGCCCGTCATCGGCAAGCGCCCTGACGTTGCGCGGAATATAGCTGCCGCCGACCATGTCGAGGATCAGGTTCGCCCCGCCCTCCTCCGCCAGCACCTTGACGAAATCCGCCTCGCGGTAGTTGATCGCGGTCGCGCCAAGCGCGGCGCAGGCGGTGCATTTCGCCCCGGACCCGGCGGTGGCGAACACCCGCGCGCCAAAGGCCCGCGCCAGCTGGATCGCCGTGGTGCCGATCCCGGACGAGCCGCCATGCACCAGGAACCGCTCACCTGCCTTCAATCCACCGCGCATGAAGACGTTCGACCAGACGGTGAAGAAGGTTTCGGGCAAGCACGCCGCCTCGCGCAGCGCCATCCCCGCCGGCACCGGCAGCGCATGGGCGGCCGGCGTCACCACATATTCGGCATAGCCCCCGCCGGGCAGCAGCGCGCAGACCGCATCGCCGACCCGCCAGCCCGTCACCCCCGGGCCGAGCGCCGCGACATGCCCCGAAGCCTCCAGCCCCGGCAGCGGCGAGGCGCCCGGCGGCGGCGCATAGCTTCCCGCGCGCTGCAAGGCATCGGGGCGGTTCACGCCCGCATGGGCGACGCGGATCAGGATCTGCCCGTGCCCCGGCTGCGGCACCGGCCGCTCGCAGGGCCGCAGCACCTCGGGCCCGCCCGGAGCCGAGATCTCGATGGCGCGCATCAGTGTCGGGATCGCATCCGTCATGCTGCCGGCTCTCCGGTGCTGGTCTGCCCCGGCAGATCCTCGGCCCGCGATCCCGGCGCCTTCACCTTTCCCGCCAGCCACATCGGCCCTGCGAACACCGTCCGCAGCACCCTGTTGTCCTGCACCTGCGCCTTCAGCTTCTCGATCTGCATCACGTTCTCGATCCGGCGATCGAGGAACTCCCATGTTGCGGCATCGCCCTCGCTGCTGTCGCCCAGCCAGTACAGCACCGTCGCGGACAAGACGGCCGCCAGCGTCGCGCGCTTCGAATACCAGTTCAGATCGTCCGCGCTGTCGCCCAGAGCCTCCCAGATCGCATCGGCCGTGCCCCAGATCAGCCTCGATCCGGTGCCCGCATGCTGCGGCAGCGCGAACAGCGCCGCCGCGCGCCGCACCAGTTCGCGGTCCGCCGCCCCCAGCCGCAGCCGCACCGCCAGCGCCACCCGCTCGCGAAAGCGCAGCGCCGCAAGATCGTGCTGCGCCAGCCGCAGCCGCATCGCGGCATCGCCGCGCCGGTGCCAGGCCACCACGAGGTCCACCGCCCCGCGCGGGCAGATCACGCGCGCGAGCGGCAGATCCACGCCCGCACCCCGCGCCGCCGCCTGAAAGGTCGCCTCCGACCAGCCGTCGAACGGCACATGCGCCAAAGCCGCATCCAGCAGCGATTCTTGCACTGCTGCCGGGTTCAAGCCGTTGTCTTCCATCGCGCTCTCCGTTCCATTCCGCATGGTGGACAAGATGCCCTTGCCCTGATATAGGACCGGCTCCTGCAAATACTTGCAACTCTAACTTAGGAAGGTGGTGACAACCACATGCAGGTCAGCGTTCGCGACAACAATGTCGAACAGGCGCTTCGTGCCCTGAAGAAGAAACTTCAGCGCGAGGGTGTGTTTCGTGAAATGAAGCTCAAGCAACATTTCGAGAAGCCGTCCGTGAAGAAAGCCCGCGAGAAGGCCGAGGCCGTCCGGCGTGCCCGTAAACTGGCGCGCAAGAAGGCCCAGCGCGAAGGCGCTCTCTGAGCATCCTCGAGGTCTTTCGGGTCCTGTTACGCTGGCGGGGAAACCCGCGTCACGATCAACCCCCGGGGCGAAGGCCAACGGGGGTTTTTCCTTGCCTGCGGCTTCTTGCTGGCAAAAATATCCCGGGGGTCCGGGGGCAGAGCCCCCGGCCGTTGCAGAAGCTCACCCCCAGGTCGGATGAAACCGCCCCGCCGGGCTCAGCGTGAAGATCTCGCAGCCATCCGCCGTCACGCCGACCGCGTGCTCGAACTGCGCCGAGAGCGACTTGTCGCGGGTGACGGCCGTCCAGTCGTCGGCCAGCACCTTGGTTTCCGGGCGGCCCAGGTTCACCATCGGCTCTATGGTGAAGAACATGCCTTCCTCCAGCACCGCGCCCTTGCCGGGCCGGCCATAATGCAGCACGTTCGGCGGCGCATGGAACACCCGGCCAAGCCCGTGGCCGCAGAAATCGCGCACCACGCTCATCCGCTGCGCCTCGACATAACTCTGGATCGCGAAACCGATATCGCCGAAGGTGTTGCCGGGCCGCACAGCCTCGATCCCCAGCATCAGCGAGTCATGCGTGACCTGGATCAGCCGCTCCGCCTTGCGGCCGAGGGTGCCGGCCACATACATGCGGCTGCTGTCGCCGTACCAGCCATCCAGGATCACCGTCACGTCGATGTTGAGGATGTCGCCGTCCCTGAGCAGCTTCGGCCCGGGGATGCCGTGGCAGACGACATGGTTGACGCTGATGCAGCTGGCATGGCGATAGCCGCGATAGCCGATCGTGGCCGACACCGTGCCAAGCTCCGTCACCCGGCGGGTGATGAAATCGTCCAGCGCCTCGGTGGTGACGCCCGGTTCGACCAGGTCCGCCACCTCGTCGAGAATGCGCGCGGCGACCTGACCGGCCGCCCGCATCCCGGCGAAATCGCCCGGCTCGTGGATTCTGATGCCGTCCTTGGTCAGCCGGCCGCGCGGATCGTCCACAGCGCTACCCCTCATGCCCGTGCCCCATGCCCATGAATGGATTTTTAGATAGTGAAGAAATTCCGGCTTGGCCAGACCCGCGGCCTTTTCGGCCCCCGCCCGCGTGCCTATACTCGATCCGAGCCGCCACGGAGCCCTTCATGCCGAACCCAACCGCCGCGATCCTGGTCATCGGGGACGAGATCCTGTCGGGCCGCACCCGCGAGGGGAACGCCTACCTGCTTGCGGGCGAATTCACCCGCGCGGGCATCGACCTGCGCGAGATCCGGGTGATCCCCGATGACCATGACAGCATCGTCGCCGCGGTGAACGCATTGCGCGGCGCATATGACCATCTGTTCACCTCGGGCGGCATCGGCCCCACCCATGACGACATCACGGCCGATGCCGTCGCCGCCGCCTTCGGCGTGCCCATCGGCGTGCGCGAGGATGCCCGCGCACTGATGGCCGCGCATTACGAAAAGCGGGGGGTGGAGTTCAACGCGGCCCGGCAGCGCATGGCCCGCATTCCCGAGGGCGCCACGCTGATCGACAACCCGGTGTCGATCGCGCCGGGCTTCACGATCGGCAATGTGCATGTGATGGCGGGCGTGCCCATCGTGTTTCAGGCGATGGTCGCCTCGGTGTTGCCAAGGCTCACCGGCGGGCAACCGCTCCTGTCGCAGGCGCTGCGGGTGATGCGCCCCGAAGGCGAGGTGGCAGAGCCGCTGGCGGCGATTGCCGAGGCGCATCCCGGGGTTACGGTCGGCTCCTATCCCTTCTTGCAGGATGGCGCCTATGGCACCAACCTCGTGGTGCGCGGCCCCGTCGCCGCCGAGGTCGATGCCGCGATGGCCGCAATCGCCGCCGCTTTCCCGGGGCGCACGGAATGATGGACCTCTCCGCCGTGATGGACGCGACCTGGCCCGCGGCGCAAACCCGCCGCAGCGGCCCATGGTTGCTGCGCGAGGGGCAGGGTGGCGGCAAGCGCGTGTCTGCCGCCACCGCGGAAGGCCCGTGGCAGCCCGAAGACATCGCCCTTGCCGAACAGGCGCAGGCCGCGCTTGGCCAGCCCGCGCTGTTCCGGCTGCGCGAGGGCGATGCGGCGCTGGACGCCGAACTCGCGGCCCGCGGCTACCGCCTGCTGGACCCGGTGGTCGCCTATGCCGCCCCGGTGGCGCAGCTTGCCAGCGTCCCCGTGCCGCCGATCTGCGCCTTCCCGATCTGGCCGCCGCTGGCGATCCAGAACGAGATCTGGGATGAGGGCGGGATCGGCCCCGCGCGCCGCGCCGTGATGCAGCGGGTGCGCGGCGCCCGCACCTCCTTCCTCGGGCGGATCAACGACCGCGCGGGCGGCAGCGCCTTCATCGCGCTGCATGGGCAGACGGCGATGCTGCACGCGCTGCATATCGTGCCCGAACAGCGGCGCAACCGCCTTGCGACCCACCTTGTGCATGGCGCGGCGCAATGGGCAGAGGCGCAGGGCGCGGTCAACCTTTCCTTGGTGGTTACACGCGACAATGCGCCTGCCCGCGCGCTCTATGCTTCCCTGGGGATGGAAATCGTGGGAGAGTATCACTATCGAATGAAATGAGCCGCAAAGGCCAGAGCAGTGGTCCACGAAGGCCGAAGCCCGCAAGACCGAGAGCCGATGGCGCCTGACCTGCCGATGGTCGGGCCGCTTCCCGCCTGCCTGCGCCGCGCCGGGGTGCGCCCCCGGCCGACCGCCGTGACCCGGCCCACTGTTGAAACCCATGGTGCCCCGATGATGCGCGCTGCCGCCTGCCTCGGGGCCCTGACGCTGGCCGGGCTGCCTTCCAGCGGCGCGGCGCAGGCGCCGGCCGCGCCGCTGGAGCTGCCGGCCACGGCAGAGCCGACCGCCGGGCGTCTGGAGCCGCTTGGCAGCCATTCGCTGCCCGTCGGCCCGCTCCGTGACGGCAAGGTGCCGATGCTGCCGGTCGAAGGCGCGATCAGCCAGACCGCCTGGCGGCTGGACGCGCCCGGCGCCACGACGCTGCAACTGCTCGAACCGCTGCGCGCGCAACTGGCCGGGGCCGGCTTCACCACGATCTATGATTGCGACGATGCGCTCTGCGGCGGCTTCGATTTCCGCTATTCCGCCTCGCTGCTGCGCGAGCCCGACATGCATGTCGATCTGGGCGACTTCCGCTTCGTGGCCGCGCAGAAGGGCACGGGCGCGGCGGCGGAATACCTGGAGCTGTGGGTCAGCCGGTCGAGCGAGCGCGGCTTCGTGCAGATCACCCATGTCCGCCCGCCCGATGCCGCGCCGCTGGCAGTGACCGGCTCGACCAAGGCGCCCGCCGCCGCCCGACCCTTTGCCGATCCTGCGGCGCCGAGGGACATCGGCGCCGCCTTGCAGGACATTGGCACCTACGCGCTGGACGATCTGGCCTTCGCCACCGGCTCCTCGCAACTGGGGGAGGGCGAATTCCCCTCGCTTGCCGCGCTGGCAGACTATCTTGCCGCGAACCCCGGTCAGCGCATCACGCTGGTCGGACATACCGACGCGGTCGGCAGCATCGACGCGAATATCGCCCTGTCGCGCAGCCGCGCCGCCTCGGTCCGGGACCGGCTGGTGGCGGTGCATGGCGCGAATCCGGCGCAGCTGGCGGCAGAGGGGGCGGGCTATCTGGCGCCCCGTGCCTCGAACCTGTCGGATGAGGGGCGCGCGAGAAACAGACGGGTCGAGGCCATGTTGACCCCGACCCGGTAGCCCGGAGCTTCGCCGCAGCACGGGGGGCGGAACGGTTCGCGGCGCGCCGCAGTTGAATTGCCGGCAGGCACTACCAGTTGATCCATACAGTTGTCCGCGGCTCCGTTGCGCAAATCGGGCGCGGGCCGGGCCTCGCCTTACAGGCTCACCCAGAATCCTGCAGAAGTGGCGGGGCTCAAATCCCGCACGCAGGAAGGCGCAGGCGAAACGGCTGGCGCGACGCCGGAGGCTCTGCGCGGCCTCTTGCCGCCGAATGGCTCGGCCTTCTTCGATGCCTTCGTGATCGATCGCGCCACCGGCGCGCCGCCCCTCGTGGATCTCGGCGCCGGGTTCCCGGTTGTGACGGGCGGGCTTCAGACGTCGACGATCTGGTGCCCGGCCACGGGCACATCGATCTGGTTGCGCGCCGTGAGCGAGTTGACCGGCGCCGTCTTCGAACAGGAAGTCACAACCGACCTTCTCGAGGCGGCGACTTCCTCGCATCGCGCCTCTTCCTGAACGACGGCGCCACAGCCACGGCCGTCGCCTTTGAATGCACCGGCCTTTACCCGGAAGATTGTTCAGCCTGAACCGATTGGGAAATCGCGCATATTTCCCGCCCAGTCAACCAGGGCGCGCGCCAGTTGCGCCCCCACCTTTGCCAACCCCCTGCCGCGCTGCTATGCCCAAGCCAGGCGGGCCGACGGGAGACCTCATGCGATTGTTCGGGCGCAAGCGCCACATCACCCGGATCGGGCTGGCCCCGCCGGCGCCGCGGCCGGGGCGCGGCGGCATCGCCATCGTGCTGATCGTGCGCAACGAGGAGCGCCACATCGCCGAATGGGCGCGCTTCCATGCGGCGGCGGGCGCCGCGCGCTTCATCGTCTATGACAATGGCTGCACCGATGGCACGCTGGCGGCGCTGGAGGCGGCGGTGCCGGGGCTGGCAACGGTGATCCCCTGGGACCAGAAGCTGACGGCGGGCGACGCCGAGATCCACAACCAGGTGCTGGCCTATGCCCATGCCACCCGCAACTTCGGCGGCGCCTTCCGCTGGATGAGCTATCTCGACGTGGACGAGTTCCTCGTGCCGAAGCGGGCCGCAAGCCTGCCCGAGGCGCTCGCGCATCTGGAGGGGTGCCGCAACATCAGCCTGCCCTGGCACATGTTCGGCCGGAACGGGCACATGCAGCCGCCCGAAGGCGGCGTCGTGCAGAACTACACCCGGCGCAACCCCGACCCGATGAGCAGCGCCAGAGGTCTGCGCAACTTCAAGATGATCGTGGATCCCTGCCATGTGACGGCGCTGCGGGTGCATACCGTCTGGACCGATGGCAGCGACGCCACCTGCAACGACCGGGGCGAGCGGTTCAGCGCGACCGGACGCGAGACGCGGGCCTTCTATTCGGCCGATCACATCCAGCTCAATCACTACTACACGCGGTCGGATGCCGAGCTGCGCGCCAAGATCGCGCGCGGCCCGAACCTGACCACGCCCGACGCCGACCACCTGCGCCGGGTGATGCGCAAGGTTGCCCATATCGAGGCGGGCGAGATCGAGGACCGCAGCGCCCCCGAATTCCTGGCGCGGATCGGGCAATAACATCAGGCCGCCCGTTCGCGCCTGCACCGCCAGCGGCGGAAACCGTTCCTTTTGCGCGTTGCGTGAAGACGGGGGCTGCAATCCGCTTCCGTCCGGCCTATCTCGGAGAGAGCCGCGAACCTTTGAATGGAGAGCTGACGATGGGCCTGCGAATCAACGACATTGCCCCCGATTTCACCGCCGAGTCCACCGAAGGGACCATCCGGTTCCACGAGTGGATCGGCGACAGCTACGCGATCATCTTCTCGCACCCCAAGGACTTCACCCCGGTCTGCACCACCGAATTCGGCGCCGTGGCCCAGCTTGCCGGCGAATTCGAGGCGCGCGGCACGAAGGTGATCGGCGTGTCGGTGGACAGCGTGGCCGACCACCGCAAATGGAAGGCCGACATCGAACGCTTCGCCGGGGCGCCCGCGAACTTCCCGATCATCGACGACACCTCGCTGACCGTCTCCAAGGCCTATGACATGCTGCCCGCCGACGCCTATCTGCCCGACGGCCGCACCCCGGCACATTCGTCGACGGTGCGCAGCGTGTTCATCATCGGCCCCGACAAGAAGGTGCGCCTGACGATGACCTACCCGATGTCGGTGGGCCGCAACTTCGCCGAGGTGCTGCGCGCGCTGGATGCCGTGCGCGCCACCGACGGCGCGCCCTTCGCCACGCCGGCCAACTGGGTGCCGGGGCAGGACGTGATCGTCGCGCTGTCGGTCCCGACCGACGAGGCGACGGCCAAATATGGCCCGCTCGACATCAAGCTGCCCTATCTGCGCTTCGCCAAGGCGCCGGCCTGAACCCGCGCCGGACGCGCACGCAAGCAAAAGCCCCCGTCACCGGGGGCTTTTTCGCGGGCGGCCCTACAGGCTGGCGTCCAGCGCGCGGACGATCCGGTCGCCCATCTCGGCGGTGCTCAGCGGTGTGCCGCCCTCCGGCCCCATCAGATCCGGGGTGCGCGCGCCATCCGCCAGCACCGCCTCGACCGCGCGCTCCACACGGTCCGCTTCGGCGCCCATGTCGAAGGAATAGCGCAGCGCCATCGCGAAGCTGAGGATGCAGGCGATCGGGTTCGCCTTGCCCTGCCCGGCGATATCGGGCGCCGAGCCATGCACCGGCTCGTAAAGCGCCTTCGGCCGCCCGTTCGCCGCCGGCGCGCCAAGGCTGGCCGAGGGCAGCATCCCAAGGCTGCCCGTCAGCATCGCCGCGCAGTCGGACAACAGGTCGCCGAACAGGTTGTCGGTCACGATCACGTCGAACTGCTTGGGCCAGCGCACAAGCTGCATCGCGCCGGCATCGGCATACATGTGGCTCAGCTCGACATCCGGGTATTCGTTGTCATGCACCCACTGCACTTCCTCGCGCCACAGGATGCCCGATTCCATCACATTGGCCTTCTCCATCGAGCAGACCCTGTTGCGCCGCCGCCGCGCAAGCTCGAACGCCGAGCGCGCCACCCGGCGGATTTCCGCGGTGGTGTAGCGCTGGGTGTTCACGCCGACGCGCCCGCCCTCGTTGTCGGGGAAGATCCCGCGCGGTTCGCCGAAATACACGCCCGAGGTCAGCTCGCGCACGATCATGATGTCGAGCCCCGCCACCACCTCGCGCTTCAGCGAGGAAAAATCCGCCAGCGCGTCAAAGCACTGCGCCGGGCGGAGGTTGGAGAACAGGTCCATCTCCTTGCGCAGCCGCAAGAGGCCCCGCTCCGGCTTCACGCTGAAATCCAGCGCATCGTATTTCGGCCCGCCCACGGCCCCCAGCAGCACCGCATCCACGGCCTGCGCCTTGGCCATCGTCGCGTCGGTCAGCGGGGTGCCATGCGCGTCATAGGCGCAGCCGCCCACCAGATCCTCATCGACATCGAAGACGATGCCGCGCCTGGTGCCGAACCAGCCGATGATCTTGCCGACCTCGGCCATCACCTCGGGGCCGATGCCGTCACCGGGCAGGACAAGAAGCGAGGGGTTTGCCAATTTTTCCTCCAGTGGCCCGGCCGGGTGCCGCGCGCCGTGATCTGCAAAACATGTCGCGGACCGGCCTAGCCAATGGCTCTTGCAGGGTCAAGCATGGGGTGGGGCCGCACGGCAAGGGCGAACGGGGCCAGGGCGAACGGGCAAGAGCGGGCGGGGCCGAAGTCTGCACGGCGCCTTTTGCACCCCGCCCCTCACGCCGGCCCGCCCGCTACGCCCGGCCGCTACGCCCGCCCGCTACGCCCGCCCGGCCGCCGAGGACAGCCCCACCGGGTCCACCCCCAGCGTCTTCAGCGCGCGCTCCCACTTGGTGGCATCCTGCTTCGCGAACACCAGATCCGGGCTTGCCTCGGCCGTCAGCCAGCCATTGCGCAGGATCTCGGCCTCGATCTGCCCCGGCCCCCAGCCCGCATAGCCCAGCGCCATGATCGAGCGCTCCGGCCCCTGCCCCTGGGCAATCGCCTGCAAGATGTCCATCGTCGCGGTCATTGCGAAGCGCTCGTCCACATGCAGCGTCGCCTCGCCGCCCGGATAGTCGGACGAATGCAGCACGAAGCCGCGGCCATGCTCCACCGGGCCGCCGAAATGCACCCGTATCTCGGCCCCGCCCGGCCCCTGCTTCACCCCGAGCTGGTTCAGCAGATGCGAGAACGACAGGTCATGCACCGGCTTGTTGACGATCAGCCCCATCGCGCCCTTGTCGGAATGCGCGCACAGATACACGACGCTCTTGTCAAAGCGCACATCGCCCATGCCCGGCATGGCGATCAGCAGTTTTCCGGTCAGATCCATGGGGCCTCTCCTCTCGCTCCAGCATCGCGCCGCACCGGGGGCCGCGCAAGGGGCGCAAGGTGGCTCGGGCGCCACAGTCACGCCGGTTGGCGGAAATGTGACTTCCATCTCGCCGGCTGCGGGATAACCCTCGCGCGATGATTGCACATCCTGCCCTCCGCCTGCCTGCCGCCGCGCGTGCCGCGCTCTCGCGCCTCGCCGCCGCCGCCTTGCTGACCCTTGCCAGCGCCGCCCCGGCGCCGGCCGAACCCGTGCCGGGCGATCTGGTGCGCGCCGGATTCCTTGGCGGCTGGCGCACCGAGAGCGGCACCCGGATGTCGGCGCTGCGGCTGGATCTCGCCGAGGGGTGGAAGACCTACTGGCGCGCCCCCGGCGAGGCGGGCATCCCGCCGCAATTCGATTGGTCGGGGTCGGACAACGTCGCCTCCGTGCGCGTCCACTGGCCGACACCCGAGGTGTTCCACCTCAATGGCATGCGCACCATCGGCTACAAGCATCATCTGGTGCTGCCGCTGGAGATCACCCCGCGCGACGCCTCGCGCCCGATCCACCTCAGCGCCAGCATCGACATGGGGGTCTGCCGCGACATCTGCGTTCCGGTCTCGCTGCGGCTCGGGGCGGATCTGCCGCAGGGCGGCGGCGCGCCCGATGCCGCGATCCGCGCCGCGCTGGCCGATCGGCCGATGGGCGGCGGCAAGGCCGGGCTCAGCGGCCTGCGCTGCCGGGTGGAGCCGATCAGGGACGGCCTGCGCCTGACCGCAGAGATCGACCTGCCCGGCGGCGCCGAGGATGTGGCGGTGTTCGAAACCCCCGATCCGCAGCTCTGGGTCTCCGAATCGGTGACCCGGCGCGAGGGCGGGCGGCTGGTCAGCACGTCCGACCTGATCGCCGAAAACGGCGGCCCGGTCGCGCTCGACCGCTCGCGCCTGACCATCACCGTTCTGGGCGAGGGGCGGGCGGTGGAACTGCGCGGCTGCCCCGGCTGAGGCCGCCGCGCGCGGCAAACCCTATTTCCGCCGCCGATGCTCTTCCAGCCGCGGCAGGATCTCGACGAAGTTGCAGGGCATGTGCCGGTAGTCCAGTTGCAGGCTCAGGATCTCGTCCCAGGCGTCCCGGCACGCCCCCGGACTGCCGGGCAGAGCGAACAGGTATGTCCCCCCCGCCACCCCGCCACAGGCACGGCTCTGCACGGCGGATGTGCCGATCTTCTTCATGGAAACGAGGGTGAAGACGGTGCCGAATGCCTCGATCTCCTTTTCGTACACGTCGCGATGCGCCTCCACCGTCACGTCGCGGCCGGTCAGGCCGGTGCCGCCGGTGGTCAGGATCACGTCGATCGCGGGATCGGCGATCCACGCGCGAAGCTGCGCCGCGATCTGCGCCCGCTCGTCCGGCAGGACATGCCGCGCCGCCAGAACATGACCCGCAGCTTCGATGCGTTGCACCAGGGTCTCGCCGGATTTGTCCTCTGCCGGCCCGCGCGTGTCCGATACCGTCAGCACCGCGATCCGCACCGGAATGAACTCTCTCATGCCCCGCTCCTCAACCTTGCCTGTATCGCCAGCAGATCCGCCCATGCCTCGCGCTTCGCCGCCGGATTGCGCAACAGATAGGCCGGGTGGGTCATCGGCAGCGCCGGCTTGCCGAAGGCGCTGACCCATTGGCCGCGCAGCTTCAGGATCCCCGTCCGCCCCAGCGCCGCGCCGCAGGGCGTGTTTCCCATCAGCACCACCACCTCCGGGTCCGCCAGCGCCACATGCCGCTCGAGGAACGGCAGCATCATCGCGATTTCCTCGGGCTGGGGCGTGCGGTTCCCCGGCGGGCGCCAGGGCATGACATTGGTGATGTAAAGCTGCTGCCGGTCCAGCCCGATCGCCGCGAACATCCGGTCCAGAAGCTGCCCCGCCCGGCCCACGAAGGGCCTGCCCTCGATATCCTCGTCCCGCCCCGGCGCCTCGCCGATCACCATCACCCGCGCCGCCGGATCCCCGTCAGCGAAAACGAAGTTGCGGGCGCCCTTCCTGATGTCGCAAAGCTCGAACGCCGCCTGCACCTCGGCCAGCTCGGCAAGGGTCTGCACGCTCCGCACCGCGGCCTGCGCCTCGGAAACGCAGTCCACCTCGCCCGCCGGAACCGCCAGGGCCGCAGGAGCGGCCACCGGGCTCGGCGCCGCCGTCTCGGCGTAGCGGTTCACCGGCGCGTCCCCGATCGCCTCGGTCGCGCCAAGCTCCATCTGCCATTGCAGCATGGCGCGGAGCGTCAGGGAATCGAACTGGGAGAGGTCGGG
>DIVD01000044.1 GCA_002423245.1 Rhodobacteraceae bacterium UBA6141
AAACCCGGGGCGGTTCAGAGCGCGGGCCGGCGCCCATCGAAACGCTGGTCTTCAACATCATCAACGACGAGTCCACCGCCACGATTGCCCTGCGCAACGGCGAGGTCGATCTGGTGATGCGGTCGAACAAGGAGGAGAACCTCAAGATTCTTGCGGACGAGGGGTTCACGCTGAACACGGTCAAGGATTATGCGGTGCTTCTGTTGGTGTTCAACACCGAGTTCGAGCCGTTCTCAAACCCGCTGGTGCGCAAGGCCGTGGACCATGCCATCGACTATGACACCATCACCAAGGCGATCTCTCCCAGCCTGGCGCAGGCGCACCACTCCATGCTGATGCCGTGGATGTCGGTCTACACCAACGACATTCCGACCTATGAATACGATCCGGAAAAGGCCAAGGCGCTGCTGGCCGAAGCAGGGTATCCTGAGGGGTTTTCGGTCAAGCAGCTTGGAACCTCGGCACAGGGCGTCACCGAGATCCAGCAGTTCGAGATCGATTTTCTCAGCAAGGTGGGCATCGACATGCAGGTGGAACTGGTGGACACGCCGACCTTCAACAAGCGGCGCAACGCCGGCGAGTTCGACATGGCGTCGCGGCTGCTGCCCGCGATCAACCCCGACATGATCCTGTTCAGCTTCCTGCATCCGGACAACAAGGCTCCGGGCGGCCTGAACGGGGCGCGCTATGACAATCCGAAGGTGACCGCACTGCTGGAGAAGGCCCGCGCCGAGCCCGACGCCGAACGGGCGATGGAGATGTATACCGAGGTGCAGCAGATCGTCGCCGATGAGGTGCCGTATCTTCCGACCTACTCCCAGAACGTCTACGTCTACTGGCCGGGCAAGCCCGAAGTGACCGGCGTGAACATCAACTACCTGGGCCAGGTCGACTTCTGGGACGTCGATATCGCTCGCTAGGGTCAAGGACGAAAGGACGGGTGCCATGATCGACTATGCGCTGAAGAAGTTTCTGCAGCTGTTCATCACCGCGTTCCGTGTCGTGACACTGGTCTTCTTTACGCTGCGGTTCATTCCCGGCGATGCGGCATCGGCAATGGCGGGCGACACCATGTCAGGCGAGGCCTGGAGCGTCTGCGCGAGCAGATGGGGCTGAACAAGCCGCTGCTCGCGCAGTACCGCGACTACCTGTTCAGCCTGGCCCGGCTCGACCTCGGCGAGACGATCACGACGCGGCTGCCCGTCGCCTCGCTTCTCGCCCGGGCGATACCGATCACCATGACAATCGCGGCGCCGACGATCCTGCTGACGGTCATGCTGGCCATTCCGCTGGGCACCATGGCCGCCTTCATGGCGCATCGTGGCAAGATGTGGCTCGACAACCTGCTGACCGGGCTGGCCATGGTGCTGGATCTGATGCCTTCGTTCTGGACATCGCTGGTGTTCCTGCTGGTCTTTTCGCTCAGCTTCGGCTGGTTCCCGGCCAGCGGGCAGGTCACATGGGAGGATCCGTGGGGGATGGTGGCGCGGCTGGCGCTGCCGGTGCTGGTGCTGTTGATGACGCAGGTCGCCACCATGGCGCGCATCACCCGGACATCTGTGCTGGAAATCCTCAGCGAGGACTATGTGCGGACCGCCCGCTCGCTGGGCTGGTCTGAACTGGCGGAGCTGTTCCGCCACGCGCTGAAGAACGCGGCCCTGCCCATCGCCACCGTCATCGGGCTGAGCTTCGGAAACCTGCTGAACGGCACCATGATCGTCGAGTTCATCTTTACCATTCCGCGCGCTCGACCCGCGCGTGAGCTTCTGAGGAGCACGGGCATGGCCGCGCAGACCGCCGATTTCGCACCGACCAGGCCCGCCCGGTGGCGCGGCATCTTCAAGACTGCCGCGGGCGGCGACAGCCTGCTGGCCAACACCAAGGCGCGCATCGCGCTGGCCATTCTCGTGCCGATCCTGATCCTGACGGCCGTGGCCCCGCTGCTGCCGATCCAGGCGCCGCTGGAGACCAACCTCTTCGCCCTGATGGAGCCGCCGTCGTTCGCGCATCCGTTCGGAACCGACAAGATGGGCCGCGACATCTTCAGCCGCACGCTGAGCGGCATCAAGGTGTCGCTGCTGGTCGGGTTTTCGGTGGCCCTGATCGCGCTGGCGTTCGGTATGGTGCTGGGCACGCTCGGGGGATTCTTCGGCGGCTGGACCGGGCCGTGATGACCATCGTCGACATCTTCCTGGCGTTCCCGTCGCTGCTGCTGGCCATAGGGCTGGTGGCGGTCATGGGCACCGGACTGGTGCCGGTGATCCTCGCGATCTCGCTGGCCGATGTCCCGCGCTTCATCCGGCTGCAGCGCTCGCTGGTGCTGAGCCTCCGGTCGCGCGCCTTCATCGACGCCGCACGTACGGTCAAGGCGTCGCAATACTGGCTGATGACGCGCCATATCGTGCCCAACACGCTGTCACCGATGCTGGTGGCGGGCAGCATCACGGCGGCCAACGCCATCCTGATCGAGGCGAGCCTCAGCTTTCTGGGTCTGAGCATCATGCCGCCCGCGCCGTCGCTGGGCAACATCGTTCGAGGATGACCTGTCAATCGGCGGTCGAGGCGGCGCTGCTGGAGGTGCGCGGGCTGCGGACCGAGTTCCGCACCGACAGCGGCACGGTCACTGCGGTGGATGGCGTCTCGTTCGCCGTCGCCGCCGGAGAGCGCATCGCGGTGGTGGGCGAAAGCGGGTCGGGAAAAAGCGCGATGGCGATGTCGCTGCTGCGGCTGCTGGCCTATCCGGGCCGGGTCGCGGGCGGCGAGGTGCTGTTGAACGGGCGCGACCTCTGTGCCATGACCGAGCGTCAGCTGACCGCCATCCGCGGCCGCGAGGTAGGCACGGTGTTCCAGGACCCGATGTCATCGCTCGATCCGGTGATGCGGGTCAGCAAGCAGATGGTCGCGCCGATCATGCGCAGTCCGGGATTGTCGCGGGCCGAGGCGCGGGCAGAGGCGGTCAAATGGCTGGACAAGGTGGGCATCCCCGATGCCGAGCGGCGGATCGAGGCCTATCCGTTCGAGATGAGCGGCGGCATGCACCAGCGGGTGATGATCGCCATGGCGTTGTCATGCCGGCCGCGGCTGGTGATCGCGGTCGAACCCACCACGGCGCTTGACGTGACGATCCAGGCGCAGATCGTCGAGTTGCTGAAGGATCTCACCTCCGAGTCGGGGGCGGCTATGTTGTTCATCACGCACAACCTTGGGCTGGTGGCCCGGTTCGCGCACAAGGTGGCGGTCATGTATGCCGGGCGGATCGTGGAGTTCGGGCCGGTCGGTGACATCTTTCGTGCGGCGCGGCACCCCTATACCCAGAGCCTGCTGGCCACGATCCCCGGAGTCGGCGCCACCGGCACCGACCGGTTGCCGCAGATTCCCGGCACGCCGCCGGACATGCGCACCCCGCCCACCGGCTGTGCCTTCAGGGAGCGTTGTCTGGAGGCCCATGCGCGGTGCTCCGAGGCCCCGACGCTTCATGGGCGGAACCGCAATTGCAGGGTTTCATGAAAATCACAGGAAACCCTGCAGGCAATGGCGAGAAAAGGCCATGTGGCGTTCGGGGCGCGGCTTGCCTTCACCGGCCCTCCCGGGGTTCCGGACGCGCCGCCGGCACTGTCCCCTTGCCCGCAGATCACTGCTGCGGGCGCGGAGTATCGGCAGTGCTTGGCGGCAATGTCGGGTAGACGATCTGCGGCATCTCGCCGGTCAGGCTGTCGAGAAACGCCACGATGCTCGCTTCCTGATCCGCATCAAGCGTCGCCCCGAGCTGGGCCGAGCCCATCACCCCCACCGCCGTCTTCAGATCCCAGACCGAACCCGAATGGAAGTAGGGCGGTGTCAGGGAGATGTTGCGCAGGGTCGGAACCTTGAACACATAGGCATCCTCCTCGGCGCGGGTGACCTCGAAGCGGCCCTTGTCGCCGGGCGGAAGGATTGCCCAATCCGGCTTCTCGACCACGCCGAAGGGCTGATAGCTGTTGCCGCCGAGGTTGATGCCGTTGTGGCAGGAGGCACAGCCCTGATCCATGAAGACGCGCAGCCCCGCCTGCTGTTCTGCCGTCATCGCGCCGTCGTCGCCGCGCAAGAACCGGTCGAAGGGCGCGTTCGGGGTGATCAGGGTCTGCTCGAAGGCGGCGATCGCAGCTTCGGCATTCGCAAAGTTCACCGGGTCCGGGTCGGCCGGAAATGCCGCGGCGAACAGCGGCAGATAGCCCGGGATGCCTTTGAGCTGTTCCACGACATGTTCCTGCGTCGAGCCCATCTCGACGGGGTTGACCATCGGCCCGCCCGCCTGCTCGGTCAGGTCGGCCGCCCGGCCATCCCAGAACTGCGCCGTGTTATACACCGCGTTCAGCACCGTGGGCGAGTTGCGCCCACCCTTCTGCCAGCGGTGCCCCAGCGAGACCGGCGAGAGGTCCACGCCGCCGGTGCCGAGGTTGTGGCAGGTGTTGCAACTGATGTTGTGCCCCTCGGACAGGCGCGGCTCGAAAAACAATGCCTTGCCCAGCTCGACCGCTGCCGGATCGAGAGCGGGATCCGGGCTCTCGGGGATCGGCTCGAAGAGGGCGAGCGCATCCTCGCGCAGCGCCGCGTCGGCGGCAAAAGCACCGCTGGCGGGAAGGGATGCGACAACGACGGTGGCAGCAATCCGGGAAAGCGCTTTCCGTGACATTCTGATTCTCCCAAAGAATGTACTCCACGCAGAGTCGCAGCAGACTCCGCCGGCGCAATTGATTCAGACCAAACGGGCCTGGATCGCGACGGCGCAAAATGTCGCGGGGACGGACGGCCGAGCCCGGAGCATGGGGCCGCTCATTGCTGCACCCTCCCCCCACCCGAAGGCTTGGCTGCGCCCGCCCCGGCGCTGCGCGACACCTGCCCCCGCCGCCCCGAATCGGCCGGGTTGTGCAAACCCCGGACGTTTTTTCGCACATTTCAACGACAACTTCGCACAAAAAGTCAGCAACAGGGCGCTGCCGTCACAATTCCGTGCCCCGGCGCCCCGGCGCCGCAAGCCCGCGGTTCACAGGCCGCGCGCCGCTTGCAAACCTGATCATCGGGACGCGCGACGCCCCGAATGAACGGGTGGGGGGAGACGGGCGACCGTCGCCACGCATGTGATGCAGCAACGATTTGCGCGGGGCGTCCGGATTCATGGGGAGTCCGGCGGCGGGGAAGCCTTGCCCCATGCGCAGCTTTCAGAGGGATGACGAGGGCGATGATCTTCAGGACCAGGACGATGTTGAAGGCGGGGTTCAGGGCGGGCATTGCCTCGCTGCTGCTGTCCACCGCCGCGGTGGCGCAGGACGACACCATCAAGGTGGGCATCCTCCATTCGCTGTCGGGGACGATGGCGATCTCGGAAACCACGCTCAAGGACGTGATGCTCATGCTCATCGACGAGCAGAACAAGAAGGGCGGCATCGACGGCAAGATGCTCGAGGCGGTCGTCGTGGACCCGGCGTCGGACTGGCCGCTCTTCGCCGAAAAGGCGCGCGAGCTGATCGAGGCGGATGACGTGGACGTGGTGTTCGGCTGCTGGACCTCGGTCTCGCGCAAATCGGTGCTGCCGGTGTTCGAGGAACTGAACTCGATCCTGTTCTACCCGGTGCAGTACGAAGGCGAGGAAAGCCAGCGGAACGTGTTCTACACCGGCGCCGCGCCGAACCAGCAGGCGATCCCGGCGGTGGATTACCTGATGGCCGAGGAAGGCGTCGAACGCTGGGTTCTGGCAGGCACCGACTATGTCTATCCGCGCACCACCAACAAGATCCTCGAGGCCTACCTGATCGGCAAGGGCGTCGCCCCCGAGGACATCATGATCAACTACACGCCCTTCGGCCATTCCGACTGGCAGACGATCGTGTCCGAAATCAAGAGCTTCGGCTCCGCCGGCAAGAAGACCGCCGTCGTATCCACCATCAACGGCGATGCCAACGTGCCGTTCTACAAGGAGCTTGGCAACCAGGGCGTGTCCGCCGAGGACATCCCCGTCATCGCCTTCTCGGTCGGCGAGGAAGAACTGGCCGGGCTCGATACCGCGCCGCTGGTCGGGCACCTCGCCGCCTGGAACTACTTCATGTCGGTGGACACCCCCGAGAATGCCGAGTTCATCGAGAAGTGGAAGGCCTTCATCGGCGACCCCGACCGCGTGACCAACGACCCGATGGAAGCCCATTACATCGGCTTCAACATGTGGGTGAAGGCGGTCGAGAAGGCCGGCACCACCGAGGCCGACGCCGTGATCGACGCGCTGCCCGGCATCGAGGTTCCGAACCTGACCGGCGGCACCTCGGTCATGCTGCCGAACCACCACATCACCAAGCCGGTGCTGGTGGGCGAGATTCAGGATGACGGCCAGTTCGAGGTGGTCTGGGAGACCGACGGGCTTGTCGAGGGCGATGCGTGGTCGGACTTCCTGCCGGAAAGCGCCGTGCTGGTCGCCGACTGGGTCGAGCTGAAATGCGGCAACTACAACACCGAGACCAAGACCTGCGGCGGCGCCACCAACTGACGCCGCCACCCAGGGGCGCGACGCCAGCCGCAAGGCCGGTGTCGCGCCCCGACGAATATCGCAGACGGGCGGCGCGGTGCCGGATGCCCCGCCGCCCGTGCTGCCCTCTGCTTTCCCCCTTCCGGCCCAAGGCGGATCTGCCCCATGTCCTTCCTGCGCGCCTGCCTCATGGCCCTGCTTCTGCCGCTGCTTGCCGCCCCCGCGCTCGCCCAGACCGCCAGCTTCGAGGATCTCGTCGCCGCCCTGCCCGAAGGCAGCTACAGCGCGCGCGGCGCCGTTGTCGGTGACATTGCCCTGACCGGCGATCCGCGGGCCGAGGCGATCCTGACCGCGCTGCTCGACGGCACGCTTGGCGTGATCGCGGCGACGGGGCAGGTGGTGACGCTGGCCCCCGCCCCCGCCGACGCGCTGACCGGCGCGCCCGTCGCGGAGGCCGGGGTTGCGGAGGCGAAGGTCGAAAAGATCCGCGTGAACAACGGCCTGCGGCGCGACATTCGCGCGGCGCTTGGCATCCTCACCCTGTCGGACCCGGATCCGGCCAAGCGCCTTGCCGCCGCCGATGCCGCCTTCCGCGCCCCCGATGCCGCGCAATACGCGCTTCTGGACGCCGCCTTCCAGCGCGAGCAGGACGCCGCCGTCAAGTCCCGCCTGGCCGAGGCGCGCGCGGTCGCCATCCTTGACGGCGACTTTCCCGATGCGGAAAAGCGCGCGGCCATCGACGTGATCGCCCGCCGCGGCGATGCCGATGCGCAGCGCATCCTGACGCCCTTTGCCGCCTCGCCGGACCCGGACATCGCCGAGGCCGCATCCGCCGCGCTTGCCAGCATCGAGCGGTCGCGAATGCTCTGGGGCTATGCGCAGAACATCTGGTATGGCCTGTCGCTTGGCTCGGTGCTGCTGCTGGCGGCGATCGGGCTTGCCATCACCTTCGGGGTGATGGGCGTCATCAACATGGCGCATGGCGAACTGGTGATGCTGGGCGCGTACACCACCTATGCCGTGCAGGAAACCATCCGCCAGAACGCGCCGGGCCTGTTCGACTGGTCGCTGCTGATCGCGGCGCCGCTGGCCTTTGTGGTCGCGGGCGCCGTCGGCGTGGCGATCGAGCGCGGCATCGTGCGGCACCTTTACGGCCGGGCGCTGGAAACCCTGCTCGCCACCTGGGGCGTCAGCCTGATCCTGCAGCAGGCCGTGCGCTCGATCTTCGGCCCGAACAACCGCGAGGTGGGCAACCCGTCCTGGATGTCGGGCAGCTTCGATGTCGGGCAGATGACCGTCACCTGGAACCGGCTCTGGATCCTGCTGTTCGCGCTGGCGGTCTTTGCCGTACTGCTGTTCGTGATGAAACGCACCCCCGTCGGTTTGCAGATGCGCGCCGTCACGCAGAACCGCCCGATGGCGGCCAGCATGGGCATCCGCACCAACTGGGTCGATGCGCTGACCTTCGGCCTTGGCGCCGGGATCGCCGGGCTGGCGGGCGTCGCGCTGTCGCAGATCGACAATGTCAGCCCCAACCTCGGCCAGACCTATATCGTGGACAGCTTCATGGTCGTGGTGTTCGGCGGTGCCGGCAACATCTGGGGCACGCTGGCGGGCGCCTTCAGCCTTGGCATCGTCAACAAGTTCCTCGAACCCTATGCCGGGGCGGTGCTGGCCAAGATCATCGTGCTGGTCGCCATCATCCTGTTCATCCAGAAGCGCCCGCGCGGCCTGTTCGCCGTCAAGGGCCGCGCGGTGGAGGGCTGACCGGTGCCCGCCTTCCCCCTTGCCCGGTCGCTGCCGTTCGTGCCGCTGCCGCCAGCCCCGCCCCCGCCCGCCGACCCTGCCCCGAAGGATCCCAGCCCATGACCACTCTCATCGACCGCCGCATGGGCATCTTCCTCGCCGGCCTTTTCGTGCTGACCGTCGCGATCCCGGTGGGCAACCTCGCCTTCGAGGGCAAGGTGGTGCCCAGCTACATCGTCTCGCTGCTGGGCAAGTACCTGTGCTACGCCCTTCTCGCCGTCGCGCTGGATCTGGTCTGGGGCTTTTGCGGCATCCTCTCGCTCGGCCACGGCGCCTTCTTCGCGCTTGGCGGCTATGCGATGGGAATGCACCTGATGCGCGAGATCGGCGACCGCGGCGTCTATGCCAACCCGAACCTGCCCGATTTCATGGTGTTTCTCAGTTGGGACGAATTGCCGTGGTTCTGGATGGGCTTCGGCAATTTCTGGTTCGCCTCGCTGATGGTGATGCTGGTGCCGGGGGCGCTTGCCTTCCTTTTTGGCTGGTTCGCCTTCCGCAGCCGGGTGACGGGCGTCTATCTGTCGATCATCACCCAGGCGATGACCTACGCGCTGCAACTTGCCTTCTTCCGCAATGAAATGGGCTTCGGCGGCAACAACGGCCTGACCGACTTCAAGGACGTGCTCGGCTTCCCGCTGCAATCCGACAGCACCCGCGCCGGGCTGTTCGTGCTGACGGCGGTTGCGCTGGCCGCGGGGCTGCTGATCGCCCGCGCCATCACCACCTCGAAACTGGGGATGATCCTCGTGTGCATCCGCGACGCGGAAAGCCGCACCCGCTTTCTCGGCTACCGGGTCGAGGGCTTCAAGCTGTTCATCTTCGTCGTCTCGGCGATGATGGCCGGCGTCGCGGGCGCGCTCTACACCCCGCAGGTCGGCATCATCAACCCCGGCGAGTTCAGCCCCGCCAACTCGATCGAGGTGGTGATCTGGGTCGCGCTCGGCGGGCGCGGCACGCTTGTCGGCGCGGCGCTTGGCGCGATCCTCGTGGCGCTGGCCAAGACGCTGTTCACCGGCTGGTTCCCCGAATTCTGGCTGTTCGCGCTGGGGGGCCTCTTCATCCTCGTCACCCTGTTCCTGCCGACGGGCGTGCTTGGCCTGATCGAGGGCGTCGCCGGCAGCCGTGGCCGCCGCGCGCGCCGCGCCTCTGCCGCGCTTGAAGACGGCGTCACCGAAGAAGGAGCCAAGGCATGACCGTCCAGTTGCTTCTTGACGGCGTCAGCCGCAGCTTCGATGGCTACAAGGCGATCAATGATCTGAGCCTCGCCGTGGACAAGGGCGAATTGCGCGCCGTGATCGGCCCCAACGGCGCCGGCAAGACCACGATGATGGACATCATCACCGGCAAGACCCGTCCCGATACCGGCGGCGTCTGGTGGAACCAGACCGTCGATCTGACCAGGATCGACGAGGCGGGCTCGGCCCGGCTCGGCATCGGCCGCAAGTTCCAGAAACCCACCGTGTTCGAGACCCACAGCGTTCAGGAGAACATCGCCCTCTCGCTCAAGGCCGGGCGCTCGGTCTTCGCGACGCTCTTCCACCGCCGGACCGAGGCGGAGGCCGCCCGCATCACCGAGCTTCTGCGGCTTGTGCGGCTGGAGGGCGACCGCCACCGCCCCGCCGCCGATCTCAGCCACGGGCAGAAGCAATGGCTGGAAATCGGGATGCTGCTGGCGCAGGATCCCGAACTGCTGCTGGTCGATGAACCCGCCGCCGGCATGACCGATGCCGAGACCATGCGCACGGCCGAATTGCTGCGCAGCCTCGCCGGCAAGCACACCGTCATCGTGGTCGAGCATGACATGGAGTTCGTCCGCGCCCTCGATTGCCGCGTCACGGTGCTGCATCAGGGCCATGTCCTCACCGAAGGCTCGCTGGACCATGTGTCGGCGAATCCCGAGGTCATCGAAGTCTATCTGGGGCGCTGACATGCTGGACATCCGCGAGATCGACGTGTTCTACGGCGCGGCCCAGGCGCTGCGCGGCGTGTCGATGACCGCCCGTCCCGGCAAGGTCACCGCCGTGCTTGGCCGCAACGGCGTCGGCAAGACCACGCTGCTGCGCGCCATCACCGGCCGCCAGCCGATCAGGTCCGGCACGATGGAGTGGGAGGGGCGCGACCTCTCGCGCCTGCGCCCCGAGGCGCGCGCCCGCGCCGGCATCGCCTTCGTGCCGCAGGGGCGCGAGATCTTCCCGCTGCTGACCGTGCGCGAGAACCTCGAAACCGGCTTCTCGCTGCTGCCCCGGCGCGAGCGGCGGGTGCCCGACGAGGTGTTCCAGCTGTTCCCCGTGCTGGAGCAGATGATGGGCCGGCGCGGCGGCGATCTGTCGGGCGGCCAGCAGCAGCAGCTTGCCATCGGCCGCGCGATGGTCACCCGCCCCCGGCTTCTGGTGCTGGACGAGCCGACCGAGGGCATCCAGCCCTCGATCATCCAGGACATCGGCCGCGCCATCCGATACCTGCGCGGGCGCGGCGACATGGCCATCGTGCTGGTGGAGCAGTATTTCGATTTCGCCCGCGAGCTTGCCGACGATTTCATCGTGCTGGAGCGCGGCCAGGTGATCCGCGCCGGCACCCGGGCGGAGCTGGAGGGAGACACGGTGCGCAACCTGCTGACGGTGTAGGGCGCGGGCGGCCGATCGCGCCGCCCGCGCCCCCCCGGCCCGCCTATTTCCCCATCGCCGTCAGCGCGGCATCGCAGCGCGCGCAGGTGCCGGGATGCGCGTGCTGGCCCACATCGGGCAGGATCTGCCAGCAACGCTGGCATTTCCCGCCCTCGGCCCGCTCGAAGACCACACCCACGCCCGGCACTTCGGGCAGGCGGAACGCCTCGGTCGGGGCCGGATCGCCGGTCAGCACCAGATCCGAGGTGATGCAGATCTCGGCGAAATCCAGCGATTTCAGCGCCACCAGCACCGCCGCATCCTCGACATGCACCACCGGCGCCGCCTCGAGGCTCGCCCCGATCAGCTTGGCGCTGCGCTGCACCTCCAGCGCCGCCGTCACCACCCGGCGCACCCGGCGCAGCGCCTCCCACCGCGCGGCAAGCGCCTCGTCGCGCCAGTCGGCGGGGGTGTCGGGCATGTCCTGCAGATGCACCGAGGACTCATCGCCCGGAAAGCGGCAGAGCCAGACCTCCTCCATCGTGAACACCAGGATCGGCGCGAGCCAGCTCGTCAGCCGGTGGAACAGCAGGTCGAGCGTGCTGCGCGCCGCGCGCCGGCGCGGGCTGCCCGGCGCATCGCAATAGAGCGCGTCCTTGCGGATGTCGAAATAGACCGCCGACAGATCGACCGTGCAGAAGGCGAACAGCGTCTGGAACACGCCCTGAAAGTCATAGGCGCGGTAACCCTCGCGCACCACATGGTCAAGCTCGGCCAGCCGGTGCAGCACCCAGCGTTCCAGCTCCGGCATCTCGGCCGGCTGGACCCGCTCCGCCTCGGTGAAGCCATCGAGGTTGCCCAGCAGGAAGCGCATCGTGTTGCGCAGCCGCCGGTAGCTGTCGGCGGTGCCCTTCAGGATTTCCTTGCCGATGCGCTGGTCCGCGGTGTAGTCGGCCTGCGCCACCCAGAGCCGCAGGATATCGGCGCCATACTCCTTGACGATTTCCTCGGGGCCGATGGTGTTGCCAAGCGATTTGGACATCTTCATGCCCTTCTCGTCCAGCGTGAAGCCGTGGGTCACCACGCCCCGGTAAGGCGCGCGCCCGATCGTGCCGCAGGCTTGCAGCAACGAGGAATGGAACCAGCCGCGATGCTGGTCGGTGCCTTCCATGTAGACATCGGCGATGCCATCCGCCGTGCCATCGGGCCGGTCGCGCAGCACGAAGGCATGGGTCGAGCCGCTGTCGAACCACACGTCGAGCACGTCGAAGACCTGATCGTAGGCCGCCGCGTCATGCAGCCCCTCCAGCATCCGCTCCTTGAAGCCCGGCACATACCACACATCCGCGCCCTCCGCCTCGAAGGCGGCGGCGATGCGGGCGTTGACCGCCGGATCGCGCAGCAGGAAGTCCGGGTCGGTCGGCCGCGCGCCGCGCCTGGTGAAGCAGGTCAGCGGCACCCCCCAGGCGCGCTGGCGCGACAGCACCCAGTCGGGGCGGCTCTCGATCATCGCGTGCAGGCGGTTGCGGCCCGAGGGCGGGGTGAAGGTCACCAGCCGCTCGATCGAGGCCAGCGCGCGGGCGCGGATGGTGGCGCCATACTCGCCCATCCCGTCGTCCAGCGGCGTGTCGATGGCGACGAACCATTGCGGGGTGTTGCGGTAGATCAGCGGCGCCTTGGACCGCCAGCTATGCGGGTAGGAGTGCTTGATCCTGCCCTTGGCCAGCAGCGCGCCCGCGCCATGCAGCGCCCTGATGTTCGACACGTTGGCCGGGCCTTCCTTGCCCTCGGCCGTCAGGATCGCCTGCCCGCCGAAGACCGGCAGATCGGCCCGGTAGGAGCCATCGGCCTCGACATTGTAGGTCATCGGCAGGTTGAACTTCAGGCCAAGCTGATAGTCGTCATCGCCGTGGGAGGGCGCGGTATGCACGAAGCCGGTGCCCGCGTCCTCGGTGACATGCTCGCCCGGCAGCATCGGCACATCATAGTCCCACTCGCCCGCGCCGCCCTCGATGCCGCGATAGGGGTGGGCGAGCGTCACGCCCGCCAGCTCTGCTGCGGGCACGTCCCGCAGGCGGCGATACATGCCCCCCTCCAGCTTCGCCGCCGCCATCACCTGCGCCGCCAGCGCATCCGCCAGCACGAGCCGTTCCCCGATGACCGCGGTGGATTGCTCGGGCCGGCCCGTCACCTCGTAGAGCCCGTAGGCGATGCCCGGCCCGAAGGCCACGGCGCGGTTCTGCGGGATCGTCCAGGGGGTCGTCGTCCAGATCACCACGCCGGCGCCCCGCAGCGCGTCGCTGGCAGCCGCCAGCACCCTGAACCGCACCCAGACCGTGTGGCTGGTCAGGTCGTGATACTCCACCTCCGCCTCGGCCAGCGCGGTCTTTTCCACCGGCGACCACATCACCGGCTTGGAGCCCTGATAGAGCGAGCCGTTCATCAGGAACTTCATGAACTCCCCGGCGATCACCGCCTCGGCATGGAAATCCATCGTCAGGTAGGGGTCGGCCCAGTTGCCGGTGATCCCCAGCCGCTTGAACTCCTCGCGCTGGATATCGACCCAGCCTTCGGCGAACTTGCGGCATTCCTGCCGGAAGGCCACCACGTCCACGTCGTCCTTGTCGAGCCCGCGGGCGCGGTACTGCTCCTCGATCTTCCATTCGATCGGCAGGCCGTGGCAGTCCCAGCCCGGCACATAGCGCGCATCGAAGCCCATCATCTGATGGCTGCGCACGATCATGTCCTTGATGGTCTTGTTCAGCGCGTGGCCGATATGCAGGTGCCCGTTGGCATAGGGCGGCCCGTCATGCAGCGTGAAGGGCGCCCGGCCCTGCCTTTCGCGCAGCCGGTCATAGACGCCGATGCCCTCCCACCGCGCCAGCCACCCCGGCTCGCGCGCGGGCAGGCCGGCGCGCATCGGGAACGGCGTCTGGGGCAGGAAGACGGTCTCGCGGTAGTCAACGGTATCGGCGGTCTGGTCGGCAGTCTGGGCGGCAGTCGGGGCGGCGGTCTGGTCGGCGGTCTCGGCGCACATCGGAACGATCCTCGGGGGGCGGGCCGGTCATGGCCCTGACAATCTGGGAACGGCGGGCGCGGTGGTCCGGCACCCCCCGGCAAGCAGCATCCCGGCGGCCCTGACAGCGGTCAGAGCGCCGGGCCGGTAATTCGCAAGGGGTGCGCGGCGGGCCGGGTCATCCGCGCCTTATAGGAAAGGCCCGCCGCGAGGTAAAGGGAGCGCGGCGCACGCACTCGCCCGGGGCTTTTGGCGGGGCAAGGCGAGGCCCCGGTGCAAGTTGACCCGTCGCCGCGCGGCGAAGGCGATGGCCCTACCCGACGCGAAGGCGGCGGCACCCGCTTCGTGCGACACCGCCGCCCTTGCACCGCCCCCGCCGCGCGCGCATATCGGCAGCGAAAGGGGCCGCCCATGACCAGCCTGCCGCCACGCTTCGCCATCACCGCGGGCCAGATCGACCGCGTGGTCGCCGCCTTCTACGCCGCGATCCGCCAGGACGCGCAGCTCGGCCCGATCTTCGCGGCCCATGTCAGCGACTGGCCGGCGCATGAGGCGAAGGTGGCCGCCTTCTGGCGCAATGCGATCCTGCTGGACGGGGGCTATGCGGGCAGCCCGATGCGCGCCCATATCCGCGCGGGCGATGTGAAACCCGCGCATTTCCCGGACTGGCTCGCCATCTTCGATGCGACCCTTCAGCGCGAGTTGCCCGCCGAAACCGCCGCGGCATGGTCGGCCCTCGCCCACCGCATCGGGCAGGGCCTGCGCTTCGGGCTGGCCGAGATGGAAACGCGCGCGGGCGGCGTGCCCCTCCTGCGCTGAGCCCGTCCTGCGCTAACCCTCCGCCTCGCCCTTGCCGGCCGGGAACAGCCCGGCAAGCCCGCGCCCCACCAGGTTCGACACCTTCGGCTTCGGCAATGCGGCGAAGGGCAGCGGCCGGCAGACCTCGATCGCAGCGACGCCGACCCGCGCCGTCAGCGCGCCGTTCACCACGCCCTCGCCAAAGCGGCGCGAGACCTTGGCAAGCAGGCCGCCGCCCGCCACCGTCTCGATCATGTCATCGCCCACCGCCACCGCGCCGGTGGCCACCAGATGCGTGAACACCGTGCGCAGCAGCCGCCAGCTTCCCAGCGTGCCGGCCCGCCCGCCATAGATCTCGGCCACCCGCCGCACCATGCGCAGGTTCGCCGCCAGCGCCGTGACCACATCGGCCAGCGCGATCGGCACCAGCGCGGTGACGGTCGCCACCGTGCGCGCCGCCGCCTCCACCTCGCGCCGCGCCTGCTGATCCAGCGGCGCCAGCAGTTCCGCCTCGGCCAGGTGCAGCAGGGCGTCGGCGTCCAGCACCTCGGCCTGCAGGTCCGAAAGCCGTCCGCGCCCCCAGGCCGTCTCGGGCCGCCCGGCATAAAGCGCCACCAGCCGCGCCGTCACCGCCCGCGCCGCCGTCAGGTCGCCCGCCAGCAGCGCCTCGATCGCCGCCGCGTGCACCCGGTCCAGCCGCGCCAGCCGCGCATAGGCCGCCAGCTCGCGCAAGCCGATCAGCAGCGCCGCCAGCACGAAGGCCCCGACCAGCACCGCCGCCGCCCAGCCCAGAACCGGATTGCGCGCCAGCAGCCCGGTGACGAAATTCCACGCCGCCATCGAGATCAGGAAAGACAGCAGCGCCCCCGCGCTCGCCCAGAAGAACCGCGCCAGCCGCGAGGGCGGCCGCGCCGCCACCCGCGCCGCGATCTGCATCGCGCGCCCGTCCGGCAGGTCGTCGGGCACCGGCGGGGCGGTGGCGGGGGTGACATCCGCCGCGCCCTCGCGGTCAAGCACGACCGGCCCGCGCCGTTTCGGTTCAATGGTCATCGCAACCTGTCTCCGATCAGGAATTCCGCGGCGCGGTCCAGCCTTATATGCGGCGGGCCTTCGCCCGGGCGCAGCGGCGCGGCGGCGGGCAGAAAGGCCATCGCGCCGAAATCGGCATCGAGCCAGCGCGCCGCCCCCTGCCGCGCCGGCACCAGCAGTTGCGCCGGATCGCCGGGCAGCTCGCCCGCCCAGAACGCCGCCTGCCGCCCACCCTCCAGCCGGCCGCGCACCGCATCGAGCGTGCCGCCCTCATGGCTGATCGTCTCCTCCACCGTCGCGCGCAGCGCCGCGATGGACATGGCGGCGGTCCGCGCCCCGGCGAAATCGGCGCGGTCCTTCGCCTCGCGCAAAAGCGCCTCCATGATCGCGGTCAGGCGCGGGTGCTGGCTGTGGTGCAGATGGTCCGCCTTGGTCGCGGCGAACAGGATCCGCTCCACCCGCCGCCCGCCCAGCAGCCCGGTCAGCCAGCCGTTGCGGCCGGGGCGGAAGGCGGCAAGGATATCGGCCATCGCGCGGCGCATGTCCTCGACCGCGGGGGGGCCGGCATGGATCGCGCCAAGCGCATCGACCAGCACCACCTGCCGCTCGATCCGGGCGAAATGCTCGCGGAAGAACGGCTTGACGATGCGCGCCTTGTAGGCCTCGAAGCGCCGGTCCATCTCGCGCCACAGGCTCGCGCGGCCCGCCTGCGCCGGCTGCGCGATCGGGGCGAAGGTCAGCGCGGGCGAGCCGGCCATCTCTCCGGGCAGCAGGAACCGGCCCGGCGTGCAATCGGACCAGCCGGCGGCGCGCGCCTTGGTCAGGTAGCCCGCGAAACTCTCCGCCAGCGCCCGCGCGTCGGCCTCATCCAACTGCGCGGCGCCGTCGGTTGCCCCCGCCAGCGCCAGGAACCCCGCCGCCTCGGGCCGCGGCGCGATGCGGGCCAGCGTCTCGGCGGACCAGTCGGCATAGCTGCGCTCCAGCAGGCCAAGGTCCAGCAGCCATTCGCCGGGATAGTCCACGATATCCAGATGCACGGTGCGCAGCCCGCGCAGCCCGCCCAGCATCCCCTGCGGCTGCACCCGGAACGACAGGCGCAATTCGCTCACCGCGCGGGTGCTGTCGGGCCAGCGCGGGTCCGGCCCGGTCATCGCCGCCAGATGCGCCTCATACTCGAAGCGCGGCACCGTCACATCGGGCTGCGGTTGCAGGAAGACCGAGCGGATCGCCCCCTCCGACGCCGCCTTCAGCTGCGGCATCCGCCCCCTGTCCAGCAGGTTCGCGACCAGCGAGGTGATGAACACCGTCTTGCCCGCGCGCGACAACCCCGTCACCCCCAGCCGGATCACCGGCTCGAAAAAGGCTTCGCTGACCGAGGCGCCAAGGCTTTCGACGCTGCGCGTCACGCTGTCCGCAATGTCACCGATGCCCAAGACCTGCCCCTTCGCTTTGCAGCCACGATAGGCGCGCGCGCCGGGAATGTGGAGTGCCGTTCACGCCGGCCGATTGCCAAGTGCCCCGCCCCGCGCTACCCCGGCCCCATGCCAAGATTTGCACTGAAGATCGAGTATCACGGCGCGCCCTTCGCCGGCTGGCAGCGCCAGAGCGGCCAGCCCTCGGTGCAACAGGCGGTGGAGACCGCGCTGCGCCGGCTGGAGGCCGAGGCGCCCGGCATCGCCGCGGCGGGCCGAACCGATGCGGGCGTGCATGCCACGGCGCAGGTGGCGCATTGCGATCTGGCCCGGGACTGGGATCCCTTCCGGCTGGCCGAGGCGCTGAACTGGCACCTGAAGCCGCAGCCGGTGGCGATCCTCGCGGCCGCGCGCGTGGCGGAGGATTTCCACGCCCGCTTTTCCGCCATCGAACGGCGCTACCTCTTCCGCCTCGTCCAGCGCCGCGCCCCGGTGACGCATGACAAGGGGCTGGTCTGGCAGGTGCTGAACCCGCTCGACCTGGCCGCGATGCGCGCGGGCGCCGCGCATCTGGTCGGCCATCACGACTTCACCACCTTCCGCTCCGCGATGTGCCAGTCGGCCTCGCCGGTCAGGACGCTGGACGCGATCGGGATCGAGGCGCTGCCCGTCCCCCACGGCACCGAATACCGCTTCACCCTGCGCGCCCGCAGCTTCCTGCACAATCAGGTCCGCTCCATCGTCGGAACGCTGGAGCGGGTCGGCGCCGGGGCCTGGGCGCCCGGCGACGTGCGCCGCGCACTCGAGGCGAAAAGCCGCGCCGCCTGCGGCCCGGTCTGCCCGCCGCAGGGGCTGTATCTCGCCGGCGTGGGGTATCCCGGCGACCCGTTCGCCTGACCCGCTACCCGTTCAGGTCCTTCAGCAGCCGCCCATGCTTGCGGATCTCGGCCAGCACGTCGCCGAAGGTGACAATGCCCCTGGCGCGGAGCATCGGCAGCAGGCGCAGGAAGGCGTCCGCGGTGGCGACGGCATCGCCGAGGGCGGTGTGGCGGGCCTCCTCGGGGATGGTGATGCCAAGGCGGTGGGTCAGCGCGTCGAGGCTGTGCGCCTCGCCCTGCCCGAACACCACCGCCGACAGCAGCACCGTGTCGAGGATCGGGTTGTCGAAGCTGGCGCCGATCCCGGCCTCGTGCCGGCGCAGGAACTCCATGTCGAAGGGCGCGTTGTGGGCGACCAGCACCGCGCCTTCCGCGAATTTGTGCAAGCGGCGGCCGACCTCCTCGATGCCCGGCGCATCCGCCACCATCGCGCCGGTGATGCCATGCACCGCGGTCGAGGCGGCGGGAATCGGGCGGCCGGGATTGACCAGCGTGTCGAACACCTCCCCTTCCACCCGGCGGCCATTGACGATGCGCAGCGCGGCGATCTGCACGATCTCGTCGCCCTGCGCGGGCAGCAGGCCGGTGGTCTCGGTGTCGAAGACCACATAGGTCAGGTCCTCCAGCCGCGCCTGCGTCACGCCCGCCACGCGCGCCTTCGACAGCAGGTCGAAGTCATGGACCACCGCCCGCGTCAGCGGCGCGGGGCGGGCATGGGCGCGGCGCGCCTCGCGCAGCGGCAGGCAGATCGCGGCGCGGCCATCTGCCGCAAGCTCGGGCCAGCATTCGGTGGCATGGGCGCGCAGCACGCCGCGCCCGGTCACATCGGCCAGGCCCAGCTCCAGCGGCTCGCCAAGCCAGCCGTCGAGTTGGCCGAGCGGCAGCGGCTGCCCGGTCCAGCCCAGCCGGATCATCGCGCCCGCCCCATCCTCGGCAATCTCCAGCCGGAAGCCGCGTGCGAGCCCCGCCTCGGCCACCCGCTCTGCCAGCACGCAGACCAGCGCCACGACCGCGAACCCCTCGCAGCGCAGCAGGATCGGCGCGGCATCCACGGCAACCTCCAGCCCCGCCGCCTCGATCCGGGCGCGGATGGCGTCTGCCAGTTCGCTGGCGCGGGTGAAGGCCAGCGGCCACCCGTCGCTGCGGCTGCCCTCGTGGCGCGCGGCAAGCTCGGTGATCGCGCCGGCAAGGCGGCCCGCCTCCTCCAGCATCGCGCCGGTCAGGGCGGGGGCGGCGCGCTGGTCCTCGGCCAGCAGGCCGATCAGCGCCTGCAGGTTCGCGGCGGGGCGGCGCACGCGGTCGAACACCTCGGCCAGCAGCGCGCCGCGGCGGGCATGGGCGGCAAGATCGGCGGTCACGTCGCGCAGGGTCAGCACATAGCCCGGCCCGTCGCGCCCCGCGTCCAGCAGCCGCATCCGGGCGGCCAGCACCCGCGCCCCGTCCACCGTGGCCACCAGAAGGTCTGACGCCGCATCGGGGTCGCCCGCCGCGCGCAGCCGCGCATGGGCATGGACCAGCGGCGCCTCGCGCAGGTAGTCGAACAGCCGCCGGTCCAGCCCCGGCGCCGCGCCGCCGCTGCCCAGCAGCTCCACCGCCTGCCCGTTGTAGAACACCAGCCGATGATCGGCCGAGCACAGCAGCACCCCCACCGGCACGTCCGACAGCAGCGCCTCCAGCCGGTCCTTTTCCGCCTGAAGCCGCGTGGTCTCGCGCGCCACCGCCTCGGCCAGCGCGTTGCGCGTTTCGGCCAGCGTCAGGGTCACGGCGGCGGCGGCGGGGGCGAGGTCGCCCAGATAGCGCGCAGGGGCGGCGTCGATCTCTGCGCTGACGGCGGCATGGGCGCGCGCGCGCATCCCGCCCGCCAGACGCTCGATCGCGCGGGCGACATGCTCGTCGAAAAGATACCAGATGCCCGCCGTGACGCCGAGGATCGCAAACCCCGCCAGCAGCCCGGCCTGCACGAAGGCCGGCAGCACCGCCGGATCGCCCAGCCGGTGATACCCCGCCCAGAGCCCCGCGGCGAGCGCCCCGCAGCTTGCCCCCGCCAGCGCCGCGAACAGCAGGAACACGCGCAGCCGCAGGCTCCAGCGCTCGATCATGCGGGCCCGGTCCCATCGCCGATCAGCCGGCGCACCTCGGCCCGAAGCTCCTTCAGCTCGAAGGGCTTGGCGATGAACCCGTCGGCGCCAAGCGCCAGCCCCTTGCGCCGCTCCATCGCCGATCCGCGCGCGGTCATCATCAGGATCTTCACATCGGCAAGGCCGGGATCCCTCCGCACGTCCTGGCAGATCTCGTATCCCGAGACGCCCGGCAGCATCACGTCCAGCAGCACGAGGTCGGGGCGCGTGGCGCGGATGCGGGCCAGCGCCTCGGCGCCATTGGCCACGCGGTCATGGGCATAGCCCTCGCGCGTCATCAGGAAATCCAGCGCGATGGCGATGTTGTCCTCGTCCTCGACCACCAGAACCCGGCGCTGTCTGCCCGCTTCGGCCATCGCTACCCCCCCTGGCAGGCCGCCAGCATGAACGGATCATCGGGCGCCAGCGCCACCCAGTCGCCGCCCGTCAGGGTGCCGTCGGCGGCAAGATCCGCCCCGCCCGCAAGATCGGCCCGCCGCGCGGCAGTGCAATCGAAGGCGACCGGCACCCGCTGCGTCGGCGTCCAGCGCTGCACGAGGATCGCATCGGTCCGCACGAGGCCCGGCCTTTGCGCAGAGCGCATCACCGCGCCCCGGTCCACCGCGATGAAGCGCGTGACCATCGGAACGACATAGGACCACGGCCGCCAGAAGCTGCTTTCCCTCACCGGCAGCACCACCGCCACGCTGTCGGGCAGTTCGGCCGTCACCCGGCTGTACCAGGTGTATTCGTTCCACACCGCGAAGCCGATCATCCCCGCCCCCAGCGCGGCGGGCAGCAGCCAGCGCGGCAGCCGCCGCCCGGTCATCCGGTTCACCGCCACATAGACGCAGGCGATCAGGGCGCCGAGGGCGATCAGGGATATGAGGTCGATCAGCATGGCGGTTCCTTCAACTCATCGCGCCCTTGCCGTGCCCGATGGCGGATTGCATGGTGCGCACGACGACGAAGGCATCGCGCAGGTGGCTGCGCTCGAAGTCCGGCAGGTCCGAGGGCGCCAGATAGTTGTCGGGCTTGCGCCCCGACCGGACCAGCAGCGCCTGGCTTTCCAGCCGCATCGTGGCAATCAGGTCATAGGCCGCCACCAGATCGCGCGCGCCGCTGGCCGAGATCACGCCCGCCTCCCCTGCCGCCAGCAGCCGGGCGCGGGTGTTCACCTCGGGCAGTTGCCCCATCAGCGCGTAGATCCGCCCCAGATCGACCACCGGCACCACGCCGTTCATCTTCATGTCCACATGATTGCGATGCTCGCCCGACCGGATGGTGGCAAAGCCGCGGATCAGCCCCAGCGGCGGCGTGTGCCTGAGGCTGTTGGCGATCATGTGCGCGACGAAGATCGAATTCCTGCCCGCCTCGGCCAGCGTCTCGGCCCGCAGGTCGCCGAACAGGCCGGCGGCGCCGCCGATGGGGCGCAGGTCGAACATCACGCTCGCCAGCATCTGCGCCATCGGGTCGGGGCGGGCGATCCAGCCGCGGAAATAGCCGCGCCACACCCGCACCGGCTGGCACCAGCGCTCGGCCGTCGCCATCATGTCGCCGGGGCACCAGACATAGCCGCAGGCGTTCAGCCCGTCGCAGACGATCCTCGCCAGCGCGCGGAAATAGGGCATGTCCGCCGGCGTCGCGGCATCGTCGAGCATCATGCAGTTGTCCTGGTCGGAGACGCCCGTCTGTTCCTGCCTGCCCTGGCTGCCGCAGGCGAGCCACAGATAGGGCACCGGCGGCGGCCCCAGCTCCGCCTCGGCCAGCGCCAGCAGGCGGCGGGTGACGGCATCGGCGATGTCGGTGATCAGCCGGGTGACGACCTCGTGGCTGCGGTTGCCGCCGACAAGCTGCACCAGCAGTTGCGGAATGCGCGCGGTCGCCGCCGCCATCTCTGCCACCGTCGCGGCGCCCGCCACCTCGCGGATCAGCACCGCGGAGTTGACCGCCTGAAACCGCGTCAGGTCGGTCTGGGTGATCATCCCGGCAAAGCGGCCGCGCTCCACCACGGGCAGGTGCCCGATCCGCCGCTCCAGCATGATGTGCAGCAGGTCCGAGCCCAGCGCGTCGGGGGGCAGCGACACCGGATCCGCGGTCATCACCTGCGACACCGGGCAGTCGGGGCCGCGCCCCTCGGCCAGCACCCGGTTCGACAGGTCGCGCACCGTCACGATGCCCAGCAGCCGCTCGCCGCCCCCCGGCATGGGCTCGGTCACGCCAAGGCTCGACACGCGGGCGTCACGCATCATCCGCGCCGCCTCGGCGACCGGGGTGTGCGGCGGGCAGGACAGCGGGCGCCGCGCGATCAGGTCGGCGATCTTCATCGTGGCGATGTCGTCGCCGCGCGGCGCCGGCTCGCGGCCGCGGCTGAAGAACCGCGCGAAGGCGGGCGACAGGTCCACGAGCCGCCGGAACTCTGCCGCCGGCAGCATCAGCAGCACGCTATCCTGGGCGGTGCGCGCGCTGGTCGCGGCCAGCCCGTCGCGCATCAGCCCGCGCTCGCCAAAACTGTTGCGCGCGGTCAGCAGCGAGACCAGCGCGCCATTGCGGTCCAGCACCTCGACCGCGCCGCGCTCGACGAGGTAGAGCCCCTCCAGCGGCGCGCCATGCGCATAGATCTGCGCGCCCGCCGGCAGCGCCCTGCGGCTGAAGGAACCGGCGACACGCGCCAGTTCGTCCCGCGGCAGGCTGTCATAGGGGTGCACCGTCTCGAGGAAGCTCGCGATCTCCTGAATGGGGTCGTCCATCCTGTTGCCCTTCCTCCCCGGCCCGTTCGTGGGACGCCGCGCCCCCGGCAAGGGGCGCGGCGCCTTGTCATGCAGCCGGCGTCAGTGGCCGGTGGCAGAGCCCGCACCGCGCGGCACGCGGATCGATTCCACCAGTTCCTGCACCTCGTGCGGCGGCTCCCTGGTCATGCCCGAGACGAGGAAGGCCGCGGCGAAGTTCAGCACCGCACCGACCGAGCCGATCGACAGCGGCGAGATGCCGAACAGGTAGTTCGCCGGGATGTCGGCCAGCATGTTGGTGCCGGGGATGAAGAACCAGCCCTTGTAGAGGAAGATGTAGACCCCGGTGAAGATCAGCCCGACCAGCATCCCCGCGATGGCGCCTTCCTTGTTGATGCGCTTCGAGAAGATGCCCATCATCAGCGCCGGGAAGATCGTCGCCGCGGCAAGGCCGAAGGCCAGCGCCACGACCTGCGCCGCAAAGCCGGGGGGGTTGAGCCCCAGATAGGTCGCGACCAGGATGGCGAAGGTCATCGCGATGCGCGCCGCGAGCAGCTCGCCCTTTTCCGAGATGTTCGGGTTGATCGACCCCTTGATCAGGTCGTGGCTGATGGCCGAGGAGATGGCCAGCAACAGGCCCGCAGCGGTCGAGAGCGCCGCGGCAACCGCGCCGGCGGCGACCAGCGCGATGACCCAACCCGGCAGGGCAGCGATTTCAGGGTTCGCAAGAACCATCATGTCGTTGTCCAGCCTGGTCACCTCGTTTCCGACCCAGCCACGCTCGGCCAGCGACACGCCGCCGATCGTGGCCTCGGCAAGGGCCGCATCCCGCGCGGCGGTTGCCGCTGCCACCTCGGCCAGCAGCGCGGCCCTGTCGGCGTCGGGCCCGGCAGCGGCCAGCGCCGCCGTGGCGGCGGCAAGGGCCTTGTTCGCCGCGGTCACCGCGGGCGGTTCGGCGAAGTACTGGATCTGCCCGTCGCCGTTCAGGTCACTCATGCCCAGCAGCCCGGTCTTCTCCCAGGTGCGGATCCAGCTCAGTTCGGGATTGCTGTCGATCTCGGCCAGCGTGATCGCCGGGCCGTCCAGCGCATTGCCCTGTTCGGCGGCCGGCCACATCGTCGTGGTCAGGTTCAGGCGCGCCATCGCACCCACGGCCGGCGCCACCGTGTAAAGCAACGCGATGAACACCAGCGCCCAGCCGGCCGAGGTGCGCGCATCCGAGACCTTGGGCACGGTGAAGAAGCGGATGATGACATGCGGCAGGCCCGCGGTGCCGATCATCAGCGACATGGTGAACAGGAACATGTTCAGCATGTTGGGCGAGTCGGAGGTATAGGCGCGGAAGCCAAGCTCGGTCACCACCTGGTCCAGCTTGGTCAGGAACTCCACCCCCGAGGCGGTGTGGGTGCCGATCAGGCCCAGTTGCGGCAGGAACGCGCCGGTCAGCTGCAACGAGATGAAGATCGCCGGAATGGTATAGGCGATGATCAGGACCACATATTGCGCCACCTGCGTGTAGGTGATGCCCTTCATGCCGCCCAGAACCGCATAGGCGAACACGATCGCCGCACCGATATAAAGCCCGGTATCGGTCGAGACTTCGAGGAAGCGCGAGAAGGTCACGCCCACGCCGCGCATCTGGCCGATGACATAGGTCACCGAAATGACGATCAGGCAGATCACCGCCAGCAGGCGCGCGCCGCCGGAATAGAAGCGGTCGCCGATGAACTCGGGCACGGTGAACTTGCCGAACTTGCGCAGGTAGGGCGCAAGCAGCAGCGCCAGCAGCACATAGCCGCCGGTCCAGCCCATCAGATAGGCCGACTGTTCATAGCCGCCCGCGGGCGCCAGCGCGATGATGCCCGCCATCGAGATGAACGAGGCCGCCGACATCCAGTCCGCGCCCGTGGCCATGCCGTTCAGCACCGGGTGGACGCCCTGGCCCGCCGCGTAGAATTCCGCGGTGGTGCCCGCGCGGGCCCAGATCGCGATCCCGATGTAGAGGGCAAAGGTGATGCCCACCACGATCAGGTTGAGGGTAAACTGATCCATCTGTCCCGGCCCCTTATTCTTCTACGCCGTGTTCGAGGTCCAGCCGGTTCATGCGCCAGGCGTAGACAAAGATCAGCACGATGAACACGTAGATCGACCCGTTCTGGGCGAACCAGAAGCCAAGGTCGGCGCCGCCCACATGGATGCCCCTGAGGGCGGGGCGCAGGATGATGCCAAGACCGAACGAGCAGAGGAACCACACCACCAGCGAAATGCCGATGGTCCGAAGGTTCGCTGCCCAATAGGCATTGGCCGATGATTTGTCCGCCATTCGCGTTACTCCCTGAGTTTTTACCTTCACCCGCCGTCCCGGTTGCCCGGGGCGGCGGCCTCCCTTCACGCCGGAACGCGCGTCCCGTCCCGTGCCGGCACCGTTTCGCGGCAGCGCCGGCCGCAGGCGAACCCGCCCCGGTCTCCCTCGCCGCAGGCGGCGCGGGGCTGCACCGGTCAGCTCCGGTTCATGCGGTTGTCGATCAACTGCTCGACCACCGCCGGATCGGCCAGCGTCGAGATGTCGCCCAGCGCGCCGCAGTCGTCCTCGGCGATCTTGCGCAGGATGCGGCGCATGATCTTGCCGGACCGGGTCTTGGGCAGGGCGGGCGCCCACTGGATCAGGTCGGGGCTGGCGATGGGGCCGATCTCGGTGCGCACCCACTTCACCAGATCCTTGCGCAGATCGTCGCTCGGCTCCTCGCCGTTCATCAGCGTGACGAAGGCGTAGATTCCCTGCCCCTTCACGTCATGCGGGTAGCCGACCACCGCCGCCTCGGCGACCTTCGGATGCGCCACCAGCGCCGATTCCACCTCGGCGGTGCCCATCCGGTGGCCCGAGACGTTGATCACGTCATCGACGCGCCCGGTGATCCAGTAATAGCCGTCCCTGTCGCGCCGGCAGCCGTCGCCGGTGAAGTAATACCCGCGATACTGGCTGAAATATGCCTCCTCGAACCGCTCGTGGTCGCCCCAGAGCGTGCGCATCTGGCCCGGCCAGCTGTCGGCAAAGCACAGCACACCCTCGCATTCGGTCTCGCCGATGCGCACCCCCGTCTGCGGGTCGAGCACCACGGGCTTCACCCCGAAGAACGGGTTGGTCGCCGATCCCGGCTTTGTCGGCGTGGCGCCCGGCAGCGGGGTGATCATGTGGCCGCCGGTCTCGGTCTGCCAGAAGGTATCGACGATCGGGCATCTGCCCTTGCCGACATGCCTGTCATACCAGTGCCAGGCCTCGGGGTTGATCGGCTCGCCGACCGATCCCAGCACCCGCAGGCTCGACAGGTCGTGCTTCTCCACCCATTCCGGCCCCTGCCCCATCAGGCTGCGGATCGCGGTCGGCGCGGTGTAGAACTGGTTGACCCGGTGCTTTTCGCACACCGCCCAGAACCGCCCCGGGTCGGGATGGTTCGGCACGCCCTCGAACATCACCGTCGTCGCGCCATTCGCCAGCGGGCCGTAGATGATGTAGCTGTGCCCGGTGACCCAGCCCACATCCGCGGTGCACCAGAACACGTCGCCGTCCTTGTAGTCGAAGGCGTACTGGTGGGTCATCGCGGCATAGACCAGATAGCCGCCGGTGGTGTGCACCACGCCCTTGGGCCTGCCGGTGGAGCCCGAGGTGTAGAGGATGAACAGCGGATCCTCGGCCCCCATCGGGCGCGGCGGGCAGTCGGGGCTGACCTGATCCATCAGCGCCTTCACATCGACATCGCGGCCATCGACCCAAGTGGTCTGGTCGCCCGTGTGCCTGACGACAAGGCAGCGCACCTTGTCGGAACAGTGCAGCAGCGCCGCATCGGTATTGGCCTTCAGCGGCGTGCGCCGGCCGCCGCGCGGGGCGGTGTCCGCGGTGATCACCAGCTTGGCGCCGCAATCGTTGATCCGGTTGGCCAGCGCATCGGGCGAGAAGCCCGCGAAGACCACCGAATGGATCGCCCCGATCCGCGCGCAGGCCAGCATCGCATAGGCCGCCTCGGGGATCATCGGCAGGTAGATCACCACCCGGTCGCCGCGCATCACGCCCTGGCTCAGCAGCACGTTGGCCATCTGGTTCACCTTCCGCGACAGTTCGCGATAGGTGATGTGCTGGGCGGGGGCGCTCGGGTCGTCCGGCTCGAAGATGATCGCGGTCTGCAGCGCCCGGTCCTTCAGGTGCCGGTCCACGCAGTTGACCGAGGCGTTCAGCACCCCGTCCTCGAACCACTTGATGTTGACCTTGCCGAAGGTGAAGTCGGTGTCCTTCACCCTTGTATAGGGCTTGATCCAGTCCAGCCGCATGCCCTCGCGTCCCCAGAAGGCATCCGGGTCGGCGATCGATTCGGCATACATCTCGCGGTATCTGGCGGCATCGGCATGGGCATCCGCGAAATGCGCCGGCACCTCGCGCAGCATCTCCGCCTCGCCATGGATGTGATCTTGCGCGGTCATCTCGGCATCCTCCCTGATCGACCCGTCGCGAGGCCCCGCGACGGCGCCCCGCCCTGCGCGCGGCAGGGCCAGGCTCTCCCATGTGCGGGCATTGTAAACCAAACGTGAAAAGATGCGTAAGCCCTTTTGTTGGAATAGTTTTTCTGTGAACCTGTTCACACGCGCATGGGTAATGTTGTAAACACTGGCGCTGCCGCCCCGGTTTGACATGCGAAAACAAGCGATTGCCGGTTCACGCTCGCGCAAGCCGCGCCGCAGCATTCCATGCCGCGCCATGGCATCGCGCCGGGCCGCGACTCCTGCGCGCCCGGCAAGGTGATTCGGCATCCGGATCGGCGCGGGCTCAGCCCGCTGTTTCCCGCGCCGCCGCCAGCGCCGAGTCGATATCGGGCAGGTAACGCGCCAGCGGCTCGCGCACGCCCTGGGCCAGCAGCACCCGCCGCAGCTCGGCGCTGGTGCCCGTCAGATACAGCACCGCCCCGCGCCGGTGCAGCTTGTGCGCCAGCGTCTCGAAGGCATGGGCGCCGGAACTGTCCAGGAACGGCACTCCGGTGAAATCCACCACGAAGGCCCGCGGCCGCGCCGCGATCCGGTCCAGCGCCGAGCCGAGCGTCGCCGCGGCGCCAAAGAAGAACGCGCCCTGCAGCCGGTAGACCACCACCCCCGGGTCATGGCTTTCGGCGCCATCCCCGTTTTCGGCGCCATCCCCGGCCTCGGCGCCATCCCCGTGCGGCTCGATCCGCGCCGCGCCGGACATTCGCTGGATGAACACCAGCCCCCCCAGCGCGAAGCCGACCACGATTCCCTCGGTCAGGTCGCGGAACACCACCAGAAGGAAGGTCACGATCACCACCATCGCATCCGCGCGCGAGGCGCGGACCAGCCGCGCGAACTCCTCCGTCTCGGCCATGTTCCACGCGACGATGGCCAGCAGCGCCGCCAGCGCCGCCAGCGGAATGTACGCCGCCAGCGGCGCCGCGATCAGCAGGAAGACCAGCAGGAACAGCGCGTGCAGCATCCCCGAGACCGGCCCCCGGCTGCCGGCCCGCACATTGGTCGCGGTGCGCGCGATGGTGCCGGTCACGCAGAACCCGCCGAACAGCGCCGAGCCGATATTCGCCACCCCCTGCGCCATCAGCTCGGCGTTGGACCGGTGCTGCCGCCCGCTCATCCCGTCGGCCACCACCGCGGACAGCAGCGACTCGATCGCCCCCAGCAGCGCGAAGCTCAGCGCATAGGGCAGCGCCGCGCGCAGCGCCTCCATCGACAGGTCCGGCAGGCCCGGCGCCGGCAGCACCCGCGGCAGGGCGCCGAACCGGCTGCCGATCGTCTCCACCGGCAGCCCCAGCCCCGCCGCCAGCACCGAGGCGGCGACGATCCCGATCAGCAGGCTCGGCCAGCGCGGAAGCCAGCGCTTGACCGCCTCGATCAGCGCGATGGTCCCGGCGGCCAGCGCCAGCGCCGCGCCCGAGACGGTGCCCCGCGCCGCCCAGAGCGCCTCCAGCTTCGCGATGATCTCGGCAGGCTCCGGCCCGGCCAGTTGCAGCCCCAGCAAATCCTTGATCTGGCTGGAAAAGATGATGACCGCGATCCCCGAGGTAAAGCCCACCGTCACCGGATAGGGGATGAACCGGATATAGCTGCCCAGCCGCAGCGCCCCCGCCGCGATCAGCACGAATCCCGAAAGGAAGGTCGCCAGCAGCAGCCCGCCCACCCCGGTTTGGGCCACGCAGGCCGCCACCAGCACGATGAACGCCCCCGCCGGCCCGCCGATCTGGAACCGGCTGCCGCCCAGCAGCGACACCAGGAACCCGCCGACGATCGCGGTATAAAGCCCGCGCTCCGGCCCGACCCCGCTGGCAATCGCGATCGCCATCGACAGCGGCAGCGCCACGATCGCCACCGTCAGCCCCGCCAGCGCGTCGGCCTTCAGCGCGCCAGGGCCATAGCCCTCGCGCAGCACGGTCACCAGCTTGGGAAGATACTGCTCACTGAAAGATGCGGCCTTGCGCCGGCTTGCCTCGTCCATGATTGCACGCTAGCCAGAGGTGCCGCGAAATTGCGGTTGTCAGGTCATCCAATGCCGCCAGACTGACCCCCGCCCCCGCGGCTTGTCAAGCAACGAGGCCCCGATGGCAGAGCCTTCCCCGATCCGCCCCGCGGATGACGAGGCCCGCGCCCTCGTCCGCGACCTTCTCGCCTCCGCCCGCTTCGCCGCGCTCGCCGTGCTCACCCCCGGCAGCGGCGCGCCCTCCGTCACCCGCATCGCGCTCGGCACCGACGGCGACGGCCTGCCGCTGACGCTGATCTCCGCACTCTCTGCCCATACCGGGGCGCTGCGCGCCGATCCCCGCGCCGGGCTTCTGCTGGGCGAGCCCGGCCCGAAAGGCGACCCCCTCGCCTACCCGCGCCTGTCGCTCGACACCGAGGCCGCCTTCATCGACCGCGTCGGCGCCGAACATGCCGCGCTCCGCGCCCGCTGGCTGGAGAGCCACCCCAAGGCCAGGCTCTACATCGACTTCGCCGATTTCGGCTTCGTCCGCTTTCGCCCCCTCGGCGCCGCGCTCAATGGCGGCTTCGGCAGGGCCTTCGTGCTCACCCCCGCGGATCTGCGCTGAACGGCAAGGGGCGGCGCCGCAGCACCGCCCCCCCCGGACCCTCAGGCAAACCCCTCGGTTCGGCCCTCAGTTCGGCCCTCAGTTCGGCCCTCAGTTCGGGTTGTCCACCCGCACCTTGATCTGCACCCGCCCCTTGCAGGCCGCCGACCAGTTCACCCGCACCTCCTGTTTCGAGCTGCCCTGCTCCACCGCCACATAGGGCATCTCCGTCACCCGCGCGCCGCTCGCCGTGGTGATCATCCCCTCCGCGACGACGCTTTCGACGTTCCGCGCCCAGCCCCCGAACGGCATGAACGCGCCCGGAGCCACCGTCCACGTGGCCGCCTCCGTCGCCTGGTCATGCTGCAGATAGACCGGCGAGGCGGTGACCTGATCCACCGCGGTGAAGGTGTTGTTCTCCACCACCACGTTGCGCATCCGCGCCATGTCCAGCCCGGCAAAGGTGGTATCCACCCCCTCCACCCGCGTGATCGACCCGTTCAGCGCCTTGAACACGTTGCCGGTCATCGTCAGGCCCTGCACGAAATGCCCGGTGCCATAGGGCTTGATCACCAGCCAGTTGAACCACGGCGCCACATCGTTGGCGGTAAAGATGTTGCCGGTGATCGTCAGCCCGCCGAAGGAATACTGGCTGATGAAGTTCGGCGTCTGCTCATACTCGTTCGTCCACTCCACCACCGAGTTGTCGATGTAGTTGCCGACGATCAGCACCTTGAGGTTGGTCTCCGCCAGCACCAGCCCGGCGACGCGCAGCCCCGCCGTCTCCTCGTCGCCCTGGAACCAGTGATTGCCCTGGAAGATATGCCCGTTCCCCGCCGCCACCATGAAATGCCGGAACCGCACCACCCGGTTGTCGCGGATCTTGGCGTCGTTGGCGTTGATGTTCACCGCGATGCTGGTGCGGTCCTGCGCCCGCAGCGGCATCTCGTTCGACATCATCTGGCAGCGGTCCAGCAGCAGCGACTGGCAGCCGGAGCCGATCGAGGTGATCCCCCGGTCGCGCGGCCGCACGATCGAGCAGTCGCGCACCTGGAAGGTGTCGCCCGTCACCGCCAGCATGATGCAGCTGGCGAACCCGTTGCACAGGAACTCCACATCGTCGATGTTGAAGCGGCTGAGTTGCGAAAATCCTGAAAAGTCCAGAATGTACTTGTAGCGGGTGAAGGTGAACACCTGCGTTCCCGATCCGCCATAAAGCGGCTGGCTCAGCGTCAGCGTGCCGGACCCCAGGTTCTTCGCCGTCACATAGACCTCGCGCCCCACGCCGTTGCCGCTGACCCGCGCGCCCACCGGCACGTTGGCGATATCGGCCACCGCGCTCAGCACCACCGGGTTGCCGCTGGAATAGGTCGCCTGGCTCGTCATCACCGTCGGCGCCCAGGCCGGCCCGTCCACCACGTTGAACTGCCCGTTGCGCAGCACGCGGCGCAGCGCGAAACTGTCCTTGTTGCCCACCGCCGCATGAAGGTCGATCGGCTCCGAGAGCTCGACCCGCCGCCCCTTCATGTCCAGCGAGTCATGGTCGGTGAAGTTCAGCAGCGCCTGAAACGCCTTCCTGAATCCCAGCACCTCATCGCCGAAGGCGTCGATATAGGTCGGCAGGTCGAAGTTGTGGGCAAGCTGCAGGCGCGCGGAGTCGGGCATCGTCACCTGCCCCTCGAAGCGGATCGGCGAGCTGATCGTCAGGGTGGAGCCAAGGTAATAGGTTCCCGCCGGCACCAGCACCACGCGCCCCGCCGCCGCCGCATCCGCCGCGGCAAAGGCCGGCTGATCGTCGGCGATCCCGTCCCCCTTCGCGCCGTAATCGCGCACGTCCACCACGTCGATCATGTCGCGCAGGAAGGCGCCGGTGATGTCCTCGATCTCGATATCGTCGATCCGCACCACGCCGCCATTGCTGCCGGTCAGATCCAGCCCGAAATGCCCGTAGATCGGCGCCGTGCCCCAGGGCATCGCCACCCCGCCGCGGCTGCCCGATCCGACGATGGCCTGCACCGTCACCACCTCGCCGTAAGCGGTCAGCGCCACCTCGGGCGCGGTCTCCACCAGCCCGCCGACATGCACCTCGCCCGCGCCCATCGCATAGCCGGCGATGCGCACCGAGGGCAGGTTGCCGCTGATCGCCTTCACCCGCGCGGTGATGCGCAGATAGCATCCCGGCAGCAGCGGCGTCTGGCCCATGAAGCGCAGCTTCTGCGTTGTCGCGGTTTTCAGCAGTTCCAGACAGGTCCCGAAATCCTGATCCGCCGGCACGATCGCGGCATTCGCCGAACCCGCATAGCTCGCCGATCCGGCGGTGCCGTTCTCGCTCGACCAGACGCCCAGCCCCGCCTCGAATGCGGGCGGCGTCAGCAGCAGCCCGTCGGTGATCGCCTTGTTCATGCAAAACCCCTGTCCATGGCGTGCGCCGCCGGCTCGCCACCCCGGCCGCGCCGCAAATCCCGTCCGGGGCAGGCGTGCGCCATCGGCGGGCAGTCCACTGCCACCGCAAGATCGCGTCACGCCTGCCACAAGATCGCAGGGCGCCCATGCCCTGACCTCGGCAGGGATAGCAATGATCGGTTAATCGCCGTTAACCGCTGCGCGCGCTGCCCCCTTCCGCCCTGCACCGGGACTCGCGATTGCATCGCGCCGCCGCTGCGCTACGATGCCGGCAAAAGCTGCGCTACGATGCCGGCAAAAGGAGTCCGCCTTGGCCTACATGTTCGACCTGTCCGATGCGGACGCCGCCGCCGCCGTGCGCCGCATCGCCGCCGAAGAACTTGCCGCCGCCCTCGCCGACATGGACGATTCCGCGCTCTCCGAAGCGAAGCTGATCCACGAGCTGCGCAAGCATGTGAAGATGCTCCGCGGCCTGATCCGGCTCGTCCGCCCGAACTTTCCCGGCTACGATCTCGAAAACGCAACGCTCCGCGAAGCGGCGCGCGGCATCTCCGGCCTGCGCGACGCCGAGGTGCTGCGCGGCACCCTGGAAAGGCTCGCCGCCAAGGCCGCGCCCGAAGCCGGGCCCGCGCTCGACCACCTGCGCAGCGCCCTCGCCGCGCACCCCGAGGACGCCAGCGAAGATGCCGAGGCGCTGGATCGCTTCCGCCTCGCGATTCAGGGCGTGCTGCTGCGCGTGCCGGACTGGAGGTTACGGGGCAAAGCTTTCAATCTGCTTGAAGATGGCCTCGCAGCCACTTGGCAGCGCGCCAAAAAATGCCAGCGCCACGCGGCGCGCTCCCCCGATGCCGAAGCCATCCACGAATGGCGCAAACGGGTAAAAGACCATTGGTATCAATCGCGTCTGCTCTTGCCGATCTGGCCCGAGGTGATGGCCCCGCACGCCGCCACCGCCGACGCCATCGGCGAATGGCTGGGCGAGCATCACGACCTCGCCGTGTTCCTCGACCGGCTCGCCGCCGAGCCGATCTCGGCGCCCGACCGGGACACGCTGTCAGCCCTCGCCGCCAGGCGCCAGAGAAAGCTGGAGAAAAAGGCTCAGGCGGCCGCCTCGCGCCTGTTTGCCGGCAGCGACCGCGCGCTTCTGGACCGTTGGGGAACCTGGTGGCAGCTCTGGCAGGAGGGGCGTTAACCCAGTTCCCCCGCCAGCGCCCTCCCGATCAGCGCGACGGTTTCCTCGATGCCGTAAAGCGCGATGAACCCGCCGAAGCGCGGCCCTTGGCTCGCGCCCAGCAGCACCTCGTAAAGCGCGGTGAACCAGTCGCGCAGCGGCTCGAAGCCGTGGTCCTTTCCAACAGCGAAAACAAGGCTTTGCAGCGCCTCGGCATCCAGCCCGCCCTGCCAGTCCCGCAGCCGCGCCGCCAGATCCTGCATCGCCGCCCGCTCGCGTTCGGTCGGCGCGCGGAACACCCGCGTCGGCGCCACGAAGTCGCGAAAATAGCGCAGCGCATAGCCCGCCGCCGCATCCAGATCGGGATTGGCCTCGGGCGAGGCATCGGGCGCATAGCGCCGGATGAAGCCCCAGAGCCCCGCCTTGTCCTTCGCCCCGGCGACGCTGGCAAGGTTCAGCAGCATCGCGAACGGCACGACCATGTGGCTTTCCGGCGGGTTGCCGCCATGGATATGCCAGACCGGATTGGCCAGCCGCGCGTCCAGATCCTGCGCGGGATAAGCCTTCAACTGCTGGTGATACTCGTCCACCGCCTTCGGAATGACGTCGAAATACAGGCGCTTGGCCGTTTTCGGCTTCTGGTACATGTAATAGCCGAGGCTTTCGGTCGAGGCGTAGGTCAGCCACTCGTCGATGGTCAGCCCGTTGCCCCTGGACTTGGAGATCTTCTGCCCGTTCTCGTCGAGGAACAGTTCATAGGTGAAGTGCTCGGGCGCGCGGCCCCCCAGCACCCGGCAGATGCCGTCATAGATCGGCGTGTTGGTGCTGTGGTCCTTGCCATACATCTCGAAATCGACACCCAGCGCCGCCCAGCGCATCCCGAAATCGGGCTTCCACTGCAACTTGACGTGGCCCCCCGTCACCGGCAGCGTCCACTCGCGCCCGGTCTCGTCATCGAAGGTGATCGTCCCCTCGCGCGCATCGACATGCTTCATCGGCACATACAGCACCCGCCCGGTCTCGGGATGGATCGGCAGGAAGCACGAATAGGTCTGCTGGCGCTCTTCGCGCAGCGAGGCGAGCATGATCTCCATGATCGCGTCATAGCGTTCGCAGCACAGCAGCAGCATGTGGTCGAACCTGCCCGCCTTGTAATACTCGGTCGCGCTGGCGAATTCGTACTCGAAGCCGAAGGTGTCCAGAAACCGGCGCAACATGGCGTTGTTGTGATCGCCGAAGCTGGGATATTCGCCAAACGGGTCCGGCACCGAGGTGAGCGGGCGCTGCAGATGTTCGCGCAGCATCTCGGGGGCGGGCACGTTGTCGGGCACCTTGCGCATCCCGTCCATATCGTCCGAAAAGCACAGAAGCCGGGTCGGGATGTCGGAAATCACCTCGAAGGCGCGGCGGATCATCGTGGTGCGCTGCACCTCGCCGAAGGTGCCGATATGCGGCAGGCCCGAGGGGCCATAGCCGGTCTCGAACAGCACATGGCCCTTCTCGGGCGCCTTCTTTTCATAGCGTTTCAGCACGCGGCGCGCTTCCTCGAAAGGCCAGGCTCTGGAGTTCATGGCGGCGTCGCGCAGCGTCGTCATCTTCGGCATACCTTCGCCAGGGGCGCGGCGCCCCTTGCGCCGACCGTCCACCCTGACCAGCCCCACCTATTGAACAGGGCCGGTATCGTCAATAATCTCGGTCCTGCCCGGATCGCGGGCCTTGATTGCAGGATCGTTCCGGTGTCCAGACAGCTTCCCTCCTTCTCTCCGCAAGACGCGCTGGTCGCGGTCATGGTGGCGGTTTCGGTCTCTGATGAAACCATCCGCACGGCGGAACTTCTGGCCATCGAGCGCATGGTCGACAGCCTGCCGGTGTTCGGCGCCTATGATGCCGACCGCATCCGCGTGGTGGCGCAGACCGTCTACACGCTGATGGAGGACGAGGACGGGCTCGACGCGCTTTTCGGCCTTGTCCGCGAGGGGCTGCCGGAACGGCTGCACGAAACCGCCTATGCGCTGGCCTGCGACGTGGCGGCCTCGGATGTGAAGGTCGGCCAGCTTGAACTGCGGATGCTGGAAGAGCTGCGCGACGAGCTGAACATCGACCGCCTGCACGCCGCCGCCATCGAGCGCGGCTCGCGCGCGCGGCACATGACGGTCTAGCGCCGTCAACAGCCCTGTCAGGCGCCGTAAACCGCCGCCCAGCGCTCGATCAGCTGCTGTTGCAGGCGCCTGGAGCGGCGGACCCATTCGCGGCCGCCGGGGGGCTGCTCCTTCTGCGCATCGGGGATCGCGTCGCGCCGCGCCACATCGCCGGTGAAGATCGCGAAGACAAGCTCGGTGCCATCGGGCGCCGTCATCCAGCCCGCCAGCGAGGACACGAAGTTCAGCGTTCCGGTCTTGGCATCCACCCGCACCGGATGGTTCTGCATGACCTTGCCGTTCGCGTCGCGCAGGGTGAACTCCTTGAGTATCCCGCGCAGCGCGTGGCCGGGGCCAAGCCGCGCCAGCGCCGTCACCATGTCGCCCGCCGAAATCCGCGAGGCACCGCCAAGCCCGGAATGATCCACGAAGCGCGCAGTGCCGGTGCCCGCCCGCGCCTTCAGCCAGTCCGACATCGCCGGGCCCGATTGCGCATGGCGCGCGACCCCGCCCCGCGCCATCGAGGCGGCCATGCCCACCGCCTCGGCGGTGAGGTTGTTGGAAAAGCGCAGCATGTCGTGCAGAAGCGGGCGCAGCGGGTCGCTGGCGCGTTCGACCAGCACCGCGCCGCGCGGCGCGGCGGTGGCAAGCTGCGGCGCGGGCAGCGCCAGCCCCTGCGCGCGGGCAAGCGTCTGGAACACGTCGGCGGCATAGATCTCGGGCCGGCGCACCGGCAGCCAGCGGCTGCCGCCCTTGCCAAGCGCGCTGCGCGCGACCGTCCATTCCTCGACCTCGCCGCGGTCGGAATAGGTATAGACCGGGCGCTCCCGGTCGGCGACGGCGATGCGCGCGCTGTGGACCTTCGGCACGAATTTCGTGGCGCGCGCATCCATCGAGACCTGATAGCCGCCCTGCGCCCGCTTCCATTCGAAATGCACGCGGTTGAAGTTGAGGTTCAGGCCCGAAATGGCAGGGTTGTAGCCCAGATAGTCGGGCTGGGTGGTGTCGATCGCGCGCACGAAGGGCAGCGCCCCGCCCCAGACCAGGAAGTTGCCGGCGACAGCGGTGATCCCCGCCGCGCGCAGGGCCGCCGCCATCTCGCCAAGCGTGTCGGTGGACAGCGTCGGATCGCCGCCCCCCGCCAGCACCAGATCGCCCGCAAGCCGGCCGCCCTGCACCGGGCCGGTCGCGATCAGCCGCGTGGGGAAGCGGTGGCCCGCGCCCAGATGCTCCAGCGCATAAAGCGCGGTGATCGCCTTGGCGACGCTGGCGGGCGGCATCGGCTCGGCCGCGTTCAGCGATTCAAGNNTTCAAGATTCCATGGGCGGTGGACCGCGACCGGCGCTCTGGCAGAGTGGGGTTGCTCAGACACCCACCTGCACAGGAGACAGCCATGAACAAGCCACTCCCCGCGATCATCACGCCAGCCGCGATCCGCACCGATCTTGGCGCGATTTTCATCTCGTTGGAACTCAGCCGATCACGTTGGGTCGTCACGTCGCTGTCGCCCGGCGGCGCCGAGAAGATGTCGAAGCACAGCGTGCCGGGCGGCGATCTTGCGGGTCTCATGGAGCGTTTCCGGCTTCTTGTTGCGAAAGCGAATGCGCGCACGGGACGGGATTTCCCGATCGTCACCATTCAGGAGGCGGGCCTCGACGGCTTCTGGATCCACCGCGCGCTGGTGAAGGAGGGCATCGAGAGCCATGTCGTCGATCCGGCCTCGATCGCGACCTCACGTCGGCGGCGGCGCGCCAAGACCGACAGGATCGACGGCGAGGCACTGGTGAGGGCGCTCCTGGCCTTCAAGCGGGGAGAGCCGCGGGTCTGCGCCATGGTCCGGGCCCCGTCGCCCGCAGAGGAGGACGCGCGCCGGATCATGCGCGAGCGCAAGACCCTGACCGGCGAGCGTGTTGCGCATGTCAACCGCATCAAGGGGCTGCTCTTCGCGCAAGGTGTGAGCGGATACGAACCGCTGCGGCGCGATCGTCGCAAGCGGCTGGAAGAGCTGCGCACCGGTGACGGCCGGGAACTCCCGCGGCATCTGACGGTGCAGATCCTGCGCGAGCTCGACCGGCTGGAACTGCTGCTGGCGCAGATCAAGGCGGTGGAGGCCGAGCGCGATGCCGAACTGGCGCAGGCCCGGGAGGCCGCGCTGCCCGCCTCGGCCGCGCGGCTGCTGGAGATCAGGGGTATCGGCCCGGAATTCGCCATGCTGCTCTGGTCGGAGGGGCTCTATCGTCACTTCGACAACCGGCGGCAGGTGGCCGCCTATGCGGGCCTGGCGCCAACGCCGTGGCAGAGCGGAGCGGTCGACCAGGAGCAAGGCGTGTCGAAAGCCGGCAATCCGCGGCTGCGCACCACGATGATCCAGCTGGCCTGGCTCTGGCTGCAGCACCAGCCGACATCGGCGTTGACGCAGTGGTTCCGCGACAGGGTGGCGCATCAGGGCGGCCGCTCGCGCAAACCCGCCATCGTGGCGCTGGCGCGAAAGCTGCTGGTCGCACTCTGGAAATACGTCGCCACGGGTGTCGTGATCGAGGGCGCCGCGATGAAACCCGCCTGAGCCTGATACCCCCTTTGCCGAAATTCGACGGGGCCTGATCAGCCTCGCCGGATCCGGGTGGATGAACCGGGCCGGATCCTGGTCTGACAAGAACCGTGTTCAAGATTGGTCTCATCCGCCCGAGCCCAGCCCGCCGCAAGCGGAATTCTGGACCGCGCCGACAGTCCGACAGGGCGCCTGCGCGACCGTATGTGAGGTTGATCGTGCCCGGAACCGGGCCGCGTCATGCATTCGGGCTCGGACCTCGGATCCTGAAACACAGGGAGCATCATCATGTGACCGCCAACCGTTGACATCGAAATGCCCATGTGAGNNAGGATCAGGCCGGTGCGGGCATCGGCCACGACGAAGCCGACCTTGCCGCCAAGCTGCGCGGCCGCGACCAGCGCCTCGGCGGCGGGGGCGGTGCGGGTGGGCGCCGCGGTCTGGCCGGACGCCGCGGCCGCGGCACCCGGGCCCGGCACCGCGCGCGGCACCGGGCGCAGCGAGGCCAGCGGCGCATCGGCCAGCGCCGCGCCCGCCGCGCCGGACAACAGCCCCGCCAGAACGAAACGCCGCGAAACCCCGGTCATGGCCTTGCCCGCACTGCATCCATGCCGCAGATCTACCCCGCGCAAGGCGGCCGGGGCAAGCCTAGCGTCGCCAGGCGCCGCTCGCCCGGATCGCCGTGGAGGAGATGGCGACCATCGGCACGTTCACAAGGCACCAGACCGGCGGCCGCAACCGCCCGAGCAGCGCCGCGGACTCGGCCGGGATTCGCGCCCGCTCGAACCGCTCGGCGGCCTTCGACATGCGGGCCGGCAGCCGGCTGGCCGGGCGGGCGATCACCCCAACCGCCACATGCTGCATGATCCATTCCCATCGCTGCCAGCGGTCGAACTGCGCCAGGTTGTCGGCGCCCATCAGCCAGACGAACCGCACGCCGGGATAAAGCGCAATCAGCCGCTCCAGCGTTTCGGCGGTATAGCGGGTGCCGAGCCGCGCCTCGATATCGGTCACGCAGACGCGCGGGTGCCGCATCACCTGCCGCGCCTGCGCCATCCGCCGCGCAAGCGGGGCCGGGCCCTCGGCCTTCAGCGGGTTGCCGGGGCTGACCAGCCACCAGACCCGGTCCAGCCCGAACCGCTTCAGCGCCTCGCGGGTGATATGGGCGTGGCCCTCATGCGCGGGATCGAACGAGCCGCCCAGAAGGCCGACCGTCATCCCCGCCCGCGCCACCGGCAGCCCCGCCCGTTCCATGCGACCCACCCCGCGCCTGCCCGACGCGCCCGCGTGCTGCCCCGCGCCGTCACCCGGCCGTCATATACCGCGGCCCGCGCGCGCTCCAAGCACGGATTGCCCTTTGACCCTTCATTCACTAGATGGAGGGCAACGAATTCCCCCCGAAGGAGAAGGCTCATGGCGTCCTATCAGTATGTCTATCACATGGAAGGCGTGTCCAAGACCTATCCGGGCGGCAAGAAGTGCTTCGAGAACATCCACCTGAACTTCCTGCCCGGCGTGAAGATCGGCGTGGTCGGCGTCAACGGCTCGGGCAAGTCGACGCTACTGCGGATCATGGCCGGCATCGACAAGGACTTTCAGGGCGAGGCCTGGCATGCCAAGGGCGCAAGGGTCGGCTACCTGCCGCAGGAGCCGCAGCTGGACGAGACGCTGGACGTGCGCGGCAACGTGATGCAGGGGGTGGCGGCCAAGCAGGCGATCCTCGAGCGCTACAACGAACTGGCGATGAACTACTCGGACGAGACCGCGGACGAGATGGCCTCGCTTCAGGACATCATCGACGCGCAGAACCTGTGGGATCTCGACAGCCAGGTGGACGTGGCGCTGGAGGCGCTGCGCTGCCCGCCCGACGACGCCAGCGTGGGCACGCTTTCGGGCGGCGAGCGGCGGCGGGTGGCGCTGTGCAAGCTGCTGCTGGAAGCGCCGGACATGCTGCTGCTGGACGAACCGACCAACCACCTCGACGCGGAGACCATCGCCTGGCTGCAAAAGCACCTGATCGACTACAAGGGCACCATCCTCTGCGTCACCCACGACCGATATTTCCTCGACGACATCACCTCGTGGATCCTGGAACTGGAGCGCGGCCGGGGCATTCCGTGGGAAGGCAACTATTCCAGCTGGCTGGAGCAGAAGGCCAAGCGGATGGCGCAGGACGCGCGCGAGGACAAGGCCAAGCAGAAGGTGCTGGAAAAGGAACTGGAATGGATCCGGTCCGGCGCCAAGGCCCGGCAGACCAAGTCCAAGGCCCGGATCGCCGCCTACAACAAGCTGGCGGACGAATCGGTCAAGGACCGGGTCGGCAAGGCCCAGATCGTCATCCCGAACGGCCCGCGCCTTGGCAACAAGGTGATCGAGGTCGAGGGGCTGAAGAAGCACATGGGCGACAAGCTGCTGATCGAGAACCTCAGCTTCTCGCTGCCGCCGGGCGGGATCATCGGCGTGATCGGCCCGAACGGCGCCGGCAAGTCGACGCTGTTCCGCATCCTGACCGGCGACGAGCAGCCCGACGAAGGCACGGTGACCATCGGCGACACGGTGAAGATGTCCTACGTGGACCAGTCGCGCGATGCGCTGGACCCGAATGCGACGGTCTGGGAGGAAATCTCGGGCGGGGCAGAGATGATCCAGCTGGGCGATGCCGCGATTGCCAGCCGCAGCTATGTCGGCGCGTTCAACTTCAAGGGCTCCGACCAGCAGAAGAAGGTGGGCCTGCTGTCGGGCGGGGAACGCAACCGCGTCCACATGGCCAAGCTGCTGAAAGAGGGCGGCAACCTTCTGCTGCTTGACGAACCGACCAACGACCTTGACGTGGAAACCCTGCAGGCGCTGGAAGCGGCGATCGAGGATTTCGCGGGCTGCGCGATCATCATCTCGCACGATCGCTTCTTCCTGGACCGGCTTTGCACGCATATCCTCGCCTTCGAAGGCGATGCGCATGTCGAGTTCTTCGAGGGCAACTTCGAGGATTACGAACAGGACAAGATCCGCCGCCTCGGCCCTGACGCCGCGGAGCCGAAGCGGGTGAAGTACAAGAAGTTCTCGCGCTGATCGGCAGGCGCGGCCCGGGATGGGCTGCAGCGGGGCCGCCGTCCGGTGGCGCCGCCTTCCTGCACGGATGCCCTGCGCGGGGGCAGGCGTCTTTCGGGGAGGAGGGGCGCCTCGTGCCGTGCGGGCTTCGCGCATCCGCAGACCTGCGGCTTCGCGCGGCACAGGGCGGGCGCCGGGCGCGGCCGCCGCGATTTGCAGACCCTGCGGAACCTTTCTGGCCCACACGGAATTGTGAGAGGAAGGCCAATCCGGCCGGTCAATCAAAAAAGGCGACCCGATGTCTCTTGGCACCATCCTCCTCATCATCCTGATCCTCGTCCTGATCGGAGCCCTGCCCACCTGGGGGCATTCGCGCAGTTGGGGCTATGGGCCGGCCGGCGGCCTCGGCCTCGTCGTGGTGATCTTGCTGATCCTCGTGCTGATGGGCCGGATCTGAGGCGAAGGGCGGGGCAGCCCCTGCCCTGCGGGCCTTCCGCCCTGCAGCCCTTCTGCCATTCCGGGACGGTCCTTCCCGGTGGCCCGCCGCGCGGCACGGCGAGGCGGAACGGGCGCGCCCGCCTGTCCCCGCTCCGCTCGTCCCATACCTCAGCGCGCCGCACGCGCGCTCGTGGGAACCGGCGCCGCGCAAGCCGCATTGCCTCCGCGGCGCGGGACGGATCGCCCGGTCGATTGAAACGTCGGAGGAGGCAACGCATGAAGGGTATTCTGGCCTGGCTGATCGGCATTCCGATCCCGGTCATCATCTTGCTTTATCTGGCCGACATCTTCTGATTGCCCTGTGTCTGATCGCGCTGTCTGGCCGGCATCTTCCGACGGGTCAGCGTGGCCGGGGGATGCGGCGGCGGCGCCCGGGCCGAAGGCCGCCTGCCAGAACTCCGCCGAGGTCATCGCCGGATAGGCGGCCAGATAGCGCGCCCGCAACTTCGCGTGGTTCTTCAGGAAGACCGTCAGCGTCACCCCGATCTGCCAGAGCAGCGCCAGGAACCGCGCGTCGGACCGCCGCACGGTATAGGCCCTGTCCTCGCCGGGCCGTTCATAGCTGATCTGCCGGCAGCCGCGCACCGCGCCAAGATCGGCCCGCGCCCCGCCCGGCAGCACCGCCTTGCCCGCCCAGATCCACGCCAGCGGCAGCAGATGGCCGTTGAGCGTCAGCCGCAGGAGCGCGTCCGCCCGTCGGCCGTGCCAGCGGCGGCGGCGGCATGTCAGGTCGGCGCCTGCGCGCGGCCCCCAGACCTCGGTCCTCGCGAGCACGCCGAGGGTCACGCGCCGTGCCGTCATGTCGGCATTCGCCGCAAAGAACTCGGGGCCCTGCATCACGTCGCGCCAGGCCAGCAGCTCTGCCGCCGCGGTTTCATAGTGGAACTTCGACAGGCTCCGCGCCAGGAACCGCAGCGGGATCTTCGCCGTGGCCCAGACCCCCTGCCCCAGCCGCTCCACCGCAAGATGGTGGACGATGTGGCTGCGCATGTCGAGGTAATGGGTCGTCACCGATTCCTTTTCGGTGAAGTCGTCCTGGAAGGACACCACCCCGTTGAGCGTGACCGTGCGGAAGCGGTTCATCAGCGAGAAGCTTACGTCGTCGCCGCGCACGAAGAAGGGGAAGGGCCGGGCGGTGACCGCGGCGAGCGGGAAGGCGAAGAACCAGAAGCCACCGTAGAAATTGGGGCTGGCGGGGGCGGCGGTCTGGAACTCCATCTCCAGAACCTGATCGCGCCGGCGCAGGTCGCGCCCGCCCTGCTGCGGGCGGCAATGCTGGTCGAACGTCGCCCCCGCCTCCCACATCGCCCATTTATGGGTGTTGGAGATCATCGCGCCCGCGACGGCGGTGGCCGGATCCTCGACGCGCGACAGGAAGGCAAGCGTGCGGTGGATGCTTTCCATGTGAAAGGCCGCGTCGTCATCCATGAACAGGCAGTGGTCGAAGCCCCAGGCCTCGGCCTCGGCCATGCCGCGGGCAAAGCCTCCCGCGCCGCCGAGGTTGCGGTTCGCGACCCGGTCCACATGCGCCAGATCTCCGATCACCGCGGTGCCGCCATTGTCGACGACGAAGGCATGCAACTGCCCGGCAAACTCCGACGTCCCGATGAAGGCGTCGAGCCGCGACGCGGTACGCGCCACCTCTGCCTCGCGCCGGAAGGTGGTGATGCAGATACCCAGGCGCGGGCGGCGCGGCACCGGATCGCGGGTCGCAAAGCGCGCGGATGCCAGCACGGTATCGGACAGGGCCCGCAGTTCGAAGAAGATCACGCCCGCAGTGGCATTGGCGGCGAAATGCGACAGGTCCACCGAAACGGGGCCGTGCTCGGGCAGATCATGCAGGGCGCAAGCCAGAAGCTCCCAGGAGCGACCGGGGATGGCGTGATAGACGCGGCACTCGAACCGGCCTTGAGCCTGAAGTTCGAGGGAAAGTGTGGCGAAGGGCGCCGCCGCGTGCCATTTGCCGATCGAGAGCAGGTTGAAATAGGTGTCGAAACAGGCGACGCCGCCCTCCCCCAGCCAGATCGTGTCGTCCCCGAGGTTGGCCCCGGCGGCCCCGTGCAGGTGGACGTACAGATCCATTTCGGTGCAGATTCCCTGCTCCGGCAGGATCATGTGCTGCAGGGTGAGCGGGACGGGTTGCGCAAGGATGCTATCCATATCAGGCAATCTCCAGGGTCTCGACGAAGGGGATGAAGGTTTCGGCAAGTGCGGGATCGAAGGCTCCGCTCCCGGGCGGGTCAGGCGGGCGCGGCGCGGCGCGGGCGGCCCCGCGCAACAGGGCAAGCAGCGGCGCACGGGCGGCGCGGGCAGCCTCGACCTCGGGCACCGGGCGCGGCGCGGCGACCTGCGAGAGCTGCGCAAAGAACGGCCTGCCGGCAAGCCCGCCAAGGAACGCCTCGGCGGGCGCGAAGGCCGAGAGCAGCGCGGAACGGTTCCGGGCGCCGAACAGTTCGACCTGCGCGCGGGGCGGGGCGCCGACCCGGTCCGACACGGAGATCAGGAAATCGCCAAAACGCCCCGCCTTTGCTTTCGGGAAGCGGGCGGCAGCGCAGCGGGCATATTCCAGCAGCGCCGGGTGGATCGACGGATTCACCCGCCGTTCCGGCGCGAGGCCCGCAGGGAAGGTCAGCCCGGACTGCGCGATGAAGTCGGCGACCGATCCCCCCGCCGCGACCACCTCGTCGTAGTTGCGCAGCGACAGGCGCGCCCGCGGAAATGCCTTCAGCCAGGGCGCCAGCAGCAACGCATAGTCCAGATGGATGGTGCCCCGATACTCCTCCAGCCCGCCTGCGCGCAGCGGCTCCACCCCCTCGCCAAAGCGGATGCGCTGCGCGTGCCAGGCGGCGATGTACTGGTCCGGCCGGCGCAGCGTGCAGTGCAGCGACACCTCCGCCGCCGGAAACAGCCGGCCGATCCGCTCGATAAGCCCTGGCGCCCAGGCCCCGAAATTGGCGAAGACCTCCGAGCACAGGATCACCGCCCGCGGTTGGTGAATCCTGATCTGGTTGCGGATCGCAACCTCCATCTGGTGGACCGAGGGCAGGTCCGGGTGCCAGGGCGGCACCGGATAGTTCACCGCCTCGAACAGCATCCGGAAGGCGAGCGCGTTATGCGATTCGCGCGCGTTCCACGGCTGCGGCGCGGCGTCGGGGCCGTCCAGCGCCTGCCGCAGCAGCCTTGCATGGCCGTCGCTTTCCACCGGGGGGTAGAGGATTCCGGCCCGCAGCAGCGCGGCCGCATTGCGCCACAGGAAATCCTGAAGCGAGGTGGAGCCGACCTTGTGGTGACCGATGAACAGCAGCAGTTTCATGCGGCTTCCTTTCGCGCGATCGCAGCCTTTTCGAGCATGGGATCGGGCGCATCCTGCGCCCCGGCGGGTGCGGGAACGGGCCCATCCTGCGCCCCGGCCAGCGCCAGCACCTGTTCGTGCGGCCTGTCCAGCCGGCCGCGCAGCCCGTCCAGCACCGCAACCCGCAGCAGCCGCAGATAGAGCCCGCGCTCCGCCCGTCGGTAATACCGCGCCCGGAGCAGCCAGCGCGGCACATGCGCGAGCGCGAGCGGCACGAACAGCCAGCGCCCGGCCGCCGCGCGGAACACGAACAGCAGGTTGCGGTGGTGGTAGAAGGACTTCCACAGCGGCCGGTAGATCCAGGCCGCCCCGTGCAGGGTGCTGCAGTCATGCTCGAACCGGATGCGGGGATCGAAACCGATCCGCAGGCCAAGCGCGCGCATGTGCAGCGCGTGCAGCACGTCGTCGCCATAGATGAACAGCCGCGCATCGGGAAGCCCGGCCATCTGGCGCGCGCGGCGCGACAGGAACAGCCCGACAAAGGAGGCGGTGTCTGTCTCGGCGGGCGTTTGCGCAGCATAGTCCGCGTCGCTCAGGTGGAAGGCGCGGCGGCCGCGGAGCAGCGCGGCGGCAAAGCGGCGAAGGCTTGCGAAGGGGTTGCGCGCGGGTCGGTTCATCTCCGCGATGCGGCCCGCGGGGTCGCGCACGGCGGCCGCGACGGCATCCCATCCGGGCGGCGGCGCCGCGCGAAACCGCGCGATCGCGCCGGGCAGGGGGCGGCTGTCATCATCCATCACCACGATCCAGTCGGGATCCGCCCGCGCCTCCAGCTCCGCGAGGCCAAGCGCGAAGCCCCCCGCCCCGCCAAGATTGCGCGCCGGCACCAGGATGATCAGCCGCGGGTCGGTCAGCCCGGCAAGCCATGCGCCGGTCCCGTCCGTCCCTCCGGCCGCGCCGTTGTCGACGATGCAGATCTGCTGCAGCGGCTCCTCCAGCAGCCGCGCGAGGGTGATGCGCAGCTGCGCGAGCCGGTTGCAGGTGACGACAACGGCCGCGACCGTCGGGGGGGGCATGGTCGGGGGGGACATGGCTGCCGGCATGGTCACCGCGCCCTCACAACGGGGCGTGCACGAAGGCCGGCATCGCCTTCTTTTCCTGCCGTACCGCAAGAAAGGCGGCGGCGGTGTCCATTGCCTCGCGGATCGTCACGTCCATGTCGAGATAGCGGTAGGTGCCAAGCCGGCCGACGAACGTCACCCGCTCCGCCCCCGTCGCGCGGGCGGTGTAGTCGCCCAGCAGCGCCTTTTCGGCCAGCAGGCGCACCGGATAGTACGGCGTATCGCCGGGCTCTGCTTCGCGGCTGTACTCGCGGTAGCAGACGGTGCCCCGATGCCGCTCCCACGGGGCGAAATACTTGTGCTCGGTGATCCGCGTCCAGGGCACCTCGACATCGCCGTAGTTCATTACCGCGCATCCCTGCCACTCACCCTGTTCGCAGAACCTCTCGAAATCGAGCGTGCGATAGCCGAGGCGGCCCTTGTCGTAGCCGAACCAGCCGTCCAGCGGGCCGGCGTAGAAGACATGGTGGAAATCGTGATGCATCCCCGGCTCGAAGGGGGTATCCAGCAGCACCGTGATGTTCGGATGCTCAAGGATCCGCGTGATCATCGCGGTGTAGCCGTCCTCGGGCATCCCTTGGAAACGATGGAAGAAATAGTTGTCGTCATAGGTGAAGCGCACCGGCAGCCGCTTGAGGATCGAGGCCGGAAGCTCCGACGGGGCACAACCCCACTGTTTCATCGTGTAGCCCTTGAGGAACGCCTCGTAGAGATCGCGCCCGACGAAGCGCAGGGCCTGATCCTCGAAGCTGGCGGGGTTCTCGATACTGGTGTCGGCCTGCTCTTCAATGAAGGCCGCCGCCTCCTCGGGGCGCAGGGTGCGGCCGAAGAACTGGTTGATCGTGTGCAGGTTGATCGGCAGCGAATAGACCGATCCGCCCGTGGTGGTCTTGACCTGATTCTTGTAGGGCACGAAGCGGGCGAACCGGTTCACATAGTCCCAGACCCCCGCGTCGTCGGTGTGAAAGATGTGCGGGCCATAGACATGGACCATCACGCCCGTCGCAGGGTCGCGCTCGGTGTGGCAATTGCCGCCCACATGCGCCCGCGCGTCGATCACGGTGACGCGGTGCCCCGCCTCGGCCAGAGTCCGGCCGATCACCGCGCCCGAGAGCCCGGCCCCCACCAGCAGAAGTTTCTCTGAAGTCATGTCCGTCCCTTTCTGGCAGACCCGGCGCCGCCGGGTCCCCCGGCCATCCGCTTGTTCCCGATCCTTCCCATGCGAGGGTTAATGGCGACTTATCCGTTTTGTTCTTTTGCGCGGGCCGGCAGATTTAATGCGGGCGGGAGTATCGGAAGACATGGATGCACTCCGCCCCCTCGGGGATCTGGCGGGCCCACGCCGTTCACGTCCCGCTCAGGCGCAGTTCCGGCGGCAGTTCGGCCGAGGCATCGTATCCCTCGACCCAGCGGGCCACCGTCTGCATGGCGCGCGGCAGGGCCTCCGCCTCGATCGCCTCGCGCAGGTCGCGCAGGAGCGCCGCAACCTCGACCTCCGAGGGGAAATCCTCATGTGCCGCAAAAATCTTGGGGTGGCCGGCGGGCCGGGCGTCGGTGCCGATCAGCAGCTCCTCATGCCGCTTCTCTCCGGGGCGCAGGCCGATCTCGACGATCTCGATCTCGCCATCCGGCGTCGCGGCATCGCGGGGCGTGCCGCCCATCGCGGTGATCACCTGCCGCGCCAGATCGCCGATCCGCACCGGCGCGCCCATGTCGAGCAGGAAGACCTCGCCTCCCGCGGCCAGCGACCCGGCGCGCAGCACAAGCGACACCGCCTCCTCCACCGTCATGAAGAACCGCGTCACGTCATGTCCGGTCACGGTCACGGGGCCGCCGCGCGCGACCTGCTCCTGGAACAGCGGAATCACCGAACCCGAGCTGCCAAGCACGTTCCCGAAGCGCACCATCGAGAACACCGTGCCCGGACTGCGGGCCGCCAGATCCTGGATCACGATCTCTGCCAGCCGCTTCGACGCGCCCATGACGTTCGTGGGCCGCACCGCCTTGTCGGAGGAGATCATCACGAATCGCTTCACCCCCGCCGCCCGCGCCGCGCGGGCCAGAATTTCGGTGCCGAGCACATTGTTGGCAAGGCCGGCAAGCGGGTTGGCCTCGACCAGCGGCACATGCTTGTAGGCGGCCGCGTGCAGCACGATGTCGATGTCCTGCGCCGCGAAGATCCGGCGCAGCAGCCCCGCACGGCCAACCGAACCAAGCGCCGTGACGAGCGAAACTCCCGCTTCCTCCGCCAGCGGACGAAGCTCCCGCTCGATTGCGTAGAGCGCGTATTCGGCATGGTCGAGCAGCACCAGCCGCGACGGGCGCAGCGACAGGATCTGCCGGCAAAGCTCCGCGCCGATGCTGCCGCCGGCGCCGGTCACCAGCACCGTGCGTCCGCCATAGACGGCGGCCAGCCCCTCCAGCGCGTCGAGGGTCGGGGCGCGGCCAAGGAAGTCGCCGGGCAGGACCGGCTGCATCCGGTCCGCCGGAGCCTCGGTGCCGATCATCTGCGCGAACGACGGCACGGCCTGCACCTCCACCCCCAGCGGTTGCAGGGCCCGCGCGATACCTCTCTGCCGCGCCCGCGGCAGTGCCGGCATCGCGAGCACCACGCGCGATATCCGCTGACGGGCAATGACCTCGGCCATGCGCGCCGGGCGATAGACCGGCAGTCCGGCCACCGTCAGCCCCTGCAGGCCGGGGTTATCGTCCACAAAGGCCACCGGCCGGATCGCCGCATGGCGCTTCAGCGCCGAGACAAGCTGTATGCCGGTCATCCCGGCGCCGTAGATCAGCACCCGCGTCACCGGCGCCTCGCTGCGGTAGAGCGCCTCGAGCCCGCGCAGCATCAAAAGCCGGGCCCCTGCGGCGAGCAGCACATAGAGCAGGCCAAACACGGCCCAGAGCCCTGGCGGCAGCGGCAGGCCGGCCGCCCCGGAAAGCACCGCGCAAAGACCGGCTAGCGCGATGCCGTGCAGCGCGCTGCGCAAGACACCGTTCGCATCGTAGGATTTCAGCCGCGCCCGCGGGATGCCGAGCAGCATCGCCAGCGCCGCCGCCGCAAGCGACAGCGCCGGAGCGAAGAGCCAGAGCCCCTGCAGCATGAGCGGGCCGCTCATGCTGCTGTTTTGCGCAATCAGGGCAAGCCACAGCGCCAGAGGCGCCAGCGCGCCGTCAACAATCACCAGCACCGCGATCTTCTGGGCCCGGCGCAGCGACCGGGCGAGATGCAGCAGCGGGGGAAGAACCGGCGAAAGGATCATGGCCAAGCCTCGCATGAAGGAGTTAACGCGGCCTTGCGCTTCATGGGATATTCAGCCACCGGTCTGGCGCGAGGGGTCCGGCGCGAGGTGCGCGGCCCCTCCCCCCGCGCTGCAGGGGCAGGCGGCGCACCGAGGCGCCCAGCGTCCGGGCGAGGATGGCAAGATCGAGGCAAGGGCCCCGGCGCGCCTGATGGATCAGGTCGATCCGGGCCTTGCGCGGCACGCAGCGGCGGACATAGGCGGCCTCGGTCTCGGCGGCACTCCGGCAGCGGGCGAGGATCCGCTCCTCGTGCCGGTGAAAGACCAGCGTGGCAAGGCCGGTGACCCCCGGCCGGTCCTGCAGCACGCGGGCGTAGAGGTCGGGGAACTGCTCGACATAGCGGCGCAGCGGCGGGCGCGGGCCGACGAAGGCCATGTCCCCCCGCAGGATGTTCCAGAGCTGCGGCAACTCGTCGAGCCGGCTGCGGCGCAGAACCGCTCCGAAGGGCGTGATCCGGGCCGCCTTGTCGCCGCCGGACACGCCGCCATCGGCCGAATCGGGCGCCATCGTGCGGAACTTGACCAGCCGGAAGCCCCGGTCCGGTGCGCGCATCCGTTCGGAGAGAAAGAACACGGGGCGGCCCTGCAGAGCCAGCGACAGCAGCGCGAGCCCCAGGATCAGCGGCGCCAGCAGCGCCGACAGCAGCGCGGCAAGCACAAGGTCGAAGGCGCGGCGGGTGGCTGTCATCGCAGGCCTCCGGCGGCGCGCCATTCGCCGATCAGCGTGGCGGCATCGGCAGAGGGCAAGGGCACCGGCAGCAGCGCCTGCAGCAGCGACAGGTCCAGCGCCGCCAGCGGCAGCGTTGCCGGCCCCGGCGCCCGCCACGCGAAGCCCCGCCCAGCCGCCAGGCACAGCGCGGACATCGCGACAGGCTCCGGCTGGGCGACGTTCAGGACCGGCGGAAGCCCCGCGCCCGACTGCGCCCGCGCGGCGAGCGCCAGCAGCACCCGCGCCAGCGTGACCGGCCCGATGACCGAGCGGCGCGGGCTGCCGCCGCCCGGGCAACGGTCGAGCATCAGCACCCGCCCCCCGGCGATCGCCGCCGAGAGCGCATCCGCGCCGACCACGTTGCCGATGCGCAACCGGCAGATCTGCGGGCCACCTGCCCTGGCGCAGGCCAGCAGCGCCGCCTCCATCCCGGCCTTGGCGCGGCCATAGGGGTTGGCGGGGCTCAGCGGCGCACCCTCCGGCCAGGGCGCCCCTTCGCGGCCGTAGACGGCGGCGCTGGAGGCGATGAGCAGATGCGCGATGCCGGCCGCGCGGGCCGCGGCGACGGCGGCAAGCGCGAGGCTGGTATTGGCGGCCAGATCCGTGCCCGGAACGGCACCCGGAACCGCGCCCGCCAGGCAGATCATCACCTCGGCCCCGTGCAGCGCCGCCGGCGGGCCCGCCTCCGCCAGCAGATCCCAAGCCCGCAGGCCCTGGCCGGCAGCGGACCCGCCACGGCGCGAGAACCACAGGGCGCCCGGCAGGGCCCCGCTTCCGCGCAGCAGGGCGCCGACCCGGCCGCCGCCGCCCAGCACGGCGATTCGCGGCCGTGGCCCGCCGTGCGGGGTGGCGGCATCGCCGGGAAGGGTCGCAAGGTTCATCGCGCCTGCTCCGTCGCCAGCGTCTCGCGCATGTTGTGTTCGTGGTGGCGGATCGCCTCTTCCACCGTGTCGTAGAAGGTCAGCCGCCCGTTCTCGAGCACCGCGCCCGCATCGCAGATCCGCCGGATCATCCCCATGAAATGCGACACCACGATCGCCGAGGAGCCGCGCAGCCGCTCCATCAGCAGGGCCTCGCTGCGGGCCTTGAAGGCGGCGTCGCCGACCGAGGTGACCTCATCCACGAGATAGGTGTCGAAGCGGATGCCCATCGAGGCGCCAAAGGCGAGCCGCGAGCGCATCCCCGAGGAATAGGTGCGGAACGGCAGCCGGAAATGCGCGCCAAGACCGGCGAAATCCTCGACGAAATCGCACAGGTCGCCGGTATCGACGCCATAGATCCGCGCGATGAACCGCACGTTCTGCGCGCCGGTGAGGTCGGGGTGGAACGAGCCCGCAAAGCCCACCGGCCAGGAGATCGTGCCATCCGTCAGCACCTCGCCCGCGTCCGGGTCCATCGTGCCCGCGATCATTCGCAGCAGGCTCGACTTGCCGGCGCCGTTGCGGCCGAGGAGGGCGACCGATCGCCCGGTGGGAAATTCCGCCGTCACGCGGTCGGCGACCAGCTTTCGCGCGCCGTTCAGCCGGTAGGTCTTGCTCAGGTCCTGAAGCCGGATCATCAGCGCCGGTCCCGCACCGACCAGGCGATCAGCGTCAGCACTGACCATCCCAGCAGCAGGAACAGCCCCGCCAGCGCCGTGATGCGCAGGCGCTGTGGATATTCGGCGGTCTGGGCCAGCGTCGGGCGCACATGGGCGGCGAGGTAGCGGCTCTGCCGCTGCGCCTCGGCGCGGGCGGCGTCATGCGCGGCGAGAGCGGAGAGATAGGCCTGCTCGGCAAACTCCCGCTCCACCGTCAGCCGCTCGAACTCGCCGACCACCGTGGCATAGGCCTCGGCGCCGCTGCCAGAGCTGAACTTGCTGCGCTCTGCCGCGATCCGCGCCTCGATCACGGCGATCTTGTCACGCCGCAGGCGCACGCGCGGATCCCCAGCGCCGGTGTCCTGCAGCAGCATGTCAAGCTCGACCAGCGCCTCGGCAAGCTGGGTGTTCAACCTGTCGATCACCCCCATGCGGCTTTGAAGGTCGGCCTCGGGATCGACGATCTGATGCGTGCTGCGAAACGCGGTCAGCGCCGCACGCGCCGCCTGCAGCCGCACCATCGCCCGGTCCAGTTCCTCCTGCGCATGGCGGGTGGCATCGGCGCGGGCGGCAGCGGACAACTCGTTGATCATCGCGGTGCTTTCCTCGAGAATCGCGCCGGCAAGCTGCTGCGCGCCCTCGGGCGTGAAGGCCAGCGCGGTCACCTCGATGATGCCGTCGCCCTGATCGTAGGAGATCCGCACCATCCGCTGCCAGTGATCGCGCAGATCCTCCACCGTGGCGTCGGCGGGCAGCGTGAAGACAGGGTCGGGCCCCGGCCGCCCGTACATGCCGCGCAGGTTCAGCCGCGCGTCGATGCGCGCGACCATGTCCTGGCTGCGGATGAATTCGTAAAGGATGTCCGTATCCGAGGAACTGCCCGAGGACAGGCCGGCAAACCCGCCCAGCAATTGCATCGGCGAGGCCTGATCCTCGCGCCGGACGGAGAAGGACGTGACCGAGGCATACTGATCCTCTGCCACCCCCCACAGATACCACGCCAGCGCCGCGAGGGGCAGCAGCACCAGCAGCACGAACGAGGCGAGCGCACCGCGGTGGCGGCCCTGCATCCGCGCGGATCCGGGCGCGGCTGCGGGCGCGGCTGCGGCCGGCTGCAAGGGGCGCGGCGGGCCGGGCGGGCGCGGCGCGGGCAGCGTCTGCGGGGCTGTCTGCGGGGCCGTCTGCGGCAGGCTGCGCACTGCTTGCGCAGGGCCAAGCGCCAGTTCGGTGCTGCGGGGCGCGGCTGCGGGGCCGCCCTGCGGCATCGCCGGGGCAGCCTCGGCCCGGCGCGGGGCGGGCTTAGCCCCGCCGGGCGCGGCGATGTTCTGCCCCTGGCCAGCGCCTGCCATGCCCCCCCCCATGGTCCCCGCCGCGAGCGCGGGCCTGCCCGTCGTGCCTTCTGTCACATTGCCCCCATTCTGTCACATTGCCGGCGCCCGGCGCCCGTTCGCATTTCGGAAACCAATCTCGCGCCAGATGGCGGCGTGGGTCCTCGGGCCCGGCATACAGCAGGGATGGTCAACCGATGCTTAAGGCGGCCCGAAAAATCCGGCGGGGCAAGACGGCGCGATCCGTTACGGCGCTGATGCTGCGCGAGATGGAAACCACCTTCGGCCGCTCGCCCGGCGGCTATCTGTGGGCGGTGGCCGAACCGGTGGCCGCGATCGCGCTGCTGTCGGTCGCCTTTGGCCTTGCGCTGCGGGCCCCTGCGCTCGGGTCAAGCTTCGCGCTGTTCTACGCCACCGGCTACCTGCCCTTCACGATGACGCTCGACACCGCGAACAAGGTCGCGAACGCGATCCGGTTCTCGCGTCCGCTGCTGACCTATCCGGCTGTGACGTTCGTTGATGCGCTGCTGGCCCGCTTCGTGCTGAACCTGCTGACCCATGCGCTGGTCTTCTGCCTGGTGATCGGCGGGATCGTGATGCTGCTTGGCGCGCGCGTCACGCCGGACCTGCCGCTTGTCCTGTCGTCGATGGCGATGGCGGCGGTGCTGGGGCTGGGGGTGGGCACGCTGAACTGCCTGCTGTTCAACACCTGGCCGCTGTGGGAGCGGATCTGGCAGATCGTGACCCGGCCGCTGTTCCTCGTGTCCGGCATCTTCTTTCTGCCGGAGGATATTCCGCTGCCCTGGTCCACCTGGCTCGCGCTGAACCCGGTGGTGCATGTGGTGGCCGAGATGCGCCGCGGCCTCTATGCGGGCTACGAGGCGCCGGGCCTGTCGCATGTCTATGTCTACGGGCTCGGCCTTGGCTGCCTTGCGTTCGGGCTGGCGCTGCTGGGGCGGCAGCATCGCCGCATCCTGGAGGAGGGCTGAGGCTCCATGCCGGACGGGGACCGAGGGTCAGAGGAACAGGAAATCGTCGACGCCGAGGCAGCCCGCCGCGACGCCCTCCAGCGTCAGACTGCCGCTGCCGTAATCCACCAGCGCATCCCCGCCGCTGTAGCTGATCGTCAGGCTGGAAAAATCGGGCGCCGCGCCTTCCAGCCCGATCAGGTCTGTCCCGTCCTCGAACCCGCCGACCCGGTCGGCGCCATCGCCGGCGCGGAACACGAAGGTGTCCGCCCCCGCGCCCCCGATCAGCAGGTCATTGCCCGCGCCGCCGATGATCCAGTCGAAGCCCGCCCCGCCATAGAGCGAATCGGCGCCGCCGCCACCCTCCAGCCAGTCATCGCCATCCTCGCCATAGAAGATGTCATCCCCCGACCCGCCGCGCATCGTGTCGTCGCCGAGCCAGCCCCAGACGGTATCGGCGCCCTCGGCCTGCGCACTGTCGTCGAAGGTGTCGCTGCCCTCGCCCAGCATGACGGTATCCGCGCCCGCGCCGCCCCGGACCTGGTCATCGCCATTGCCGGCGCGGATCGTGTCGCGCCCGTCGCCGCCCTCGATCAGGTCATTGCCGTTGCCGCCCTCGATCAGGTCGTCGCCCGCCTCGCCATACAGAAGATCGTCGCCGCCCCGGCCAAGAATCGTGTCGCTGCCCGGGCCGCCCCAGACCGTGTCCACGCCCTTTTCCCCGTCCTGATCACCATCGGTGAAGATGTCGTCGCCATTGCCGAGGTAGACGAGGTCGCGCCCGTCGCCGCCCCAGACCTGGTCATTGCCATCGCCGCCGCGGATCGTGTCATATCCGTTGCCGCCATAGAGCATGTCGTTGCCGGCGCCGCCCTCGATGTAGTCCTCGCCATCCTCGCCATGGAACACGTCGTCGCCGGCCCCGCCGCGGATCGTGTCATTGCCGAGCCAGCCCCAGACGGCATCGCCGGGCCCCGCCACGCCCTGCGCGCTGTCGTCGAACGTGTCGTGGCCCTCGCCCAGCATCACCGTATCGGCGCCCGCGTCGCCCCGGACCAGATCATCGCCATTTCCGGCGCGAATCGTGTCGCGGCCATCGCCGCCATAAAGCCGGTCATTGCCGTTGCCGCCCTCGATCAGGTCGTCGCCCGCCTCGCCATACAGAAGATCGTCGCCGCCCCGGCCGAGGATCGTGTCCCTGCCCGCGCCGCCCCAGACCGTGTCCACGCCCTTCTCGCCGCCCTGATCGCCATCGGTGAAGATGTCGTCGCCATTACCCATGTAGACGAGGTCGCGCCCGTCGCCGCCCCAGATCTGGTCGTTGCCATCACCGCCGTGGATCGTGTCATAGCCGTACCCGCCGTAGAGCCGGTCATTCCCGGCGCCGCCCTCGATGTAGTCCTCGCCATCCTCGCCATGGAACACGTCGTCGCCGCCGCCGCCCAGCAGGGTGTCGTTGCCGATCCAGCCCCAGACGGTATCGCCGCCATGCTGGTCGCTCTGGTCATTGTCGATGAACATGTCGTCGCCCGGCCCCAGCATCACCTGATCGCGGCCGTTGTCGCCCCAGACGGTATCGTTGCCATCGCCGCCGCGGATCGTGTCATAGCCGGCGCCGCCGTGCAGCAGGTCATCGCCCGCGCCGCCCTCGATGAGGTCGTCGCCGTCATCGCCGTGAAGCGTGTCATTGCCGGCGCCGCCCAGCATCGTGTCATTGCCCGCGAGGGCAAAGATCGTGTCGTCGTACGCGGTCCCGATCAGGCTGTCGGCCCCCGGCGTCGGCAGGATTGCCGGCGTGGTCAGCACCAGCGGCGGCCTGTCCGGCCCGCCAAGCCCCGCGGGAAACAGCTGCGCCATCGTCAGCGACCGGCCATCGGCGGACCAGATGTCCAGCACCTCGCCCCGGTAGCCGATCAGCGCGCCGGAGCTGGTGGACTGGAAGCTGAGCTGCCCGCTGTCGTACAGCATCTGCCAGGCTTCGAGGTCGAGCCGGTCCACCCCCGGCTCGAAATCGGTGATTGTGTCCGGCGCGCCATCCGCCGCCAGCACGAAGATGTCGGCGCCGCTGCCGCCGGTCATCCGGTCGCTGCCCGCGCCATCCGCCAGGATGTCGGCGCCCGCCCCGCCCAGCAGCGTGTCGGCCCCGGCGCCGCCGATCAGCATATCCTCGCCCCCCGCGCCCGACAGCGCCCCGCCCGTGCCCGGCGCCGTCAGCGCAAGGCCAAGCGCCCCGACCGGCAGCACGAACTGGCTGATCCCCGGCTCGGATTGCGAGGACACGAAGATCTGGATGTCGGTCCCGACCTGCGCCGCCGTGATCGCCGCCACATTGTCAAGGCAGGTGGCGGCGCTGTCGGCGAGGGTCTGCAGATGGACCAGCGTGCCGCCGGGCAGCAGCGTGAACAGCGTCAGCCCGTCATCCGCCCCGCCCGCGATCACGAACACCCGCTCGCCCACGGTGACGGCCTTCAGCGCGGTGACGCCACCAAAGCGGGTGTCCAGCGTGTCGATCACGTGGTCGGTCGCGGTCATCGCGCCATCCGCCGCGATCGCCACCACGCTGATCGAGCCGCTTTCCCCCGAGGCAAGGATCGCGTAGCTTGCGCCGCCGATCGTCACCGTCTCGATCGCGGTCGGGGCATTCACCCCCAGCCCTTCCTGCGCGCCGATGCCGCCTGCCAGCGCCAGCGCGCCGCTGACCGGATCGACCCTGTAGCAGGCGATGCCGTCGCCGCGCGCCGATGCGGCGAGCACGAAGACGCTGCCGCCCGCCGTCACCGTCGCCAGTGCCGCGATGCCGCCGCCATAGGCGCCCGAGCCATCCGCCCCGCCCGCCGCCGTCAGCGCAAGGTTCGCGCCGATCCTGTAGCCGCTGATCCCGGCATCCTCCGCCGCATAGAGATAGCTGGCCCCGCCGGCGCTGACGGCCACGAAGGCGCCGGCACTTCCGGCCCCCGAAACGCCCGTCGCCGGGTCGAGCATCCCGGTCCCCGACAGGCTGACGCCCACGAGCCCGGCACCGTCCGGCGACAGCAGCAGCACCTGGCCGCCCAGTTGCACCACGCCGATTTCCGCCACCGGCACCGTGTTGCCGGGCGCGGCGAGGCCCTGCTGGTCCACCAGCACCGGCGCCTTGCCCGCGCCCAGCCGGAAGGTGGTGACACCGCCGCCCGCGCCGCTGGTCGCGACAAGGAACGTGCCCTGCCCCGTCGTGCCCTGCCCCGTCGTCACGACCTCGAGGTCCTGCACCCCCGAAAGATAGCTCGTCGCCCCGCCCGCGGCGGCTGCATAGACCATTTGTGCCACTGTCCACCCCTGAACGCAGGCCATTCCACCACGGCACCACCCTGCGGGAGCGCGATTGACGGGGCCTTTCGCAACCGGGGCGGAATTGTGGCCTTTGGCGGCAATTTTCAGAAGGGCACCGAAGATGGCCAGCCGCCCTGCGGCCGCGCCCTCATGTCTCACGCCTCTCGCGGCAAGGCCCCTTGCGCGGGCGGCAGCCCGCCGATACGGAACCGGAGGCAGGGATCTGTCTTGAATAGTTCATTGCACCGTCACATGCGCAGCGGGCAAACAGGACCAGAAGCGGCCCGGAAACGGTTCGATCGGATCACGGGGTCTGGAAGGAGAAAACACATGCGGATTGCGGTTCTTGGCGGCGACGGGTTCGTGGGATGGCCCACCACGCTGCATCTGTCGAACCTCGGGCACGAGGTTCACATCGTCGACAACCTGTCGCGCCGCTGGATCGACACCGAGCTTGGCGTCCAGTCCCTGACCCCGATGGACAGCATCCAGGAACGCTGCCGCATCTGGCAGCAGGAAACCGGCCAGAAGCTGAATTTCCACTTTCTGGACCTGCGCGAATATGACCGCATCCGCAACTTCCTGGCGGAGTACCGGCCCGAGGCGGTCATCCACTTCGCCGAACAGCGCGCCGCGCCCTATTCGATGAAGACCGACCGCCACAAGGTCTATACCGTCAACAACAACGTCAACGCCACGCACAACCTGCTGGCCGCGATGGTGGAGACGGGGCTGGACGCGCATCTGGTGCATCTGGGCACGATGGGCGTCTATGGCTATTCCAGCGTCGGCGCGCCGATCCCCGAGGGCTATCTCGATGTCGAGATCGACACGCCCGCCGGCAAGAAGGGCCAGCAGATCCTCTATCCGACCCGCCCCGGCTCGGTCTATCACATGACCAAGAGTCTCGATCAGATCCTGTTCCAGTTCTACGCCCAGAATGACGGGCTGCGCATCACCGACCTGCATCAGGGCATCGTCTGGGGCACCCATACCGACCAGACCCGCCGGCATGACCAGCTCATCAACCGCTTCGACTATGACGGCGACTATGGCACCGTGCTGAACCGCTTCCTGATCCAGGCGGCGATCGGCTATCCGCTGACGGTGCACGGCACCGGCGGGCAGACCCGCGCCTTCATCCACATCCAGGACTCGGTCCGCTGCATCGAACTGGCGCTGTCGGACTCGCCCAAGGCGGGCGAACGGGTGCGGATCTTCAACCAGATGACCGAAACCCACCGCGTGCGCGATCTGGCCGAGATGGTCGCGAACATGGCCGGTGCCACGGTCACCTATCTGCCGAACCCGCGCAAGGAGGCCGAGGAGAACGACCTGATCGTGAAGAACGACCAGTTCCTCGCGCTTGGCCTGAACCCGACCACGCTGGCCGAGGGGCTGCTCGCCGAGGTGGTGGATGTGGCGAAGAAATATGCCCACCGCATCGACCGCTCGCGCGTGCCCGCCGTCTCTGCATGGACCAAGGACATCGCGAGGCGGGTGGAGCATGACCCGGAAGGCAAGCGCCTGCGCTCGGTTTCGTGAATGGCTGACGGGCTTTGGGCCGACGGCCCGGCGCGCGCCGACCGGGCCTGGGTCACGCTGGTCACCAATGCCGATTACGCGCTTGGCGCGCGCGCGCTGCTGCGCTCGCTGGTGCTGACCGGCACCGGGGCCGATCTCGTGGTGCTGCATACCGACGTGGCGGCGGGCGATCTTGCGCCGCTGAGGGCGCTTGGCGCGCGGCTGGTGCGGGTGGACCCGCTGCCGACCAGCCCCGGGTTCAACGCCGCCCATGCCAAGGGCGCGCTGCACGCCCGCGCCGCCTTCACCAAGGGCACAAAGCCGCCGTTCCACACGCCGCTCGACAACTTCGCCAAGCTGCGGCTGTGGCAGCTCGACTATGAGCGCGTGGTCTTTGTCGATGCCGACGCGCTGGTGCTGCGCAACTCGGACGTGCTGTTCGACTACCCCGAGTTCTGCGCGGCGCCGAATGTCTATGAAAGCCTGTCCGACTTTCACCGCATGAACTCCGGCGTGTTCACCGCCCGCCCCTCTGCCGCGACGTTCGGGGCGATGATGGCGCGGCTGGATGTGCCGGGCGCCTTCTGGCGGCGGACCGACCAGACCTTTCTCGAAAGCTTCTTCCCCGACTGGCACGGCCTGCCGGTGTTCTGCAACATGCTGCAATATGTCTGGTTCGCGATGCCGGAACTCTGGGACTGGAAGGCGATCCGCATCCTGCATTTCCAGTATGAAAAGCCCTGGCAGGACCATGACAAGGCGGACAGGTTGCGCCCGCTGATCGACCTGTGGCGCGCCCATGCCGGGGACGGCCCGGTGCCCGAGATCGCCAGCCTGCCCGGCCCCGCATGAAGATCGCGCTGACCGGCGGCACCGGCCGCGTCGGCCGGTTTGTGGCCGAGGCGGCGCGCGCGGCGGGGCATGAGGTGATGCTGCTGTCGCGCCATCCGCCGCCGGGCGGGCTGCCCTACGACCTCGCGGGCGAGGTGCCCGACCTTTCGGGGCAGGACGCGCTGATCCATGCCGCCTTCCAGCACGCGCCGGGGCGCTATCGCGGCGGCGAAGGCACTGATCCGGCCGGGTTTCTTGCCGCCAACCGCGACGGCTCGCTGCGCCTTTTCGCCGCCGCGCGCAAGGCCGGCGTGGCGCGCGCGCTGTTCGTGTCCTCGCGCGCGGTCTATGGCGGCCATCCGGCGGGGACGGTTCTGACCGAGGAGACGCCGCTGCGGCCCGACACGCTTTATGGCCGGATGAAAGCCGAGGTGGAACCTGGGCTTGCGGGCCTGTCTTCATCCGGTTTCTCAACTGCCAGCCTTCGGGCCACCGGCGTTTACGGACCCGGCGAAAACCACAAGTGGACAACCCTCTTCGCGGACTTCCGCGCCGGCCGGCCGATCGCGCCGCGCGTGGCGACCGAGGTGCATGGCGCCGACCTTGCGGCGGCGGCGCTGCTGCTGCTTTCGGTGCCGCCGGCCGCCCTGCGATCCCATGCCTTCAACGTCTCCGACCTGACGCTGGATCTGCATGACCTTCTGGCCGAGGTCGCGCGGCTGACCGGCTGCACCGCGCCGCTGCCGCCCCGGTCTGACGCGGGAGCGGTCAGCGCGATGGACTGCACGCGCCTGCGCGCGCTTGGCTGGCAGCCGGGCGGATGGCCATTGCTGCGGGCGAGCCTGCCCGCGATGCTGGGCTGATCGCCGCCGCGCGCCACGCCGGCCCGCCTTGCTCGGCCCGCCTTGCTCGGCCCGCCTTGTCCGACCGGCCCTGGCGGCAGCGGGCGGGGCGGACCCGCGCACCGGCCCCGCAGGTGCGGTTTCAGGACCAGCGCGAGCGCGCGCCGGACCTGAAAGCCTTGCAAGGCGATAGGGTTCAAGCCGCTATTGGCCGGACTCCTGGCCGGTCGGGACGTCCTTCGCCTCTCCCATCATCGACGAACGCACCATCGGCCAGACCGGCTTGCGTTTTTCGAGGAATGCCTGCTGGCCTTCGATGCCTTCTGGTCCGCGGTTGATTTCGCCGAAACGCAATCCCGCGTACTCCACCAGCGCGTCCAGCGGGATGTCGCCCACCCGGTCCATGATGGCCTTGGTCGTGGCGCAGGCGATCGGTCCGCAACGGTCAATGTCATCCAGCAGGAGGCCCAGCTTGCTGTCAAGCTCCTCGTCCGTCATCGCAACTTCATGCGCGACTCCCAGCCTGACGGCCTCCTTGCCGTCGATGCGGCGACCGGTGAGCCCCAGATAGCGCGCGTTCGACAGCCCCACCCTGCGCACGACATGCGGAGCAATCTGTGCGGGCGCAACGCCGATGCGGGTTTCGGCAAGCCCGAGCTGGGCGTCGGCCTTCACAACGGTGATGTCCATGGTGCAGGCAAGGCCGAACCCGCCTCCCAGCGCATAGCCTTCGACGACAGCCACGGTGGTCTGGGGCAGCCGGCTCAAGCGGAGAAACATCTTTCCGGCCTGGATATTCTGTATCATCGCCGAGTCGGCACCGGGATGCGCCTCGACGGTCTGGCTGCGACGCTCCCTGATGTCTCCACCCGCGCAAAAATGCTTTCCGGCGCCGCGGAAGATCACGACCCTCACGCTCGGATCGGTCTCCAGCCGCTCGATCAACCGATCCAGAGCCGACAACATCCCTTCATTGAGGGCGTTCCGCGCTGCCGGACGGTTGAAGGTCACGAACAGCCGGGCCCCCTCCTTGCGAACCAGCAACGGGGAGTCCTGCGCCGATTCCGGCGACGCGCTTGCCGTGTTTGCCTCATTCATTCGTCAATCCTTTGTTGTTGAGCAGAAGCCGATGACAGAGCGGCGCGAGAGGCCGCTCGCCCGAGGGGAGGATGCGTTCAGACCTCGGATTTCGTCAACGGCGATGGTGCATGCTTGCGATGCCATGCCGGCTTTCGCTTTTCGTAGAAGCTTTGCATGCCTTCCGCAGCTTCCTCCGTCTCCCAGAAGTCTGCAACGCGATCCACCGTGTAGATCAGGTTGTCCTCCGCGTCATGGGACATGACATAGCGGACCAGCGCCTTGGTGATTGCCACCGCGCCGGGTGCGCAGGAAAGGGCAAGGTCGATCTCTTCGTCGATCGCGGCGTCAAGCCGATCTGCCGGAACCACCCGGTGGAAAAGACCGTAATGCAGCGCCTCGTCCGGCGTGATGGGCCTCGCATTCAGGAAGACCCGGCGCGAAAAGCTCGGGCCGAGCTTGGCGGCGACATAGGGCGAGATCGTGCCCGGCACCAGGCCAAGACGCACTTCGGTCAGCGCGACTTTCGCCGCGTCCGTCGCGACGACGACGTCGCAAACCGAAATCATCCCGACGCCGCCCCCGTAGGCGGGCCCCTGGATGCGGCCAATGGTGAGCCGGGGAAAGGTGTCCAGTCTGGCGAGAAGTTCGGCCAGCGGGCGCACGCTCTCGATCCGGGACTGCCGGTCCTTGTCCTTCTGGCTTTGCTGCCACCGGAAATCGCCGCCGGCGCAGAACACCGGCCCGGTCCCGCTCAGAACCACCGTACGAATGGCCGGATCAGCTTCGATGACGTCCAGCGCCCGGCCGATCTCGTCGATCATTTCCCCGTTGAGAGCGTTGTGAACCTCGGGCCGGTGGAGCGTCAGCCGCGCGACGCCATCCACGCCGATATCGAGCCTTATGGTTTCATAGTCCTGCACTGCCATCTCCCTTGCGAACCTTGTCCGAATGATTGTCTGCCGCGTCACCCGACCTTGCGGCCCGGACTCCGGCGCCGATGAAGCGGATCATGGCCATCTGCGGTACGGATGTTGCCCGGGCCGGCGCGAGTTCATCCCGGGGCCCCATCTGTATCGGCGCCGGAGGAGCGGTCAAGCACGACCTTTCTTGCCACCAGATCCCGGATCTCGTTCGTGGTGAAGCCGGCGTCCAGAAGGATTTCGGCGCTGTGCTCGCCGAGAAGCGGCGCCTGCCTTTCCGGAAGCGGCCGGGATTTGGACCATCCGGTCGGAACGGCCATCGTCCGGATCCGGCCCTGTGTCGGATGCTCGACGTCCTGAAAGAAGTCCGTGGCCAGCAGATGCGGGTCTTCCTGAACCGTCTCGGGCGTGTGGTAAGGCATCGCGGGAATGTCGATCTCGTTCAGAAGCACCAGCCATTCGGCCGCGGTTTTCGTGGCCATGGTCTCGGAGAAAAGCTGATAGAGTTCCCCGATATGTCTGGCGATGTTTTCGGTGCCGACATATCGCGGAGATGCCTTCAGCTCCGGCTTCCCGGCGAGGTCGAAGAAGCGCTTCCACTGAGCTTCGGAATATGGTCCCGCGCAGATGTATCCGTCCAGCGTCTTGTAGGGCCTGCGCTCGAACAGGCGAGCGTAGCCCGCGCCTCCGATCGGGGGCTGGAAGGTGTGTCCAGACAGATGAGGGGTCATGACAAACTGGGTCATCGCCTCGAACATCGGCACCTCGACCGCCTGCCCTGCACCGGTTCGCTCGCGATACAACAATGCGGCCAGAACCGAATATACGGCGACGAGGCCGACCGTCTGGTCCGCGATCCATGCCGGCGTATAGCGCGGGCCGCCTCCCATGCGGGCCTCGAGGCTCGCGAGTCCGCTTGCACCCTGGATCAGGTCGTCGAACACCGCCCGTCCGGCGTAGGGCCCGTCCTGGCGAGCGCCGACCAGTGCGCAATAGATGATGCGCGGGTTCGCCTTTGCGACGTCATCGTAACTCAGGCCCAGACGCGCCATCGCCTTCGGACGGATATTGAAGATCAGGACGTCCGCATCCTGCGCCAGGCGCAGCACGACCGCTCGCCCTTCGGGCTGTTTCAGGTCGAGAACGATACTGCGCTTGCTTCGATTGAGCTGCAAGAACAGCGACGCCATGCCCGGATTACGCCCGGGAGCATTGTTTCGCATCATGTCGCCGCCCGGAGGAGACTCGACCTTGATGACATCCGCGCCAAGGTCGCCCAAGGTTTGCGTGGCATAGGGCCCCATGCCTATGGTGGTCAGGTCGAGGACGCGAATCCCCTCAAGCGGGCCGCATGTCGAACTGCCGCCCGGAGCAGCTTCGGAGGTCGAACGATTTTCCATACCGGCCCTGCAAGATTCGCTGGAGGATGCACCACGAGTCACTGGGGCTGAATTCCAGCGCCCTTGATGACGTTCCCCATCCTCTCCTGCGTCACCCGAACATATTCCGTTTGCTCTTCAGGGCTGTTCGGAGCGGCGTCCATTCCCATTTCCTGCAGTCGCGAACGGACATCGGGCCTGGTAAGGACCTTCACGCTTTCCGCGTTCAAGCGCTCCACAATGCTCTTCGGAGTACCCCCCGGCGCAGCCAGACCGACCCATGAGGAATATTCGTACTCCGGCAAGGCAAGCTCGGCGACCGTGGGAAGGTCCGGGAGGAGACCGAGCCGGCCCTTGGTAGTGGCCGCCAGAGCCCGCAAGTCACCGCTCGCGATGAACGGCGAAGCGACCAGCACATCCGCGACCATGTAATGCAGGCGGCCCGCGATGAGATCCGTCAACGCGGGAGGCTGGCCCTGGTACGGAACCCCCAACGCATCTATGCCGGCCATGGAATTGAGCATCACTGCACCCAGCTGCGCCGAGGTGGACCCGTAGCCGTATCTCAACTTGCCCGGATTGGCTTTTGCATATGACAGGAACTCGGGGAGCGTCTCTGCCGGCACATCCGGATTGACCAGAACCACGAAACCGATTTCGCCAAGTTTGGTTATGTGCTCAAAATCCTCGACGGAATCGTAGGGCACGTTCTTGTAAAGCCATTTTGGAAGCGAAAGCTGCGCACCGGAGGTCAGGACCAGCGTGTATCCGTCCGGAGAAGCGGTGGCGCCCTGCTGCGTTCCCGTGATGCCGACAAAACCCGGACGGTTTTCGACAGTGAACGGCACCCCCATCGGCTCTTGCAACTCTGACGCCATAACGCGTGCAAAGGTATCCGTTCCGCTCCCGGCAGCGAAGGGCACGATGATTCGAACGGTTTCATCCTTGTCGGGGTAGTCTTGCGCTCCGGCAAGAGCCGGAGCGAGCACCAGCATCAATGCAGCGCAGACACCTCTCCATTTCGCCAAAGCGACCATGGTGTATTCCCCTCCCTTTTTTCAAGTCAAAGGGTAAGGGGCGCATGCCGGATGTCAATAGGGATCATTTCCCCGGGCATCCATGTGGCTGGCACATGGTCCGGACCACGGGGCGCGCCTTCGCGGGCAGCGCCCGCAGTCGCAAGGAGCAGCGACAAGAACCGCGGCCGGGTCTCTTCGCGGACATGCTGTCGAGGCTAGCGCAGCGCCACCGTCACCGCGGCGGAGCGGCCCTGCGCGTCGATCACCGACAGCGTGACAAAGCCCGGCCCCTCCAGCGGGATCGCGCTTTCGCGGGCGCGGCCGGCCAGCACCACCGGCGCGCCATTGGCCAGCCATGTGAAGGGCGGCGCACCGTTGCGGACCTTCACCACCAGCGCGCCGCGCGTCAGGGCAAGCTCGGCGCCGTCGGGCGGGAAGGCCACCTCGGGCGCGCCGGGCGCCGCGGCAGAGAACAGCGCGCCGCGGGGCCGGAAGCGTTGCAGCGGCTGCGGCAGGCGGGCGTTCGGCACGATCAGCGTGGCGCGCGGCGGCGGGGGCAGCGGGGTCAGCGCCGGGGCCAGCCGCCCGAACAGCTCGAACAGCACCGGCGCGGCCATATCGCCGCCAAAGGCGCCCGGCACCGGCGTGCCATCGGCGCGGCCCATCCAGACGCCGGCCACATGCCGCCCGTCAAAGCCCACCGCCAGCGCGTCGCGGTGGCCATAGCTGGTGCCGGTCTTGTAGGCGAGCCGCCCGCGCGGCGCGTTCGGCGGCGGCGCAAGGCCGGCAAGGATGTCGGCCACCTGCCAGGCCGCTTCGGGCGCGAACAGCGGCTGCGCCAGCGCCCCCGCCCCGCCCGGCAGCGCCGAGAGCCGCACCGGCCGCCCCAGCCGCGCCAGCGCGGCATAGGCCTGCACCAGATCCTGCAGGCTGATCCCCAGCCCGCCAAGCGCCACCGCAAGGCCCGGCTGGCCGCCCGGCACCACCGGCCTTGCCCCCGCGCGTTCCAGCGCCGCCAGCAGCCGCGCCGGGCCCACCGCCTCGGTCAGCGCGACCGCGGGGATGTTCAGCGACAGTTGCAGCGCCTCGCGCACCGGCAGCGTGCCGCGAAAGCTGCGGTCGAAGTTCTGCGGAGCATAGTTGCCAAAGGCGGCCGGGCGATCCTCGATCAGCGTTTCGGGATGGGCGAGGCCGTCATCGAAGGCGAGGCCATAGACGAAGGGCTTCAGCGTCGATCCCGGGGATCGCAGCGCCTGCGTCATGTCCACGAACCCGGCGCGGGCATCGCTAGTCCAGTCGGCGGCGCCGACGGAGGCCAGGATCTCGCCGGTGCGATGGTCGGCCACGAGGATCGCAACCGACAGCCGGTCGCCGGCAAAGCGCACGGCGCGGGCGGCGAGGGCTTCGAGGCTGGCCTGAAGCGCCGCGTCCAGCGTCGTCTCATGCACCTGCCGCAGCGGCGCCGCGCTGCGCAGCCGCTGCGACAGGTGCGGGGCAAGCGAGGGGAAGTCCCGGCGGGCGGTGGGCACCGGTTCCGCCCGGGCCGCGGCGATGCGGTCCCTCGCCAGCAGCCCCGCCCGTGCCATCCGGTCCAGCACCCGGCCACGCGCGGCGCGGGCCGCTTCGGGTGCGCGGTCGGGGCGGCGGGCTTCGGGCGATTGCGGCAGCGCGACCAGCAGCGCCGCTTGCGCCGCGGTCAGGCGGCGCGGCTCCTTGCCGAAATAGGCAAGGCTGGCGGCGCGCACCCCTTCGAGGTTGCCGCCATAGGGCGCGAGTTGCAGGTAGAGTTCCAGGATCCGCGCCTTGTCCAGCCGCCGCTCCAGCGCCAGCGCCAGCCGGATCTGGCGCAGCTTGCCCCGCAGCCGCCCGGTGCCGCTGTCCTCCAGCAGGCGCGCGACCTGCATGGTCAGCGTCGATCCGCCCGACACAACGCGCCCGTTCAGCGCCGCCTGCCCGGCCGCGCGCAGCATGGCCAGGGGGTCGATCCCGGCATGGCGGTAGAAGCGCTTGTCCTCGGAGGCGACCAACATCCGCACGAACAGCGGGTCCACCGGCCCCGGCGCCAGCCGCCAGCGGCCATCGGACACGGTGAAGGCGCGCAGCAGGCTGCCGTCGCGGGCGCGCACCTCGACCGAGGTTTCGGGCACAAGCGGCGGCAGCGCCGTTGCCTCCACCCAAGCGTCCAGCCCATCCCGCGCCGCGGCGGCAAGGAACAGCAGCAGCGCCAGCGCAAGCAGGCCGGGGCCGCCCGCCCGATATGCCCTAGTCGGCAACCGTCACCTGCCCGGCATCGCTGCGCGCCCGGTAGTCGGGGCGATACATGTCCACGACCGAGGCGGCGGGGTGGTGGAAGCGGCCGGGCGAGACCGCCCGCACCACATAGGCCAGCCGGAAGGCATCGGTGCCGGACCAGTCCACCGCCGCCACGAAACGCTCCTGCCGGAACTCGGTCATCCGCGCCTCGTCGAGCGTGCCGAGCCAGTCCAGCGCCGAGATGTCGCCGGCGCGGATCAGGCCGGGGTTGTCGATCTCGAATCCCGCGGGCAGCGGGTCATCGACGATCAGCCGCGCCGCGCCGCCCGCAAAGGGCACCACCTCCAGCACCGCGACCATCCGCGCGCCCTGCCGGACCGAGGACGGGTCCACCGGCGCGCCCTGCATGTCGTAATAGCTCCGGGTGATCCGATAGCCGTTGCCGCCGGCAGGCTCGGGTTCGGACGGCACGCCGAAGGTGGTCAGCGTCACCGTCGCCTCGGCCCCCGAGCCGTTGGCGATCCGCACCGCCGCGCCGCCCGCGGTCTGGTCCTCGAGCATCCGCACCAGCGGGCCGCCGACCGGCGCGCCATCGACGGTGAAGCCCTGCGCCCCCGGCCGGTCGATCAGCGCGCTGGTGGCCAGCAGCGCCCATGTCGCCTCTTGCGTGGAGAGGGTCCGCCCGGCGAGTCCCGCCGCGACGGCATCGGCGAGCGCATCGACCGGGACCGCCGTGGACCCCGCTTCCGTCGCCAGCGCCAGCAGCGCCGCGCCGTCGCGCAGCCCGGTGCCGTAATCGGCGCGCCAGACCTGCGGCTCGGGCTGGCCCAGGCGCTGCGCCATCAGCCGCGCGGCGCGGGTGAACATGGCATCGGCGCGGGTCTGGTCCCCGTAAGCCGCCAGCGCCGCGCCAAGCTGCGCCGCCGCCATCGGCGTGTCGAACGCGTCCGCCTTCACGTCGGCATAATAGCGCAGATCGCCGATCGCCGCCGCGCCTTCCCGCGCCAGCACCATCATCGCATAGGCATAGGGCGCGCCACCCGCGTCGAAGTCGGGCGCGTAGTTCAACTGGTTGCGCAGATTGTCCATCGCCGAGCGGAACGCCGTGTCCGGCACCGAATGGCCCGCCGCCCGCGCCCGGCTGAGGAAATCGGTCACAAAGGCGTCGAGCCACAGATCGCCCGAACCCGCCTGCCAGAGGCCGAAGGCGCCGCTGGCCGACTGGTTCAGCAGCACCTCGGCAATGGCTTGCGCGATGCGGGGGCGCAGGCCCTCGGCCTCGGCAATCCCCATCGCCTCGGCCACCGAGGAGAGATACAGCAGCGGCAGCGCGCGCGAGGTGATCTGTTCGGTGCAGCCATAGGGGTAGGCGTCCAGCGCCGCCAGCAGGCCGGGCGCATCGAAGCGCGCGACGGGGCCGACCGCCAGCGTCGCCCGCCCGGTGCCGGGGATCAGCCCGGCGAAGACATTGGCATCGAAGGTGAACTCCTGCCCCGCCGCAAGGGTGAAGCGGCTTTGCCGGGCGATCCCGGGGTCGTTCACCTGCACCGGGATCACCAGATCCCTGACCAGGTGCCGCCCGTCGGGCGTGGTCAGCGCGACGCGGATCGACGACAGCCCCTCTGCCGCGCCCGCCGTGATCGGCACGGACAGGGCCGCCTTGCCAAGCTCGGCCAGATCGACGCCCGAGGGCGCAGCGCCAAGCGTCAGCCCATCGGCGGTGACATCGAGGCCCATGCGGCCAGCGGGGCTGGTGGCGTGGACAATTTCCAGCAGCAGGCGAGAGTGATCCCCCGGCGCAAGGAAGCGCGGGACCGAGGCGGTCAACACGACCGGATCGCGCACCAGCACCTCGGCTTCGGCCTGCCCGATGCCGGTTTTCGACCAGACCACCGCCATCAGCCGCACGGTGCCGTTGAAGGCGGGCAGGTCGAACCCGGCGCGGGCATAGCCATCGGCGCCAACCTGCACCGGACCCTCGAAATAGGCCACCAGCTCCTCGGTGGGCGGGGGCGACTGCAGCCGCATCCCGCCGCCCGCATCGCCGCCGGAGCGCACGGTGCCGGGGCTGCCGGCCTGCCCGTCGATCAGCCGGCCATAGGCGTCGCGGAAACCGATGCCCAGCTTGCGCTGGCCGAAGAAATGCGCCTGCGGGTCCGGCGAGGCAAAGCCGGTGAGGTTGAGGATGCCGACATCGACGGCGGCGATGGTGGCATGGGCGGTCTCGCCCGGCGCCACGCCCTCCACCTTCAGCGCCACCGGCAAGGCGGCGCGCGGCGCGGCCGAGGCCGGCACCTCGAAGCGCGCGGCCAGCCGCCGCGCACCCGGATCGACCGCGGCATGGGCAAGCCCGAGCGCGCGGGCCGGGGCGCGGCCCTCGGCAGGCGCGTTCAGCGGGCGCAGCACCGAGGCGGTGACATAGGCGCCCGCGCCCCAGTCTTCGGTCACGGTCAGCGGGATGGTGGTCTCGCCCGCCGTCACCCGCACGGCGCGGCTTTCGATCAGCCGGTTCGACACCACGTTGACCAGCGCCACCCCGGCCGCGCGCGGCACGATGCGCAGGGTTGCGGTCTCGCCGGGCGCATAGGCGGGCTTGTCCAGCGCAAGCTCCAGCATGTCGGGCGCATCGCCGCCCTCGGCAGAGACATACCAGCCGGCAGAGAAGCCCATCGAACTTGCCGCATAACGCCCCGAGGTGGTTTCCACCACGATCTCGTAGTCGCCCCACCCGGTCGGGGCAGAGACGGTCAGCGGCGCGGCGCCAAGGGTGGCATCGCCCTCGGCCACCACGGTGCGCGTCGTCACCGGCTCCCAGCTCCACTGGCCGTACATCACATACCACTGATAGTCCGTCTCGACCCGGTTCACCCGCCAATGCACCGGCTGGACCAGCGGCTTCAGGTCGGGGCCGATCGCCAGCAGGTCGAAGCGCGCCTCGGCCCCCTCATCCAGCGCGCCGCCCCTGAAGGCGGGGCGGATGCCGATCACCGGGCCGGCGGGCATCACCGGCCGTTCCAGCCGCCGCTCCACCGGGCGGCCCGAGCCTTCGGTCAGCCGCACCGCGATGCGCGCCAGCAGCGGCCGGCCCACCTCGCCCATGTCGGGGAACACCACCGGCAGGGTGGCGGTGCCATCCCCGGCGGTGTCGCCGCGCGCGTTCAGCGTCTCGAACCAGGGCGAGAAGGCTTCGTCATGGCGGCCGAAGCGGTAGCCGTCATGGCCCGGCAGGGTGTCGGCGGCGGACAGGCGCAGATCGCCCTCGATGCCCAGCCCCGCGCCCGGCGCGCCAAAGAGATAGCGGGCCTCGATGCCGATCTCGGGCAGGGTGTCCAGCGCCAGCACCTCGCCCGGCAGGGTCAGGTCGAAGTCGATGCGCTCGGGCAGGAAATCCTCGACCAGCAGCGTCTGGCTGGCGAGCGCGGGGGCCTCGGGGTCGGCGAAGGCCTCCAGCCGCCAGGTGCCGCGCGGGGCATTGCCGGCGATGGGCAGCGCCGCGACATGGCCCCCGGCCCCGGCATCGGGGGCGAGAACGCGGGCATATTCCACCCCGTCGGGCCGCATCAGCCGCAGGGTCAGCGGCAGCCCTTCCAGCGCCTCGGTGCGCGGATCGCGGGCCAGCGCGGTGGCGTGCACGGTCTCCCCCGCGCGGTAGGCGCCGCGGTCGGTGGTCAGGAACAAATCGATCGGCGGCGCGGCCTCGCGCCCCGCAACGCCGCGGTCGGACAGGTCGCACTCGGGATCGGTCAGCGGCAGGAAGGCGAAGTCCTCGGCGTCCGCCACCGTCACCAGCGCCGGCTGTGCACCGCCCCGGCCCGCCGTCATCGCGGCGGGAAAGCGGGCATAGCCGTCGGCATCGGCGGTCGCGGTGCCGATCACGGCATTCGCGCGCGAGACCAGCGTGACCACCGCGCCCGGCTTCGGCCCGGCATCGGCGAGCGAGCGCACGAAGACATGCAGCCCGTCGGTGCCCGACAGCGTGGTCAGCCCGAGGTCCGACACGATGAACCATTGCGAGGCGGGCGGATGGTCGTAGGGGTCCAGCCCCGGCACGGCGGCGGTCAGGATGTAGATGCCGGGTTCGCGATCGCCAAGCGCCTCGTCCAGCGGCAGGCGGGTGGTCATGTCGCGGTTGACCTCCATCCCCACCTCGGCGGTGCCGGTCCAGATGTCCTCGGCCATCTCGGCGTTGAAGTATTCGGCCTCGTACTGCCCCAGCGGGCGGCCGAAATAGTCGTTCTGGATCGCGCGGATCAGGTTGCGGTCCGACAGGCGCGACAGGCGCAGATCAAGCGTGCTGGTGTTGACCGTCTGCACCGGCAGGCCGGCGCCCTCGGCGCGCGGCAGAAGATAGGCGCGGCCGGGGAAGCTGGCGCCGGGGCTGCGGTCGCGCACATAAAGGTTCAGCGCCACATCGGCGGCAAGCTGCTCGCCCGATTGCGCGGGCAGCCCCTCGCGGAAGGTCACCTCGTAGCGCCGGCCATGGGTCACGCCGGAGATGCAGATCTGCCGGTCCGACGCCTCTACCGCAAGGCCGGGTTCCGGCAGGCGCAGATAGGTCGCGTAATCGACGCCCGCCTGCAGGAGCGGTTCGTTGAAGATCGCGCAGATCTGCGGGCGGGGGCTGTCGGCGCGCACCTCGTGGCTTTCGATGCGAAAGCCGTATTTGCCGAGCGCATCCTCCAGCCGCGCGGCGGTATCGTCCCGCGGCTGCAAGGCTTGCGCCAGCCGCAATGCCGGGATCGTCTCGCGCCCGCGGCCCACCGCCTCCAGCGCATCCGCCATCACCCACAGCGCGGTGGCGCGCAGGGCGGGAGACCCGGCGCGCAGATAGCCGTTGATGCTGGCCGACAGCGCGCGGTCGCGGTTTTCCCTGCGCTGGTCGTCGCTCGCGGGCGCGTCCAGCAGCAGGCGCGCGTAGTCCACCCATTGATCGGGCGCGTCGGTCAGGTTCAGCGCCGCGCCCAGAAGTTGCGCGGCAGAGGCAAGATCGCCCTCTGCCCGGCGCCGGGCAGAGGCGGCCAGCAGATCCTCGGCGCTCCGCTCGCCGGCGACATGGCGCGCGCCAAGCCCCCTTGCCTGTTCAAGGGCCACGGTGAAGTCGTCATCGCGCAGGAAGTCCAGCTCTCGCGCGCGCGCCAAGGCGATGGCCGCAAGGCCAGGCGCCGCGTCGCGCACCCGGCCCGAGATGGCGCCCTGATAGGGCGCGGTGCCGCTGACGACGCTCTTGGGGAAGCACGAGGCAGAGCGGGTGTTGAAGGTGAAGGCGGTGCATTGGTCATCGGCAAGGCAGGCGGCCTCGCAAGCCTCCAGCGTGGTGTCGAAGATCGAGCGGATGTCGCCGCCGGGGAAATCGACCCCCTGCGTCAGCACCATGCGGCGTTCGGGAACCAGCGGGCCGTCCTGCGCCCCGGCGGCGGGGGCCTGCAGGGCGAGCGCCCCGGCGACAAGGGCCATGGCCCTGACCAGACGCAACATCACCGATCCTCCCCTGGACATTGCCGGGATGCTGGCAGCCGGAGGGGCGCTTTGCAATGAGTCGCGGGCCGCGGGAACGGCGGCCGGGCCTTGCCGTCGGCATTAAGCGCATTTTCACCCCGGTCGGCGAGGCTCGCGCAGGGCCGGCAAACGCCGGTGGCAGAACAGGGACCGGGGATCGCGCGTGCTGGAACGGCTGGCAAGGGAACGTCGGGCAAGGCTGGCGGCAGAGCGGCTTCTGGAACAGAAGAAGCGCGAGCTTTACGCGGCCAACCAGAAGCTTGCGATACATGCGCGCGCACTGTCCGAGCAGATCGTGGAACAGCGGCAGGGCCTTGCGCAGGCGCTGTCCGAGGCGGCGAGCCTGAAGGGGCAGAACAGCCGGGTGCTGTCCGACCTCGAGCAGGCGACCTCGCTGGCGCGGATCGCGCAGACCCGGCTGTGGGACGCGCTGGAAACGGTGCGCGACGGCTTCGCGGTATTCGACGGCGACCTGCGGCTGGTGGCGGCGAACCGGGCATGGCAGAGCTTCTTCGAGGGCGAGATCGCGCTGACCCAGGGCGTGCCCTATGACGCGGTGCTGAGGATCGCGGCGCAATGCGGGCTGATCGAGCTCGACGGCCGCGACCCGCTGGACTGGCACCACGAGATGACGGCGCGCATCCGCCGCGCGCAGATCGACCCTTGCGTCGTGCGGCTGACGGGCGGGCGGCACATCAAGCTGATCGACCGCTGGGGCAGCGAGGGCGATCTGGTCTGCCTGACGCAGGACATCACCGCGACGATCCTGCGCGAGGCCGAATTGCAGGAGGCGCGCGACAAGGCAGAGGCGGCGAACCGCGCCAAGTCGGCCTTCCTTGCCAACATGAGCCACGAGATCCGCACCCCGATGAACGGGGTCGTCGGGATGGCAGACCTTCTGTGCGAAACCGACCTGACCGAGGACCAGCGGCTCTTCGCGGAGACCATCCGCTCCTCGGGCGCGGCGCTCCTGACCATCATCAACGACGTGCTGGACTATTCGCGGATCGAGGCCGAGCGGCTGCGGCTCCATCCCGAGCCCTTCGACCTGGAACGATGCCTGCATGAGGTGATGCTGCTGCTGCAACCCGCCGCGCGCGAGAAGGGGCTGAAGCTGCTGGTCGATTTCGACCTGTTCCTGCCGACCCGCTTCGTGGCCGATCCGGGGCGGATGCGGCAGGTGCTGACCAACCTGATCGGCAACGCGGTCAAGTTCACCGCCGCGGGCCATGTGCTGGCACGGGTGGTCGGGATCGAGATGACGGATGAAAGCTACGAGCTGCACGTGACGGTGGAGGATACCGGCATCGGCATCGCGCCCGAGCATGTCGAGCATGTCTTCGGCGAGTTCAACCAGGTGGACTCGGAGTCGAACCGCAAGTTCGAGGGGACGGGGCTCGGCCTCGCCATCACCCGGCAACTGATCGAGCTGATGGGCGGCTCGATCTGGGTGGACAGCGTGCCCGGCGAGGGATCCTGCTTCGGCTTCCGCCTGCCGCTGACGCCGGCCGAGCCGCGCGAGGAAATCGGCGCGCCCACGACGCCGATCCTTCTGAAACGCGCGCTGGTGGTGGATGAGTTGCTGATCAACCGGGTGATCCTGGAGCGGCAGCTTGAGACCTACGGGCTTGAGGTGACGTTGTGCCGGTCGGCGGCAGAGGCGCTGCAGGCGATCGACATCGGCGCCCGCTTCGATCTGGTGCTGACCGACCACGAGATGCCCGGGATGAGCGGGCCGGAGCTGGCGCGGCGGCTGCGCGAACGCGGCATGGGGGCGCCGATCCTGCTGCTGACCTCGGACCGGGAGGCCGCCCGGGCGGCGGTCGCCGAAGCGGGGGGCGGCGAACTGGCGGGGATCCTGCAAAAGCCGATCCTGCGCAGCGATCTGTTCCGCGCGCTGCAGGATCTGTCCCGGGTTCCGCCCGGACCGGAGATGCCGCAGGCCCTGCCACCGCCCGCACCGCCGCCCGAGGCGGGGCGGCAGATGCGGGTGCTGGCCGCCGAGGACAACCGCACCAACCAGCTGGTCTTCCGCAAGATGGTGAAGGATTTCGACATCGCGCTGAAGTTTGCCGTCAATGGCCGCGAGGCGGTGGAGATGTGGAGGGACTGGCAGCCGGACCTGATCTTCATGGATATCTCCATGCCGGACATGGACGGGTACGAGGCGACCCGCGCCATCCGCGCTGCCGAAGCGGGAACCGGCCGCCATGTGCCGGTCGTGGCGCTGACCGCGCATGCGATGGCCGGGGATTCCGAACCTGTCATGGCGGCCGGGATGGACCGCTATCTGACCAAGCCCCTGAAGAAGTCTGCCATATCCGACTGCATCGCCGCGCATTGCCCGGCGGAGGCGCGGCCGGTCCTGCCTGCCGCGGCTTTGGATGAAAGATAGCGCGCGCGGCCGGCGCCGGGGGTTTTCCACCCCCGGACCCCCGGAGGATATTTCGGCCAGCAAGAAGACCGGTGCGCGGGGGGGGGGCGGGGGCGAGGCGGGGGGGCGCTGCGGGGGAGCGAGGCGGGGGAGCAGCCTGATGCAAGGAGCGGGCGGCGGCGCCTGCCGGCGCTACGCCTCGGCCAGCAGCGCGAGGAAGGCGGCGCCGAAGCGTTCGGTCCGGGCCGTGTCCATCCCCGGCAGGCGGGCGAGGTCCTCGAGGCTGCGCGGGCGGCGTTCGGCGATCTGGCGCAGGGTGGAGGTGCTGCAGGAGAGCGGCTTTTCGGTGCCATCGGTTCCGCGGGCGAGCGCAAGCTGCGCCTCTGCCAGCCGGTCGAACAGCGCGCCCTCGGGGCGGCCGGCGAGGCGCAGGCGGGCGGGGTGCATCTGCGCGGCGGCGCCGGTGATGACGGCGAGGAACGCGGCGCCGTAGCTTTCCAGCTTCCTCGCGCCGACGCCGGTGATACCGGCCATCGCGTCAAGGCTCGCGGGCCTGGTTTGCGCCATCTCGATCAGGGTGCGGTCGGTGAAGATCACATAGGCGGGCACGCGGGCGGCCTCGGCCAGGGCGCGGCGCCGGGCTTTCAGCGCCGACAGCAGCGGCGCGTCCTCTTCGCTGACCAGCGCGCGGGCGACGGGGCGGGATTGCGCGCGGGCCACCGTATCGCGGCGAAGGGTGATGTGCGCCTCGCCGCGCAGGATCGGGCGCGCGGCATCGGTCATGCGCAGCGCGCCGTGGCGTTCGGCATCGGGGCGCACGAGGTCATGGCCCATCATCTGCCGGAAGACCGCCTGCCACTGCGCGCGCGACAGCTCGCGCCCGACGCCGAAGGTGGGCAGGCCGTCATGGCCCCGCTCGCGCACCTTGGCGGTGGCGGTGCCGGTCAGGATGTCGATCAGGTGGCCGGCGCCGAACGACTCTTGCGTGCGCAGCATCGCCGACAGCGCCTTGCGCACCGGCTCGGTGCCGTCGAACAGCGCGGGCGGCGTGTCGCAGAGGTCGCAATTGCCACAAGGGGCCGCCGCCTCGCCGAAATAGGCCAGCAGGCGCTGGCGGCGGCAGCCGGTTGCCTCGGCCAGGCCCAGCAGCGCGTTCAGCCGGCCATGGTCGGCGGCCTTGCGTTCGGGCGGGGCGAGCCCCTCGTCGATCTGGGTGCGCCGATAGCGGATGTCGTCGGGCCCGTAGAGCGTGAGGGTTTCGGCAGGCGCGCCGTCCCGGCCGCCGCGGCCGATTTCCTGATAGTAGCTTTCGATGGATTTGGGCAGATCGGCATGGGCGACCCAGCGGATATCGGGCTTGTCGATGCCCATGCCGAAGGCGACCGTCGCCACCACCATCAGCCCGTCCTCGCGCTGGAACCGCGCCTCGACCTCGCGCCGGCCTTCGGGGTCCATGCCGCCGTGATAGTGGCAGGCGGCATGGCCCGCCTCGCGCAGCGCCTGCGCCAGCGTTTCCGTCCTGGCGCGGGTGCCGCAATAGACGATGCCGGACTGCCCGCGCCGCCCGTCCGCAAAGCGCAGGATCTGCTCGCGCGGCTTGTCCTTGGCGGCGAAGGCAAGGTGGATGTTCGGCCGGTCGAAGCCGCGCAGGAAGATCTCGGGCGGCTGGCCGTCGAACAGGCGGGCGACGATCTCGGCGCGCGTTTCCTCGTCGGCGGTGGCGGTGAAGGCGGCCAGCGGCACGTTCAGCGCGCGGCGCAGCGCGCCGATGCGCAGATAGTCGGGGCGGAAGTCATGGCCCCACTGGCTGACGCAATGCGCCTCGTCCACCGCGATCGCAGCGGTGCCGATCCGGCGCAGCAGCGCCAGCGTTGCGGTCGAGGCAAGCCGTTCCGGCGCCATGTAGAGGAGCTTCAGCCGCCCCTCCTCCAGCGCGGCGAAGACCTCTTGGGTCTCGGCATCGGTATTGCCCGAGGTCAGCGCCCCCGCCTCGACCCCCGCCTCGCGCAGCGCGCGGACCTGATCGCGCATCAGGGCGATCAGCGGCGAGATCACCACCGTCACCCCCTCGCGGCACAGAGCGGGAAGCTGGAAGCACAGCGACTTGCCGCCCCCCGTGGGCATTATCGCCAGCGCGTTCTGCCCGGCCAGAACGGCGCGCACGATTTCCTCCTGCCCCGGGCGGAAGCTGGGGAAACCGAAGACCGAGGCCAGAAGCGCCGTGACGGAGGGGGCGGCGGAGGGGGCGGAGGGGGTGGCGGTCATCGGCCCGCCTCAGAACCCGTAGAAGAACCCTGCGTTGTTCTGCAGCGCGCGTTGCAGGATGATCAGGATGATGAAGGCGACCAGCGGCGCCAGATCGAGCCCGCCGGTATTGGGCAGGATGCGGCGGATCGGGCCATAGACCGGCTCCAGCAGGCGGTTCAGGCCGAACCACAACTGCGCGACCAACGGCTGGCGGGTGTTCAGCACCTGAAAGCTGATCAGCCATGACAGGATGATATGCGCGATCATCACGAACCAGACGACGTCCAGGATCAGCATCAAGGCTTGGTAGAGCGTCGTCATCCGTGTTCTCCGCTTGGGTTTGCGGCGTCACAGGTAAGGCCTGCGCGCCCTTCATGCAACCACTCGCGGCGGCGCAGCACGTAACGCAACGTCGCCGGTTGACGCGCGCCTGACCCTGCGTCACGTGGGGCGCAAACAGGAGGCGCCCGATGTATCCCTTCATCCGCATGGCCTATGCGATCGCCAGATCCCGCAACGCGCCGCCGCTGCCGGTGACCGGCACCCATGTCTCGCATCACCTCTGCCTGCCCTGGGATCTGGACTTCTGGTCGGAGCTGAACAACGGGCGCACCCTGACGCTCTACGATCTGGGGCGAATGCCGATGTTGATGCGCATGGGGCTGACGCGCATGTTGCGCGGCCGGCGAATCGGGATGACCATCGCGGGCAGTTCCGTGCGCTACCGGCGCCGGGTGCGGCTGTTCCACCGGGTCGAGATGCGCAGCCGCTGCATCGGCTGGGATGCACGGTTCCTGTACATGGACCAGAGCATGTGGCGGAACGGCGAGTGCACCAGCCAGGTGCTGATTCGGTCGGCCTTTACCGATGGCAAGGGGATCGTGCCGCCCGCGCAGGTGCTGGCCCTGATCGGTCGGCAGGAGGAAAGCCCGCCGCTGCCCGGCTGGGTGCAGGCCTGGATCGCGGCCGATGCCCAGCGGCCCTGGCCACCGCAGGCATAGCGCCGCCCCGCGCTTGTGCCGCCCCCGCTTTTGAGGCTTGATCGCGCCGGCAGCGGGGCGGCAGGAGCAGGCGGCATGGCGGTTTCGGCGAAGAGGCGCATCTGGGGCTGGTTCTTCTTCGACTGGGCCAGCCAGCCCTACAACACGCTGCTGCTGACCTTCATCTTCGCGCCCTACATGGCAGAGCTTCTGGGCAGCGGCACCGCGGCGCAGGCGGTCTGGGGATATGGCATCGGCCTGACCGGCTTCGTGGTCGCGCTCTTGGCGCCGCTGCTGGGGGCGATCGCCGACCGGGCGGGCGGGCGGATGGGGTTCCTGTGGGTGTTCTCGGCCTTCTATGTGCTGGGTGCCTGGGGGCTGTGGTACGCGATCCCCGGCGAGGTCAACCTGCTGCTGATCATGCTGTCCTTCGGCGTGGGGCTCGCGGCGATGGAATTCGCGACGATCTTCACCAACGCGATGCTCCCCGGCCTTGGCTCGCGCGCCGAGATCGGGCGGATTTCCGGCTCGGGCTGGGCCTTCGGCTATCTGGGCGGGCTGCTGGCGCTGATCCTCATGCTGGCGCTGCTGGCGGAGAACGGCGAGACGGGGCGCACGATGATCGGGATCGCGCCGCTGTTCGGGCTGGATCCTGCCTTGCGCGAGGGCACGCGGGCGGTGGGGCCGCTGACCGCGATCTGGTACGCGCTGTTCATGGTGCCGTTCTTCTGTTGGGTGCGCGAGCCGCCGGTGCCCGGCGCGGTGCCGGTGGCGCAGGCCGCGCGCGAGGCGCTGCCGCGTCTGCGCCAGTCGCTGGCGGCGCTGCCGGCGCGGCGCAGCCTGTCGGCCTATCTGCTGTCCTCGATGTTCTACCGCGATGCGCTGAACGGCATGTACATGTTCGGCGGCATCTATGCTGCGGGCGTGCTGGGCTGGACGGTGACGGATGTGGGCAAGTTCGGGCTGCTCGCGGTGCTGACCGGCGCGCTCTTTGCCTGGATCGGCGGGCGGGCCGATGCGCGCTTCGGGCCAAGGCCGGTGATCGCGGTCAACGTGATCGTGCTGGCGGCGGTGGCGGTGGCGGTGATCTTCATCTCTCGCGGCGCGGTGTTCGGGATGGCGGTCGCCCCCGGAAGCGCCCTGCCCGACATCGCCTTCTATGCAATGGGCGCGCTGATCGGCGCGGCGGGCGGCGCGCTGCAATCGGCCAGCCGCAACATGCTGGTCCGGCAGGCGGACCCGGCGCGGATGACCGAGACCTTCGGGCTTTACGCGCTGGCGGGCAAGGCCACCTCCTTCATCGCGCCGCTGTCGATCGGCGCGGTCACGCAACTGACCGGCAGCCAGCAGGCGGGCATCTCTCCGCTGATCGTGCTTTTTCTTCTGGGGCTGGTGCTGCTATCCTGGGTGGAACCCGATCCCGAGGAGGCGCCGGCATGATCCGTTTCGCAATCCTGCTCGCGGCATGGGCCGGCCTTGCGCTGCCCGCCGCCGCAGAGCCCCTGGCCCGCAACCTGTTCGGCGCAGCGGCGCGGCCCTCGGCGCAGGCGCCCTCGGCGATCGGCAGCTATGCCAGGGGCTGCGCCGCCGGACTGCAGGCGCTGCCGGAAACCGGGCCGACATGGCAGGCGATGCGGCTCTCGCGCAACCGGACCTGGGCGCATCCGCAGATGATCGGCTATCTGGTGGAGCTGTCGCAGACCGCGCGCAAGCTGGGCTGGGCCGGGCTTTACATCGGCGATATCAGCCAGCCGCGCGGCGGGCCGATGACCGGCGGGCACAACAGCCACCAGATGGGCCTTGATGCCGACATCTGGATGCTGCCGCCGCAGCGGCTGAACCTGACGCGGCAGGAACGCGAGGCCATCTCCTCCATCTCGGTGCGGACGGCGGACCAGACGCGGGTGAACGGCAACTGGACGCCGCAGCATCAGGCGCTCATGGCCGCGGCGGCCGCCGATCCGCGGGTGGACCGGGTCTTCGTGGCGGCTGCGGTGAAGATCGAGATGTGCAAGACCGCCCGCCCGCGCGATACCCGATGGTTGCAGAAGATCCGCCCGATCTATGGCCATGACACGCATTTCCATGTGCGCCTGAAATGCCCGCGCGGCGACCGGCTGTGCCAGACGCAATCGCCCGCGGTGGATGAGCTGTCGAAGGGCGGCAACGGCTGTGACGAGACGCTCGCCTGGTGGGTCACGACCTACCTTGACGAGTTGCGCAACCCGCCCGAACGCCCCGCGGTGCCGGGGCCGCGGGCGCGCACGCCGAAGGCATTCACGATGGCCGACCTGCCCGATCAATGCGCCGCCGTACTCGCCTCGGACTGATCGCCGCGCTGGCCTGTCTGCCGCTGGCCTTCGGGATCGGCGCGCGGCTGGGCGGCGCGGCAGAGCCGCAGGCGGCGGTGCATGTCGGAACCTGGGTCTGGCGCGGCGACAATGACCGCTTCGGCGGGTTTTCGGGGCTGGAGCTGTCGGACGACGGGCTGCACTTCGTGGCCGTATCTGACCGCGGGGCGCTGGCGCGGGGGCGGCTGCGGCGCGCCGCGGACGGGCGGGTCGAGGCGGTGGAGCAGGCCGTGCTGCTGCCGCTGCATGACAGCCGGGGCAATCAGGTTGCAGACTATTTTGCCGATGCCGAGGGGCTGGCGCTGGCGGCGGATGGCAGCCTTTACGTCTCGTTCGAGGGCTATGCGCGGGTCGCGCGCTACGCGGATCCGGCGGGCGCGGCCGAACGGTTGCCCCGGCCGCGGGCCTTCGACGACCTGCAGGGAAACGCCGCGCTGGAGGCGCTGGCGATCGGGCCGGACGGCGCGCTCTACACCCTGCCGGAACGGTCGGGCGCGGCGCGGCGGCCCTTTCCGGTCTGGCGGTTCCGGGACGGCGCCTGGGACCAGCCCTTCGCCCTGCCCCGGGATGGCGGCTGGCTGCCCGTCGGCGCCGATTTCGGGCCGGACGGGCGGCTCTACCTGCTGGAGCGGGGCTTCTTCGGCGTCGGGTTTCTCAGCCGCGTGCGGCGGTTCGCCATCGGCGAAGCGGCCACGGGCGGCGAGGTGCTGCTGGAGACGGGCACCGCCGGGCATGACAACCTCGAGGGCATTGCCGTCTGGCAGGACGCAAGCGGCGCGATCCGGCTGACGATGATCTCGGACGACAACTTCCTGTGGATGCAGCGGACCGAGTTCGTGGACTACCGGCTGGCGCCCTAGCGATTGCGCTTGACCCGCCGGGCGGTTCGGACGTATTGCGCCGCGTCCCGCCGCGCGGGGCCAAGTGTCCGCAACCTTGCCAAAACGGAGCCGACATGACCCGATATCTCCCCGGCATCCTTGCCATGGCCGCCGTCGTCGTGGCCTCCAACATCCTCGTGCAGTTCCTGCTGGGCGACTGGCTCACATGGGGCGCCTTCACCTATCCCTTCGCCTTTCTCGTCACCGACGTGATGAACCGCGTCCATGGCGCGCCCGCCGCCCGCCGCGTGGTGCTGGCGGGCTTTGTCGCCGGCATCGCCTGTTCGCTGATCGGCACCCAGATCATGGGCGCCTCCGGCCCGCTGGTCACGCTGCGCATCGCACTGGGATCGGGCGCGGCCTTCCTTGTCGCGCAGATGATGGACGTGGCGGTTTTCGACCGGATGCGCGGCGGCGCCTGGTGGCGCGCGCCGCTGGTGTCCACCCTCGTCGGCTCGTCGCTCGACACCGCGATCTTCTTCTCGGTGGCCTTCGCGGGCGCGCTGAGCGTCCTCGAACCCGGCAATGACGTGTCCTGGGCGGGCGAGGCGGTGCCGCTTCTGGGCGCGGGCCTCGTGGCGCCGCTGTGGGTATCACTGGCGGTTGCCGACTGGCTCGTCAAGCTTTTGCTTGCTTTGGCGGCATTGGTGCCCTTCCGCCTGATCGTTTCAAGGCTGATGGGAAACAGCGCACCGGTAGCGTAAAAAGATTTGACACGCACAAAATCTGTGGCACCCTTGGGTCAACGGCAACGCATTGAAAGGAGGTGGTCCAGTGTCTAGAGTGATAGTGGAGAGAGGTGTCGGGACAGTCAGGGGGGCCGTGGCCTGAGGGCAACCCCGAGGGCTTTTGAACCCTGACTGGGCCTCGTCGAGCTTCGACACCCTAACTGGCCCATCTCCGTAGATCTCGGGGGCCGTTTCCGGACAGGGGACGGCCCTTTCTATTTGCCCGGACGAGGCGCGCCGCCACGCAGCCCATGGCCGCACGAAGAGCACATGGCGCGGCTCGAAGGCCTGCCGCAGGAGAACCGCGACCTTGCCTGGAAGGCGCGGATCCGGCTCTGTGCCCGGTATCGCCGGCTGATCGCGCGCGGCAAGCCCGCGACCCTCGTCGTCACCGCCATGTCACCGCCATCGCCCGTGAACTGGCGGCCTTCATCTGGGCCATCGCCAGGATCGTTCCCCCCAAGGGCGTTGTTGCGGCGATACCGGATCTGCACGGCTCGCCGTCCAAATCCCGTATCGGCGCGCCGACGGTCCGCTGAACCTGCTGGTGGACATCGAGCCATGGGAACGCCACCGGTCCGAGAGACCATGGCGAGGTGGATCAAGTTCCTCGGCGACGGCGAATGGCAGGCCCGCAAGCACGGTGTTCAGGGTCGGCGCCAATGGCGCAAGGTGCATCTGGCCATGGACACGGCCACTTCGGCCATCGGGGCCGTGGAATTCATTCCCGGCACAGACGGCGACAGTCCGGTCTTGCCGGAACTGCTCGGTCAGATCCCCGAGGGCGAAGAGATCGGCACGGTGACCGCTGATGGCGCCTGTGACTGCCCGGCCGCAATCGCCAGAAACGAAACACTGCGAGCGATCCGGCACTATGGCAGGGCGTTCTGGAAGCGATGGACCGGATACCACGTCCGGAGCCTGATCGAGGCGAAGATGCCCTCGCAGGTTCGCTCGAACCTGTGGCGCTCAACCTGCTCGACCTCAAGGCCTTCGGTGAACGCATCGCCGCAAGAGACCCGGACCGCCAGACCGCCGAAATCGAGGTGAGTTCCGCATCGCCCTGATGAACAGCTTCAACGCCCTCGGCACCGCCGAAATCGCGCGCGTGCATGACGTCAACGGGGAAAGGGGCCGTCTCGTCTCAAGCCGTTCTGCAACAATGCCTGCTCGCACATTATGAGTCGCAGATCGCCACCCGCCGCGGGGCCTGAAGCGGCCTGGCCGGTGCATTGGCACAGGCCAAGCCGCTTTTCGTTCACATCCTAGAGGATGAAGTCGATCTGGGTCAGGCTATGGATCCCCGCCAGTTCGACGCTGAAGTCCCAAATGTCATCACCGTTGGTATCGCCCTGGACATAGGTCGTGTTGCTTCCTGTGCTCGTATAAACGCCCAGATCGCCCGCGTCACCGAGCCAGTCGGAGCCAATGAAGTGAAAGTCC
>DIVD01000006.1 GCA_002423245.1 Rhodobacteraceae bacterium UBA6141
GCATAGTTGAAATCGCCGCGCAGATGCTTGGAGGCCATCACGTCATAGGCCCCGCCATAGGCCTTGCGGGTGATGACCGTGACCTTCGGCACCGTCGCCTCGCCATAGGCGAACAGCAGCTTCGCGCCGTGCTTGATCACGCCGCCATGTTCCTGGCCGGTGCCCGGAAGGAAGCCCGGCACATCGACGAAGGTCAGGATCGGTACCTCGAACGCATCGCAGAACCGCACGAAGCGCGCGGCCTTGCGGCTGGAGTCGATATCGAGGCAGCCGGCCAGCACCATCGGCTGGTTGGCCACCACGCCCACCGTCTGCCCCTCGATGCGGATGAAGCCGGTGATGATGTTGCCGGCGAATTCCTTCTGGATCTCGTAGAAATCGCCCTCGTCAGCGACCTTGAAGATCAGCTCGCGCATGTCATAGGGCTGGTTCGGGTTGTCGGGGATCAGCGTGTCGAGGCTGTCCTCGATCCGGGCGGGATCGTCGAAGAACGGGCGCACCGGCCCCTTGTCGCGGTTGTTCAGCGGCAGGAAATCGAACAGGCGCCGCACCTCGGCGAGGGCCTCCACGTCATTCTCGAAGGCGCCGTCGGCGACCGAGGACTTGCGCGTGTGGGTGGTGGCGCCGCCCAGCTGCTCGGCGGTGACGACCTCGTTGGTGACGGTCTTGACCACATCGGGGCCGGTCACGAACATGTAGGAGGTGTCCTTCACCATGAAGATGAAGTCGGTCATCGCCGGCGAATAGACGGCGCCGCCCGCGCAGGGGCCCATGATCAGCGAGATTTGCGGCACCACGCCCGAGGCCATGATGTTGCGCTGGAACACGTCGGCATAGCCCGCAAGGCTGGCCACGCCCTCCTGGATCCGCGCGCCGCCCGAATCGTTGATCCCGATCACCGGCGCGCCGTTCTGCACCGCCATGTCCATGATCTTGCAGATCTTCTGCGCGTGAGTTTCCGACAGCGAGCCGCCGAACACGGTGAAATCCTGGCTGAAGACATAGACCATGCGGCCGTTGATCGTGCCCCAGCCCGTCACCACGCCGTCGCCCGCGGGGCGGTCCTTCTCCATGCCGAAATCGGTGCAGCGGTGGCGCACGAACATGTCGAACTCCTCGAAGGAGCCCTCGTCGAGCAGCAGGTCGATCCGCTCGCGCGCGGTCAGCTTGCCGCGCGCGTGCTGCGCGTCGATCCGGTGCTGGCCCCCGCCCAGTCGGGCATCGGCGCGGCGGTCCTCCAGCTGTTGCAGGATGTCTTTCATCATCTCCCCCCGTGGCGAAGCCGCCCGTTCCGGGCGCGCGCGATTTCGGGCACCCTATAGAAGCGGCGCGGCGGCACAAAGGGCTTTCCGGAAAATTTGCAAACTGTTGGCAGATGCGCCGATGCAAATCGCAACTCCGCAAATCGCGGCCCTGCCGCCGCGCGGCGCTTGCGGCGCGGGCCGCTTTCCCCGACAGTCGCGCCAAGAGCGGAGAGAGCGATGCCCAGACCCCAGATCCTGATCCTCAACGGCCCGAACCTGAACCTTCTGGGCAAGCGCCAGCCCGAGATCTATGGCCATGACACGCTTGAAGGCGTCGAGGCCGCCTGCGCCGCGCTGGCAGAGGCGGCCGGCGCCCGCATCGCCCTGCGCCAGAGCAATTCCGAGGCGGACCTGATCGGCTGGATCCACGAGGCGCGCGAGACCGCGGCCGGCATCGTCATCAACCCCGCCGCCTTCACCCATACCTCGGTCGCGATCCTCGATGCGCTGAACGCCTTCGAGGGGCCGGTGATCGAGGTGCATGTCTCGAACGTGCACAGGCGCGAAAGCTTCCGCCACCATTCCTATGTCAGCCTGCGCGCCGAGGGGGTGATCGCCGGCTGTGGCGTTCAGGGCTATGAACTGGCGCTGGCGCGGGTGCTGCGGCTGATCGGGCTGTGAGGGGCTGACCTTTCGCGGCACGGCCGCTTCAGCCCCCCCTTTTGCGCCAGCAAGCGCGGCAGGCGCTCAGCCCCCGCAGGCCTCGAGGAACGCCTCCGCCGGGAGGGTGCGGAAATCGTCCAGCGCGGCGCGCAGCCGGTCATGCGGCCAGTCCCACCAGGCGAGGGCCAGCAGCCGCTCGGCGATGGCGGGGGCGAAGCGTTCGCGCAGCGGCACCGCCGGCACGCCCGCCACGATCATGTAGGGGGCGACATCGCGGGTGACGACCGCGCCGGCGGCGACGATGGCGCCGTGGCCGATGGTGACATCGGGCTTGATGATCGCGCCATGCCCGATCCAGCTGTCATGGCCGATCACCGTGCGCCGCGCCCGGCGGCGCTCGAAGAAGGCGGCATCGGCTTCGGTGTCGTCCCAGTAATCGGCGCTGCGATAGAGGAAATGGTGCAGGCTCGCATTGCCCATCGGGTGATCGGTCGGGCCGATCCGGGTCAGCGCGGCGATATTGGCGAACTTGCCGATGCTGGTATTGGCGATGTCGGCCATCCGGTCGCAATAGCTGTAGTCATCGAAGCTGCTGTGGGCGACGCGGCTGAGCTTGCCGACCTCGCAGAAGCGCCCGAAGCGGGTATCGACGATCTCGCAGCCGTCATGGATCAGCGGCGCGGTTTCGGAGAGTTTCGGCATCGTCATCCTTTCGGGCGGCGGCCTCAGCCCCGGATCAGCCGGCGCCGGATCCAGCCGGAAAAACTGTCCATCGCCATGACCACCAGCACGATCAGCACGATGTAGTAGGTGACCTCTTCCCAGTCCTTCTGGGTGATCATCGCCTGGGTCAGCAACAGGCCGATGCCGCCGCCGACGATGGCGCCGATCACCGTGGCGCTGCGGGTGTTGGATTCAAGGTAGTAGAGCAGCTGGCTGAGGATCACCGGCGCGACCTGCGGGATCACGCCGAAGCGGTGGCGCTGCAGGGCGCCGGCGCCGGTGGAGCGCAGCCCCTCGACCTGCCTTTCGTCGATGTTCTCGATGGCTTCGGAAAAGAGCTTGCCGAAGCTGCCGCTGTCGGTCAGCAGGATCGCCAGCGATCCGGTCAGCGGCCCCGGCCCGAAGGCGCGGCTGAGGACGATCGTCCAGATCAGCGCGTCCACCCCGCGCAGGAAGTCGAACACCCGCCGCACGCCAAAGCGCACCGCAAGGCCGGGCGCGAAGTTGCGGGCCGACAGGAAGGCCAGTGGCAGCGCGATCATCGCGGCGCTGACGGTGCCGAGAAAGGCCATCAGCACGGTCTCGAACAGCGCCCAGGCCACGTCCTTGTGCCGCCACATCTGGTTGTTCCAGAAGTCCGAGGCCATCGCTTCGATGTTGCTTGTCCCCGGGCGCACCCGGTCCCCCCAGAGCGCGAGGTCCGCCAGCGTGGCGAGGGACTTGCCGTGGAACGGGCTGTCGAGCGTGAAGAAGAACAGCTCCCAGCCGAAGAAGTAGCGGAACACCTCACTGCGCGCCTTGGTGACGGTCAGCCTGCCTGCGGGCGTCGTCACGGCAACCCGCGTCCCGGAGGCGTTGATCCAGTCCGGCACCGTGCCATCGGGCGTGTCCAGCGTCACGCCTGATGGCGCGGAAACGATGGTCAGCGTGCCGTAGCCGGGGATCTCGAAGCGCACCGCATCCTCGCCCGCCCCATCCCCTCCCATCGTCACGCGGTAGCCGCCGCCGAGGTCCACCACCGCGCCGCCCGGCGCCCGCTGCACCCAGTCGGGCCAGGCATCCGCGGCATAGGTGCCCTTGCGCTCGCCCTCGATCGCGACGGTCATCTCGCCGCTGCGGTTGTTGCGCTCCACATGGGTCTTGTAGCTGTAGCTGTCGGCGACCAGCGTTGCCGCATTGTCCATGCGCGCGCGGCTGGCAAGGCCGGGAATGTCGAAGGCAAAGACCACATAGACGAGATAGACCAGCACCACCGCCGGAACCGCGAGTGCGATCAGGCGCTTGCGGGCGATCAGCGCCTCGGCGCCGGCGCGGATGCCGGGCAGCGCGGCGCCGGTTTCGGTCATCGCCATGTCAGCGGCCCTCCACAAGCCGGTTGCGGTAATGGCCCGAGATCTGGTCGATCGCCACGATGGTCAGGAACAGCAGCACGAAGATCGCCGCCGCCGCATCATAGCGGCCCTGCCCCCAGCTGATCGCGATCTTCAGCTCGTAGCCGATGCCGCCCGCGCCGACGAAGCCGAGGATCGCACTGGCGCGCACGTTGATCTCGAAGCGCATCAGCGCGTAGGACAGATAGTTCGGCGCCACCTGCGGCACCACGCCCAGCCACATCCGCTGAAACCAGGACGCGCCGACGGAGGCGAGCCCCTCGACCGGCCTGAGGTCGGCGTTCTCGTTCACCTCCGAGAACATCTTGCCAAGCGCGCCCGTCGTGTGGAAGGCGATGGCGATCATCGCCGGCACCGGGCCGCCGCCCAGGATGAAGATCAGCACCAGCGCGATCACCACCTCCGGCACCGCGCGCATCACGTCCATCATCCGGCGGAACAGCGGGATCGCGCGGGGCCAGAGCGCGAGGCCCCGGGTGGACAGCAGCGACAGCCCCATCGCCAGCAGCGCGCCGATCAGCGTGGACACGGCGGCAATGTTGATGGTCTCGATCAGCGCGGGCAGGAAACGCGCGAGGTTGGCCGGCGTCAGCGCGATCTTCTGCGCGGCCTCGGTCAGCAATTCGGCCGGGAAGTCCAGGATCCGGTGCAGGCCCTCGAAAAAGCCCCCCGCGTTGCGGTCATTGGCGAGCCGGAAGCTCGACACCAGCAGCGCCGCGAAGATGACCAGCAGCAGCCCGGAATACATCTGCCTTCGGCGCCGCTGCGCCATGTAGTCGGCCTTGATGCCGCCTGCCGCCGTCATGTCCATGTGCCTGCCCCCAAGCCCCCGCGATCCCTTCGTGCCATGAAACGGGCAGGCCCCGAAGGCCCCGCCCGCGTCTCATGGAAACGCTCACTCGGTCAGCTTGCGCGCCTCGATGATCGACAGGTACTGCTCGTGCCTGACCGGGATGAAGTCCTTGGCCTCGCCCGCGGCAACCCCGTAGGCGCATTCGGGGTCGGTCTCGTGCAGGTCGGCGATGATCTGCGTGACCTTGGCCTTCACATCCGCCGGCAGCGCCTTGCGCAGGGCGACCGGGCCTTCGGGGATCTCCTTGGACTTCCAGATCTCCACGATGTCGTTCATGTCCACGAGCCCGGCATCCACCGCCTTGCGCAGCGCGCCCGAATTGTAGCCGTCCTCCCAGTTGCCAAGGGCGTCGGCCCAGGTGACGCCGGCATCGACATCGCCATTGACGACGGCGACGATGGTCTGCTCATGCCCGCCGGTGAACTTCACATCGGCGAAATACTCGCCCGGCGTCATCGAATAGCCCGCGGCCGTGATCTCCACGTTCGGGATCAGGTAGCCCGAGGTGGAGTTCGGATCGCCGAAGCCGAAGACCTTGCCCTTCATGTCGTCCAGCGAGGTGATGCCGCTGTCCTTGCGCGCGATACCGATCGAGTAGTAGCCGATCGAGCCGTCCACGTTCTGCTTGACCAGCACCGGCTCCACCGCTTCGGGATCGGTGAGGTAGACCTTGGCATAGGCCGAGGCGCCGAGCCAGGACACATCGATGGTGCCGCCCAGCATCCCCTGGATCACGCCGTCATAATCGGCGGGGGTGAAGATCTTGACCGGAACGCCAAGCGCCTCTTCCAGCGTCACGCGCAGGCACTCGTTCGAGGTCATGCGGTCCTGGGCGTTCTCGCCGCCCAGAAGGCCGATGTTGAAGCCGGTGATGTCTTGGGCGGACACCGGCGCGACCAGCGCCGAACTGGCCAGAATGGCGGCAATGAGGGTCTTGTTCATGGGTCTCTCCGGATCTGTGGAACCGCGGCGCCCCTGACCGGCGCGGCGGAGGGGGTGAGGGTCAGTTGGCAAGCAGTCGCGCGGCATAGGCGTCATCCGCCGAGGCATCGGGCTCCAGCACCTCGAGCGAGGTCGAGGTCGCGGCTTCGGAAAACCCGGCATCGGCGCCGTAGATCTCGCGCGCGGCGGCGGTGGTCAGAAGCTCGGGCGTGCCGTCGAACACGATCCGCCCGGCGCGTATCCCGATCACCCGGTCGCAATAGCGGCGCGCGGTATCGAGCGTGTGCAGGTTGGCGATGACGGTGCGGCCATCCTCGTCATGGATGCGGCGCAGCGTGTCCATCACCACCTGCGCGTTCATCGGGTCGAGGCTGGCGATGGGTTCATCCGCCAGGATCACCTTGGGATCCTGCATCAGCGCGCGGGCAATCGCCACCCGCTGCTGCTGGCCGCCCGACAGCGCCTCGGCCCGCTTGGGCGCCTGTTCGGCGATGCCGAGCCGGTCGAGAATGTCGATGGCGCGGTGAATGTCGGCGGCGGGCCAGAGGTTGAGCAGGGTCGCGAGCGTGCCGCGCCGGTTCAGCAGCCCGTGCAGCACGTTGGAGACCACATCCATCCGCGGCACCAGGTTGAACTGCTGGAAGATCATCGCGCAACTGCCTTGCCAGGCACGCTTTTCCGCGCCCTTCAGCGCCAGCACGTCGCGGCCCTCGAACAGGATCCGCCCCTCGGTCGCCTCGGTCAGCCGGTTCATCATCCGCAGCAGGGTGGACTTGCCCGCGCCGGACCGGCCGATGATGCCGATCATCGCCGGGCTCTCGACGGCAAAGGTCGCGCTGTCCACGGCCACGTTGCGGCCGAACGCCTTCGTGACGCCCTCGACGCTGATCAGCATGAAGCCCCCTGTCCTGCTGGGGCGGTGCTAGACCCCGGGCGTCACGCGGAGGTTACGGTTATGCGAATGTTTCATGACGGCGCCCCGGCTTGCAAACGGCCCGCCCGCAGATCATCATGGGGCGCGAGGGCGGCGGCAATGAACGCATCTGCCGGGCCATGTCGGCGCTGATCGCCGCCGAAGGCGGCGGGGGCGCGGCATCGCCGGGCCGAAGGCGGGGTGCAAAGGCAGGAGGATGACCATGCGAACCGATCACGGCGCGGCCAGCCCCGGCAGGGAGCGGCGGGCATGAACGCGGCGGCCCTCTCGCCGTCGCGCCTGCGCGAGGCGCTTGGCCGCTACGCAACCGGCGTCACGATCATCACCGCGGCGGGGCCGCAGGGGCCGGTGGGCATCACCGCGAACAGCTTCACCTCGCTGTCGCTCGATCCGCCGCTTGTGTTGTGGTGCCCGGCCCGCTCTTCCTCGCGTTTCGCGGTGTTTGCGGGCGCCGCGCATTACGCCATCCATGTGCTTGGCGCCGATCAACTGGCGCTCTGCCGCCGCTTCGCGATCTCGGGCGGCGATGTCGCGGATGCGTTCGAGGGCACCGCGCCCGAGGGCCAGCCGCTGCTGCCCGGCTGCCTTGCCCGCTTCGATTGCCGCGCCCATGCGCTGCATGAGGGCGGCGATCACGCGATTCTGGTGGGCGAGGTGCTGCGCGCCGAAACGCGCGCCGGCGACCCGCTGCTGTTCTGGGGCGGGCGCTACGGGGACTTCCTGCATCACGGCTAGGCAATTTTGCGCCCGCACCCTGCCCGGCGCGGCGGGGCTGGTGGAAATCGCGCGGCGGAATGCTAGATAGCCTGACACTCCGGGAACATCATGCCGCACGACCAGACCGACACCACAGAACCCCAGACCGCCCGCGAGACCGCCAGCGCGCCGGATGCCGCAGACATGGATACGGCAGGCATGGATACGGCAGACATGGCGGCGCGTGCGCAGGAGGCGTCGAACCTTCTGAAGGCGCTGGCGCATGAAGGGCGGCTGATGATCCTGTGCCACCTCGCGGCCGGGGAAAGGTCGGTGACCGAGCTTGAAACCCTGCTCCGCTCGCGGCAGGCGGCGGTCAGCCAGCAGCTTGCGCGCCTGCGGATGGAGGGGCTGGTCGCGGCCCGGCGCGAGGGCAAGGCGATCTACTACTCGCTGAGCGATGCAAGGGCGGCACGGCTGGTCAGCACGCTTTACGAGATGTTCTGCGCCCCGGAGGCCTGACTTCGCGCGATGCCTGACTTCGCGCGATGCCTGACTGCGGGCGGCGCAACACCCGCCGCCCCTGCCCTCCCGCCGCCCCTGCCCTGCCCCGGTCAGCGCCGCTGCGGCACCGGCCTGGCCGCAGCCTTGCGCGCCTGGGGCGTCCGGGGCGTCTGGGGCGCCGCCGCCGCGGGCGTCCCGGCCTTCGGACCCTCGATCTTCCGCGCCTCGATCTTTCGGGCCTCGTTCTTTCGGGCCTCGATCTTCCGCCCCTCGATCAGCGTCTCGGCCAGATCCCTGGCGATGGCGAAGGCGCCCTTGATCCGCTCCGCCTCGGTCTGCCAGTCGCGCGCCAGAACGATCTTGTTGTCCCTGATCTTCGCCGCCCCGGCTTGGGCATGGACGAACTCCACCAGACCGGCCGGGTTGGCGAACTTGTCGTTGTGGAACTGCACCGTCGCGCCCTTCGGCCCGGCATCGAGCCTCGCGATCCCGGCCTTCTTGCACATCGCCTTGATGCGGATCACCAGCATCAGCGTGCTCACCTCGCGCGGCAGCGGGCCGAAACGGTCGATCAGCTCGGCCGCGAAGCCCTCCAGCTCCACCTTCGTCGTCAGCTGCGACAGCCGGCGGTAGAGGCCAAGCCGCACATCGAGATCGGGCACATACTGCTCGGGGATCAGCACCGGCACGCCGAGGTTGATCTGCGGCGCCCATTGCCCGTCCTCCTCGACCGTGCCCTGCAACTCGCCCGATCGCAGCCGCGCGATCGTATCCTCCAGCATCGCCTGATAAAGCTCGTATCCCACCTCGCGGATATGGCCCGACTGTTCCTCGCCCAGAAGGTTCCCGGCGCCGCGCAGGTCAAGGTCCTGGCTCGCCAGCGAGAAGCCCGCGCCAAGGCTGTCGAGGCTTCCCAGCAGCCGCAGCCGTTTCGCGGCCGAAGGCGTCAGCGGCGTGCGCGGCTTGGTCGTCAGGTAGCAATAGGCGCGGGTCTTGGCGCGCCCGACCCGCCCGCGGATCTGGTAAAGCTGGCTCAGCCCGAACATGTCGGCCCGGTGGATGATCATGGTGTTGGCGGTCGGGATGTCGAGCCCCGATTCCACGATCGTCGTCGCCAGCAGCACATCATACTTGCCGTCATAGAAGGCGTTCATCCGGTCATCGAGCTCGCCCGCCGGCATCTGGCCATGGGCAGAGATGACGCTGACCTCGGGCACATGCTCGCGCAGGAAGGCCTCGATCTCGGGCAGGTCGCTGATCCGCGGCACCACGTAAAAGCTCTGCCCGCCGCGATAATGCTCGCGCAGCAGCGCCTCGCGCAGCGTGATCGCGTCGAATTCCGTCACATAGGTGCGGATCGCCAGCCGGTCCACCGGCGGCGTGCCGATGATCGACAGGTCGCGCACCCCCGTCAGCGACAGTTGCAGCGTGCGCGGGATCGGCGTCGCGGTCAGCGTCAGGACGTGAATCTCTGACCGCATCTCCTTCAGCCGTTCCTTGTGGGTCACGCCGAAATGCTGCTCCTCGTCGATCACCAGCAGGCCGAGGTTGCGGAACTTCACCTGCCTGGCCAGCACCGCATGGGTGCCGATCACGATGTCCACGGTGCCGTCCGCCAGCCCGGCGCGGGTGGCCGCCGCATCCCTGGCCGACACGAAGCGCGAGAGCGGGCGCACCGTCAGCGGCGTGCCCCGGAAGCGGTCGGCGAAGGTCTTGTAGTGCTGGCGCGCCAGCAGCGTCGTCGGCGCGATCACCGCCACCTGCGCGCCCGACATCGCCGCGACAAAGGCCGCGCGCATCGCCACCTCGGTCTTGCCGAAGCCGACATCGCCGACGATCAGCCTGTCCATCGGGCTGCCCTGTTCCAGATCGGCGATCACGTCGTTGATCGCGGCAAGCTGGTCATCGGTTTCCGAATAGGGGAAGCGGGCGCAGAACGCCTCCCATTCGTGGTGGGGCGCCTGCATGATCGGCGCATGGCGCAGCGCGCGCTCGGCGGCGACGCGCATCAGCCGTTCGGCGATCTGGCGGATCCGCTCCTTCAGCCTGGCCTTGCGGGCCTGCCAGGCGCCGCCGCCCAGCTTGTCGAGCAGGCCCTCCTCATGGCCGAAGCGGCTGAGAAGCTCGATGTTCACCACCGGCAGGAACAGCCGGTCGCCGCCCGCATATTCCAGCGCCACGCATTCGATGGTGGCGCCCGCGACGGTCAGGGTTTCAAGGCCCGTGTAGCGGCCGACGCCGTGATCGACATGCACCACCAGATCGCCGGGCGAAAGCGACTGGGCTTCGGTCAGGAAGTCCTTGGCGCGCCTTGTCTTTCTGGCGGGACGGATCAGCCGGTCCCCCAGCACGTCCTGTTCCGACACCACGGTCAGCCCGTCGGCCTCGAAGCCCTGCTCCAGCGCCCAGACCGTCAGGAACAGCCCGCCACGCCCTTCGGGAACCTCGCGGAAGTCCCTGATGTCGCGGGCATGTTTCACGCCCTCGTCCTCCAGCAGCCCGCGCAGCCTTTCGCGCGCGCCTTCGGAATAGGAGGCGACGATGACCTGCCCATCTTGAGACTTTACCTCAAGATGGTCCGCCAAGGCACCGAAAAGGCTTACATTTTCCAGTTGCCGCTCTGCCGAGAAGTTCCGCCCGATCCGCCCGCCCGCATCCAGCACGCCAAGCCCCACCGGCTGCGGCAACACCGCAAGCTGCACCGCGCGGTGCCCCGCCAGCGCCGCGGACCATGCGGCATCGTCGAGATACAAAAGCCCCGGCGGGCAGGGCTTGTAGACGCTGTCCACCCGGTCCTTGCGGCGCAGCGCCTCGCGGCGGCTGTCATACTGGTCGGCGATCCCCTCCCACCGCGAGAGGCGGGCGGGTTCGATCTGGTCGTCCAGCATCACCGAGGCGCCGGGAAGATAGTCGAACAGCGTCTCCAGCCGGTCATGGAAGAAGGGCAGCCAATGCTCGATCCCGGCATGTTTGCGCCCGGCGCTGACCGCTTCGTAAAGCGGATCGTCGGTGCCCGCCGCGCCGAACTCGATGCGGTAGGTCTGCCGGAAGCGGGTGATCGCCGCCTCGTCGAGGATCACCTCCGACACCGGCGCGAACTCGACGCGCTCCAGCTTCTCGATGGTGCGCTGCGTCGCCGGGTCGAAGCGGCGCGCGCCCTCCAGCACATCGCCGAACAGGTCGAGCCGCACCGGCCCCGTCGCCCCCGGCGCATAGATGTCGATGATGCCGCCGCGCAGGGCATAGTCGCCCGGCTCGGACACCGTCGCCGCCTGCGAAAAGCCCATCCGCGCCAGCCAGCCGCGCAGGGCGGCCTCGTCGATGCGCCCGCCCACCCTGGCGGTGAAGGCCGCACCCCTGATCACCTCGCGCGCCGGGATCCGCTGGGTCGCGGCAGAGAGCGTGGTCAGCAGCACGAAGGGCGCGCCGATCCCCTGCGCCAGCGCCGCCAGCGTGGCCATCCGCTGCGCCGAGACATCGGGATTGGGCGACATCCGGTCATAGGGCAGGCAATCCCAGGCGGGGAAGGTCAGCACCGGCACCGCGGGGGCAAAGAAGGCCAGCGCGGCGCGCATCGCGGCCATGCGCCTGTCGTCGCGGGCGATGTGCAGGACCGGCGCGCCACGGTCAAGCTCGCGCGTCAGCAGGCGGGCGTCAAAGCCTTCGGGCGCGCCGGACAGGGTGATGGGGCGGGGATCGGTCATGGCGCTTCACCTATCGGTCGGGCGGGAATTGTCAACCGGCGCGCGGCCTAGTGCAGTACGCTGATGTTGAGGTTCTGGAGCATCCCCCACATCGCGGTGACGAGGATCGAGACCAGCCCGATCGCCTGCACCCGCACCCGGTGCCAGATCAGCGCGCGGTGCAGCGCCTCGCCGCCGATGCCGGAGGCGTCGATCCGGCGCGCCATGCGCAGCGACAGCACCGCCACGATCGACATGGGGAAGGCGATCAGGAACAGCGCCTGACAGAACTCCACGCCATGGCCAAAGCCGAGGATCGCCAGCGAGGTCAGCAGCGCCGAGCCGGCCGCGATGGCAGCCAGGCCCGCCGCGTCCGGGACATGGCCGATATGGTTGAGATGGGCGCGCAGCACCGCCTCGAAGTCGTGCTGGGCCTGCCCGCCGCTGCGGCGCGCGCGCTGCACCATGTCCCAGGGAACGCCGAGGATCCGGTGCGAGGCGCGCGACCAGGCGAAGGCAAGCGCGATCCAGTACCACAGGTTCGAGAAGGAGCGCAGGTCGATCAGCTCGGAAACGAGGTTCATGAAGTCCAACGTCTGTCCCCGTCTGGTTCTGGGCGTCCCTTGCTCGGCATCCCTTGCTGGGGCGTCCCGTGCTCGGGCGTCCCGCGTGCGGGCGCGCGTGCTGCCGCGCCGCGACAGGATGCGGGCTTTGCATCGGGCCGCGTTCCCGTGTAACCCCTTCGCCCATGCCCGCCAAGTGCCAGTTGAAAGGCCGCCCGATGCTTCCCGTGCTTGCCCCCTTCCCCACCACCCGCCTGCGCCGGATGCGCCGCACCGCCGCGCTGCGCGATCTGGCGCAGGAAAACGCCCTGACGGTGAAGGATCTGATCTGGCCGCTGTTCGTCACCGATGTGCCGGGCGCGGATGTCGAGGTCGGCTCGATGCCCGGCGTCGCGCGGCTGACGCTGGAGGGCGCGCTGCGCGCCGCCGAGACCGCGGCGGAGCTTGGCATCCCGGCGGTGTGCCTCTTTCCCTATACCGATCCCTCGCTGCGCAGCGAGGGCTGCGAGGAGGCCTGGAGCCCCGACAACCTGACGAACCGCGTGATTCGGGCGATCAGGGCGGCGGTGCCCGAGGTGGCGGTGATGACCGATGTCGCGCTCGACCCCTACAACGCCAACGGCCATGACGGGCTGGTGCGCGGCGGCGTGATCCTGAACGACGAGACGGTCGAGGCGCTGGTGCGCATGGCGCTGGCGCAGGCCGAGGCGGGGGCGGATATCCTTGGCCCCTCGGACATGATGGACGGGCGCATCGGCGCGATGCGCGCCGCGCTGGAGGCCGCGGGGCACAGCGACGTGACCATCCTCAGCTATGCCGCGAAATATGCCAGCGCCTTCTATGGCCCGTTCCGCGACGCGGTGGGCGCCTCCGGCCGGCTGGTGGGCGACAAGAAGACCTACCAGATGAACCCCGGCAATTCCGACGAGGCGCTGCGGCTGGTCGCGCGCGACCTGTCGGAAGGCGCGGACATGGTGATGGTGAAGCCGGGGCTGGCCTATCTCGACATCTGCCACCGGGTGAAGCAGGCGTTCGGGGTGCCGACCTTCGCCTATCAGGTCTCGGGCGAATACGCGATGATCCGGGGCGCGATCCTGAACGGCTGGGTCACGGAGGCGGTGATCGCGGAAAGCCTGCTGGCGTTCAAGCGCGCGGGCTGCGATGGCATCCTGACCTATTTCGCGCCCGATCTCGCGCGGCAGTTGAAGGGCTGACGGCACGGAAAGGGCGGGCGGCACGGGAAGGGCGGGCGGCACGGGAAGGGCGGGCGGCGCCGGGAAGGGCGGGGGGAAGGGCGGGCGATCTTCCGCCGGAGCGGCATTCATGCGGTGACAAAAGCCGCGATCGGGCCTAGAGTTTGTGCGCTACGGCCGGGACAGGCCGAGATGCAGGGCAAGGACAGGCCGAGATGCAGGGCAAGCCGGCAGCCACGATGGCAGGCAGGGGCACGGGGGACAGGCAGATGAGCACGATTTCAGGACCGCTGACGCAAGGCGGGAGGCGGCTGACGCAAGGCGGGAGGCGGCTGACGCAAGACGGGGGGCCGCTGACGGGAGGCGGGCCGCTCACGCGGCGGGGTTTCGTGGTGGCGGGCGCGGCGGGGCTGACGCTGGCCGCCTGCGGCAACGGCATCGGCGGCAATGGCGCGCAGCAGCTGGATGCACGGGTCGATGCGACGCGCGACTATCTGCGCAGCCGCTATCCGGGCACGGTCGATCTCATGCAGAAGGCGGTGGGCGTCCTGTACATGCCGCTGATGACCGAGGCGGGGCTTGGCTTCGGCGGCGCCTATGGCCGCGGCGCGCTGCGCATCAACGACGTGACGGTGGACTACTATTCCGCGACGCAGGCGAGCTTCGGGCTGCAGATCGGCGCGCAGCAATATGCCCATGCGCTGTTCTTCATGACGCCCGAGGCGCTGGCCGAGTTCCGCGCCTCGCCGGGCTGGGTCGCCGGGGCGGATGCCAAATATGCCGTCGCCGACAATGCCGCATCGCTGGGGGTGGACACCACAACCTCGCTGGCGCCGGTGATCGCGCTGATCTTCGGGCAGGCGGGGCTGATCGCCGGGGCGACGATCGAGGGCACCAAATACACCCGGATCATTCCCTGAGCGCGAGCAGGAGGGGGCGCTGCCCCGCGGGCCTCCCTGCGGCGGGCCCCCGGGATATCTTTCCCGGCAGGAAGCCCGGGCAGTCAGGAAGCCCGGGCAGGAAGCCCGGGCGGTCAGGCGCTGCCGGGGCCGTAGAGTTCGGCGGCGCGCTTTTCGAAGGCGCGGACGATGCGGGCCATCGCCTCGCCGAACACCGCGCCGATGATGCGCTGCAAGATCGGGTTGCGGAACTCGAAATCGACGAAGAACGACACCTCGCAGCCGCCCCCGCCCCCCGCCCCGCCGTCCGCCCCGCCGTCCGCCCCGGCCGGCAGATCGCGGAACCCCCAGTTGGAGCGCATGTACCTGAACGGGCCGTCGAGATATTCGGTGTCGATCCTGCCCGCCTCGGGCCAGAGCGTGACGCGGCTGCCGAAGCGTTCGCGGAACACCTTGAACGAGATCACCAGATCCGCCTCCAGCACCTCGGCTCCCTCCGGGCCGGGGCTGCGCGAGCGGATGCGGGCGGCGGCGGTCCAGGGCAGGAATTCGGGGTAGCGTTCGACATCGGCGACAAGGTCGTACATCTGCCGCGCCGTCCAGGGCAGCGACCGCGTTTCCGAATGCTTGGGCATGTGGGGCGTGTTCCTTCCCGGTTCCGCGGCCCGCCGTTCCGCATCCGAGCCGTTCTGCGGAGCCGTTTCGCGTGACCTTTGGCGTTTCATGTCGTAAATAGCGCGGGTCAGTTCAAGGGGAAACCATGCCCGCACCCGTTCCGGCGCGATCCTATGTCATCGAGGAGATGATCTCGGCCAAGACCATTGCCGCGCGGGTGGAGGCGCTGGCCAAGGAGATCGAGCAGGCTTTCGCCGGCACCGACAAGCTGGTGGTGGTGGGGCTGTTGCGCGGATCCTTCGTGTTCATCGCCGACCTCGTGCGCGAGATCGACCTGCCGGTGGAGGTGGATTTCCTCGAAGCCTCCAGCTACGGCGACGCGATGACATCCAGCCGCGAGGTGCGCATCCTCAAGGATCTGCGCGGCGAGATTGCCGGGCGCGACGTGCTGGTGGTCGAGGATATCGTCGATACCGGCTTCACGCTCAGCCACGTTCTGCGGCTGCTGGAAAGCCGGGGGCCGGCGCGGCTCGAGGTCTGCGCGCTGCTGGACAAGCCGAGCCGCCGCGAGGTGCCGGTCCGGGCGCGCTGGACCGGGTTCGAGATCCCCGACGCCTTCGTGGTGGGCTATGGCATCGACTTCGCGCAGCGCAACCGCAACCTGCCCTTCATCGGCAAGGTGCGGTTCCTCGAGGAGGGCGCGGCGTGAACCTGACCTGGCTGCTGCGCGCCGCGCATTGGGTGCGGCATCCACCCTCGACGGGGCGGGTGATCCTTGTGGCGGTGGTGGTGGCGATCTGCGCGGCCATCGTCGGCATCGAATGGCTCGGGCTCTGGCCCGAGGCGATGACGCTGGATCCGAAGGGGCTGCGCGGGCCGAAGCTGCCATAGGGCGCACACGGTTTCGTGAGGGCGGCGCGCCCCCCGTTGCGGCACCGGCGCCGGGCGGGCACCCTGCCCCTGCCCCTGCCCCTGCCCCTGCCCCTGCCCGCCCGTGAAGGAGCCCGCCGATGCGCCGACCGATCCTTGCCCTTCTCGTGCTGGTCGTCGCGGGGGGCGCGCTTGGCCTGTGGGTCACCCGGCCGCGACAGGTGGCCGCCGCCGATCTGGCGGGGCTGGCGGGCGATGCCGAGCGCGGCGAGGCGGTGTTCCATGCCGCCGGCTGCGCCGCGTGCCACATGGCGCCGGGGGCGACGGGCGCGGCGCAGCGGGTGCTGGCGGGCGGGCAGGAGTTTCCCACGGACTTCGGCACCTTCGTTGCCCCCAACATCTCGCCCGATCCCGCGCAGGGCATCGGCGGCTGGAGCCTGCAGCAGTTCGCCAGCGCCATGACCCGGGGCACCTCGCCGGAAGGCGCGCATTACTACCCCGCCTTCCCCTATGCGAGTTACGCGAAGGCGGAGTTGCAGGACGTGGCGGACCTGCACGCCTTTCTTGCGACGCTGCCGCCCTCGGACGCACCGAGCCGGCCGCACCGGATCGGCTTTCCCTACAACATCCGCCTGACGCTGGGCGCCTGGAAGCTCATGTTCCTGCGGACGGACTGGGTGGTGGCGGGCGATCTGGGCCCCGAGGCGGCGCGCGGGCGCTATCTGGTGGAGGCGCTCGGCCATTGCGGCGAGTGTCACACCCCCCGCAACGCGCTTGGCGCCATGGACCGCAGCCGCTGGCTGGCCGGGGTTCCGGGGCCGGACGGGCGCGGCGGCGCGCCGAACATCACGCCAGCCGCGCTCGACTGGTCCGAGGGCGAGATCGTGGAGTTCCTGACCTCGGGCTTCACGCCGGATTTCGACAGCGTCGGCGGGCATATGGCGCTGGTGGTGTCGAACCTCGCGCGGCTGCCCGAATCCGAGCGGGTGGCGATTGCCGCCTACCTCAAGGCGGTGCCCGCGGTGGAGTAGGCGGACGGCCCCCACCGGCGGGGCCGGTCACGGACTGTTGACCGAAATCAGGTGCGTGCCCGCAGCAACTGGGGTATGCTGGCCGCCAATGGCACCGGCACAAGCCGGGCCGCGACAAGAACGAGCCGAGGACAGAGCATGATCACCCCGAATTTTCGCCGCGCCCCGACTCTGTCGGCGGTGGCGGTCCTGGTCATCGGCGCGCCGCTGGCCGCGCAGCAGGTGACCGGATATGACCCCGCGACCGGCTATCAGATCGCGCCGGGTACGGGCGGTAATGGCGGCGGCTATGGCGGCACCTATCGCGATTATCCGGGCGACGCCACCGGCACCAGCTTTGGCAACGGCAGCCCCGCCGCCGGCAGGCGCGCGAACGGGTTCTATCTGCGCGGCGTGCTCGAGGCGGAACTGCTGAAATCCATGGACGAGGATGACAGCATCCTTTTCGGCGATCTCAGCTTCGGCTTCGTGCCGGCGGGCGGCGGGCTGGGCGCCGATTTCGGGCTGGTCGGCTATGACAGCAGCGAGGCGGACGAGCTTGTCGCCTATGGCGCGCTGAGCTTTGCCCTGGGCGGCGGGCGGATGCAGGTGGGCGCGCCGCGCGCGGTGCTGGACGATTTCATGGACATCCCGCCGCTTGGCGGCTCGCGCTTTCTCGACATCGGGCTCGGGATGCTGACCTCGAGCTTCGTGAGCAGCCATGCGCTGCTGGAGGGGCAGACGCCCTATGGCCTGCGCTATGACACATCGGCGGGCGCGCTGGATCTTGCCGCCTCGGCGCACGGGTTCGGCGGCGATGACGCGGCGGCGGTGGATCTGGCGGCGGCCTACCGCTTGGGCGCGGTGACGCTGAGCGCGGGCGCCGAACATGCGGATGGCGAGGGACTGGATGGCGAGGAGGCGGACGGCTTCAACCTGATCCTCGGCGGCAAGGCAGAGGCGGGGAAGTTCGGCGGCGGGCTCTACTATTCCACCCTGGAGCGCCCGGACGACATCGAGGCCTGGACGGCCTATGGCACCTGGCGCCCGCTGGAGCCGCTGGAGGTGACCGGCTCGCTGGTCACGGCGCGGGCCTCGGGCGAAGAGGCGACGCTGTTCGGGGTCAGCGCCGACTACAACTTCGCGCAGGGCGCCTATCTGCAGGGCGGGTTCCTCGACGGCGACGATCAGGACGCAACCTATGACCTGAGCCTCGGCTGGAAGTTCTGATCCGGCGGCAGGGCTGGACGGCAGCGGGCGCCGGTCGCGGCGCCCTCGTGCATTTCGGGGGCTGCAGTCCGGGGGCGGTCAGCGGCCGAGGCGGCGGGTGACCTGCGCGGCCTGACGCGCGCGCTTGGCGAGGTCGCGCCCGGCCTTGGCCTGGGCGGCGCCCTGCGCGGTGGTGCCGGGTCTGTCCGCAGTCTTGGCAGCGGGCTTGGCACCGGGTTTTGCAGCGGGTTTTGCAGCGGGTTTGGCGGCGGGTTTGGCGGCAGTTCCGGGTTTGCCCCTGGACAGATAGCCCATGCCGGCGTTGACGCCCTTGTTCACCGCCTTGCGCATAACGGTGTTCATCAGCATCGACAGGATCCTGTTGAGGTTCATTGCGCTGTCTCCCGGGGCCGCTGCGGCCGTCCCGCCAACAGATGGGCCGGATTCGCGGGGGTTTCAATCACTGCCGCGGCTCAATCCTCGAAAAGTTCGGTCTGGCCGGGCGCCTCCTCCTCGTCCTCGTCCCTGCGGGCCATGCTGCCGGGCAGCGGGCGGTTGTCGAGCAGGCCCGCCTGGCGCAACTCGCCGAGGCCGGGCAGGTCGCGGGCGCTTTCAAGGCCGAAATGGTCGAGGAAGGCCTCGGTCACCACGAAGGTCACCGGGCGGCCGGGGGTCATGCGGCGGCGGCCGAAGCGGATCCAGCCCAGATCGAGCAACTGATCGACGGTGCCGCGGCTGACGGCGACGCCGCGGATCTCCTCGATTTCGGCGCGGGTGGCGGGCTGGTGATAGGCGATGATCGCCAGCGTCTCGATCGCGGCGCGGGACAGCTTGCGGGTCTCGGTCACCTCGCGCTGCATCAGGTGGCCAAGGTCGGGCGCGGTGCGGAAGGCCCAGCCCTCGCCCACCCGCACCAGCCGCACGCCGCGCCCCTCGTAGCGGCGGCGCAGATATGCCAGCGCCTCGGCCGGATCGCAGCCATGCGGCATCCGCTGCGCGAGATCCGCCACCGTCACCGGCTCGGTCGCGGCGAACAGGATCGCCTCGACCATGCGTTCCTGTTCCGCGATCGGCGGCGCCTCGAAGAGCGTGCGTTCGGTGTCGGGGGCGTTCATGGCTCAGGGATCCTTGCGGCGCAGGGAGATCGGCGCGAAGGTGCCGGACTGGCGCAATTCGATCAGGCCCCGCTTGGCCAGTTCCAGCGTGGCGGCGAAGGTGGCGGCGGTGGCAGAGCGGCGGCGGACCGGATCGGCGGTCCAGCCCTCGGGAAGATAGCTCGCAAGCTCGGTCCATTCCCCCGCATAGCCGATCAGCCCGCGCAGGCGCTCCAGCGCAGTGTCCATCGTATAGACATCGTGGCGGTCCATCACGAAGGGGCGAAACTCGTCGCGGGTGCGGATGCGGGCATAGGCCTGCATCAGGTCCAGCAGGCTCGCGGTATGGCGCACGCGGCGCAGGGTGCCGGTCGCGTCGGGCGCGCCGCGCACGAAGAAGTCGCGGCCCTTCTGGTCGCGCGCCATCAGCCGCGCCGCCGCCTCGCGCATCGCGGACAGGCGTTCCAGCTGGAAGGCAAGATGCGCCGCCAGATCCTCGGCCGAAGGGCCATCCTCGGCGGGATCGGGCGGCAGCAGCAGCCGGGATTTCAGGAAGGCGAGCCAAGCGGCCATCACCAGGTAATCCGCCGCAAGCTCGATGCGCAGCGCCTTGGCCTCCTCGACGAAGCGCAGATATTGCTCGGCCAGTTGCAGCACCGAAATGCGGCGCAGATCGACCTTCTGGCTGCGCGAGAGCGTCAGCAGCAGGTCGAGCGGGCCCTCGAACCCCTCGACATCGACGATCAGCGCCTCGGCGGCGCGGCGCTCGGCAAGCTCTGTCTGCCACTCGTCCCCGGCCATCGGATCACGCATCCGCCCGAACAAGCGTCAGGAGTTCCGCGTGAAGCGCCGCGCTGTCGATGGCGGCGGGTTCCCGGCGCCGTGCAAGCGCCGCCGCAGCGCGCGAGGCGGCGGCGGGGGTCAGCCTGCCGGCGGCGGCGGCGACCGGCTCCATCTCGGCCATCTCGCCGTTGCAGTGCAGCACCAGATCGCAGCCCGCCGCCAGTGCCGCCGAGGCGCGGGCGCCGAAATCGCCGCTCAGCGCCTGCATGGCGAGGTCGTCGCTCATCAAGAGCCCGTCGAAGCCGATCTGCCGGCGGATCAGCGCGATCACCGGCGGCGAGGCGGTGGCGGGGCGCTCCGGGTCCAGCGCGGTGAAGACGATATGCGCGGTCATCGCCATCGGCAGGTCGGCCAGCGCGGCGAAGGGGGCGAAGTCGCTGGCGAGCAGGTCGGCGCGGGGGGCATCCACATGCGGCAGCGACAGGTGGCTGTCGGCGCTGGCGCGGCCGTGGCCGGGCAGATGCTTCATCACCGGCAGCACGCCGCCCGCCAGCAGCCCCTCGGCGCAGGCCCGCGCGGCGAGGGTGACGGTGGCGGCATCGGTGCCGAAGCAGCGGTTGTGCAGGAACGGATGCGTCGCCGCGCAGGCAATGTCGGCGGTGGGCGCGCAGTTGGCGTCGATGCCGACGGCGCGCAGTTCGTCGGCGATCAGCCGGTAGCGCAGCCAGACGGCGCGGGCGGCGGCGCCTCGCCGCGTGGCGGCCATCTGGTCGAGCGGGGGCAGCCATTCGTGCCAGTGGGGCGCGCGCAGCCGCTGCACCCGCCCGCCCTCCTGATCCACCATCACCGGCGCGTCGCGGCCCACCGCCTCGCGCAGGTCGGCGGTCAGGCGGGCCACCTGCGCGGGGCTCTCGATGTTGCGGGCGAAGAGGATGAAGCCGAACGGGTCCGCCTGCCGGAAGAAGGCGGCCTCCCGCGCGGTCAGCGTCGGGCCGAGGCAGCCAAGGATGGTGGCACCGCAGCCAGGGCTCCCGGACGCGGACACGATCAGCGCACCTGGACGGGGATGCAGTGCAGATCCTTGCCCACCAGCGCCGCGCAGAAGCGCCGCGCCTCGGCCAGATCGGCAAAGCCGGTGGCGCGCAGGCGGTAGAACACCCGGCCCGCGCTTTCGGCGGGCTGGATCACCCGGCCCTTTCCGGCCATCAGCGGCCCGAAGTCCAGCGCGATGCGGTTCCATTCGTCACGCGCCTGCGCCTCGTCGTCGAAGGCGCCAAGCTGCACCAGCCGCGTCCCCGGCCCGAGCGTCGCGGGGTCGATGTCGCGATAGCTCGGCAGCGCCGCCTCAGCCGCGGCATCGGCGGCGGCAAGGGCCATCGTGCCGGTGGGCCTTGGCCGCGCCGCGGGGCGGGGCGAGCGGGCGACACCCGGAACCGAGGCGGGAACCCGTTCGCCGGCGAAGGCCCCGGAAGGCGCCTCTGGCGCCGCTGGCGCCTCGCCGAGGGCCAGCGCCACCGCGGCATCGGTATCGGCCACCTCGGGCAGATCGAGCATCGGCTCGAGGATCGGCTCCGGCGCCTCGTCCGGCAGGGGTTCGGGCGGCACGCCGCGGGCGGCGGCGAGCGGCGGCACCTCCTCCACCGGGGCGAGGTCATGGCGCGGCGCGGGCGTGACGGCGCCAAGCTCTGCCATCGGCAGGTCTTCATCGGTCAGGGCGGTGGCGCGCGGGGCAAGCTGCAACTCGTCGGCGGTGCCGGCCGCCTCGCCCAGTGCCGTCACGGTGTTGACGGCAAGGCCGGTATGCTGCGCGAGATCTCCGCCCGGATCGTCGGGGGCGACGCGGGCCGGGCCTTCCAGCGCGGCGATGACGGGAACCCCGGTCACGTCGCGCACCGCCAGCCGGTAACCCCAGACCCCGAGCCCGACGATCAGCGCAAGCGAGGTCAGCGCGCCGGCGCTGTTGACCGCCCTCTGCGCGCCGCGGCGCAGGGCGTTGCCGCGCGAGGGCGGCGCGGCGGCGTCATCGTCATCCCACAGATCCGCCTCTGCGTCCCGGGGCTGGCCGCCCGCCTCGGGGTCCGGGTGAGGGGTCGCGGCACGGCCCGGCGCGCGGCCGAACGCATGGCCGAACGCATGGCCGGGTCCGGGCGCGAAACCGCCCCGATACTGCCCGTAGCCCCTGGGATCCGTCGCCATGCCCCGCCTTCCGGGCGGCCCGGCGCCACGCGCGATCGCGTGGTCCTGCCGCCTCTCTGCCTGCCTTCCCCTTCATGGCCCTGACCGGGGCTGGCAGCCTGCGCCTGTCGTCAGCGCATTTCCTCTGCCGGGGTGACGCCAAGGATACCAAGACCTGCGGAAATGACAACGCCCGTGGCCCGTGCGAGCGCGATTTTCGCCTGGGCGACGGCGGGGTCGTCCTGCAGGAAGCGCAGGGCCGGCTCCTCGTTGCCGCGATTCCACAGGCTGTGGAAGTCCGAGGCGAGTTCATAGAGGTAGAAGGCGATGCGGTGCGGCTCGTTGCTGCGGGCGGCGATGTCCACCAGCCGCGGCCATTCGGCGATCTTGCGGGCAAGGCCCAGTTCCGCCTCGTGGCCGTCTTGCGACAGATCGGCTGCGGCAAGCGCGGCGTCATCCACCGCCAGCCCCGCCTCGGCCGCCTTGCGCAGCACCGACCGGATGCGGGCATGGGCATATTGCACATAGAAGACCGGGTTGTCCCTCGACTGTTCCAGCACCTTGTCGAAATCGAAATCCAGCGCCGCGTCGTTCTTGCGGGTCAGCATGACGAAGCGCGTCACGTCGGGGCCCGCCTGTTCGACCACGTCGCGCAGGGTGACGAAGGTGCCGGCGCGCTTGGACATCTTGAAGGGCTCGCCGTTCTTCCACAGCCTGACCAGCTGGATCAGCTTGATGTCGAGCGGCACCCGCCCCCCCGACAGCGCCGAGACGGCGGCCTTCATGCGCTTCACATAGCCGCCGTGATCGGCGCCGAACACGTCGATCAGCGCGTCGAAGCCGCGCTGCACCTTGTCGTAGTGATAGGCGATGTCGGGGGCGAAATAGGTCCAGCTTCCGTCCGACTTCATCACCGGGCGGTCCACGTCGTCGCCATGCAGGGTGGAGCGGAACAGCGTCTGCCGGCGCGGCTCCCAGTCCTCGGGGGTCTTGCCCTTGGGCGGTTCGAGGACGCCCTCGTAGATCAGGCCCATGCCGCGCAGGGCCTCCAGCGCCGCCTCGATCCTGCCGGTGCCGTAGAGCGCCTTTTCGCTGGAATAGACATCCATCGTGACGCCCAGCAGCGCAAGGTCGGCGCGGATCATCTGCATCATCGCGTCGATGGCGAAGGCGCGGATATCGTCGATCCAGTCGGCCTCGGGCCTGTCCAGCAGGCTGGTGCCGTATCTGGCCTTCAGCGCCTCGCCCACCGGCACGAGATAGTCGCCCGGATAGAGCCCCTCGCGGATCTCGGGCACAAGCCCGTTCGCCTCGCGGTAGCGTTCATAGGCGGAGCGGGCGAGCACATCGACCTGCGCGCCGCCGTCGTTGACGTAATATTCGCGCGTGACCTCGTGGCCGGTGAAGGCCAGCAGCGAGGCCAGCGCATCGCCGAAGACGGCGCCGCGGGTATGGCCGACATGCATCGGCCCGGTGGGGTTGGCCGAGACGAACTCCACGTTGACCTTGCGCCCGCGGCCGATGTCCGAGCGGCCGAAGTCCTGCGGGGCCTTGAGCGCGGCGCGGACCACGCGCTGCCATTCGGCGGGCGGCAGGCGCAGGTTCAGAAAGCCCGGCCCCGCGACCTCGGCGCCGGCGATGCGCGGGTCGGCGGCAAGGCGCGCGGCCAGACGCTCGGCAATGGCGCGGGGGGACTGGCCCGCAGGCCTCGCCAGCACCATCGCGGCATTGGTCGCCATGTCGCCATGCGCCGGATCGCGCGGCGGTTCCACCGAGACGGCGGCCATGTCGAGCCCGGCAGGCAGCTCTCCCGCCGCGGTCATCGCCTCGAGCGCGGTGATCACCAGGGCGCGGATGTCGGAAAAGAGGTTCATTGTCTCACCTTCTGCTGCCTGCGGGGGATGCCAGAGGCGGCGGGCGGCGTCAACGGGCGGCGGGGCATGGGGCGGCGGGACATGGGAGGGCGGGGCATGGGGAGCGAGACATGGGGGGCGAGACGTGGCCGGGGGCGGGTCGTGTGGCCGGCGCCGGGGGGCTGTCTGCCCCCCGGACCCCCCGAGGATATTTGCGCCAGCAAGAAGCGCCGCAGAGAAGGGATCGGTCAGCCACCGGGGCCGATCAGCCGCGCATGTTCCTGCAGCGCGAAGCGGTCGGTCATCCCCGCCACGTAGTCGAGCACCACCCGCGCGAGCGCGGTCTGCGGATCGCCCGCCGAGAGCGCCCCGGCCACGTCGCCCTGCCAGTCCTCGGGCAGAAGCTCGGGGCGCCGCATGAACAGCGGGAACAGGTCGTTGACCACCGCCGTCACCCGGCTGCGTTCGACCAGAACCGCCGGCGCGCGGTACATGCGGATGAACAGGAAGGACTTGATCGCCTTGAGGTTCTGGTAGAGCGGCTTGGAAAAGCGGATGATCGGCCCGTCCATCGCGCGGATCTCCTCGACCGATTGCGGGTTGCTGGCCTGCAGGCGGCCGCGGGCGACGGCGATCACATCCTCGACCATCACCCCGAACACCCGGCGCAGCGCCTCGTGCCGCCGCCGCGCCGGGTCGAGGCCCGGCCAGAGCCTGTCCACCTCGGCGAAGGCGGGGCCGGTCACCGGCAGGTCCATCAGGTCGGCCTCGGTGAACAGCCCGGCGCGCAGGCCGTCGTGCAGGTCGTGGTGGTTGTAGGCGACATCGTCGGCCACCGCCGCCACCTGCGCCTCGGCCGAGGCGAAGGAGCCAAGCTCGAGATCCCACAGCGCGTTCACCTCGGCCAGCGCGTAGGGCAAGGGGCCGCTGCCGACCGCGTGGCTGCCGCTGGCATGGGGGCCGGTGACGGGGCCGTTATGCTTGGCGATGCCCTCCAGCGTCTCCCATGTCAGGTTGAGCCCGTCGAAGCCGGCATAGTGCCGCTCCAGCCGGGTGACGATCCGCAGCGCCTGCGCGTTGTGGTCGAACCCGCCATGGGGCGCCATCAGCAGCGCCAGCGCATCCTCGCCCGTATGGCCGAAGGGCGGGTGGCCAAGGTCATGGGCCAGCGCCACCGCCTCGGCCAGGTCGGTGTTCAGCCCCAGATGCCCGGCGATGGTGCGCGCGACCTGCGCCACCTCGATCGTGTGGGTCAGCCGGGTGCGGTAATAGTCGCCCTCGTGTTCCACGAAGACCTGGGTCTTGTGCTTCAGCCGCCGGAAGGCCGAGGAATGGATGATCCGGTCGCGGTCGCGCTGGAAGGGCGAGCGGAAGGTGGATATCTGTTCGGGATGAAGCCGGCCGCGGCTGGCCTCGGCCTGGCAGGCATAGGGTGCGAGCATGGGTCCCTCCCCGGTTCCTTGCGCATGTGCCGGCGGCCCCGGCGGTGCGGGGCTGTTCTTGTGCGGCGTTTCGGAGCATCCTATATGATGGCTATAGGATGGATGTCACCGGATTGATACGGATTTTGCCAAGATGGACCTGACGCTTCCCCCCAAAGTCACGCCCCGCGCCTTTGCGCGGCTGGCCGAGATCAACGCGGGCATGGACGCGGGCGGCAAGGCGCTGCGCGTTGCGGTCGAGGGCGGCGGCTGTTCGGGCTTTCAGTACGACATCCGGCTGGACGATCCCGCGCCGGATGACCTGGTGTTGGAGGCGGAGGGGCAGAAGGTGCTGGTCGATCCGGTATCGCTGCCGTTCCTGCACAACGCGGTGATCGACTTCTCCGAAGAGCTGATCGGCGCGCGCTTCGTGATCGACAACCCGAACGCCAGTTCCTCCTGCGGCTGCGGCACCAGCTTCTCGCTGTAGCCTGCGGCCGGGGCGGCGGGGCGATGACCACGATCCTGCTGCTTGGCTCCGGCCCCGGGGTGACCGCCTGCGCCGGCTGGCCGCGCGTGCCCTTCGACCGGATCGTGGCGATCAACAACGCCTGGGCGGTGCGGCCCGACTGGGACGAGCTTGTGCATCCCTGGGACTTTCCGGCAGAGCGGATGCCCCCGCCTGCGCACGGGAAGCGGCCGGGGCGTCGGATCGTGACCGAGGCCGATTTCGTGCCGGCACAGAACCTTTACGGCGGTTTCGTCTATGCGGGGGCCACGATGGCCTTCACCGCCGCCTACTGGCTGCTGGCGGAATACCGGCCGCGCTGCATCGCCTTCCTTGGCTGCGACATGCATTATCCCGCCAGCGGCCCCACGCATTTCTACGGCACCGGCAGCCCCGACCCGCTGCGCCCCGACATCACCTTGCAATCGCTGGAGGCGAAGGCGACCCGGCTCGCGATCCATGCCGCGCGGCAGGGCTGCGCGCTGGTCAACCTGTCGGACGGGCCATCGCGGCTGACCTTTCCGCGCGGGGTGCCTTCCGGCCTGGCGGGCGCGCGCCCCCTGCCCCACGATCCCGCCGCCGCCGGGGCCGCGCTGGCGCGCGAGGCGGCGCTGGACTATTTCGTGCCCTCGGGCCGCTACTGGGAGGAGGCGGGGCGCTTTGACGCGGGCGAGCTTGCGGCGCTCGATGCGCTGTGGCTGGCGGCGGCGCGCTGAGGGCGCGCTTGCCGCCCTCCGCGCGCGCCCCTACAAGCCGAAGGGCAACCGCGCGGAGGCCGCCATGAAGATCGCCACCTTCAACATCAACGGCATCAAGGCCCGGATCGAGCCGCTTGCGGCCTGGCTGGCCGAGGCCGCGCCCGAGGTGGCGGTGCTGCAGGAGATCAAGTCGGTGGACGAGGCCTTCCCGCGCGAGCCCTTCGAGGACATGGGCTACCGGGTGGAGACGCATGGCCAGAAGGGCTTCAACGGCGTGGCGATCCTGTCGCGCCTGCCGCTGGAGGATATCCGCCGCGGCCTGCCGGGCGATGATGACGACCCGCAGGCGCGCTGGATCGAGGCGATCGTGCCGGGCGAGCGTCCGGTGCGGGTCTGCGGGCTTTACCTGCCGAACGGCAACCCGGCGCCGGGGCCGAAATTCGACTACAAGCTGGCCTGGATGGCCCGGATGGAGGACCGGGTGCGCGAGGTGCTGGCGGCCGAGGAAGCGGCGGTCTTCGCCGGGGACTACAACGTGATCCCCCAGCCCGAGGACGCCGCCCATCCCGAGGCCTGGGCCCGCGACGCGCTGTTCCTGCCCGAAACGCGCGCGGCCTATCGCCGGCTGCTGAACCTCGGCCTGACCGATGCCTTCCGCGCCCGCGAGCCGCGTCCGGGGCATTACAGCTTCTGGGACTATCAGGCCGGCGCCTGGGAGAGGAACAACGGCATCCGCATCGACCACCTGCTGCTGACCCCGCAGGCCGCCGACATGCTGCGGGCGGCGGGGATCGACAGGCAGGTGAGGGGCCGGGAAAAGCCGTCGGACCATGTGCCGGTGTGGGTGGACCTGGAATAGCCCTTGCCGGCAACTCCCCCCCGGCGCGCTCCCCGGCGCGCGCCCTCATGCCTCGCGCCGGCGAAGGATCGCATCGGCGCCCCGGTCCACCACCCGGTGCAGCGCCAGCGTGAAGAGGGCCAGCACCAGCAGGGCGGCGAACATCAGGTCGGTTTTCGCGCGTCCGTTGGCCAGCAGCATCAGATAGCCCAGCCCCTTCGAGGCGCCCACCCATTCGCCGATGATGGCGCCGATCGGGGCATAGACGGCGGCCAGCTTCAGCCCCGTCAGGAAGCCCGGCAGCGCCGCGGGGATGCGGATGTGCCACATCTCGCGCCAGCGGCTCGCGCCCATCATCCGGGCCAGGGCAAGGCTCTCGGGCGGGGTGCGCATCAGCGCGTCATGGAAGGCCGAGGTGATCGGGAAATAGATGACGAGCAGCGCCATCGCGATCTTCGAGGCCAGCCCGTATCCCAGCCACAGGGTGAGGATCGGCGCCAGCGCGAAGACCGGCAGCGCCTGGCTGAACACCAGCATCGGGCGCAGCGCGATGCGCGCCGCCGGCGAAAGCGCAAGCAGCACCGCCGAGACCCAGCCGAGCGCCGCGCCCAGCACGATCCCGGCCATCACCTCGACGATGGTCACGCGCGCATTCTGCGCGATCAGCATCCGGGCGTCCCACAGCGTGCCCGCCACCCGGACCGGCCCGGGCAGGATGAAGGGCGGCACCTCCCAGAGCAGGATCACCGCCTGCCACAGCGCAAGCCCGAGCAGGACGGGGACAAGCATCCGCAGCACCGTCATGCCCCCCCGAGCAGCAGGCGCGTCAACCGGCCGGTGGCCGCCAGCACCTCGGGGCCGTCCGGCGGGCGGGGCGGCGGGCCCGCGGGCGCCGCGACCTCGTGCAACCCGGCTTGCGACAGGATCAGGATGCGGCAGCCCAGCCGCGCGGCTTCGGCCGGATCATGGGTGACATGCAGCACCGTGCGTCCGCGCAGCGCGCCCGCGGCCAGATCCTGCATCCTTGCGCGGGTCGCGACATCGAGGGCCGAGAACGGCTCGTCCAGCAGCACCACGGGCCGGTCTTCCATCAGCGTCCGCGCCAGCGCCACGCGCTGACGCTGGCCGCCCGACAGCGCGGCAGGCTTGCGCGCCGCGAACCCCTCGAGCCCGACGCGGGCGAGAATGCCGCGCGCGCCCGCCCGGTCGGCCGCCTGTCCGCGCAGGCGCTGCCCCAGAAGCACGTTCTCCAGCACCGAAAGCCAGGGCATCAGCAGATCGGACTGCGCCATCAGCGCGACGCGCCCGGCAAGGGCGCGGCCGTCCGCCGCGCCGGCATCGCCCTCGAGCGTCACGCCGGCGGCGGTTCCGGCAAGGCAGCGCAGCAAGGTGGACTTGCCCGCGCCGGAGGGGCCGAGAAGGCAGGTCCAGCGCCCCGCCCCGGCCCGAAGATCGAGCGGCCCGAAGATCCGCGTGCCGCCGACCCGCGCCACCCCCCGCACGAACAGGCCCGGAGGCGCCGTCACGGGCGCGGTCTCGCGGGCGCCGTCACGGGCGCAGTCTTCGCGGGCGCCCTCACGGGCGCAGGCCCATATCCCAGAACGCCGCCTCGAGCCGCGTCGCCGTGCGGAAGCGGGCGCAGATGTCTGCCCATCTTGCGTTCTGCTCGGGCGCGGGGCCAAGGCGCCGTGCCGCCGCGCCGTCGATCAGGCTCCCCACCCCGGCGCAGACCGCCTGATAGTCCGGCCCGCCATAGGTCTCGATCCAGGGCCGATAGGGCGTGCCTGCCGCCTCGGGCAACAGGCGCGCGCCGATCTCGCCATAGCCCAGCACGCAGGGCGCGAGCGCCGCCAGCAGATCGAGGAAATCCCCCGAATGCCCCGCATCCAGCACATAGCGGGTATAGGCGAGGGTCTCCACGCGTTCCTCGGCCGCGAGCAGGGCGGCCTCCTCGATGCCTTCGGCCGCGCAAACCTGAAGGTGCAGGCGCATCTCGTCCACGATCAGCCCGTGGACCGTCGCGGCGCATTGGCGCATTTCGGCAAGCGTGTCGGCCTTGGTGACCGCCAGTGCCCAGGCACGGGCGAATTGCACCAGAAACAGGTAGTCCTGCACGAGGTAGTGCAGGAAGGCCGCGCGCGGAAGCGTGCCCTCGGCCAGCATCCCGACGAACGGGTGGCGGGTGTAGGCGGACCACTGCGGCTCCGCCGCCGCGCGCCAGAGCGGAAATATCGCACCATAGGCCATCACTGCGCGCCCAGATCGACGGCCAGTTCGCGCACCGGGCGCACCTGCTCCAGCAGGCCCTGCGCGAACAGGAAGCTCTCGAACCTGGCGTAGCGCCCGCTGTCCAGCGCGGCGGGGCGCAGCGCGAGCCGCGGCAGCGTGTCGATCCAGGCGCGCCGGTTCAGCTCGTCGCCCAGTTCGGCGGAGGTCGCGGCGAAGATCTCCCAGCTTTCCTGCGGATGGTTGACGATGTATTGCACCGCCCGCTCGGTGGCGGCCAGAAAGCGGCGCAGGGCATCTGCATCCATCGTTTCGGGGTTGGCGATGTAGATCAGTTCGTCATAGGCGGGCAGGCCGTGCTCCTCGGGATAGAAGCAGCGGCCGGGGATGCCCTCGATCGCCATCTGGTTCAGCTCGAAATTGCGGAAGGCGCCGATGACCGCATCCACCTGCCCGGACATGAGCGCCGGCGACAGCGACCAGTTGACGCTGACCATCTCCACCTCACCCAGGGTCAGCCCGGCGCTGGCGAGCATCGCCGACAGCAGCGCCTCCTCGACCCCGGCCACCGAAAAGCCGATCCTGCGGCCTGCAAGATCGGCGATCCCTGAAACCGGCCCGTCCCCGAGCACCAGCAGGCAGTTGAGCGGCGTTGCCACCAGCGTGCCCACCCGTCGCAGCGGCAGGCCCGCGGCCACCTGAAGATGGAGCTGCGGCTGATACGAAACCGCCAGATCGGCGCGCCCGGCGGCGACCATCTTCGGCGGGTCCGAGGGATCGGCGGGGGCCACGATCCCGACATCGAGCCCGGCCTCGGCGAAATACCCCAGCTCCTCGGCCAGGATGATCGGCCCGTGGTCGGGGTTCACGAACCAGTCGAGCATCAGGGTGATGCGGTCCTGCGCCATGGCGGGCGTAGCGGCGAGAAGGCAGGCGAGAAACATGGCGATCTTCATGCGGCGTCTCCATCCGGGTCGCCCAGGGCGACGAGTGCGATCTCTCCGGGCCAGACGGCACCGAGCCGTTCGGCGGCGGCCCAGGCGCGCAGCCCGCTGCGGCAGCACAGGACGGCGCGCTGCCCCGGCGCGGGGCGCGGGCCGGCCGGTCCGAAGGCTTCGACCGGCAGGCGCAGCGCATGGGGGCGCACCAGCGGCGCCTCGGCCTCGGCGCGCAGATCGGCGACGAAATCCCGCGCCGTGATCGCGGCGGGCGCAATGAAGGCCGGGCCCCGCGCCGGCTCGGGCGCCGCCGCGAACTCGAAGCCCCCAAAGCGATGATGGCGCGCGTCATAGCTGACGATCCGTCCCAGCGGCGAGGGCGCGATGCCGGCAAGGATCGCCAGCGCCATCTGCGCCTGCAGGCTGCCGAGCACGCCCACCACCGGCCCCAGCACGCCATCCTCCGCGCAGCTTCCCGCCCGCTGCGGCAGATCGGGGAACACCGCGCGCAATGAAGGGGCGCCGCCGCAGAAGGCGCCGACATGGCCCTCGGTGCCGATCACCGAGGCGCTGACGAAGGGCCGCGCCGTATCGCGGCACAGATCCGACAGGGTATAGCTGACCGCGAAGCTGTCGGCGCAGTCGAGGATCAGATCGGCGCCCTCGGCCAGCCCCGCGGCATTGCCCGGATCGAGGCGCGCGCGCACCGGCTCCACCGCGCAGTCGGGGTTCAACCCGGCAAGGGTTTCGGCCGCCGCGATGACCTTCGGGCGGCCGAGATCGGCCTCGCGGAACAGGGTCTGCCGGTGCAGGTTGCCGCGCTCGATCCGGTCGGGATCGACCAGCCGGATGCGGCCCAGCCCGGCACCGACAAGATATTGCAGCACCGGCGCCGCCAGCCCGCCCGCCCCCACGACCAGCACCCGCGCCGCGCGCAGCCGGGCCTGCCCCTGCGCGCCCATGGCCTCGACCGCGATCTGCCGGGCATAGCGGGTCATCGCGTCGCCTCCAGCCAGTCGCGCAGCCGCGCGTCGGGATCGGGGTTCAGCGTGATGTCGGTGACCACCGAGACGATATCGGCCCCGGCGGCGAAGGCCTCGGGCGCCCGCGCGATGCTGAGCCCGCCGATGGCGACAAGCGGGATGGCGCCGATGCGCCGCTTCCATGCGCGCACCCGCCCGAGGCCCTGGCTGTGCCACCGCATCTTCTTGAGGATCGTCGGCCAGACCGGGCCGAGCGCCACATAGTCGGGCGCAAGCGCCAGCGCGCGGTCCAGTTCCGCCTCGTCATGGGTGGATATGCCCAGCCGGATCCCCGCGCGGCGGATCGCGGGGAGATCGGCGCCGTCCAGATCCTCCTGGCCCAGATGCAGCCACTCGCAGCCCAGGTCGATCGCCAGCGCCCAGTGGTCGTTCACCACAAGGGTCGCGCCCGCCGCGCGGCACAGATCGCGCGAGGTCGCGAGCATGGCGCGCAGATCGGCCTCGTCCCGGTCCTTGATCCGCATCTGCACGAGCCTGACCCCCAGCGGCAGCGCGCGGCCGAGCCAGGCCGGGTCGTCGAAGATCGGATAGAAGCGGTCCAGCCTCATGCAAGCAGCCCCATGCCAAGGACCGGCGTCGAGGGCGCGGCCATGTCGCGCGGCGGCATCGGATCGGCCTCGAAGCCCAGCCGCCCGGCCTCGATCGCGCGGGCAAATCCCTCGGCCATCGCAGGGGGATCGCCCGCCTTCGCCACGGCGGTGTTCACAAGCACCGCGTCGAAGCCCAGCTCCATCGCATGGGCGGCATGGCTGGGCAGGCCGAGCCCCGCGTCGATCACCATCGGCACCCCCGGAAACTGCGCCCGCAGGCTCCGCAGGCCATAGGGGTTGTTCAGCCCCAGCCCGGTGCCGATCGGCGCGCCCCAGGGCATGAGCACCTCGCAGCCGGCCTCCAGCAGCCGCGCGGCAAGCACGCCGTCCTCGGTGGTGTAGGGAAAGACCTTGAAGCCGTCCGCGGCGAGGATGCGCGCGGCCTCCAGCAGGCCGAACGGGTCGGGCTGCAGCGTGCCGGCATGGCCGATCACCTCCAGCTTGATCCAGTCGGTCCCGAACAGCTCGCGCGCCATGTGGGCGGTGGTAACCGCCTCGCGCGCCGAATGGCATCCGGCGGTGTTGGGCAGCACGCGCACGCCAAGCGCGCGGATGATCTCGCGGAAGGCCTGGCCCGCCCCCCCGCCTGCCGGCCCCCCGCCAGCCGCCCCGCCGCCTGCCGCCCCGCCGCCTGCCGCCTCGCGCCGCAGCGAGACCGTGGCGATGCCCGCGCCCGAGCGGCGGAACGCCTGTGCAAGACTGGCGGGCGAGGGGTATTGCGCAGTGCCCAGCATCAGGCGCGAGCCGACATGCGTGCCATAGAAGTCCGGCATCTCAGCCTCCCTGCCGCGGCGCGAGGATCTCCAGCCGGTCGCCCTCGGCCAAGGCTCTCCCGGCCCGCGCGGCGGCGGGCACGAAGCCCTCGTTCACCGCCGTCGCCACCCGTGCCTCGCCATAGCCAAGCTCGGCCAGCGCCTCGCCCAGCGTTGCCGCCGCGATCTCGCGCGGCTCACCATTCACCGTGATCTTCATCCATCACCTCCGGGCGTTTGCCCTCCAGCACCAGGTCCGCCACCATCCGCGCCAGCGCCGGAGCGAGCAGGAACCCATGGCGGAACAGGCCGTTGACAAGGACGGTCGCGCCGCGCCTGCGGATGCGCGGCAGGTTGTCGGGAAAGGCCGGCCGGGCATCGGCGCCCAGTTCCAGCACCTCCGCCTCGCCGAAGGCGGGGTCGAGCGCATAGGCCGCGCCCAGCAGTTCCAGCACCGAGCGCGCCGTCGCCGGGCCGCGATGCGCCGTCTCGATCTGCGTCGCCCCCAGCATGAAGCGGCCATCGCCGCGCGGCACGATGTAAAGCGGCTGGCGCGGATGCAGCAGCCGCACCGGGCGCGCCAGCGTCACCTCGGGCGCGCGCAGCACCGCCATCTCGCCGCGCACGCCGCGCAGGTCGGGCAGCGCATCGGCGGCGGCAAGCCCGCGGCAGTCGATGGTGATCCCTGCCGTGGCATCTGCGGCGCCGCGCGCGGTCTCGACCTCCACACCGCGCGCCGACAATCCCCGTTGCAGCGCCGCAAGGGCGGCGCGCGGGTCGAGATGCGCCTCGCCGGGAAAGTGCAGCGCCCGCGCAAAGCGCCCGGCCAGCCCGGGCTCCAGCCCGGCAAGCCCCTCGGCATCCAGCATCCGGTGCCCCGCCGTCCGCCGCGCGAAGCGGTCCACCTCGCTGCGGTCCCGCCCCAGCGCGAGCACCAGCGTGCCGGCCCGCGTCACCGATGCGCCCGCCCGCTCCCACCAGGGCGCGGCCTCCTGTCCCAGGCGCACCACGGGCGGCTCGGCGGTCTCGCCCTCGCAGAAGGGCGCGAGCATCCCGCCCGCCCACCACGAACAGCCATGCGGGCCGGCCGCACCCGCCGGGTCGATCAGCCGGACCGGGGCGCCGCGCCGGGTCAGTTCCGTCGCGGCGCAAAGCCCCATGACGCCGGCGCCCAGGATCGCGATGCGGCGCGTCATGCCCAGATCTCGTGGAAATGATGCACGGGGCCGTGCCCGCGCCCGACATCCAGCCTGTCGGCTGCGGCGATGGCGCCCTGCAACCATTCCTGCGCGCGGCGCACCGCATCCGGCAGGGCCGCCCCCTTGGCGAGTTCCGCGGCGATGGCCGAGGACAGCGAACAGCCGGTGCCGTGGGTGTTGCGCGTCTCGATCCGCGGGGCCTCGAAAACCTCGATGCCGCCCTGCGTCACCAGCCTGTCGATGCAGGCCGGGCCGGAGGCGTGCCCGCCCTTCATCAGCACCGCCCCGGGCCCCAGCGAAAGCAGCGCGCGGCCCTGCGCCTCGATCTCCACCAGGGTGGCGGCGGGCGGCAGGCCCAGCAGCCGGGCGGCCTCGGGCAGGTTCGGCGTCAGCACGCTCGCGCGCGGCAGCAGATGCGCGCGCAGGGCCGCGATGGCGCCCTCCGCCAGCAGCGCGTCGCCCGACTTGGCCACCATCACCGGATCAAGCACCACCGGCCCGCCGAAGCCCGACAGCGCCTCGGCGACGGCGGCGATCAGCGCCGCATCGGCAAGCATCCCGATCTTCACCGCGTCGATGCGGATGTCGTCCAGCACCGAGGCGATCTGCCGCGCCACCATCGCGGGCTCCAGCACCGCCACGGCCTGCACGCCGAGCGTGTTCTGCGCGGTGATCGCGGTGATTGCCGTCGCCGCATAGACGCCAAGCGCCGAGGCCGTCTTGATATCGGCCTGAATCCCCGCGCCGCCGCCCGAATCCGAGCCGGCAATGATCAGAAGCTTGGCCACTCTTGCCATCTTGCCCTCGGTTAAGGGTATGGCGGCGAAAGGAGGGGAAATGCTGCGACCGGATCGCCTGCGAAGCTCCGTTCCCTACGCCGGCATGACCCGGATCAGGTGCGATGGGTTGGCGCGAAGCCTCTCAGCCCTTTGCACAGGGCACCCCAACGGACAGACTCACCCTAGGCCCGCGCCAGCGAAGATGCAAGCCCCGCGCCCGCCGCGCCGACCGGGGCTGGACAGGCAGTTGACAGACGGGGGCCCGGCGTGTGATTCACTGGACGCGGATTTCCGAACACTGTTCAGATTCGCGGGCGCGTGGAGGCGCCGAGTCGCGGGCGCGCAGACGGCGAGTGCCGCAGCCGGCCGGATGCGCCGCGAGGGAGGGAGCGAGAGATGGACTACCGGATGACAGAGGACCAGCGCGCGATCCGCGCCTCGGTCATGGACATGTGCCAGAAATTCCCGCCGGAGTACTGGCGGGAGAAGGATGCCAAGGGCGGCTTCCCCGAGGATTTCTACCGCGCCGTGGCCGAGGCCGGCTGGCTCGGCATCGCCATGCCGGTGGAATACGGCGGCGCGGGTCTGGGCATCACCGAGGCGGCGGTGCTGATGCAGGCGATCGCGGAATCGGGCGGCGGGCTGAGCGCCACCTCGGCGGTGCACATGAACATCTTCGGCCTCTCGCCGGTGGTCGCCTTCGGAACCGAGGAGCAGAAGCGACGGATGCTGACGCCGCTGATCAAGGGCGAGACCAAGGCCTGTTTCGCGGTGACCGAGCCGGGCACCGGGCTCAATACCACGAAGCTCAAGACCCGGGCGGTGCGCAAGGGCGACACCTATCACATCACGGGCCAGAAGGTCTGGATCTCGACCGCGCAGGTCGCCGACTACATGCTGATCATCGCCCGCACCACCCCGATCGAGGAGTGCAAGCGCCCGACCGACGGGCTGAGCCTGTTCTACACCCGGCTCGACCGCGACTACGTGCAGATTCGCGAGATCGAGAAGATGGGCCGCAAGGCCGTCGATTCGAACGAGTTGTTCATCGAGGATCTGCCGGTGCCGGCGGCCGACCTGATCGGCGAGGAGGGCAAGGGCTTCCGCCACATCCTGCACGGGATGAACGCCGAGCGGGTGCTGGTCTCGGCCGAATGCGTGGGCATCGGGCGCTATGCGCTGGCCCGCGCGGCCAAATACGCCAATGAACGCATCGTCTTCGACCGGCCGATCGGCCAGAACCAGGGCATCCAGCACCCGCTGGCCCGGGCCTGGGCGCAGCTCGAGGCCGCCAATCACATGGGCTTCCAGGCCGCCACGCAATACGACCGCGGCGAGCCCTGCGGGATCGAGGCCAATGCGGCGAAGCTTCTGGCCTCGGAGGCCGCCTTCTTCGCCTGCGAACGCGCGATCCTCACCCATGGCGGCTTCGGCTATGCCAAGGAATACGATGTCGAGCGGCTGCTGCGCGAGGTCATGATCCTGCGCATCGCCCCGATCTCGGCGGAACTGGTCCTCAGCAACATCGCCGAGAAGCAGCTCGACCTGCCGAAATCCTACTGAACCGCAAGACGGGACCGCCGCGCCCGGGGAGGAGCGCGGCAGTCCGCACATCCCGAGAGGAAGCACGAAGCGTCCGGAACGACACGTCGCAACAGAGCGCGGGGGCCGACCCCGACGAGGAGGAGAGATCACATGACCTTTGCACTGAAAGCCGCAGCCGCGGCGGTCGCACTCGCCACCGGTCTGACGGCCGGCGCCGCCGCTGCGCAAGACACGATCGAACTCAAGATCGCCTATTCCTTTCCCGCCACGCATTACCTGGTCGAGCACGGGGTCGACGTCTGGGTCGCCGGACTGGAGGAGGAATTGGGCGACCGCGTGAACTTCACCAGCTACCCCGCGCAGCAACTCGGCAAGGCGGCCGAACATCTCGACCTGGCGGCGAACGGGGTGGCCGACCTGGTGCTCACCGGCGCCTCATATCATCCCTCGCAGCTTACCGTGTCGGGGGTGGCCGAACTGCCGGGGATGTTCTCCGACATCTGCGCGGGCAGCCGCGCCTCGATGGAGCTTTCCAAGGAGGGCGCGCTCTTTGATGAGGTGGACTTCGCGCCGAACGGGGTGCGCGCGATCTACAATGTCAGCCTGCCGATCTACAACGTCATCACCGCGACCCAAAAGGTCGAGACGCTCGAGGATCTGGCCGGCCTCAAGCTGCGCACCACCGGCGCTGCGATGGACATGACGGCGCGGGCGCTTGGCGCGGTCGCGGTGCGGATGCCCTCGGCCGAGCTGTTCCAGGCGGCGCAGCGCGGCACCGTGGACGGGGCGCTCTATCTCTACAACGGGATGCCGCCCTACGACCTGCAGACGGTGTTCAAGCACAGCACCGAGGGCGTCAGCATGGGCACCACCCATGTCGCGCTGCTGATGAACCGCGAGAAGTTCGATGCGCTGCCTGCCGACATTCAGGAGGCGTTCCTGCGCCACGGCGTCGCCGCGGCCGAGACCAACTGCGCCTGGATGGCCGAGAACGACACGATCGTGCGCGACAAGATGGTGGCCGAGGACGGGCTCGAGGTGGTCACCCTCGGCGCCGACGAGCAGGCCCGCTGGGAGGAGCGGACCGCCATGGTCGCCGAGGAGTGGGCCGCCTCCATCGGCGCAGAGGGCCAGCAGGCGCTCGAAGCCTATCGCGAGGCGCTGGAGCGGCTTGCGGCGCAGAACTGAGCCCTGCCCGCCGGGGGCGCCACCCCCGGCGGGAGACCCCGCCCGCCTGACCGCTTGTGCCCGGCCCTGTCCGGGGGGCACCCTGCCCGCGCAGCCCAGCTGGAGATCCCGCCATGACATCCCTTCCCCGATCCGCGATGCGGCCGATCCGCTCGTTCCTCTTCGTTCCCGGCCACCGCGAAAGCTGGATCGACCGGGTCGCCGGCCACGGCGCCGATGCCGTGATCCTCGACCTCGAGGACAGCGTGCCCGCCGACCACAAGCCCGCGGCGCGGGCGCTGGTCGCGCGCAAGATCGCCGGGCTCGCCGCGGCGGGCCAGCGCGTCTATGTGCGCATCAACCGCTCGCCCGCGCTTTATGATTTCGACGACATCCTCGCCGTGACGCGCGCGGGGCTCGAGGGGCTGGTACTCTCGAAGCCCGGCGGGCCGGAAGACATCCAGATCGCCGCCGCGCTGGTGAGCGAGGCCGAGATGCGCGCCGGCCTCCCGCTCGGGCGCATCGCGCTCACCCCCACGCTGGAGACGGCGCGCTCGATGCAGCTGGCCTACGAGATCGCGCTGAACCCCCGGGTCAACGCGATCTGCGGCGCCAGCGCCAAGAACGGCGATTCCGCCCGCGCGCTCGGCATCGAGTGGAGCCCCGAGGGCCGCGAGACGCTCTACATGTGGCAGCGCACGGTGATGGCCGCGCGGGCCGCCGGCAAGATGCCGCTCGGCGGGCTCTGGCAGGATGTGCACGATCTTGCCGGGCTCGAGAGCTACGCCCGCCGCAACCGCGCCCACGGCTTTATGGGCGAGATGATCCTGCACCCCTCGAACGTCGCCGTGGTCAACCGCGCCTATACCCCGACACCCGAGGAGATCCGCTATTTCAAGGGCATGATCGAGACCTACGAGAAAGCCGCCGCGCAGGGCATCGGCGCGGTGATCTATGACGGCGACCACATCGACCTCGCCCATGTCCAGACCGCCCGCGCGGTCGTCGCCCTGGCCGAAGGGGCCGGGGACGAGACCTGAACCCATCATCGACGCGACAGAGGGAGGACCCCCGCAATGCAAGCCACCGTATCCGGCAAATACTACGAAGAGCTCGAGCCCGGCCAGATCTACCGCCACGCGATCACCCGCACGGTGACCGAGACCGACAACCTGCTGTTCTCGGCGCTCACCTACAACCCGCAGCCGCTGCACATCGACGCGGAGTTCAGCAAGAACACCGTGCACGGCCAGCGTCTGGTCAACAGCATCTTCACGCTGGGGCTCGTGGTGGGCGTGGGCGTGGGCGAGCTGACGCTGGGCACGACGCTGGGCAATCTCGGCTTCGGAGAGATCAGCTTCCCCAAGCCCGTCTTCATCGGCGACACGCTGCGCGCCGAGACCGAGATCACCGAAAAGCGCGAATCGCGCAAGAACCCCCAGACCGGCATCGTCCATTTCGAGACCCGCGGCTACAACCAGCGCGACGAGATGGTGGTGAAGGTGCACCGCATCGGCCTGATGATGAAGCGCCCGGCCACGGCCTGAGGCATGGCGCGCGGCGACGGGCGAAACCGGGGGAGATGCAGATGAGGTGCGGGGGGAGATGCAGATGAGGTGGCTGTCCCGGGCGGACCGCGGGATCGGCGGGCTGGAACGGCTCGCGATCATCGGGTCCAGCCTGTGCATCCTGGCGATCATGGTCGTCGTGACGCTCGACGTGGTGATGCGCTACATGTTCCGCGCGCCACTGGGCTGGGTCTATGATCTGGTCTCGCTCTACCTGATGGTGGGGGCCTTCTTCCTCGCCGTGTCGGAAACCTTCCGGCGCGGTGGCCATGTGGCGGTGGATCTCTTCCGCCACATGCTGCGGCCCGGCATCCGGCGCCGGGTCGATGCCGTCGCCGCGCTGATGGTGCTGCCGGTGCTGCTGGCCATGGTGGTGACCGGCTGGCAGTCCACCGCGCGCGCCCTGGCGCGGGACGAGACGATCACCGGGGTGGTCGCCTGGCCGATCTGGGCCAGCTACGTCTTCGTGCCTGTGGGTATCGGGCTTCTGCTCTTGCGGGTGGCGCTGCATCTGGTCGATCTGCTGGCTGGCGGGCGCGGCCTCGTGGCCGAGACCGTGGTCGACCTCCACCCCGCCCCCGGTGCCGCCCCCGGTGCCGCGCCCGATGCATCCCCCGGCGCACCTTCCGAAGGAGACGGGCGATGATCGCGATCCTCGGCAGCCTTCTTCTCGTGCTCTTGCTGATGACGGGGATGCCGGTGGCCTTTGCCATGGCCGTCTCGGGCGCGGCGGGGCTCTTCGCGGTGGGCGGGCTCGATCTGGTGATGGGGATGATCAAGTCCTCGACGGTCTCCTCGGTCAGCTCCTACGAACTGATCACCATTCCGATGTTCATCCTGATGGCCGAGTTCATCATCATCTCGCGCATCGCCGACGAGTTGTTCGACGCCACCGCGGTCTGGGTCGGGCGGCTGCCGGGCGGGCTCGGGGTGGCGGTGGTGCTGGCCGGGGCATTTTTCGGCGCGATCTCGGGGTCGAGCACCGCCTCGGCGGCGACGCTGTCCTCGGCCTCGCTGCCGGCGATGCTGCGGCAGGGCTATTCGCTGCGCTTCGCCGGGGCGATGGTGGCCGTCACCGGCACGCTGGCGATCCTGATCCCGCCCTCGATCGCGCTGGTGATCTACGGCATCATCGCCGATGTGAGCGTGGGCAAGCTGCTGATCGCGGGGGTGGTGCCCGGCTTTCTGTCGGTGCTGGCCCTGGTGACGCTGATCGTCTGCATCTCGCTGCTGCGCCCGCAGGCGGTGCCGCCGGGGCAGCCCGCGCCCTGGTCCGCGAAGCTCAGGGCGCTGCGGCTCACGCTGCCGATGCTGGTCCTGCTGGGGGCGGTGACGGGGGTTCTCTATACCGGGATCGCCACGCCCACCGAGGCATCGGCGGTGGGCGCCTCTGCGGCGATGGCGCTGGCGGTGCTGCGCGGCCGGCTCTCGCTGCGGGCCGCCCGCGACGCGCTTTTCAATACCGCGCGGATCAGCTGCATGATCGCCTTCATCATCCTCGGCGCGCAGATCTTCGGCTATTTCTTCACCCTCACCCAGGCGACCACCGCCATCGTCGCCTGGGTCGGCGGGCTTGACGTGCCGCCCTACGGGGTGATGCTGGTCATCCTGGTGATCTACCTGATCCTCGGCTGCTTTCTCGACCAGGTGGCGATCCTGATCCTCACCGTGCCGGTGATCCTGCCGATCGTGACGCAGCTCGGCTTCGATCCGGTGTGGTTCGGGGTGCTGGTCGTCATGACCGCCGAGATCGGCATGATCACGCCGCCGATGGGCATCAACGTGTTCGTCGTGGCGCGCTACACGGGCCGGCCGGTGCACGAGATCTTTGCGGGCATCGTGCCGTTCTTCCTCTGTATGCTTGCCATGGTGATCCTTCTGGGCCTGGTGCCCGAGATCATCCTGTGGCTGCCCGGCCGGATGTAGAAGCGCCCCGGAAGGGAAAGGAGAACGCCCATGGAGACCAGCACCGCCCCCACCCCGCAGCCTGGCCCTGCCCCGCAACCCGGCCCCGCCGACGCCTGGCAGCCGCTCGCGGGGGTGCGCGTCATCGACTTCTCGGCGCTGCTGCCGGGGCCGCTCGCCGGGGCGGTGCTGGCCGATCTCGGCGCCGAGGTGCTGAAGATCGAGCCGCCGGGCGGCGACGGGGTGCGCCAGCGCGAGGTGCTGGCGCCGATCCTGCGCGCCGCCAACCGCAGCAAGGCAAGCCTGGCGATCGACCTCAAGCAGGACGGCGCCGCCGCGGTGGTGGCGCGGCTGGCCCGCTGGGCCGACATCGCGCTGGAGAGCTTCCGCCCCGGCGTGGCGGCGCGGCTGGGGATCGACCATGCCAGCCTGTCGGCGGCGAACCCGCGGATCATCAGCTGCTCGGTCTCGGGCTACGGCCAGACCGGGCCCTGGCGCAACGCGCCGGGGCACGACCTCAACTTCCTCGCCGCCGGCGGGGCCTTTGCCTTCTCGGGGCACTGGACGGGCCGGCCGCGCCGGTCGGGGATGCCGGTGGCCGACCTCCTGGGCGCGGGCAACGCCGCCATCGCGATCCTCGCCGCGCTGCACGAGCGCGAGCGCACCGGGCGCGGCATGGCGCTCGATGTCGCGCTGATGGATGCGGTGCTCTTCGGCGTCTCGATGCGCCACGGGCTCGACCGCGACCGCTGGGTGCCCGATTCGCCCTATCCGACCAACGACATCTTCACCACCGCCGACGAGCGGGAGATCGCGCTTGGCGTCGGCTCCGAGGAGCATCTGTGGCAGAACTTCCGCAAGGTGATGGCGCCCGACATGCCGATGATCCTCGAGCCCCGCTTCGACACCGACGCGGGCCGGCGCGAGCATGGCGACGCGCTCTTCGCCGCGCTGACCCAGGCTATCGCGAGGCGCGACGCGGCCGACTGGATGGCGCGCTTCGCCGCCGCCGATGTCCCCGCGAGCCTGTGCCTCTTTCCCGCCGAGGCGGTGAGGGGCGAGCAGGTCCGCGCCCGCGGCTTCGTCACCGAGGTCGCGGGGCAGGCGCTTTCGGCCTTCCCGGTCGTGGCGGACGGGCGGCGCCCGGCGATCCGCGGGCCGGCGCCCGAGGTCGGTTCGGGCACGCGGCAGATCCTCGCGATGCTGGGGTTCGCGCCGGCATCGGTGGAAGAACTGCTGCACGACGGGGTCGTGACGGATGAACCGAAAGCGAGGGGATGACCATGGCGGGACTGCTTGAAGGGGTCAGGGTGCTCGACCTCACGACGATGGGGACCGGCCCCTACGCGACCCAGATCCTCGGCGAATACGGGGCCGACATCGTCAAGCTGGAAACCCCCGAGGGCGATCCGATCCGCAATGTCGGCCCGGCGCGGCACCCGAAGATGAGCGCGCTCTTCCTCGCCATCGGCGCCGGCAAGCGCAGCCTCGCGCTCGACCTGCGCAAGCCCGAGGCGCGGCCGGTCTTCGAGCGGCTGGTCGCCCGTGCCGACGTGGTGATCCACAACATGCGCGACCCGGCGGCGAAGAAGCTGGGGCTGGCCTTCGAGGATCTGCGGCGGATCAACGAGGGCATCGTGCTCTGCGCGATCCTCGGCTTCGACCGCGGCGGGCCCTATTCCGACCGCCCGGCCTATGACGACCTGATCCAGGGGCTGGTGGCGCTGCCCGACCTGATGCGCCGCTCGGGCGGCGAGAACCAGTATGTGCCGCTGGCGGTCGCCGACCGGATCACCGGGCTTTTTGCCGCCGAGGCGGTGCTGGCGGCGATGGTCGCGCGCCTGCGCAGCGGCCAGGCTCAAAGCGTGGTGGTGCCGATGTTCGAGGCGCTGGCGGGCTTCGTGCTGGGCGATCATCTCTACGGCCACAGCTTCGTGCCGCCCGAGGGGCCGATGGGCTATCCGCGCCACCTCAACCCCTATCGGCGCCCGTTCCCGACCTCGGACGGGCATATCGGGGTGCTGCCCTACACCGACCAGCAGTGGCAATCGCTGTTCCGGGTGATCGGGGCGCCCGAACTGGGCGAGGATCCGCGCTTCGCCGGCCTTTACACCCGCACCGCCAACATCGCCGCGCTTTACGAGATCGTCGGGCGCCACCTCGCCAAGCGGCCCTCGGCCGAATGGCTCGATCTGTTCCGCGCGGCCGACGTGCCGGCGATGCGCACCAACACGCTCGAGACCGTGCTCGAGGATCCGCAGCTGCAGGCCACCGGCTTCGCCCGCGAGGAAGACCATCCCAGCGAGGGCCGGATCGTGCGCCTGCGCGGCGCCGTCCGCTGGGAGGGCGAGGCAGACGCACCGCTGCCGAGCCCGGCGCCGCGGCTGGGCGAGCACGGGGCCGAGGTGCTGCGCGAGGCCGGCCTCGACGAGGAGGCCATCGCCGCGCTGGTGCGGGCGGGCGCGCTGCATCTGCCCGCCGATCCGGGCGCGGCCGCGGCACCCATGGATGCAAGGACGAAAGGATAGGACATGACCGAGGTCAGGGATCGCAGCGCCGGGGGCTTCGTGTGGCACCCGCCGCAGGAGCTTGCCGCGAACAGCAACCTCGCGGCCTTCCTCGCCGAACATGGGCTGGCCGACTATCCGGCATTGCTCGCCCGCGCCGAGGCCGAGCCGGAATGGTTCTGGAACGAGATCGCGCAGCGGCTCCACTTCTTCCGCCCCTACGAGCGGGTGCTCGACACCTCGCGCGGGGCGCCCTTCGCGCGCTGGTGCATCGGCGGCACCACCAACGCGGTCGCAAGCTGCATCGAGCGCCACCGCGGCACCCCCGTCTGGCAGAAGGAGGCGCTGATCTGGGAGGGCGAGGGCGGCGAGGTGCGGCGGCTCGACTATGCCGGGCTTTCGGCGCGGATCGACGCCCTCGCCGCCGGGCTGCGCCGCGAGGGCTGCGCCCCCGGCGAGGTGGTGGGGCTGTTCCTGCCGAACATCCCCGAGGCGATCGTGGCCTTCTTCGCGGTGGCCAAGATCGGCGCGGTCGCGCTGCCGATGTTCTCGGGCTTCGGCGCCGGGGCGCTGATCGACCGGCTGAGCGATGCCGGGGCGCGCTTCGTGATCACCGCCGACGGCACCTGGCGCCGCGGCGCGGTGGTGCCGCTCAAGGCCACGCTGGACGAGGCATTGCCCGCGCTGCCGCAGATCTCGCGGGTGATCGTGGTGCGCCACGCCGGCTGCGCCACCCGGATGCAGGCCCCGCGCGACCTGTGGCTCGACGAGATGGCGACCCCGCCCGCGGGCCCGGTCGCCACCGAGGAGATGGACGCCGAGGCGCCGCTGATGCTCATGTACACCTCGGGCACCACCGGCAAGCCCAAGGGCACCGTGCACAGCCATTGCGGCTTTGCCGCCAAGATGGCGCTCGATGTCGGGCTCATCATGGACGTCAAGCCCTCCGACCGCCTGCTGTGGCTCAGCGACATGGGCTGGCTGGTGGGCCCGCTGCTGGCCGTGGGCACCACGCTGCACGGCGCGGCGATGCTGATCGCCGAGGGTGGGCCCGACTATCCCGACGCGGGCCGCATGTGGCGGCTGGTCGATGCGCACGCGATCAGCTTCCTCGGCATCGCCCCGACCATGGCGCGCAGCTTCATCCGCAGCGGCGGCGGCGGGATCGAGGGCTACGGCCTCGGCTCGCTGCGCATCTGCGCCTCCACCGGAGAGCCCTGGACCCCCGAGGCATGGTGGTGGACCTTCGAGAATGTCTGCCGCCGCCGGGTGCCGATCCTGAACTATTCGGGCGGCACCGAGATCGGCGGCGGCATCCTGTCGGGCAATGTGCTGACCCCGATGAAGCCCTGCGCCTTCAGCGGGCCGATCCCGGGGATGGGGGCCGATATCGTCGATGCCGCGGGCCAGCCCGTGCCGCGGGGCGAGGTGGGCGAGCTGGTCCTGCGCCGCCCCTCGATCGGGCTCACCCGCAGCCTGTGGAAGAACGACGACGAGCGCTATCTCAGTGCCTACTGGCGCGAGATTCCGGGCATGTGGCATCAGGGCGACCGCGCCCGCGTCGATGAGGACGGCGCCTGGTACATCATCGGCCGCTCGGACGACACGCTGAAGATCGCGGGCAAGCGCACCGGCCCGACCGAGATCGAGGCCCTGCTGCACGGCACCGGAAAGGTGGCCGAGGCCGCCGCCATCGGCCTGCCCGATCCGGTCAAGGGGCAGGCGATCGGCTGCTTCGTCACCCTGGTGGCGGGGCAGGACTGGAGCCCCGAGCTTGCGCGCGAACTCGAAGAGGCGGTGGTCGCAGGGCTGGGGGTGCCGTTCCGGCCGCGCTTCATCCTTCCGGTCTCGGACCTGCCGAGGACGCGGAACATGAAGGTCATGCGCCGCGTGGTCCGCGCCGCCTGCCTGGACGAGCCGGCGGGCGACCTGTCGTCGCTCGTCAATCCCGAGGTGGTCGAGGAGATCCGCGCCGCCGCGCGCGGGCAGCGCGACCAGAAGAGCAGCAAGAGCGGAGAGACGGCATGAGCCTCGACACGAATGCCGCCGCGCAGGCGGCGGGGGGCGCGCGCTTCGACGCGCTGAAGGGCGTCACGGTGCTTGACATCTCGAAGGTGCTGGCCGGGCCGATCTGCGCGCAGTATCTGGGCGATCTGGGCGCCGAGGTCATCAAGATCGAGCCGGTGGGGGTGGGCGACGACACCCGAACCTGGCCCCCCTTCGTCGCCGGGGAAAGCGCGGTCTTTCTCAGCGTCAACAAGAACAAGCGCAGCCTCGCGCTGGACCTCAAGCGCCCCGAGGGGCTGGCGGTGCTGCACCGGATGGTGGCGCAGAGCGATGTGGTGATCGAAAGCTTCCGCACCGGCGTGGCGGAACGGCTGGGTATCGACTACGAGACGCTGCGCAAGCTGCGGCCCGGGCTGATCCATGCCAGCATCTCGGGCTTTGGCCGCAGCGGGCCGCTGGCGGACAGTCCCGGCTACGACGTGATGGTGCAGGCGTTCAGCGGCATCATGAGCATCACCGGCGACAAGGGCGGCTCGCCGGTGCGCATCCCGATCTCTCCGCTGGACCAGACGACCGGCATCCACACCGCGCTGGGGATCGTCGCGGCGCTGCGCCGCCGCGACCAGACCGGCGAGGGCGCCGCGATCCAGACATCGCTTTACGAGACGGCGCTCGGCTTTCTCGGCTACATCGCGCAGATCTACTGGGCCACCGGCAAGGCGCCCGAACCCGTCGGCTCGGGCCATGAATCGCTGTGCCCCTACCAGGCCTTCGCCGCCGCCGACGGCCATATCCTGATCGCGGTGGGCAGCGACAAGGTCTGGCGCGCCTTCGCCCCCGCGGTGGGGCTGGGCGCGGTGCGCGACGATCCGCGCTTTGCGACCAATCAGGCGCGCGTCGCGCATTTCGCCGAAACGGTGGCCATGGTCGCCGACGTGATCGCACGGCGCAGCGTGGCCGAATGGTGCGACATCCTCGGCAAGGCGGGCGTGCCGCATTCGCCGATCAACACGGTTCCCGCCAGCCTCGAGCAGCCGCAGGCGCATGAGCGCGGGATGGTGACGCGCGTCCACCACCCGGCCGTGGGCGAGGTTCCGGCGATCGCGATCCCGATCCTGTTTGCCGGCTGCGACCGCTCGCCCCGCTCGGCAGCGCCGATGCTGGGCGAGCACAGCACCGGGATCCTGCGCCGCTTCGATCTTGGCGAGGACGAGATTTCGGCGCTGGTCGCGCAGGGCGTCGTCGGCACGGGGCCGACGGGCGCGGACGGCTAGCCCCGGCGTTACGCTGCGTCAAGGCGCGCGGCGGGCGGGTGCATGTCGGCGCGGAATCGGATAGGCGGCGCAGGAGCCGGGGCGGAGGCCGGACGGAAAGGCATGATGGAGACACCCGAGGACGACGACACCGCGCCCGAGCGCATCCGCCACGGCCCGCGCTCGCTCCTGCGGACGCTGAGGATCATCGAGAACATCGCGATGCAGCCCGGTGCGGTATCCCTGACGCAACTGAGCCAGGAGCTGGACCTGCCCAAGAGCAGCCTGCTGGGCATGTTGCGCGAGCTGACCGAGCACCGCTATCTGGAAAGCGTCGGCGGCGGCTACGCGCTCGGCCCCTCGGCGCATCGCCTCGCGGTGGCGATCCTGCCGGGATTCTCGCTGGTGCGGATGGCGCGGCCGGTGCTGCGCGAGATGGCCGAACGCTCGGGCGAGACCGCGCTTCTGGCGGTCCTCGAAGCCGAGATCGGGCGCCTCGTCTATATCGACATCTGCGAAACCGACCGCGTCGTGCGCTACACCGTTCCGGTGGGCACGACGCGGCCGCTCTACTGCACCGCGGCGGGCCGGATCCTGCTGGCCGGGCAGCCGGAGGAGCGGGTGGCGCGCTACCTCAAGGCGCTGGCGGCGCGGGGCGAGCCGCTGCAGCCGCCGCTGCGGCCGGCCGAGGTGAGGGCGGCGCTGGACAGGGTGCGCGCCGAGGGGGTCTCGATCACCCAGGGCGACTACCTGCCCGAAGTGGCCGGGGTGGCCGCGCCCGTCCTCGACCGGGAGGGGCTGGTCGTCGGGGCCCTGACCCTCGGCATCCCGATCGAGCGCAGCAAGCCGAACCTTCGGCAGCTGACCGAGATGACCCGCGCCGCAGCCCAGGGGCTTTCGGCCGATCTCGGACATGCCGGCGCGCCGCGCGCGGCGCTCGGCAAGGAGGTGGACGGCAAGGCGGGGGACGGCAAGGCGGGGGACGGCAGCGGCACGCCCTGAAATGCCCTGCGCGCGGCTTGCATTGCCGCGGCCGATCGGGGATGACTGGGCGATGTTCCAGAGCTTCGACGCCGCCACCCGCCCCGAGGATGGCCCTCCCCGCCTTGCCGCGCTGCGCGCCCATCTGGCGGCGGCGGGGCTGGATGGCTTTCTCGTGCCCCGCGCCGATGCCTGGCAGGGCGAATATGTCAGCCCGCATGACGAACGGCTGGCCTGGCTGACCGGCTTCACCGGCTCGGCGGGGTTCTGCATCGTGCTGCCCGATGTGGCGGGGGTGTTCATCGACGGACGCTACCGCGTGCAGGTCAAGGCGCAGGTCGATCTGGCGGCCTTCATCCCGGTGCCCTGGCCCGAGACCCGCCCCGCCGACTGGATCCGCGCGCATCTGACGGCGGACGCGACCATCGGCTTCGATCCCTGGCTGCATACGCCCAACGAAATCAAGGAGCTGGAGGCCGGTCTTGCCGGCACGGCGATCCGGCTGGTGCCGGCGCCGAATGCGGTGGACGCGGTCTGGCCGGACCAGCCGCCGCCCGCCCGTGGCAAGATCGCCCTGCAACCGATTGAATTTGCCGGTGAAAGCGCCGAGGACAAGCTGGCCCGCATCGCCGCGCTGCTGCGCGAGGCAGGGCAGGAGGCCGCGGTGCTGACGGCGGCGGATTCGATCTCGTGGCTGCTGAACATCCGCGGCTCGGACGTGCCGAAAAACCCGGTGGTTCAAGCCTTTGCGATCCTCTCTTCACGCGGCGGGCTGGACCTTTTCATCGACCCCGCCAAGCTGGAGGGCGTGACCCTTCCCGCAAGGGTGCGGCCGCATCGCGCGGATGCCCTGCGCGCCGCGCTGCAAGGGCTGACGGGGCCGGTCAGGATCGACCCGGCAACCGTGCCGGTCTGGGTGGTGCAGGAGTTGCGGGGGGCGGGGCGGCTGCAGGGCGAGGGCGTTCCCGTCGCCCATGCCGAGGATCCCTGCCTGCTGCCCAAGGCCCGCAAGAACGCCGCCGAGATCGCCGCCACCACCGAGGCGCATCTGCGCGACGGCGCGGCGATGGTCGAATTCCTCGCCTGGCTCGATGCCGAGGCGCCGAAGGGGCAGTTGACCGAGATTGCCGTCGTCACCGCGCTGGAAGGCTTTCGCCGCGCGACCAACGCGCTGCGCGACATCAGCTTCGACACGATCTGCGGCGCGGGGCCGAACGGGGCCATCGTGCATTACCGCGTGACCACCGGCACCGACCGCCCGGTGCGGCCTGGCGAGTTGCTGCTGGTGGATTCCGGCGGGCAGTATGTGGACGGCACCACCGACATCACCCGCACCGTTGCGGTGGGCGAGGTGGGGGCGCTGGAGCGCGAATGCTTCACCCGCGTGTTGCAGGGCATGATCGCGATCAGCCGCCTGCGCTGGCCGGTGGGCCGCGCGGGCCGCGACCTCGAGGCGGTGGCGCGCTATCCGCTGTGGCTTGCCGGGCTCGACTACGACCACGGCACCGGGCATGGCGTGGGCGCCTATCTGTCGGTGCATGAGGGCCCGGCGCGGCTGAGCCGCGTGTCCGAGGTGCCGCTGGAGCCGGGGATGATCCTGTCGAACGAGCCCGGCTATTACCGCGAGGGCGCCTTTGGCATCCGCATCGAGAACCTGCTGGTGGTGGAGGACGCGCCCGCCCTGCCCGGCGCCGATGACCGGGCGATGCTGGCCTTCCGCACGCTGACATGGGTGCCGATTGACCGGCGGCTGATCCGGGCCGAACTGCTGGCGCCGGGAGAGCGCGCCTGGCTGAACGCCTATCATGCCGGGGTGGCAAGCCGGATCGGCCCGCGCCTCTCTTCCGCTTCGGCGCGAGGCTGGCTGACGGCCGCGACTGCGCCGATCTGACGCAGGCCCGTTACAAGGCCCGCGCCATACTCTTGGCTTCGAGGACACCGCAGGGAGACATGCGATGAACGATCAGATCCGTATCCGCAAACTGCCGGGCACCCATGTGGTGCGCGCGGGCGGCGCCGTGCTTGGCGAGAGCGACGCCGCGCTGGAACTGACCGAGGGCGCGCTGCCGCCGGTGATCTATTTCCCGCGCGAGGATCTGGCGATGGCGTTCCTGGATGCCTCGGACCGGCGCAGCACCTGCCCGCGCAAGGGCGAGGCGGAGTATTTCAGCATCGCGCTGAAAAGCGGCCCGCTCGCCGATGCCGGCTGGAGCTATCCCGCTCCCCGCGCCGAAGCCGCACGCATTGCCGGGCATGTGGCCTTCGATACCGCGCGTGTGACAGTGGAGCGGGTGTAAGGCGGGCCCTCGGGCTGGGCACGAATGTGCCTGCGCCCCGGCGAGGGGGCTTTCCCCCGCCCTGCCCCGGCACTAGGCTCGCGCCTCGAAAGACGAGGATGCCATGGCCCTGAACGACGCGCTCGACGCCTTGAAACTGCTGCTGGGCGACCGGCTGAGCCTGTCAGCCGCCCTGCGAGAGCAGCACGGCGCCAACGAAAGCTATTTTCCGCCGATGCTGCCCGACGCGGTGGCCTTCCCCGAAACCACGGCCGAGGTGGCCGGGATCGTGCGGATCTGCGCGGCGAACGGGGTGCCGGTCACGCCCTGGGGCGCGGGAACCTCGCTGGAGGGGCACGCGCTGGCGGCACAGGGCGGCATCAGCCTTGACATGGGCCGGATGGCGGCGGTGCTGGAGGTGCTGCCCGATGACATGCTGGTGCGGGTGCAGCCCGGGATCACGCGCGAGGCGCTGAACGCGCATCTTCGCGACACGGGGCTGTTCTTTCCCATCGACCCCGGCGCGAATGCCAGCCTGGGCGGCATGGCCGCGACCCGCGCCAGCGGCACCACGGCGGTGCGCTATGGCACGATGCGCGACAATGTGCTGGCGGCCGAGGTGGTGCTGGCCGATGGCCGCATCATCCGCACCGGCAGCCGCGCGCGCAAGTCCTCGGCCGGCTATGACCTGACGGGGCTGTTCGTGGGGTCCGAAGGCACGCTTGGCATCTTCACCGAACTGACGCTGAGGCTGCACGGCCAGCCGGAGGCGGTCAGCGCCGCGAGCTGCGCCTTCGCCGATCTGGCGGCGGCGGTGCAGACGGTGATCGCGACCATCCAGATGGGGATTGCGGTCGCGCGCATCGAGTTCGTGGATGCGGCGACGGCGGCGGCGTTCAACGCTTATGCCGGCGCCGACATGCCCGAGCTGCCGCATCTGCTGGTGGAGTTTCACGGCACCGAGGCCGGGGTGCGCGAGCAGGCCGAACGCTTCGGCGCGATCGTGGCCGAGCTTGGCGGCGCCGATTTCGCCTGGGCGGACCGGCCCGAGGACCGCAGCCGGTTGTGGAAAATGCGGCACGGCGCCTATCCGGCCTGCCTTGCGCTGCGGCCGGGTTCGATGGGGGTGGTGACGGATATCTGCGTGCCGATCTCGCGCCTTGCCGAGGCGGTGGAGGAGACGCGCCGCGACATCGCCGAGCAGGGGATGATCGGGCCGATCCTGGGCCATGTGGGGGACGGGAATTTCCACGCGGTCCTGCTGGTGGACCGCAACGATCCCGAGGAGCTGGCGCGGGCGAAGGGGATTGCGGCGCGGATGGCGGCGCGGGCGCACCGGCTGGGCGGCACGATGACCGGCGAGCACGGGGTGGGCCTGGGCAAGCGCGGGCTGATGCGCGAGGAGCACGGCGCGGGCTGGGAGGTGATGGGCACGATCAAGGCGGCGCTGGACCCGCTGGGCATCCTCAACCCCGGCAAGATCGTTCCGGGCGCGGAGGGCGGCCATGGGCTTTGAGGCGCCCGACCAGTTCTCGCGCGCGTTCTCGCTGGCCTGGGGCAGCCGCGATGTGGCCGGCCTCGCGGCGATGTTCGCCGAGGATGCGGACCTGCTGACGCTGACCGGGGCCTGGGCCGAGGGCCGGCAGGCGATCGCCGATGTGCTGGCGGGGGAGCTTGCGGGGGCGTTCGCGCGCGCGAGGCTGGTGACGGGGCGCACCAAGCTGCGCCGGGTCGGGGCCGAGGGCGCGGTGCTGATGCAGCGCTTCGTGCTCTCGGGCATCCGCCATGCCGATGGCAGCGATGCCGGACGGGTGGGCGCGGTGCTGAGCGCGGTGATGGCGCCGCGGGAGGCGGGGTGGCAGGTGGTCTCGGCGAGTTTCACCGTGGAGGGGTGAGACCTGGACCGGCCGCCGGGGCGCTGCCCCCGGACGGGGCCGAAGCCGGGGGCCAGCCCCCGGACGGGGTAAAGCCGGGGGCCAGCCCCCGGGCCCCCGGGATATTTCCGCCAGCAAGAAGCGGGAATCGGGCGCGCTAGCCCGCCAGCAGCGCCCTTGCGGCCTCGCGGGCGGCGTCGGTGACGCTTTCGCCAGACAGCATCCGGGCGAGTTCGTCGATGCGGTCGGCGGGCGAGAGCGCGACGATGCTGGAGGTGGCGACCTCGCCCGTCACCCGCTTTTCGACGCGCCAGTGCCGCGCGCCCTTGGCCGCCACCTGCGGCGAGTGGGTGACGACCAGCACCTGCGCGCCTTCCGACAGGCGGGCGAGGCGGCGCCCGACCGCATCGGCGGTGGCGCCGCCGACGCCGCGGTCGATCTCGTCGAAGATCATCGTCAGCGCGCCCGCGCCCTGGGCGAGGCAGACCTTCAGCGCCAGCAGGAAGCGCGACAGCTCGCCTCCCGAGGCGATGCGGTTGAGCGGGCCGGGGGGCGCGCCGGGGTTGGTGGCGACGGTGAAGGCGACCGCGTCGCGGCCTTCGGGCCCCGGATCGCCGGGCGTCACCTCGGTGCGGAACACCGCGCGTTCCATCCTGAGCGGGGCGAGTTCGGCGGCCATCGCGCGATCGAGCCGGGCAGCCGCCTCGCGCCGGGCCCCGGTCAGGGCGGCGGCGGCGCTGTCATAGGCGGCGCGGGCGGCGGCGAGATCGGCGGCAAGGGCGCGCAGGTTGCCCTCGCCGCTGTCGATGGCTTCAAGCCGCGCGCGCAATTCGCCCGCGAAGGCGCCAAGCTCGTCGGCCAGCACGCCATGCTTGCGCGCCAGCGCGCGGATCGCGAAGAGGCGTTCCTCGGCCGCCTCGAGTTCGGCGGGATCGAAGGCGAGGGCATCCAGCGCCTCCTCCACCCCCTGCGCGGCCTCGGCGAGTTCGATGCCGGCCCGGTCCAGCGCCGCCATCGGCGCATCGAGCCGCCCCTCGGCCGCCTCGGCGGCGCCGTCGAGCCAGCGGGCGGCGTCGCGCATCAGCCCCTCGGCGCCGTCATTGCCAAGCGCGTGAAGGGCGCGCAGCACATCCTCGCGGATGCGGGCGGCGCCCTGCATGGCGCGGCGGCGGGTGTCGAGCACCGCCTCCTCGCCGGGCTGCGGGTCCAGCCTGTCCAGTTCGGCGACGGCGTGGCGCAGATAGTCCTCCTCGCCCTTTGCCGCGGCGAGCGCCGCCTCGGCCTCTGCCAGCCGGCGGCGCGCGGCGGCAAGGCCGGACCATGCGGCGCGGACGCTGGCGCGCAGGGCATCGGTCCCGGCGAAGGCGTCGAGCAGGGTGCGGTGGCCGCGCGGATCCAGCAGGCCGCGATCGTCGTGCTGGCCGTGCAGTTCCACCAGCGTGTCCGACAGCGTGCGCAGCACCTCGCCGCTGGTGCGGCGGTCGTTGACATAGGCGGTCTTGCGGCCATCGGCGGCGTTCACCCGGCGCAGGATCAGCTCGTCATCGGGCGTCAGGCCCGCCTCTGCGAGCACGGCGCGGGCGGCATGGCCCTCGGGCAGGTCGAACACCGCCGTCACCTCGCCCTGCGCCGCCCCGGCACGGACCAGTTCCGCCCGGCCGCGCCATCCCAGCACGAAGCCGAGCGCATCGAGCAGGATCGACTTGCCCGCCCCCGTTTCCCCGGTAAGCACGTTGAGCCCGGGGTGAAAATCGAGTGACAGACGCTCGATGATCAGCATGTTCCGGATGTCGAGGCTGCGCAGCATGGACCGGGCCCCCGGCCTAGAGCCACTCGCCCTTGATCACCTGACGATAGACCGAGGACAGCCAGCTATCGCCCTTCGCCTCCATGCTGAGGCCCCGGCCGGTCAGCAGCTTGTAGCTGTCCCGGTACCATTCGGTGGACTGGAAGTTGTGGCCGAGAATCGCGCCGGCGGTCTGCGCCTCGTCGGTCAGGCCGAGCGAGAGGTAGCATTCCACCAGCCGGTGCAGCGCCTCGGGCGTGTGGGTGGTGGTCTGGAACTGCTCGACCACGACGCGGAAGCGGTTGATCGCCGCGGTGTAATGCCCGCGCTTGAGGTAGTAGCGGCCGATTTCCATTTCCTTGCCGGCCAGATGGTCGAAGGCGAGGTCGAATTTCAGCATCGCCGAGCGGGCATATTCGCTGTCGGGATATTGCTCGATCACCGTGCGCAGCGCCTGCAGGGCCTGGAAGGTCAGGCCCTGGTCGCGGCCGACATCGTCGATCTGGTCGTAATAGGACAGGGCCAGCAGATACTGCGCATAGGCGGCATCCTCTTCGGCGGGGTAGAAGTCGATGTAGCGCTGTGCGGCGGCGCGGCTGTTTTCGTAGTCGCGGTCCTGATGGAAGGCGAAGGCCTGCATGATCAGCGCGCGCTTGGCCCATTCGGAATAGGGATAGAGCCGCTCCACCTCGGAGAAGAGCCGCGCGGCCTCTTCGGGTTTGCGGCTGTTTTCCAGCTCGAATTCGGCCTTCTGGTAGATCTGCTCGGCGGAGAGATCCTCGAGCGGGACTTCCTTCTGCCGATTGCCGCCACATGCTGCCAAGGTCGCTGCAAGCACGAGGCCCGCCGCAAGTTTTGCCGCTCTCCGCCCGCGCGCCATGACCTGCCTATCCCGTTCCTGCTTCACGTTATCCCAGCCTTCGCGGCTTGTTCCCGCAGCGCCTCGGGGTGCCCCACGCACCCGGCGGCGCCGGTTCTGCCATGTCCTAGCATAGAAAAATCCGGGGCGCAAAACGCCTTTCGCGCCTTGTGCGGCAGGATCACGCGAAGGCGGGAAGGTCGTCCAGCGAGAGGCCGGCCCCCGGCAGCAGCGACTCGGCCTCGCGGCCGAGTTCGACGACGCGGAACGCCTCGGGATGGCGGAACAGCTCGCGCAGCAGCCGGTTGGTCAGCGCGTGCCCGGCACGCTGGCCGACATAGCGGCCGAGAATGGGGGCGCCCGCCAGCGCCAGATCGCCAAGCGCGTCCAGCATCTTGTGGCGCACCGGTTCATCGGCGTGGCGCAGGCCGCCGGGGGTCAGCACCCGCTCGCCATCCACCACGACGGCATTGTCCAGCGTGCCGCCAAGCGCCAGGCCGTTCGCCTGCATGGTTTCCACATCGGCGCGGCGGCAGAAGGTGCGGCTGTCCGACAGCTCGTGCACGAAAGCGCCGTTGGCCAGCGTCAGCCGCTTGGCCTGGCGGCCGATGGCGCGGTCGGTAAAGTCGATGTCGAACTGCATGTCGAGCGTGTCGGCCCCCGGTTCGAGCCGCGCCACGGCAACGCCCTCGCGCACCTCGACCGGAGCGAGGATGCGCAGCGCGCGCACCGGCGCGGCCAGCTCGCGCAGCCCGCGCGCCATGATCGCCGAGACGAAGGGCGCGGCGGAGCCATCGAGGATCGGCACCTCCGGCCCGTCGATCTCCACCAGCGCGTTGTGAAGGCCGGTGCCCGCCATCGCCGCCATCACATGCTCGATGGTGGACACCGTGGCGCCGGCGCGGTTGGCGATCAGCGTGCAAAGCCGCGAGGGCATGACCGCATCCCAGCGGGCGGGCACCAGCGGGTCGAGGCTGTCGATATCGGTGCGGCGGAACCAGATGCCGTAATTGGCCGAGGCGGGATGGATCGTCATGCGCACCGGCGCGCCGGAATGCAGGCCGACGCCCTTGAAGGTCACTGCGGAACGGATCGTGGTCTGCACGGGCTCTACCTCTGGTCTGGTGCGCGGGGTTGGCCCCCCGTCGCTCGCTGCGCGGCCCGCTGGATCGGCATCCGGTGGATCGCGGCATGATCCGGAATTAGGGCGGGCCCGGACGAGACACAATTCACTCTTTGCAACGCCGTGAAACATTCGCCGCCCGTTTGCGCGGCAAGCCGCCCGGCGCGGCGCCGCGGCGCGGCAAGGTGTTGACATCAAATAAAAAAGGCCGGATCGCTCCGGCCTTTTCGCAACAGTATCTGTGAAGGGACTCAGTTCGCCTGGCGGCGCAGGAAGGCCGGAATCTCGATACGGTCGTGGTCGGGATCGGCGTCCTGTTCGTCGTCATAGGCCGAGGTGACGGGCGGCTGCGTGCGCATCGCGGGGGCCGCCCGTTCGGCATGTTCGGCCTGCGCGCCGGTCATCCGGTTGATCAGCGAGTTGATCCCGAAGCGCGGCTTGTCGGCCTGCGGGGCGGGCTGCGGAGCCTGGGCGCGGGGCTGGGCGGCATGTTGCGGACGCGGCCCTGGCGCCTGCGGGCGCGGCGCGGCATGGCCGCCGGCCGGGGCGCGCGAGACGGCCGCCTGCAGCCGGGCCAGCGCCTCGGGCGAGGGCGCGCCGGGCGCGCGCGGACGCGGTGCGACGAAGGCAGAGGCATCGTCGCCGACCTGGAGGTCGCGCATGGTCGGCTGCGGCGCGGGCTGCGGACGATAGGCCGGCGCCGGCAGTTCATCCTCGGCCAGATACTCGGACGGATCCTCCTCCGGGCTCCTCGCGGCGAAATCCTGGAAGCTGTCTTGCGGCGCGGGAGTCTGTGCGGGAGCCTGCGCGGCGGCGGGCCGGGCCGCGGGTTGCGGCGCCGGTTGCGGCGCCGGTTGCTGGGGGGCGACCTGCTGGGGGGCGGCAGGCTGGTGCGCGGCGGGCTGCAGCGGCTTGGCCATCCCGCGGCGCGGCACCGGAACCTCGGCGGCCTGCGGCGCGGCGTCGATGCCGGTCGCCACGACCGACACCCGCATCGTGCCTTCCATCGCCGGGTCCAGCGTCGAGCCGACGATGATGTTCGCGTCCGGGTCCACTTCCTCGCGGATGCGGTTCGCGGCCTCGTCCAGCTCGAACAGGGTCAGGTCGTAGCCGCCGGTGATGTTGATCAGCACGCCCTTGGCGCCGCGCAGCGAGATCTCGTCCAGCAGCGGGTTGGCGATGGCCTTCTCGGCCGCCTGCACCGCGCGGTCCTCGCCGTTCGCGTCGCCGGTGCCCATCATCGCCTTGCCCATCTCGTCCATCACCGAGCGCACGTCGGCGAAGTCGAGGTTGATCAGGCCCGGGCGCACCATCAGGTCGGAAATGCCCTTGACGCCCTGATAGAGCACGTCATCTGCCATGGCGAAGGCTTCGGTGAAGGTGGTCTTCTCGTTCGCCAGCCGGAACAGGTTCTGGTTGGGGATGATGATCAGCGTATCGACGACCTTCTGCAGCGCCTCGACGCCCATCTCGGCCTGGCGCATCCGCTTGGAGCCCTCGAACTGGAAGGGCTTGGTGACGACGCCGACGGTCAGCACACCCAGCTCGCGCGCGGCCTGCGCGATGATCGGCGCCGCGCCGGTGCCGGTGCCGCC
>DIVD01000001.1 GCA_002423245.1 Rhodobacteraceae bacterium UBA6141
AGTCGGGCCAGCCGAGTCGGGCCAGTCGGGTCGGCAAGACATCCCGGGGCAAGGCGAAGGCAGATACGGGCGGGCACAGCCATGAAGATGCGGGCTGGACAGGGTCCAGGGGCGGGAACGGCGGTTCTGGCGGCAATTCTGGCGGCAGTTCTGCTGTCGCTGGCGGCGCCGCTTCGGGCGCAGGACGGCGCCGCCGCGATGCAGGACGCCGCGGTGGAGCAGGCGGCGATGACCGGCGATACAGGGGCGGGGGCGGGGGCCGCCGAGGGGGCCACCCCGGACGGGCGCGGCCCGGTCACCAACCTGCCGATCCCGCGCTTCGTGTCGCTGAAGGCGTCCGAGGGCAACGCCCGGCGCGGGCCTTCGCTGTCGCACCGGATCGACTGGGTGTTCCGCCACCGGGACATGCCGCTGAAGGTCACGGCGGAGTTCGGCCACTGGCGCCGGGTCGAGGACCGCGAGGGCGCCGGCGGCTGGGTGCATTACTCGCTGATCTCGGGGGTGCGCACCGCAGTGATCAATACCGACAGCGCCGACCTGCTGGCGCGCGACAGCGACGGCGCGCCGGTGGTGGCGCGGGCGATGTCGGGCGTGATCGCGCGGCTGGAGCGATGCGGCCCGGACTGGTGCCGCATAGCGGCCGGCGGCCAGCGCGGCTGGGTGCGGAAATCCGCGCTCTGGGGCGTCGGGGCAGATGAAGTGATCGAATGACCGGGCGGGCTGCGGTAGTGTGACCGCGGCATCCGTCCGACGCGAAGGACCACCCCATGACCGGCAACACCCCCCTGCATCGGCTGAACCTGTCAGCCGGCCTCGCCTCTGTCTCGGTGGCGCTGCTGCTGGTGCTGGCAAAGCTTTGGGCGCTGTCGGCCACGGGGGCGCTGTCGGTGGCGGCCTCGCTGGCGGACAGCGCGATGGACCTGATGGTCTCGGTCGCCGGGCTTGCCGCGATGATCTACGCCGCCCGCCCCCCGGACGAGGACCACGCCTTCGGGCATTCCTCGGCCGAGGATCTGGTGGCGCTCGGCCAGTCGATCTTCATCGCGGTGTCGGGCATCGTGATCGGCTGGGCCGCCGCCGCGCGGCTGCTGTCGGGCGCGCCCGAGCCGCTTCGGGCGCAGGCCGAGGGGATCGCGGTGATGCTGCTGTCGGTCGTGCTGACCGTCGGGCTGGTGCTGTGGCAGCGCCGGGTGTCGCGGCGCACCCGCAACCGGGTGGTCGCGGCGGATTCGCTGCATTACCTTGGCGACCTGCTGCCCAATATCGGCGCGATCCTGGCGCTCTGGGCCTCGGCCAGCTTCGGGCTGGGGCAGATCGACTCCGTGGTGGCGCTGGCGGCGGGCGCGGGGATGGTGCTTGGCGCGGCCCGCATCGGCAAGGGCGCCTGGGACGCGCTGATGGACCGCGCCGCCGATCCCGAACTGGTGGCGGGCATCGCGGAACTGGCCCGCGGCTGGCCCGGTGTGCGCGGCTTTCACGACCTGAAGACCCGCACCGCCGGCAGCCGGGTGTTCGTCAACCTGCATATCGAACTGGATGGCGACCTGACCCTGCGCGAGGCGCATGACATCGGCGCAGGGCTGCGGCGGACGATCCTGCAGGCCTATCCGCAATGCGACGTGATCATCCACAAGGACGTGGCGCGGGGCTGACGGACGCCGCAGGGCTCAGGCGGCGTCCACCAGGCCACGCCCCTTCAGCAGCGCCTCCACCCCCGGCAGGCGGCCGCGGAAGGCGGTGTAGAGCGCCTCTGCCTCCTGCGAGCCGCCGGCCGACAGGATGAAGCGTTCCAGCTTTTCCGCGGTGTCGGGGTCGAACGCATCGCCCGCCTCCTCGAAGGCGGCGAAGGCGTCGGCATCCATCACCTCGGACCACATGTAGCTGTAATAGCCCGCGGAATAGCCGTCGCCGGAAAAGACATGGGTGAAATGCGGCGTCGCGTGGCGCATCGGGATCGCGTGGGGCAGGCCGATCTCCGCCAGCACGCGGGCCTGCATCGCCATCGGATCGGCGGGCGCCGCGCCTTCGTGGAAGGCAAGATCGACGAGCGCCGAGGCGATGTATTCCACCGTCGCGAAGCCCTGGTCGTAGGTGCCGGCGGCCAGCAGGCGGGCGAGCATGTCCTGCGGCATCGGCACGCCGGTCTGCCAGTGCCGGGCGTGTTTTTCCAGCACCTCGGGCACTTCGAGCCAGTGTTCGTAAAGCTGGCTCGGCAGTTCCACGAAATCCCGCGCGACCGAGGTGCCCGAGATCAGCGGATGGGTCACGTCCGACAGCATCTGGTGCAGCGCGTGGCCGAATTCGTGGAACAGCGTGCGCGCATCGTCATAGCTCAGCAGCGCCGGCTCGCCCCGGGCGAAGTTGCACACGTTGACCACCACGGGCCGCACATCGGCGCCGAGCCTGCGCTGGCTGCGGAAGGCCGAACACCAGGCACCCGAGCGTTTGGAGGCGCGGGCGAAATAGTCGCCGATGAACACCGCCATGTGGCGGCCGTTCCGCGTGACCTCCCATGCGCGGGCGTCGGGGTGGTAGAGCGGCGCGTCCAGCAGCGGGCGGAACTCCAGCCCGAACAGCCGGTTGGCCACGTCGAACTGCGCGCCGATCATCGCGTCGAGCGACAGGTACGGCTTCAGCGCCGCCTCGTCGAGGTCATGCTCGGCCCGGCGGCGGCGCTCCGAGTAATAGCGCCAGTCCCAGGGCTCCAGCGCGCCGTTGATGCCGTCCTCGTGCATCATCGCCTCGAGGATCGCGGCGTCGGCCTCGGCCCTGGCGCGGGCCGGGGCCCAGACCTGCATCAGCAGATCGCGCACCGCCGCCGGGGTCCTGGCCATCTCGGGTTCCAGCTTGTAGGCGGCGAAGCTGTCATACCCCAGCAGGCGGGCGCGCTCCTCGCGCAGGGCGAGGATTTCGGCGGCGACGGGGCGGTTGTCGGTCTCGCCGCCCGAGGCGCCGCGCGCGGCCCAGGCCGCGAAGGCGGTCTCGCGCAGATCGCGGCGGGGGGAGAATTGCAGGAACGGCACGATCAGCGAGCGGTTCAGCGTCAGCACATGGCCGGGCTGGCCGCGTTCCTCGGCGGCAGCCCTGGCGCTGGCGATCACGAAATCGGGCAGGCCCTCCAGATCGGCCTCGGCGAGAGGCATCCACCAGCCGCGTTCATCGGCCAGCACGTTCTGGCTGAAGCGGGTGGAGAGCACCGCGAGGCGCTCCTTGACCGCCGACATGCGCGCCGCGGCCTCACCCTGCAACTGCGCGCCGGCACGGATGAACATCCGGCGGTAAAGCTCCAGAACCCTTGACTCTTCTGGCGTCAGCCCCAGCGTTTCGCGCCGCTGCCACAGATCCTCGATCCGCGCGAAGAGCGGGCGGTTCATCGTGACCTCGGAGGAGAAGGCCGACATCTTCGGCGCAAGCTCGCGCTGCAACGCCTCGCGTGCGTCGGTGCTGTCGGCGCCGGCGAGGTTGTAGAACACGCCCGCCACCCGGTCGAGCGTCGCCTCGGCCAGTTCCAGCGCGGCGATGGTGTTGGAGAAGGTCGGGGGCGCCGGGTCCGCGGCGATTTCGGCGATGCGGGCGCGGGCCTCGGCAAGGCCGGCGTCGAAGGCGGGGGCGAAATCCGCGTCGGTGATCTGCGCGAAGGGCGGCAGGCCGAACTCGGCCGTCCAGGGGGCGAGCAGCGGGTTGGCGGCGGCATCGGTCATGGCGGGGGACTCCTTGTCGGTGCCAAGCTAGGCCCGGCCCGCGGCAAGGTCCAGAGCCCTCGCCGACCGCCGGCGCCGCGCCTTCATGGCGCGCGATCCCTCTGCCGGGACAGCCTCACCGCGCCGGATGCACACCCCCGCAGACCGCGCACCCCTCGCGGCGGGTCAGCGTCAGCGTGCGGTTCTCGCCCCAGAGCGCGTCATAGATCAAGAGGCGCCCGCGCAGCGAGCGGCCGGCGCCGGTGATCTCCTTGATCGCCTCGGCCGCCATCATCGCGCCGATCACGCCGGGCAGCGCGCCCATCACCCCCGCCTCGGCGCAGGCGGGGGCAAGGCCGTCCGCAGGCGCCTCGGGGAAGATGCAGGCGTAGCAGGGCGCGCCGCGGGCCGGGTCGAACAGGCCAAGCTGCCCCTCCCATTGCGAAATCGCGCCCGAGATCAGCGGCTTGCCCGCCGCCACCGCCGCCGCGTTGACAATCAGGCGCGTGGGGAAGTTGTCCGATCCGTCGAGGATCAGGTCATGGTCCGCAAACAGCGCCGGCGCGTCCCCGGCTGTCAGGCGGCGATGGTAGGGATGCACCGTCACGAAGGGGTTCAGCGCGGCCAGCGCCTGCTGCGCCGAGAACACCTTGGGCATCCCGATCCGCGCATCGGCATGGATGATCTGCCGTTGCAGGTTGGAGTTCGACACGGTGTCATCGTCGATCACCCCGAGCGTGCCCACCCCCGCCGCCGCAAGATAGAGGAGCGCCGGCGAGCCAAGCCCCCCCGCCCCGACCACCAGCACCCGCGCCCCCTTCAGCCGCCGCTGCCCGGCGCCGCCGACCTCGCGCAGCACGATGTGGCGGGCGTAGCGGTCAAGCTCGGTCTCCGAGAAGGGCGCGGACGCGGCGGGTTGCTGCGCGGCTGCGGCAACCGAGTTCAGCGCGCCCGCCCGCAGCCGCCCGACCAGCGCCCGGTAGCCGGCCGCCAGCAGCGCCAGCACCCCCACCGCCAGCCAGCCGCGCAGGCTGCCGCCGATCGCGGCCCCGGCGCGCGCCGGAAGCAGCAGATGCGCCAGCACCACCGCCGCCCAGAGCAGCGCCAGCATCAGCCCGATCAGCCGCGCCGGCGCTCGCAGCACGGCCCCCAGCGCCACCAGCGCCAGCGCGGCCAGCAGCGCCGTCATTGCCTGCCCGTGGAGCCGAAGCCGCCGGTGCCGCGCGGCGTATCGCCCAGAGTCTCGGCGAGGGCAAAGCGCGCCCTCACCACCGGCGCCACCACCAGTTGCGCGATGCGCTCGCCGTGCCGCACGATATAGGGATCGTGCCCGAGGTTGATCAGCAGCACTCCCAGCGGCCCGCGATAATCGCTGTCGATGGTGCCGGGGCTGTTGGGCAGGCTGATCCCCCGGGCCAGCGCGAGGCCGGAGCGGGGGCGGATCTGGATTTCGAACCCCTCCGGGATCTCGACCCGCAGCCCGGTCGGCAGCAGGGCCCGGCGCATCGGGTCGAGGATGAAGCCGGTGGCGCGATCCTCGGGCCTGAGGTTCGCGCGGATGTCGGCACCGGCCGAGCCTGCGGTTTCATAGGCAGGCAGCGGCACGTCGCGGTCGGCCCAGTCCTCGCGCAGGACGCGGATTTCGGGCAGGGCTTCGGGCGCGGTCATGCCAGCGCCTCGGCGATGCGTTCCGCCAGCCTGCGCGCCACCCTGTCCTTGGCCATGCGCGGCCAGGTCTCGGCGCCTGCGGCCGTCAGCAGCGTGACCGCGTTCTCGCTGCCGCCCATGATGCCGGTCGCGGGCGAGACATCATTGGCGACGATCCAGTCACAGCCCTTGCGGGCGCGCTTGGCGGCGGCATGGGCGATCACGTCATCGGTTTCGGCGGCAAAGCCCACCACCAGCCGCGGGCGGCCCGCCTCGCGCTGCGAGATGGTGGCGAGGATGTCGGGGTTCTCGGCAAAGCTCAGGGCGGGCGGGGTGCCGGTCCCGTCCTTCTTCAACTTGCGGTCCGCGGCATTGGCGACGCGCCAGTCGGCAACCGCGGCGGCGAAGATCGCGGCATCGGCCGGAAGCGCCGCCTCGACCGCCGCCAGCATCTCGCGCGCGGTTTCCACCCGCACCACCGTCACCCCCTGCGGCGCGGGCACGCTGGCAGGGCCGGTCACGAAGGTCACCCCCGCGCCCAGATCGCGCAGCGCGGCGGCGAGCGCGGTGCCCTGCGCGCCCGAGGAGCGGTTGGCGATATAGCGCACCGGGTCGATGGGTTCATGCGTCGGGCCCGAGGTCACCAGCACATGGCGCCCTGCCAGAGGTCCGGCGGCGGCGCCAAGCGCGGCTTCGATCGCGGCCACGATCTCTGGCGGTTCGGCCATCCGGCCCGGCCCGTGTTCGCCGCAGGCCATGTCGCCGTCGTTCGGGCCCACGAACAGGATGCCGTCGCCCTCCAGCACCGCGCGGTTGCGCTGCGTGGCGGGGTGGGTCCACATCCGCACGTTCATTGCGGGCGCGATCAGCACCCGCTTGTCCGTCGCCATCAGCAGCGTCGAGGCGAGGTCATTGGCAAGCCCGCCCGCCATCCGGGCCATCAGGTCGGCGGTCGCGGGCGCCACCACCACCAGATCGGCGGCGCGGGAAAGCTGGATATGGCCCATCTCCGCCTCGGCGGTCAGATCGAAGAGATCCCGGTGCACGTTCGCGCCAGCCAGCGCCGCGACCGAAAGCGGCGTGACGAACTCCTCCGCCGCGCGGGTCAACACCGGCGAGACGCTGGCCCCACGTTCGCGCAGGCGGCGGATCAACTCCAGCGCCTTGTAGGCCGCGATGCCGCCGCCGATGATCAGAAGGATGCGCTTGCCCGCCAGCATCTCGGCCTCCGCCCCAGGGGTCCGCCAAGGATTAGGGGCGCGGCGGCCGGATGACAACGCCCCGCAGCAGCGGCCGCGGTCATCGGAAGGCGGCGCAGGGGTCGGGGCGCGGGGCGGGATCGGTGACGATCCAGTGGTCGAACGGCTGTTCGGCCTCCGCGCCGGCCTCGACCTGCCCGACGGCGATCACCGACAGATGCGGCGCGGCGCGTGCCAGCACGGCGGGCACGCCCCAGTCACGGCGGGCATGGCCCGAGCCTGTGATCACCGCCACCGGGCCGCCGGTCTCTGCCATCGCCCGAAGGGTTGCCCGCGCCAGCGCCGCATCGCGCAGCCGCTGCGCCTCGACCATTCCGGGCATCAGGGCGGCGGGCATCGCGTCGCAATGCGCCGCCATCTGCTCTGCCTCGCGCGCCGCCTGCTCGGCGGGTGGCAGCGGGGCGGTCAGGCCAAAGCGCGCGGCATCGGCGCCGAAGACAGCCGCCGCGCCTTCGCGGACAGCGCGGCGCACATCTTCGCCTGGCAAGGCGGCGCCATAAACCCTTGCCCTTGGCGCGGCGGTGAAGATCGGGTGATACATGGCGAAGTCGGGCCAGCCCGACGCCTGCCAACCCAGCGCAGCCTCGAGCGCGGCCGCATCACGCCGGTTGGCATCGGTCACGGCGGCCGCCTGTTCCGGGGTCAGCATCTCGAACACGATCGCGGCGGGGGCGAGCGCGGCCACCGCCTGCGCCTGATGCGCGTGATGGGCCGGGTTGTCATGCACCTCGCCCAGGATCACCACATCGGCGCGAAGCCCGATGAGCGCCTCGGGCGTTATTTCCGCGCCCAGCGCAGGGGCCGCGCAGATCGTCAGGCAGATCGTCAGGGCGAGGGCAAGTCTCATGCCAGAAAGTGATGCACTTCCTGGCTTTGCGCCTCAAGGCTCTTGCGCATCTTGGCGAAGGCCTGCGTCTCGAGTTGGCGGATCCGCTCCTTGGACAGCCCCAGCTCCTCGCCGAGCGATTCCAGCGTGCGCGGCTCTGCCCGCAGCTTGCGCTCGCCGACGATGTAGCGTTCGCGCGCCGTCAGCGCCCCCATCGCCTTTGCCAGCCAGACGCGCAGATGGCCCGCGTCATGCCGCTCGGCCACCGTCTCGGCGGCCTGCGGGCCGTCATCCTCCAGCGCCTCGATCCACTCGCGCCCCTCATCGTCCGCGGACTGCGTGGCGTTGAGCGAGAAGTCGGAGCCCGAAAGCCGTCCCTCCATCATCTCGACATCATGCAGCGGCACCCCGACCTCGCGGGCGATGCGGGCGCGCAGCTGATGGCCGTCGAGCCGCTCGCCCCGTGCCTCGGCCTCGCGTTCCAGCCGCGCCTGCACCCGGCGCATGTTGAAGAACAGCGCCTTCTGGCTGCTGGTGGACCCTGTGCGCACCATCGACCAGTTGCGCATCACATAGTCCTGGATGCTGGCCTTGATCCACCACACCGCATAGGTCGAAAAGCGCACGCCGCGATCGGGGTCGAACTTGTCGGCCGCCTTCATCAGGCCCAGCCCCGCCTCTTGAATAAGGTCGTTCATCGGCGCGCCATAGCGGCGGAACTTCGACGCCATCGAGATGGCAAGGCGCATGTAGGCCGTCACCAGCCGGTGCAGCGCCGCCTCGTCGCGCCGGTCGCGCCAGGCGACGGCCAGCCGATGTTCGGTTTCGGCATCCAGCAGCTCCGCCTTCATCGCCCGGCGGGGCAGCATGCCATCAGAAAATCCGTCCAGTGCCATGCGAGCTTCCCCTTCGTTTCCGTCACGGGTGTCGGGACAGGCGGCCGTGCAGGAATCGGTCTGTTGAACCTGACTATGCGGTATACGTGTGCCCGGAAGAACCGGATCACGGAAATTTTCAGGCCCGGATGCGGCGTTGGCCATCACGAAGCCTGATGGGTGCTGCATGGACAGGCATTTCCCAACGGGCGCGGCGGCCGATAGGTTCCCGGGAACTGCGCAAAGGACGAAATGCCATGTCGGATCCCGCGTTAACCATTCTTAAACCGCTCCTTGCCTATCGGTTAACGACGGGCTGGGACGATGAGGGGGCGCAATGGTGGCACTGGCCTATACGGTGGCCTTCGAGGGGGTCGAGGCGCGCATCGTCGAGGTGCAATGCGCGCTGACGCCGGGGCTGCCCGGCTTCACGGTCGTCGGGCTCCCGGACAAGGCGGTGTCCGAAGCGCGCGAGCGGGTGCGCGCGGCGCTGTCGGCGCTGTCGATCGCGCTGCCCTCGAAGAAGATCACCGTCAACCTCTCACCCGCCGACCTGCCCAAGGAAGGCTCGCATTTCGACCTGCCGATCGCGCTGGCGCTGCTCGCCGCCATCGACATCCTGCCGCGCGAGGAGGTGGGCAACACCGTCGCGCTTGGCGAGCTGTCGCTGGACGGGCGGCTGGTGCCGGTGATCGGCGCGCTGCCCGCCGCCATGGCCGCCGCCGCCGAGGGCCGGATGCTGATGTGCCCCAGGGCCTGCGGCGCCGAGGCGGCCTGGGTCGGTGCGGCGCAGGTGTTCGCGCCCGCCAGCCTGACAGAGGCGATCCGCCACTATACCGGGCAGTCGCCCCTGTCCCCCGCCGAACCCGGCGAGGTGGTCGCGGACACCGGCACCCGCGATCTGCGCGACGTGAAGGGCCAGGAACGCGCCCGCCGCGCGCTGGAGATTTCGGCGGCGGGGCGGCACCATGTGCTGATGGTCGGCTCGCCGGGATCGGGCAAGTCGATGCTGGCGGCGCGGATGCCGGGGATCCTGCCGCCCCTGTCTGCGGCCGAGGCGCTGGAAACCTCGATGATCCACTCGCTGGCGGGCCTGCTGTCCGAGGGCGGCATCTCGCGCACACGGCCCTACCGCGACCCGCATCACACCGCCTCGATGGCCGCGATCATCGGCGGCGGGCGCGGCGCGAAACCCGGCGAGATCAGCCTTGCCCATAACGGTGTGCTGTTCCTCGACGAGTTGCCCGAATTCCCGCGGCAGGTGCTGGAAACCCTGCGCCAGCCGCTGGAAACCGGCGAGGTGATGGTGGCGCGGGCGAATGCGCATATCCGCTATCCCTGCCGCTTCCTGCTGGTCGCCGCCGCCAATCCCTGCAAATGCGGCTATCTCGCCGATCCCGCCCGCGCCTGCGCAAGGGTGCCCGGCTGCGGCGAGGACTATCTTGGCCGCATCTCCGGGCCGCTGATGGACCGGTTCGACCTGCGGGTGGAGGTGCCGCCCGTGGCCTATGCCGACCTCGACCTGCCCGCCACGGGCGAGGGGTCGGCCGCGGTCGCGGCCCGCGTCGCCGCGGCGCGCGCGGTGCAGACGGCGCGCTATGCCGCCGCGCCCGGGGTGCGGGTCAACGCCGATACCGAGGGCGCGGTGCTGGAGGCGGTGGCGACGCCCGATGCCGAGGGGCGCGCGCTGCTCTCGATGGTCGCGGAACGCTTCGGGCTGTCGGCGCGCGGCTACCACCGGGTGCTGCGGGTCGCGCGCACCATCGCCGATCTCGACGGCTCGGCCGAGGTGCGCAAGCCGCATGTGGCCGAGGCGGTCAGCTTCCGCCTGACGCTGGCGGTGCCGGCCTGACCGACGCAGCGAGGTCATCTCCGCGGGCCGACAGCCCGGCAAAGCCCGCCTGCCTATCCTCACGGGCCGCAGGAAACGGATGCTCCGGGGCAAGGCGTCAGGCGAGGGCGAACACTCCCAGCCCCGCAAGCCGCGAGAGCCGCCCCGGCATCGGATGGCGCGGCGGCCCCGCGCGACCTCCCCCGCGCGATTCGCAGCGCCGGAACCGGGCCGAGCCGCGAAGCCGCGTTCAGCAGGGCCAGCCGGCGGCCGTCTCAGCCGGCGCGCCTGGCCTCGATCACCTGCCAGAGCCGCTCGGCGGCGTTGGTGCCGTCGAAGCGTTCCAGTTCCTGAATGCCGGTGGGCGAGGTCACGTTGATCTCGGTCAGCCAATCGCCGATCACGTCGATGCCGACGAAGATCTGTCCCTTCTCCTTCAGCACCGGGCCGATGCGCGCACAGATCTCGCGGTCGCGGTCCGTCAGGCCGATCTTCTCGGGCCGCCCGCCGACATGCATGTTGGACCGGGTCTCGCCCTCTGCCGGAACGCGGTTGATCGCGCCCACCGGCTCGCCATCGACAAGGATGATGCGCTTGTCGCCCTTGCTGACATCCGGCACGAACTTCTGCGCGATCAGCGGCTCGCGGCTCATCGAGGTGAACAGCTCGTGCAGACTGGCGAGATTGCGGTCGTTCGGGTCGAGCCGGAACACTCCCGCGCCGCCATTGCCGTAAAGCGGCTTGAGGATGATGTCGCCATGCACGGCCTTGAAGGCGCGGATCGCAGCCAGCTCGCGGGCGATCAGCGTGGGCGGCGTCAGGTCGGGGAAGTTCAGCACCAGCAGCTTCTCGGGCGAGTTGCGCACCCAGAACGGATCGTTGACCACCAGCGTCTGCGGATGGATCCGCTCGAGGATATGCGTGGTGGTGATGTAGCCCATGTCGAAGGGCGGGTCCTGCCGCAGCCAGACCACGTCCCGCTCGGACAGGTCGATCTCGGCCTCCTCGCCGAGCGTGTAGTGGTTCCCCGACTCGGGCCGCACCGTCAGCGGCCAGCCGCGCGCCAGCACCCGGCCCTCGCGGTAGGACAGCCTGTCGGGCGTGTAGTAGAACAGATCATGCCCCCGCGCCTGCGCTTCCAGCGCGATGCGGAAGGTGCTGTCCGCCGCGATGTTGATCGGGCCGATCGGATCCATCTGGATCGCAACCTTCAGGCTTTTGGGCAAGGACGGGGTCAGGGCCATGCGCGCCTCCTTTTGCTGCGCCCTTGATGGATCAGTGCCGCGGCAGTTGCAAGGAAGGCGGGCGGGCAGCGTGCGCCGGCGAGGATTTGGAGAAGGATGCGCGCCCCGCGCACCGGCGCCGGTCAATACTCCCCGAAGGCATTTTCGAGGATGTCGATCCTGCCGAAGCCGTCGACCAGAGCCACATCGAAACGCACTTCGGTGTTCTGGCCAAGCGGCTCGCGGGCGAGATACGCCGCGGCAGACCGGCAGATCCGGTCCATCTGCCGGCGTGACAGCCGCTCGGCGGCGCGGGCGAAGCTCGAGGATTTCTTGACCTCGACAAAGACCAGCCGGTTGCCTTCCCGCGCGATCAGGTCGATCTCGCCGCCGGGTCCACGCCAGCGTCGGGCGGCAATCTCGCGGCCGCCGCGCTGGTAATGGGCCGCAACCTGCGCCTCTGCCGCGACCCCGCCGTGATGGGAAACCTTGCCGCCCATGTCCGCCTCCTTCACTCGGGGCAGGCCCCGCGGCCGCCCGGTCCGTCATTCTCCAGCCGCAGCGCGGCCTGATAGACCTCGCGCCTGGGCAATCCCAGCGTTTCGGCCACCGCGGCGGCCGCATCCTTGAGGCGCATCCGGGTCAGCGCGTCCTTCAGCGCCGCCTCAAGATCGGCCGTGTCCACCTTGCGCCCCTGCGCCCGGTCGATCACCACCACGATCTCGCCCTTGACCGGCCGTCCGTCGAAATCGGAGGCAAGGCGCGCGAGCGGGCCGCGCGTCACCTCTTCGAAGCGTTTGGTCAACTCCCGGCACACCGCCGCTTCCCTCTCGCCTCCGAAGGTTTGCACGAGGGCCCCTAACAATTCGCTAATCCGTTTGGGTGATTCATAAAGGATCACCGTCGCCGCGACGGGCGCCAGGTCCTCGAGCCAGCGCAGCCGGGCGCTGGCTGTCGCGGGGGCGAAGCCTGCGAAGAGGAAGCGGTCGGAGGGCAGGCCCGACACCGTCAGCGCCGCCAGCACGGCCGAGGGGCCGGGCGCGGCAAACACCTTGTGCCCGGCCTCTATCGCGGCGCGGCCCAGTTGATAGCCGGGATCGGCCACGAGCGGGGTTCCGGCCTCGGAGGCGTAGGCGACGGACTTGCCCTCTGCCAGCGCGCGAAGAATCCGGGGGCGCATCTGCGCGCCGTTATGGTCATGATAGGCGATGATCTGCCGGTCGCCGAGGGCGACGCCGTGGATGTCCATCAGGTGCCGCAGGGTGCGGGTATCCTCCGCCGCGATCAGTTCGGCGCCGGCGAGGATGTCGAGCGCGCGCAGCGTGATGTCGCGCGCGGCGCCGATCGGCGTGGCGATGAAATGCAGCCCGGGCTCGATGGCCCTGGACGCCGGGACATGCGCCTGCCTCGGGCCGGATCCTTTCTCGGTCGCCGCGCCGGTCTTCGCTTCCCGCCCCGGGGCGGCCGCGTCGCCGGCGCTGCCGTCTTCGGCTGCGCCCGGCAGCGCCTCGGGCTTCGCATCGCCGATCATCGCAGCTCCCGTCCCGGTGCAAGTTGCCTTCGCCCCCGGGAACGCATAGGTTCATCGCGCGTTGCCGCCCTGCCAACCATGCCCGGGACCACAAGGATCGCCTTCATGTTCGCGCTTTTCAGCCCGCCCCGCAAGCCATTGACCAGACCGCTTGCGCGGATCGCCGCGATGGTCTCCGCCGTCTGGCTCGCCGCCTGCGAGCCGATCCCGATGGGAAGCACCGGTCCCTCGATCAACACGCGCGCCCCGGTTCCGGTGGCGCTGCTGGTCCCCGGCGGCACCGGAAACTCGGGCGACGAGCTGATCGCGCGCAGCCTTCGGCAGGCGGCCGAACTCGCGGTTTCCGATCTGCAGGGCGCGCAGATCGACCTGCGTGTCTATGATACCGGCCCCTCGGCCGCCGGCGCCGCCTCTGCCGCGACCCGCGCGGTGGACGAGGGGGCGAAGATCATCCTCGGGCCGGTCTATGCCGAGGCCGCGAATGCCGCGGGAGTCGCGGTCGCGGGGCGCGGCGTCAACGTGCTGTCCTTCTCGAACAACCCCGACATCGCGGGCGGCAACGTCTTCGTGCTGGGGCCGACCTTCCCGAACACGGCGAACCGCCTCGTGTCCTATGCCGCGCGCCAGGGCCGAGGCCGGATCATGGTGGTGCATGACCGCACCGCGAGCGGCGAGGCCGGCCGCCGCGCGATCGAGACGGCGATCGCCCGCACCCGCGGCGCCTCGCTCGCCGGGACCGGCTCCTACGACTTCTCGCAGCAGGGCGTCGTCGCCGCGGTGCCGAACATCGTGGCCAACGCGCAGGGCTCGGGCGCGCAGGCGATGTTCCTCACCGCCGATACCGCCGGCGCGCTGCCGCTGCTCGCGCAGCTTCTGCCCGAGGCGGGGCTGGACCGCGAGGCGGTGCGCTTCATCGGGCTGACCCGCTGGGACATCCCGCAAGCCACGCTGGCGCTGCCGGGCCTTCAGGGCGGATGGTTCGCGCTGCCCGACCCGTCGCTGACCCGGCAGTTCCAGTCGCGCTATCAGGCGGCCTTCGGCGAGGCGCCGCACCCGATCGCGGGCCTTGCCTATGACGGGATCGCCGCCATCGGCGCGCTGGTGAAATCGGGCAATGCCAATGCGCTGACCACCGCCGGGCTGACGCAGGGCTCGGGCTTTGTCGGCGTCAACGGCATCTTCCGGCTGCGGGCCGACGGCACCAACGAGCGCGGGCTGGCCGTCGCGCAGATCCGCAACAACCAGGTGTATGTGATTGACCCTGCCCCAAGAAGCTTCGGTGGCGCCGGGTTCTGACCCGGCCCTGCCCGCGCGCCCCAGCCCGACCACGCCGCCTCCCGTCACGCAGGCCGTTACCGCGCCCGTGGATACCGCGGCGCTCTGCGCGGCGCTCGACGGCGCATTGGCCGCGCCGCCCGACGGCGCCGCCCCGCGCGCGCTCGCCGTGAAGCTGATGATCAAGGCGCGGCGCGAGGCCTCGGCGCGGATCGAGGCGGATTTCGCGCGCCATCCGCGCAGCGCCGGCCCGACCGTGCGGGCCTATGCCGCCCTGACCGATGCCATCGTGCGCGCGGCCTTTCACGTGGCGACCCGCCACCTGCACCCGCTGGCCAACCCGACCGAGGGCGAGCGGCTGGCGGTGATTGCCGTCGGGGGCTATGGCCGCGCCGAGATGGCGCCGCATTCCGATGTGGATCTGCTGTTCCTGACACCGTGGAAGATGACCGGCTGGGCGGAAAGCGTCATCGAATCCATGCTCTACATGCTGTGGGACATGCGGCTGAAGGTCGGCCATGCCAGCCGCACGGTGAAGGAATGCCTGCGCCTTGGCGCCGAGGACATCACCATCCGCACCGCGCTGCTGGAGCATCGCTTCCTTGTCGGCGAGGCAAGGCTTGCCGCCGAACTGACCCAGCGGCTGCGGGACGAGCTGTTCCGCGGCACCGGCCCGCAGTTCATCGAGGCCAAGCTGGCCGAGCGCGCCGAGCGCCACCGCCGGCAGGGCGGCCAGCGCTATGTGCTGGAGCCCAACGTCAAGGAGGGCAAGGGCGGGCTGCGCGACCTGCAGACGCTCTACTGGATCGCCAAGTACCTGCACGGCGTCGACGAGGTTTCGGAACTGGTCGGCACCGGCCTCTTCTCGAACGAGGAATACCGGCAGTTCGAGCAGGCGGAGGATTTCCTCTGGGCGGTGCGCTGCCACCTGCACCTGCTGAGCGGGCGCGCCGTGGATCAGCTGACCTTCGACATGCAGGTCGATGTGGCGCAGCGCATGGGATACGAGGACCGCGCCGGGCGCCGTGGGGTCGAGCTGTTCATGCAGGAATACTTCCGCGAGGCCACCAAGGTCGGCGAGCTGACGCGGATCTTCCTCACCGGGCTGGAGGCGCGGCACGTCAAGAAGGTGCCGCGGCTGGAGGGGCTGCTGCGTCGCCGCAAAAAGCTGCGCCCCGGCTACCGGATCGACCTCAACCGCCTGAACATCGCCGATCCCGCGGCGTTCCTGGCCGACAAGCTGAACCTCTTGCGCATCTTCGACGAGGCGATGCGCACCGGCTACCTCATCCATCCCGATGCGATGCGGCTGGTGGCGGCGAACCTTCACCTGATCGACGACGAGATGCGCGAGGCGCCCGAGGCGGCGCGGATCTTCCTCGACCTGATGCTGAACCACGGCAACCCGGAGCGCGCCCTGCGCCGCATGAACGAGTTGGGCGTGCTGGGCGCCTACATCCCCGAGTTCGAGCCGATCGTGGCGATGATGCAATACAACGTCTATCACCACTACACGGTGGACGAGCACATCATCCAGTGCATCGCCACGCTGGAGCGCATCGAAAGCGGCGAGCTGGCCGAGGAGCTGCCGCTCTGCTCTGCCATCCTCAAGGAAGGGGTCAACCGCCGCGTGCTCTATGTGGCGCTGTTCCTGCACGACATCGGCAAGGGCCGGCCCGAGGATCATTCGGTGGCGGGCGCGCAGATCGCGCGGCGGGTGGCGCCCCGGCTGGGGCTGGATCCCGAAGAGGTGGAAACGGTCGAGTGGCTGGTGCGCTATCACCTCTTCATGTCCGACATGGCGCAGAAGCGCGACCTGTCGGACCCGCGCACGCTGCGCGACTTTGCCAAGGCGGTGAAGAGCAGGAAGCGGCTGGACCTGCTGACGGTGCTGACGGTCTGCGACATCCGCGGCGTCGGCCCCGGCACCTGGAACAACTGGAAGGCGATGCTGCTGCGCCGGTTGCACAGCCTCGCCACCATCGCGCTGGAAGAAGGGCTGGAGGCGCTGAACCGCGAGCGGGGGGAGGAGGAGTCCAAGCAGCAGTTGCGCGAGGCGCTGGCCTTCTGGCCGCCCGAGAAGATCGAGGCGGAGATCGGCCGCCATTACGGCCCCTACTGGCAGGCGCTCTCGACCGAGGGCCATGTGATCTTTGCCCGCCTGCTGGACGGGCTGCGCGATGACGAGATCCGCATCGACCTTGTCCCCGACCCCGAGCGGGACGCGACCCGCGCCTGTTTCGCGCTGGCCGATCATCCCGGCATCTTCTCGCGGCTGGCGGGGGCGCTGGCACTGGTCGGGGCGAATGTGGTGGATGCGCGCACCTACACCTCGAAGGACGGCTATGCGACGGCGGTGTTCTGGGTGCAGGATGGCGAGGGCCGCCCCTACGAGGCCGCCCGCCTGCCCCGCCTGCGCCAGATGATCGAGAAGACCCTGCGCGGCGAGGTGGTGGCGCGCGAGGCGCTGAAGGACCGCGACAAGGTCAAGAAGCGCGAGCGCGGCTTCAACTTCCCGACCTCGATCACCTTCGACAACGAAGGCTCGGACATCTACACCATCATCGAGGTCGATACCCGCGACCGGCCCGGCCTGCTCTATGACCTGACGCGGGCGCTGGCGGCGAACAACATCTACATTGCCAGCGCCGTGATCGCGACCTATGGCGCGCAGGTGGTGGATACGTTCTACGTGAAGGACATGTTCGGGCTGAAGCTGCACGCGAAGTCCAGACGGGAGGCGCTGGAGCGCCGGCTGCGCCAGGCCATCGCGGAAGGCGCCGAACGGGCGCGGGCGCGGGACTGACCCGCCGATGCCGGATGGGCGAACGGCGGCGCGGCAGCCGCGGATGGGGGCGGCAATGAAACCCGTGCGGCTGATCCGCGGTTTCCTGACGGTGGGCGGCTGGACGCTGGGCAGCCGCGTCGTCGGCTTCGTGCGCGACATGATGATCGCGGCGCTGGTCGGCGCGGGCCCGGTGGCCGAGGCCTATTTCGTCGCCTCCTCGCTGCCCAACATGTTCCGCCGCTTCTTTGCCGAGGGCGCCTTCAACACCGCCTTCGTGCCGATGTTCGCCAAGCGGCTGGAGGCGGACGAGGATCCGCGGGGCTTTGCCGAAGAGGCGCTGTCGGGGCTGATGACCGCGGTGATCGGCGTATCTGTCCTGGCGATGGCGGGGATGCCCTGGCTGGTGCTGGCGATGGCCTCGGGCTTTTCGCAGGACGAACGGCTGGCGCTGGCGACACTCTATGGCTGGATCTGCTTTCCCTACATCCTGTTCATCTCTGCCGCGGCGCTGCTGTCGGGGCTGCTGAATGCCGGCGGGCGCTTCATCGCGGCGGCCGCGGCGCCGGTGCTGATGAACCTGGTGCTGATCGCGGCGATGGTCGCGGCAGAGCTGCGCGGCTGGGACATGGGCCTTGCGATGAGCTGGTCGATGCCGCTGGCCGGCATCGCGCAGGCGGGGATGCTGTGGATCGCGGCGGCGCGGATGGGCTTTCCGCTGCACCTGCGCCGCCCGCGCCTGTCGCCCGACATGCGCCGCCTGCTGGTGATCGCCTTCCCTGCGGTGCTGGCGGGGGGGGTGGTGCAGGTCAACCTGCTGGTCGGCCGGCAGGTCGGCAGCTTCTTCGATGGCGCGATTGCCTGGCTGACCTACGCCGACCGGCTTTATCAGCTGCCGCTGGGCGTGGTGGGCATCGCCATCGGCATCGTGCTGCTGCCCGACATCTCGCGCCGCCTGCGGGCGGGTGACAGCGACGGCGGGCGCCACGCGCTCAGCCGGGGGGCGGAGTTCGCGCTGATCCTGACACTGCCGGCGGCGGTGGCGCTGATGGTGATCGCGGGGCCGCTGATCTCGGTGCTGTTCCAGCGCGGCGATTTCCGGCCCTCCGACGTGGGCCCGACCGCGCTGGCGCTGGCGATCTATGGCGCGGGGCTGCCGGCCTTCGTGCTGCAAAAGGTGCTGCAACCGCTTTATTTCGCGCGCGAGGATACGCGGCGCCCCTTCCGCTATGCGCTGAACTGCATGGCGGTGAATGCCGCCATCGCCATCGGCCTTGCGCCCGTGATCGGCTTCAGCGCCGCCGCGCTGGCGACGACGATCGCCGGCTGGGTGATGCTGGCGCAACTGGTCCGGGGCAGCCGCGACATGGGCGAGGCCGCGCGCTTCGACGACCGCCTGCGCCGCCGCCTGCCGCGGATCGTGCTCGCCGCCCTGCTGATGGGCGCGGCGCTGTGGGGCATCCGGCAGCTGCTGGGCGCGGCGCTTTACACGCCCACGCAGCGCTATGGCGCGCTCGCGCTGCTGGTGCTGGGCGGGATGGCGGTCTATGCGCTCGCGGCCCTGGCCACCGGCGCCTTCCGCCCTTCGGATCTGACGGCGGGCCTGCGCCGTCAGCGCTGACGCAGGCGCAGCACCAGCCGCTGCCAGCCGCCGGGGCTGACCACGAAGGACAGCACGAACCCGGTCGCAAAGCCCGCGACCTCGGCGACCCAACTCCACCCGCCCGCGCCGAACAGCAGCCCGAACACCAGCTGGAACGCCAGCAGGAAGCCGATCAGCGTGAACGCGCGGTAGCGGTTGGCGTGCACCGCCCCGAGCCGCGCCCAGAGGATATAGGAAAACGCCCCGATCAGCCCGTAAACCGCCGGGTAGCCGCCGAACAGCGGCTGCACGTCACGGGGCACGAGGCTGTAGGCCAGCGCCCCGAGGATCGCCGAGGCAAAGAACACCGCCAGCACCGCCCAGGCGCGGAACACCTCGGCCACCATCTTGCCAAGCGCCAGCAGGAACACCGACACGAACAGCGCATGGGTGAAATTGCCATGCACGAACGGATAGGTGACAAAGCGCATCATCTGCCCGGGCGGGAAGACCCGGTTCTCCAGCAACACCCGGAAGATGCCGGGCGCAAAGCTGAACCTCTGCAGCGCCTCCAGCCGCCAGCCCGCGGCATCGGGGCCGCCGACAAGGCCGGTTCCGCCCGCGCTCAGCACCACCTCCATCGCCACGATGGGCAGCAGCAGCAGCCAGATCACCGGCGGGATCGGGTTCAGCGGGGATTCGTCATGACCTGGGCGCATTGCCGTCTCCGTTTCCAGTGCCCCGCATTGACGGGCCATGCCCCCAGCGATAAGCGAGCCCTGCAGGAATATCCAGACAGAGAGGCGCCATGACGGCCACCGCTTTCACGCCCCGCATCTTTTCGGGCATCCAGCCCTCGGGCGGGCTGACGCTGGGCAACTACCTTGGCGCCCTGAAACGCTTTGTCGAAAAGCAGGACGAGGGCATCGAGACGATCTATTGCCTGGTGGACCTGCACGCGATCACCGTCTGGCAGGAGCCCGAGAAGCTGCGCCAGCAGACGCGCGAGGCAGCGGCGGCCTTCATGGCTGCGGGGATCGACCCGGCACGCTCGATCCTGTTCAACCAGAGCCAGGTCAGCGCCCATGCCGAACTTGGCTGGGTGCTGAACTGCGTGGCGCGGCTTGGCTGGATGAACCGGATGACCCAGTTCAAGGACAAGGCCGGCAGGAATGCCGAGCAGGTGAGCCTCGGGCTTTACGCCTATCCCTCGCTGATGGCGGCGGACATCCTGCTCTATCACGCCACGCAGGTGCCGGTGGGCGAGGACCAGAAGCAGCATGTCGAGCTGACGCGCGACATCGCCGCGAAGTTCAACCACGACTACGGCGTCGAGTTCTTTCCCGCGCCCGAGCCGGTGATCGAGGGCGCGGCGACGCGGGTGATGAGCCTGCGCGACGGCACGAGGAAGATGTCGAAATCCGATCCCTCGGATGCCAGCCGCATCAACCTGACCGACGACGCGGACACCATCGCGCAGAAGATCCGCAAGGCCAGGACCGACGCCGAGCCGCTGCCCGAGACGATGGAGGGGCTGAAGGACCGGCCCGAGGCGCGCAACCTCGTGAACATCTATGCCGCGCTGTCAGGCATGACCCCCGAGGCGGTGGTGGGGCAGTTCGCCGGCCAGGGCTTCGGCGCCTTCAAGCCGGCGCTGGCCGATCTGGCGGTGGCGAAGCTCTCGCCGATCAGCGCCGAGATGACGCGGCTGATGGCCGACCCCGCCGGGATCGACCGCATTCTGGGCGAGGGCGCGGAGCGGGCCGAGGCGATCGCCCGCCCGATCCTCGAGCGCACGCTGGATATTGTCGGCATGGTGCGGTCACGCCGCGGCTGAGCGCAGCCATGCCGCCCGGCGGCGACGGCCCGCGCGCCGCCGACGGCGCGGGGCGGCAGTCCGCCGGCGCGGCGGGGCCGCAGTCCGCCGGCGCGGCGGGGCCGCAGTCCGCAGGCGCGGCGGGGCCGCAGTCCGCCGGCGCGGCGGTCCCGGCCCGCGCCCGCCCTGCGCCGCCCCCCCGCCGCCCGCGCCCGCTGGCCGCGCTTGGCAGCGGCTGCCGGCTTGCCGCGCGGCGGGTGCTGCTGCTGGTCCTGCTGGTGTCGCTGGCGCTGTCGGCGCGATCGCTGGCGACCATCGCCCGCAGCCCCGGCATCGCGCCCTTCGTGGACCGCGGCGTGGACGGCATCGACGCGGCGATGGACCGCGCGCTGGCGCGGGAGGCAACGCCCGAGCGGATCGAGGCGCTGCTGCGCGAACGGCTGGCCGAGGCGGAGCGCAACTGGCTGGCGATCCGCGCCATCGAGGGCGTCGCCGCCGAAAGGGCCATCGTGCTGCCGCCGGGCCTGACCGCCGATCTTGCCGCAGCCCGGGATGAGGACAGCGGTTTGCTGGCCTCTGCCGGCGGCTGCCTCGCCTGCGCCTATGATCCGGCCGAATGCACCCTCTCGGCGCAGCTCCTCTGCCAGGCACCGATGCTGGCCACGCCGCTGGGGGACATTGCGGGGCTCGCGAAGGAGGGGTTCGCCTACAGCACCGGCGGCGAGGTGGACGAGATCAACCTTGCCCTGTCGCTGGTCGGGCTGGGGGCGACGGCGCTGGTGGTGGCGACGGGCGGATCATCGGTCACTGTGAAGCTGGGGGCGGGGCTGGCAAGGCTGGCGCGGCGGATGGGCCTTGTCTCGCCCGCGCTGGCCCGCATCGCCAGCGCTGCGCTGCGCGGCGGGGTGGACTGGGCGCGCCTGCCTTCGGTGCGCGGCGCGGATGATCTGGGCCGCGTGCTGCGCCCCGAGCGCTTCGCGCCGCTGGTCGCCATCACATCGGACCTTGGCCGCACCCGGCGCGCGATCGGCACGACCGGGGCGCTGCACCTCTTGCGCCATGTCGATGATGCGGCCGATGCGCGGCGGATCGCGAACGCCGCCGAGGCGATGGGGCCGAAGACCGTGGGCCGGATGGAAGTGCTGGGCAAATCGCGCTTCCTGCGCGCGACGGTGCGGATCTCCAACCTCGCCTTGCAGCTTTTCGCCGGGCTGATCGGGCTGCTGCTGTCGCTGGCCTCGCTGATCGGCTCGGGCCTGTCGTCGCTGGCGATGCGCGGCTTGCGGCGGGCCGCGCGGGGGTGAGGGGTGGGCCGCGCGGGCCATGATGTCGCAGCCACGTCGCAAAACGGAATCAATCGCCGCCTAACCTGCCCCTGTTCCGAAGCCGAATCCCCCATCGGAATGCATTGCTCCCGGACCGGCAGGCAAGGCTTGTCCCCTGCCTGCGCACAGCCCCGGCGCTGCCTGCCGGTCCGGCGTTTCGCTGCCCCGCCCAAAGACCGGCACCGGCATGGCCCCCCGGCATGGCCCCCCCTGCATGGCCCCCCCTGCATGGCCCCCCTGCCCGGCGGGCCGCACCGGGGACGGATGCGCGAGCCTCGCGGGAACCCGGCACGTTCCGCCGGGGCGGCGTTCGCTGCCTCTTGCGCCGCACCGCCGGCATCGGCGATGATCGGAGAGAGGGGACCATCATGCGCAAATTTCTTGTCGTGCTCGACGAAACCCGCGAATGCCTGAACGCGATGCGCTTTGCCGCGATGCGGGCGGCGCATTCGGGCGGGGGCGTGATCATCCTCTCGGTGATCCCGCCCGAGGAATACCAGCACTGGATCGGGGTGGCCGAACTGATGCGCCAGGAAGCGCGCGAGCGCATCGAGGCGCATTTCGAGGTCTTCGCCAAATGGATGCGCGACCGGCAGGGCGTGGACCCGGAACTGATCATCCGCGAGGGCGAGCCCGCGACCGAGATCCTGGCGGTGATCCGGGAAGACCCGCAGATCGGCATCCTCGTGCTGGGGGCGGGCAGCGACAAGTCGGGCCCGGGGCCGCTGGTCACGCAACTGACGCGCAGCGCCGGCAACCTGCCCTGCCCGATGACCATCGTGCCCGGCGACCTGTCGAAGGAACGGCTGGAGGCGATCACCTGAAGGGGCCGGGCCGGAGGCGCGCCGAACAGCACCCTCAGAGCCCCGGCTGCCACGGCGCGCTGCCGTCCAGCACATGCCGCGCCATGCCGAGCGCGCGCGCCGCGTAGAGGCGCTGGCGCGGATCGTCCGGCCCGGCGCGGCTGGCGATCCACCCGGCCGAGGCGCAGCAGCGCAGCATCACGAACAGCGCGAGCCGCCCCGGCACCAGCGGCCGGCGCGCGCGATAGCCCGCCACCAGCGCCGCCGCGAGGTCCGGCAGCGCCGGCTCCTCGAGGCTCTGCACCAGCGCGGTGGCAAGGTCGTAATGCCGGAAGCCGAAGCCCGCATCGTCGAAGTCGATCAGCGCCAGCCCGCCGGCATGGCGCAGCACGTTCTCGCGCAGCACATCGGCATGGATCGGCCCGTAATCCGCGCCCGCCGCCCGCAGATCGGCGAGCGCGGCCCGCGCCGCCGCCCGCGCCTGCCGCATCAGCGCGCGTTCATCCGCGGTGAAGGCCGGGCTCTCCCAGAACCGGCCCCAAAGCGGCGTCTCGCCCAGAAGCCCGTCCTCGTCCCAGCGGGGCCTCGTGAACCCCGCCGGCAGTGCCATCCGGTCCGCCGCATCGTGCAGCCGCGCCACCAGCCCGCCCAGATCGCGCATCAGCGCCGCCTGTTCCGCCGGCCCGCCCGGCAGCGGCGCCTCGGCCGAGCCGATCGCCGCCCCCTCCAGCCAGCCGACGCAGGACAGGCAGCGCCCGCCCGCCGCCTCTACCAGCGCGCCCGACAGCGAAGGCACCGGCGCGGGCACCGGCAGCCCCGCCGCCGCAAGCCCGCGCATCCAGTGAAGCTCGCTCCCGATCGCCCGCGCCGTCCGGTATCCGGGGCGGTGCAGCCGCAGGGCTGCCCGCGCGCCGCCCGCCAGCCGCAGTTCGAACACGATGTTCTCGCGGTTCTTCACCAGCCGGGGCGGCGCGCCGCCGCCCCACAGCGCCAGCGCCCGGTCCGCCAGCGCCAGCGCCTCGGCATCGGTCATTCCGCCGCCCCGCTGACCGGCACCGGGCCCTTGCGAGGCGGGTCAGCCGCGGCGGTGCTGGGGGGGGCGGAGGGGGCGCGGGCGCGGGAAGCAGCCGCGCGGGGGCCGCGCTGGAAGATCCGCGTCGCGGCATCCTCCATGTCATGGCGCAGCCGGTCCACGACGCTTTCGAACCACGCCAGCGCGATCTGCGCCGGGATCGCCACGGCCATGCCGGCGGCGGTGGTCAGCAGCGCCTCCCAGATGCCGCCCGCAAGGGTGGCGGGGTCGGCGCGGGCGCCCGCCTCCTGCAGCGCCTGGAAGGCGGCGATCATGCCGATGACGGTGCCGAGCAGCCCCAGCAGCGGCCCGATGGTCGAGGCAAGCTCCAGCGCGCGCAGCCCGCTGCGGGCCTGCAGCAGCAGGCGGCGGGCGATGCGGCCGGTTTCGGCCCGGGCGGCGGCCTCGTCCAGCGAGGGGTCCATCGCCGCCTGCATCGCCCCGCGCACCAGCCGCGCCCGAAGCGAGCGGCGGCCCGCAAGCTCTGCCCCGGCCGCATCGAAGCGGCCCTCGGACCAGAGCGCAATGGCACGCTCCGAATGGCGCCCGCCCGACCATGCGCCATCGGCCAGCAGCCGCAGCACCTTCCACAGGATCAGCGCCACCGTCAGCACCGACAGCAGCGCAATGACCCACATCGCGCCGCCGCCCATGTCGATGAAGGCGATCATCCGTGCCAGGGCATCGGCCGGCGGCTCGACGACTGCCGTTTCGTTCATGGCGCGGCCTTTCGGGTCAGGGCGTCTGGTTTCGGGTAATGGTTCCGGGGGCTTTGTCAAGAATTTGCCGCCCATCCCCGGGGCGCCGGGGCATGGCAACCGGGATGGCGGGCGGTTGACGCCAGCCTCCCCCGCGCGCTAACTCACGCTCGAGCCACACCCTCACATCTGCGGGGACTGCCGATGCGAATGCACATCGCCCTGCCCGATGCCGGGGGCCGCGACCGGCGCCTGCCCGCCGATGACAGGGCGACGGCCCGTCCTGCGCCGGAGCCACGCAATGACTGACGCAGCCCGCAACCCCGGCACCGCCCTCTGCCCCGACTGGTTCGATGCCGTTGCGGTGAACACCCCGGCGGCGGAACGGCGGGCGGCGAGCCTCACCGCGCGGCGGACCGTCAAGAAGGAGTGGCAGGCGGCCTGGCTGGTCAACGCGATCCGCTGCATGGACCTGACCACGCTCTCGGGCGACGACACGCCTGCCCGCGTCCAGCGGCTTTGCGCCAAGGCCCGCCAGCCGCTGGCGCCGCATATCCTCGAAGGGCTGGGGCTGGAGGCGCTGACCACCGCCGCCATCTGCGTCTATCCGACGATGGTGGCCCCCGCCGTCAAGGCGCTGGAGGGGTCGGGCATCCCCGTCGCCTCGGTCGCGACCGGCTTTCCCGCCGGGCTGATGCCGCTGCCGCTGCGGCTGGCCGAGATCCGCCATGCGCTGGATCAGGGCGCGGCCGAGATCGACATCGTGATCAGCCGCGCGCATGTGCTGCGGGGCGACTGGCAGGCGCTTCACGACGAGACGGCGGCGATGCGCGAGGCGTGCGGCGCCGCGCACATGAAGGCGATCCTGGCGACGGGCGAGTTGAAGACGCTGCGCAATGTCTACAAGGCCAGCATGGTCACGATGCAGGCGGGGGCGGATTTCATCAAGACCTCGACCGGCAAGGAGGCCGTGAACGCGACGCTGCCGGTCAGCCTGGTGATGGCGCGGGCGCTGCGCGACTATGGCGCGCGGACCGGGGCGAAGGTGGGCTTCAAGCCGGCGGGCGGGATGCGCACCGCCAGGGACGCCATCGCCTGGCAGATCCTGATGAAGGAAGAGCTTGGCAAGGACTGGCTGGCCCCCGACCTCTTCCGCCTTGGCGCCTCGTCGATGCTGGCGGATATCGAGCGCCAGCTCGATCACCATGTCACCGGGCGCTATGCCGCCTCGCATCGCCACGCGCTGGCCTGAGGAGGCACCGATGCCGAGCGTGAAGGACATCCTGATGAGCATGGACTATGGCCCCGCGCCCGAATCCGCCGCCGAGGTGCACAGATGGCTGGCCGCGCGCGGCAGCTTCGGGCATTTCATCGGCGGGCGCTTCACCGCGCCGGGCAAGACCTTTGCCAGCACGAACCCCGCGACGGGCGAGGATCTGGCGCAGGTCACGCAAGGGACGGCGCAGGACATCGCCGCCGCCGTCGCCGCCGCCCGCGCGGCGCAGCCGGGTTGGGCGGCGCTGCCGGGGCATGACCGGGCCAGATGGCTCTACGCGCTCGCGCGCCATGTGCAGAAGCGCGAGCGGTTCCTTGCGGTGCTGGAGGTGCTGGACAGCGGCAAGCCGATCCGCGAGGCGCGCGACATCGACATTCCGCTGGTCGCCCGGCACTTCTACCACCATGCCGGATGGGCCGAACTGGTGGCGGACGCGTTTCCGGGCGCGGCGCCCCTGGGCGTGTGCGGGCAGATCATCCCCTGGAACTTTCCGCTGCTGATGCTGGCCTGGAAGATCGCGCCGGCGCTGGCGGCGGGCAATGCCGTGGTGCTGAAGCCCGCCGAATACACGCCCCTGACCGCGCTGGCCTTTGCCGAGATCTGCGCCGAGATCGGCTTGCCCGCGGGCGTGGTCAACATCGTCACCGGCGATGGCGGGACCGGGGCGGCGCTGGTCGCGGCACGGGTGGACAAGATCGCCTTCACCGGCTCGACCGAGGTCGGCCGCGCGATCCGCAAGGCGACGGCGGGCACCGGCAAGGCGCTGACGCTGGAGCTTGGCGGCAAGTCCCCCTTCATCGTCTGCGCCGATTCCGATCTCGATGCGGCGGTCGAGGGCGTGGTGGATTCGATCTGGTTCAACCAGGGCCAGGTCTGCTGCGCGGGCAGCCGGATCCTGGTGGCCGAGGCGGTGGAGGAGACCTTCACCCGCCGCCTGACGGAGCGGCTGGCGCGGTTGCGGGTGGGCGACCCGCTGGACAAGTCGGTGGACATGGGCGCGCTGGTGCATCCGGTGCAACTGGCCCGCGTGCAGCGGATGGTGGCCTCGGCCACGGCGGCGGGCGCGCGGCTGGTGCAGGCGCAATGCGCGCTGCCCGGCACGGGCTGCTTCCATGCACCCGGTTTCCTCACCGGCGTGTCGCCCGCCAACCCGGTGGCGGATGCCGAGATCTTCGGCCCCGTCGCCACGCTGACCAGCTTTCGCACGCCCGACGAGGCGGTGGAACTGGCGAATGCCACGCGCTACGGGCTTGCCGCCTCGGTCTGGACGGAGAACGTGAACCTCGCGATGGATCTGGCGGCCAGGGTGAAGGCGGGTGTGGTCTGGGTGAATTCGGCCAACGTCTTCGACGCGGGCGCCGCCTTTGGCGGGATGCGCGAAAGCGGCTTTGGCCGCGAGGGCGGGCGCGCGGGGCTGCGCGACTATCTGCGCTGGCCCGAGGCGGCGGAATTGCCCGAGGCGGAAGCGGCGTTCAATGCCGCGCCCGTGCCCGAGGCGACGGGCCAGATGGGCGGCATCGACCGCACTGCAAAACTGTATGTCGGCGGCAGGCAGGTGCGGCCCGACAGCGGCCAGTCCTATGCCGTGGCGCATCAGGGCCGGGTGCTGGGGCTGGCCGGGCTTGGCAGCCGCAAGGACATCCGCAATGCGGTGGAGGCGGCAGCCGCGGCGGGCGACTGGGGCCGCGCCACGGCGCATAACCGCGCGCAGGTGCTGTATTTCCTGGCCGAGAACCTGTCGGCCCGCGCCGCCGAGTTCGCGGCGCGGCTGGTGGAGGGCGGGCATGGCGCCAGCGCCGCCGCGGCCGAGGTGGACCTCTCGATCCGCCGCGCCTTCCATTACGCGGCGCAGGCCGACAAGTTCGACGGCGCCGTGACCTCGACAAAATCCGCGCATGTGACGCTGCAGATGCCCGAGCCGTTCGGGGTGATGGGCATCGTCTGCCCCGATGCCGCGCCGCTGCTGGGGCTGGTCAGCCTCGTACTGCCGGCGATCGCGATGGGCAACCGGGTGGTGGCGGTGCCGGCGGCCTCGCGCCCGTTCCCGGCGACGGACCTCGCGCAGGTGCTTGACTGCTCGGACCTGTCGGATGGCGTGGTGAACATCGTGACCGGGCCGAAGGACGAACTGGCATCCGTGCTCGCCCGGCATGACGGGGTGGCGGCGCTTTGGTATGTGGGCAGCGCCGAGGGGCGCGCGCTGGTCGAGGCCGAAAGCACCGGCAACCTCAAGCCGGTCTGGGCGATGGCGAACCGCGACTGGACGGCGCCAGAGGCTCAGGGCCGCGCCTTCCTGCATCGCGCCACGCAGGTCAAGACGATCTGGGTGCCTTACGGCGAGTGACGCGGGGCCGGGCGAAGGCCGGGCCGGGCGAAGGCGGGGCCGAGCGAAGGCGGTGGCGACCTGGTTCGCCATGCGGCCCGGCCCGGACGGGCCGCATCGCGCGGGCGATCGGGGCGCCGCCCTCTTCACCCTGCGCTCCGCGCGGGCGGGGCAGAAGAAACCGCGGCGGCATCGCAGGCTTGTTTGCGAGGCTGCGGCGGACTAGATCGGGGGCATGAAACTGCGCATCCCCTTCGTGACCCGGCCGCCCCGCGTGTCCGTCCTGCGGCTGACGGGCGTGATCGGCGGCGCCGGGCGCGTGGGCCGCGGGCTGTCCGATGCCGGCACCGCCCCGCTGATCGAGCGCGCCTTCCGGCGCGGCAGGCCGCTGGCGGTGGCGCTGGTCGTCAATTCCCCCGGCGGCTCGCCGGTGCAGTCCTCGCTGATCGCGGCGCGGGTGCGGCGGCTGGCGGATGAGTGCAAGCTGCCGGTCCATGCCTTCGTCGAGGATGTGGCGGCCTCGGGCGGCTACTGGCTGGCGACGGCGGCGGATGACATCTGGGCCGATGACAGCTCGCTGCTCGGGTCGATCGGCGTGATCTCGGCGGGCTTCGGCTTCCCCGAGTTCCTCAGCCGCCACGGGATCGAGCGGCGGGTGCACACGGCGGGCGGCTCGAAAAGCTTCCTCGACCCGTTCCGCCCGGAAAAACCCGAGGACGTGGCCCGGCTGACGGCGCTGCAAGAGCCGATCCATCAGGCCTTCATCGCGCAGGTGAAGGCGCGGCGCGGCGCGCGGCTGGCGGAGGGGGCGGATCTCTTCACCGGCGAGGTCTTCGTGGGCCGGCAGGCGGTGGCGGTGGGGCTGGCCGACGGCATCGGCCATCTGGTGCCGAAGATGAAGGCGGTCTATGGCGACAAGGTGCAGCTGGTCCTGCACGAACAGAGGCGGTCCGTGCTGCGGCGCATCGGGGTGGAGGCCGCCACGCAGGCGATGACCGCGGTGGAGGATCGCGGCCATTGGGCCCGGTTCGGGCTGTAGGATGATGGTCAAGATCGTCACGCTGTTCCTGATCGTCATGTTGGCGCTGGCGATGCTCGGCGCCTTTCGCGTCAGGCGCGGGGTGCGGCGCTGCCCGGGCTGCGGACACTCCCGCATCGGTCCCGGCCCCTGCGGCTGCGGCAAATCCCGGAGGTGAGCATGGGCAAGGCGCTGGTGACGGGCGGCGCGCGCCGTCTTGGCCGGGCGATGGTGCTGTATCTGGCGGCGCGCGGGCATGACGTGGCGATCCACTACGGCAGCTCCGCCGACGAGGCCGAAGCGACCGCCGCCGAGGCGCGGGCGCTTGGGGTGCAGGCGGTGACGCTGGCGGCCGACCTGCTTGACGAGGATGCGGCCGCCGCGCTGGTGCCCGCGGCACGGCGCGCGCTTGGCGGGCCGCTGACGGTGCTGGTCAACAACGCCTCGATCTTCGAATACGACACGATCCACAGCGCCACCCGCACCAGCTGGGACCGGCATCTGGGCTCCAACCTGCGCGCGCCCTTCGTGCTGACCCAGGGCTTCGCCGCGCAGGCGCCCGCGGCGAAGCTGGTGGAGGGCGAGCCGATGGCGCAGGCGCTGGTGGTCAACATGTGCGACCAGCGGGTGCTGAAGCCGACGCCGGAGTTCATGACCTATTCGCTGGCCAAGGCCGGGCTCTGGGCACTGACCCGCAGCGCCGCGCAGGCACTGGCGCCGGATATCCGCGTCAACGCCATAGGTCCGGGGCCGACCCTGCGCGCCGCGCGGCAGAGCGAGGAACATTTCGCCCGCCAGCGCGCCGCGACGCTTCTGGGCCGGGGTGCCGGGCCGACGGATGTGACCGCGGCGCTTGGCTATCTGCTGGATGCGCCCTCGGTGACCGGGCAAATGATCTGCACCGATGGCGGGCAGCATCTGGCCTGGCGGACGCCCGATGTTCAGGGGGTGGAATGACGATGCAGCCCCCCGCCTTGGCCAGGATCAGCGCGACCGGCCCGCGCCCCCCGGACCCCTGCGGCGTTAACCTTTGGCCTCCGACACCGCAAGTTGTGCACCGCCGCCCCCCGGGTCACAAATCCGTTATGAATCCTCCAACCTTATCAGTCATTTGGCTGCCATGTAAAATATTATGTAGTGATTCCAGCAAGTTGGAAATACGCCCAAAAATGAGGCAAAGCCACCAGACGGCGTGCGGACAACGGAAATTTGCGTCCGGGGAAAACTGTTCCCCAGACTTATCCACAAAAACGGTGGAGATGTTTCTTCTTGCCCCGGCGCCCGAATCCAGACAACCGCAGGAAGAATCAGAGCCCGCAGGACATGGCAGGACATGGCCGGACCAGACCCGAATGACATGACCGATCAGGCCGCAGATCAGCGGCCGCCTGCCGCGGCGACCGCGCTGACCGGCCATGCGCTGATCGCGTCGCAGCTGCGGATGCTCGACAACTCCCCCGGCGTCTACCGGATGCTCGATGCGCAGGCGCAGGTGCTCTATGTCGGCAAGGCGCGCAACCTGAAGGCGCGGGTGTCGAGCTATGCCCGCGCCTCGGGCCATTCGCCGCGCATCGCGCGGATGATCCGCGAAACCGCGCAGATGATGTTCCTGACCACGCGCACGGAAACCGAGGCGCTGCTGCTGGAACAGAACCTGATCAAGCAACTGAAACCGCGCTACAACGTGCTTCTGCGCGACGACAAGTCCTTTCCGAACATCCTTGTCAGCAAGCAGCATCGCTTCGCGCAGATCAAGAAGCACCGCGGCAAGCGCAGCGAACCGGGCGCCTATTACGGCCCTTTCGCCAGCGCGGGCGCGGTGAACCGCACGCTGAACCAGTTGCATAAGGTGTTCCTGCTGCGCAGCTGCTCGGACGCGATGTTCGAGAGCCGCACCCGCCCCTGCCTGCTCTACCAGATCAAGCGCTGCGCCGCGCCCTGCGTGGGCTATGTCAGCGAGGAGGATTACGCCGGGCTGGTGAACGATGCCGAGCGCTTCCTGCAGGGCCGGTCCACCAGCGTGCAGGCGACGCTGGCCCGGGCGATGGCCGAGGCGTCCGAGGCGATGGAGTTCGAACGCGCGGGCGCCCTGCGCGACCGGATCCGCGCGCTGACCAATGTTCAGCAGGCGCAGGGCGTCAACCCCCGCGGCGTGGCCGAGGCGGATGTGGTGGCGCTGCACATGGAGGGCGGGCAGGCCTGCGTGCAGGTGTTCTTCATCCGCGGCCACCAGAACTGGGGCAACCGCGATTTCTATCCGCGCACCGGCTCGGGGGCCGAGGCGCCCGAGGTGCTGCAGGCCTTCCTCGCGCAGTTCTACGATGACAAGGAGCCGCCGCGGCTGATCCTGCTGTCGCATGGCATCGACGATCCCGACCTGATGACCCGGATTCTGTCCGACCGCGCCGGGCGAAAGGTCACGCTCGGGGTGCCCCGCCGCGGCGAGAAGGCGGACCTGGTGGAGAACGCCGCCCGCAACGCCCGCGAAAGCCTCGCCCGGCGGATGAGCGAGAGCGCGACGCAGACCCGGCTGCTGGAGGGGCTGGCAGAGGCGTTCGGGCTGGAGGCGCCGCCGAAGCGGATCGAGGTCTATGACAACTCGCACCACCAGGGCAGCGATGCCGTGGGCGGGATGATCGTGGCGGGGCCGGAGGGCTTTGTGAAAGGACAGTATCGAAAATTCAACATTCGCGGCGAAGACCTGACCCCCGGAGACGACTTCGGCATGATGAAGGAGGTGCTGACCCGCCGCTTCACCCGCCTGCTGAAGGAAGACCCGGACCGGCAGTCGGATGCCTGGCCGGACCTGCTGCTGATCGACGGCGGCGCGGGGCAGGTTTCGGCCGTGGCGCAGATCCTGCGCGAGCTGGGCGTGGAGGATATCCCCATGGTGGGCGTGGCAAAAGGCATCGACCGCGACGCCGGCAAGGAGGAATTCCACCGCACCGGCCAGCGGCCCTTCGCATTGCAGCACAACGACCCGGTGCTTTATTTCGTGCAGCGCCTGCGCGACGAGGCGCATCGCTGGGCCATCGGCGCCCACCGCGCCAAGCGGTCCAGGGCCGTGGGCGCCACCCCGCTGGACGAGATTCCGGGCGTGGGCGCCAGCCGGAAAAGAGCACTTCTGCAACATTTCGGCAGTGCCAAGGCCGTGGCGCGCGCCGGGCTCTCGGACCTGAAGGCCACGCCGGGAATCTCCGAGGCAATGGCGCAGGCGATCCATGATTTCTTTCATGCCAGGGGCTGAACGGGTAAGACTGATCGCATGAGATGGACGATCCCCAATACCCTGACGGTCCTGCGACTGCTCGCCGCCCCCGGCGTTCCGGTGATGTTCCTGTATTTCACCCGGCCCTGGGCGGACTGGGCGGCGCTGGCGCTGTTCCTGGGCGCCTCGGTCACCGACTGGGCGGACGGCTACCTCGCGCGGCTGTGGAACCAGCAGACGCGGTTCGGCGCGATGCTGGATCCCATCGCCGACAAGGCGATGGTGGTCATCGCGCTGGTGGTGATCACGGGCTATTCGGGGATGAACCCCTGGCTGATCCTGCCGGCCACCGCGATCCTGTTCCGCGAGGTGTTCGTGGCCGGGCTGCGCGAGTTCCTGGGCGCCGATTCGGGCAGGCTGCAGGTGACGAAACTGGCGAAATGGAAGACAACGGCGCAGATGGTGGCGATCGGGGTGATGTTCCTTGGCACCGGGCTGACCTATGTCGTGCATGGCCGCGGGCCCGAGGCGGGCGGCGCGATCCGCTGGGCCGAGGGCGCGGCAGGCTGGGCGACGCTGGGCGGGCTGGTGCTGATCTGGGTCGCGGCGGCGCTGACGCTGGTGACAGGCTGGGACTATTTCCGCAAGGCGCTGCCCTACCTCGGGGATCCGCCCAAATGATGCTGGACGTGCTCTATTTCGCCTGGGTGCGCGAGCGCCTCGGCCTGCCGAGGGAACGGGTGGAGACCGGGGCCGCGACCGTGGCCGATCTGGTCGCCGAACTGGTGGCGCGCGAGGATCGCTATGCGGCCGCCTTCGCCGATACCGGCGCGCTGCGCGTGGCGCTGGATCAGGAGCTTGCGGAGTTTTCCGCGCCGCTGGCCGGCGTGCGCGAGGTCGCCTTCTTTCCGCCGATGACGGGGGGCTAGCGCGCAGGCGGGCAGGCGATCGCCCTGCATGGCCGCATCCTCGCGCGCAGCTTCCGGACACCCCGCACCCGTCTGCGCGCATCTACCGCAGGCACATGCCGGTTGAACTGGCGGCGGCCATCGGCGAAGCTGGCTCGCGGGCAGATCCTTTTCGCAGAACCTTTTCACTGTCGTGCCGGACGGGAGAATATCGGGAATGCAGGCCGCTTCGGCAGAGCCCGCGATCATGGACCGTGCCGCGCGCGTCGTGGCCATTCGCGGGCCGGTTGTCGACATCGAGGTCAATGGCCCCCTGCCGCAGATCCATGATGCCCTGGAAATCGGCGAAGGCGACCGCCGCATCGTTCTGGAGGTGCAGGCACAGTTGAGCGACCGGCGCGTGCGCGCATTGGCACTGCAAGACACGCACGGGCTTTGGCGCGGGCAGGCGGTGCGCCTGACGGCGGGCCCGGTGGCGGTGCCGGTGGGGCCGGCCGTGCTGGGGCGGCTGGTGAACGTTCTGGGCGAAATCGGCGACGATGGCGCGGCCCTGCCCGATGATACGCCCCGCAGGCCGATCCACCGCGCCGCGCCGCCGCTGTCGGGGCAGACCGGCGCGGTGACGGTGTTTTCGACCGGAATCAAGGTGCTCGATCTGCTGGCCCCGCTGGCACAGGGCGGCAAGGCCGCGATGTTCGGGGGGGCCGGGGTCGGCAAGACGGTGCTGGTGATGGAGCTTATCCGCGCCATGGTTTCGGGGTATGATGGCATTTCGGTCTTTGCCGGCGTGGGCGAGCGCAGCCGCGAGGGTCATGAGATGCTGAACGAGATGCGCGCGGCCGGGGTGCTGGATCAGACGGTTCTGGTCTATGGTCAGATGAACGAACCGCCGGGCGCGCGCTGGCGCGTGCCGCTGACCGCGCTGACCATATCGGAATATTTCCGCGACGATGAGGGCAGGAACGTCCTTCTGCTGATGGACAACGTGTTTCGCTTCGTTCAGGCGGGCGCCGAGGTGTCGGGGCTGCTGGGCCGGATGCCCTCGCGCGTGGGGTATCAGCCGACGCTGGAAACCGAAGTGGCCGATCTGCACGAGCGCATCGCCTCGGTCGGGCGCTCTTCGGTCACGGCGATCGAGGCGGTCTATGTGCCCGCCGACGACTTCACCGACCCCGCGGTTGGCGCGATCAGCACCCATGTCGACAGCATGGTGGTGCTGTCGCGCCAGTTGGCATCCGAAGGGATCTATCCCGCCATCGACCCGATCAGCACCACCTCGGTGCTGCTGGATGCGCAGGTCGTGGGCGAAGAGCATGTGCGCGTCGCCGGAAAGGTGCGCGAAGCCATCGAGCATTACCGCGAGTTGCGCGACGTCATTGCCCTGCTGGGCGTGGAGGAACTTGGCGCGGAGGAACGCATCCTGGTCGCGCGCGCGCGCAAGTTGCAGCGTTTTCTCACCCAGCCCTTCTTCGTCGCCGCCGCCTATACCGGCATGGAGGGCCGGTCGGTCACCACCGCTGACACCGTGGCGGGGTGCAGGGCCATCCTCGAGGGCGAGTGCGACGATTGGGAGGAAGATGCGTTCTACATGATCGGAACCCTCGACGAGGCGCGCGAAAAGGCGGCACGGCGGCAAGGGGCGGCAAGAAAGCCCGGCCCCGCGCCGGCGGCGCCCGCCACAGCGGCCCCGGCCGGGCCGGCACGGCAAGCCCGATGACCGGAATGGCCCTGAAGATCACCACCCCCTTGCAGGTGATCGTCGAGGTGGCGGATGTGGTATCGCTGCGCGCCGCCGACGCAAGCGGCGGCTTTGGCATCCAGCCGGGCCATGTCGATTTTCTGACCGTGCTTGCTTCGGGCGTCGTGCGCTGGCGCGGGGCGGCGGGGCCGTGGCGATACTGCGCGGTGCTGGGCGGGGTGATGCTGGTCGAAGCGGGCCGCGCGATCCGCATCGCCTGCCGCGAGGCGGTCATCGGTGACGACCTGCACGGGCTGGAGTCACGCATCAGGGCGCAAAGGGAGGCCCAGGCAGAGGCCGCGCGATCCAAACGCTCCGAGGCGGCGCGGCTGCACACGAGGGCCATCCGGCAGATCATGGGCCGCATGGCCGCCACTGGCGCCCCCCCGGAACAGACCGAAAGCGAGATATTCGGATGAGCGAGCCCCCCCGGACCCCCGACCGGATCACCGAGGCCGCCCGCCGTGCCAGCGACCGCGAGACCAGGGCCGCGCAGGATCCCGAGCCATCGCTTGGCCGGCGCTTTGCCCAGATCGGCGTCCTGGGCTGGATTATCGTCGGACCGATCCTGCTGGGCGTCCTGCTGGGCGGCTGGCTCGACCGGATGCTGGGTTCGGGCATCACGCTGGCGGCGGCATTGACCGTGGCGGGGGCTGCCCTTGGCCTGTGGCTGGCACTGAGATGGATGCACGAGCAATGAGCCTGGCCGTGATCCCCCTGGTCATTCAGGTGCTGGTGGCCGCCCTGGCGGGCTATGGCGTCGGCACCGCGCATTTCCGTTCACTGGCGCGGGTGGCGGACATGATGCTGGCCGGCCGGATGATCGCCATCGTGTTGCAACTGGCACGGCTGGCGGTGCTGGCCGGGTTTCTGTTCCTCGCCGCGCTGGCCGGACCCGGCCCGCTGATTGCAGCCGCCGCCGGCGTGCTGGTCGCGAGGGCTCGCGTGCTGAAAGCCGCGCGGTCATGACCGGGAGCCCGCTTGATCTGTCCGTCGCCTTCAGCGTGGGGCCGGTCGCGGTCTCTGAACCGGTGGTGATCACCTGGGGCATCATCGTCTTTCTGGGGCTGGGGTCGTGGCTTCTGACCCGGCGGATGGAGGCGCGCGCCGGGACCGGGCAGGCGGTGCTGGAGCTTGTCGTCGGTGCCCTCGACGATCAGATCCGCGCCGCCGTCGGGCATGACCCGGCGCGCTTTCGCACGCTGGTCGGCACGTTGTTCCTCTTCATCCTGACCGCCAACTGGTCGTCGCTGGTGCCGGGGATCGAACCGCCCACCGCGCATCTGGAAACCGACGCCGCGCTGGCCGGGATCGTGTTCGCGGCGACGATCTGGTTCGGGATCACCTCGCGCGGGCTGGGCGGATACCTGAGGGGATTCGCCGAACCGTCCTGGGTGATGCTGCCCCTGAACCTGGTCGAGCAGATCACCCGAACCTTCTCGCTGATGGTGCGCCTGTTCGGCAATGTGATGAGCGGGGTTTTCGTGGTCGGCATCGTGCTGTCGCTGGCGGGCCTGCTGGTGCCGATCCCGCTGATGGCGCTCGATCTGCTGACCGGGGCGGTGCAGGCCTACATCTTTGCGACACTGGCGCTTGTCTTCATTGCCTCGGCTGTCAGCGACGGCCGGCCGACGCCCCCTACCGGAAAGGAAACATCATGATCAGCATCGAGGCGCTCAGCGTCATCATGGCCGCCATCGCGGTCTCTTTCGGGGCGATCGGTCCGGCGCTGGCAGAGGGGCGCGCCGTTGCCTCGGCGATGGAGGCGATCGCCCGCCAGCCCGAAGCCGCGGGCACGATCTCGCGCACGCTCTTCGTCGGGCTGGCGATGATCGAGACCATGGCGATCTACTGTCTCGTCATCGCGCTGCTGCTGCTCTTCGCCAACCCCTATGTCGGGTAGCGGGCATGGGATTCGACTGGATCACGCTTGCGTTTCAGGCCGTCAATGTCCTGATCCTGCTGGCGATCCTGCGGCATTTCCTGTTTCGTCCGGTCGCCCGCATCATCGCTGAGCGGCAGGCCGCGATTGCCCGCACGCTGGACGAGGCCGAAAAGGCCAGGGCCGCGGCGGCCAAGGCCGGGGAAGACGCAAGGGCCGAGGCCGAAAGAACCGCGGCGGCCCGCCATGATGCGCTGGCCAGGGCGCGCGCCGAGGCCGAGGCGCAGGCGGCGACGATCCTCGAGGCGGCGCGCGACGAGGCGGAAAAGATCAAGGCCGCCGCCCGCGAGGAGGCACGGGCAGAGCAGCGGCGCGCCGAGGCCGAGCAACTGGCCCGCACGGGCGCCCTGGCGCTGGACCTTGCCGAGCGGCTGATGCAGAGCCTGCCCGAGGACCGCCGCGTTGCCGGCTATGCCGCCCGGCTGGCACAGGTGCTCGCCAGCCTGCCCGCGGACCGGCGGCGTGCCCTCTTCGACAGCGAAACCCCGCAACTGATCGCGCCAAGGCCGCTCGGTCCGGCCGAGGCGGCCGAGGTGCAGGCGGCGCTCGCGCCCTATTTCGCGACCACGCCGCCGGTCAGCGTCGATCCGGGCCTGATCGCCGGGCTTGAACTTCGCGGCCGTCACGGCAGCATCGGCAATTCGCTCCGCCACGATCTGACCCGCATCGCACAGGTGGCCCGCAATGAAGGCTAGGACCGACACAGCCGCCCTGAACGAGCTGCGCAAGCGGATGCTCGCCGTGCCGCTGGGCCCCGAGGCGCGGGAACGCGGCGAGGTTCTGGCGGTGTCGGACGGGATCGCGCAGGTTTCCGGCCTTGCCTCGGCCCGGATGGGCGAGGTGCTGCGGTTCGAAACCGGCAAGCTGGGCTTTGTGCTGGCACTGGACGAAGACGTGATTCAGGCGGTGTTCCTCGATCCGATGGCGGGGGTGGAGGCGGGCAGCGCGGTCGAGCGCAGCGGCGCGCTGATGCGCGTGCCGGTGGGCGAGGCGCTCCTGGGCCGGGTGGTCGATCCGCTCGGCCGGCCGCTTGACGCAGGCCCGCCCGTTGCCGCCACCGAAACCGCCCCGGTGGAGCGCCCGGCCCCGGGGATCATCGCGCGCGATTTCGTCACACAACCGCTGAACACCGGCATCCTGGCGATCGACGCGCTGTTCGCCATCGGCCGCGGTCAACGCGAACTGATCATCGGCGAGCGCGCCACCGGCAAGACCGCGATCGCGGTCGATACCATCCTGAACCAGCGGGGCAGCGATGTGACCTGCATCTATGTCGCGATCGGCCAGCGCGCCACCGCCGTGCGCCGGGTGATCGAGGCGGTGCGCGACAAGGGGCCCTTCGCGCGCACGATCTTCGTCGTGGCCTCTGCCACGGCCGAACCGGGGCTGCGCTGGCTCGCCCCCTTTGCCGCCACGACAATGGCCGAATGGTTCCGCGACCGGGGCGGCCACGCGCTGATCGTTTACGACGATCTGACCAGACACGCGGCGGTGCACCGTGAGCTTGCGCTTCTGTCGCGCCAGCCACCGGGCCGCGAGGCCTATCCGGGCGACATCTTCTATCTTCATGCGCGGCTGCTGGAACGCGCGGCAAGGCTTTCGGCGGGTCTTGGCGGCGGTTCCCTGACCGCCCTGCCCATCGCCGAGATCGAGACCGGGAACCTTTCGGGCTATATCCCGACCAACCTGATCTCGATCGCCGACGGGCAGATCGTTCTGTCGCAGGCGCTTTTCGCCGCCAACCAGCGGCCGGCGGTCGATATCGGGCTGTCGGTCAGCCGGGTTGGCGGCAAGGCGCAAGCGGGTGCCCTGAAATCGGTCGCGGGGCGGATGCGGCTGGATTATGCGCAATACTTGGAGTTGCGCATGTTCGCCCGCTTTGGCGGCTTCGGTGATGCGGCGATGAAGGCGCGGATGGCGCGCGGCGCGCGGATCGGCGCGATCCTGGCGCAGGGCCGGTTCCAACCGCTGGAAACCGCGGCGCAGGTGGCGCTTCTGGCGGCGGCGGCGGACGGCGTGCTCGATGACCTGGCGCTCGAGGCGATCGGGCCGCTGAAGGACCGTCTCGGCGCGATCATCGCGGCGGATCCGGCGCTGAAGGCATTTCGCGACGATCCGTCCGCGCTGACGCCAGAGCTGCGCGCCGCGCTTCTGGACTGCGTTCGTGCCGCCGCCGCCGGCCGTGCCGACAGGAAAGGCGCGCCATGAACCGGCCCGAAGAGATCAAGGCCCGGCTTGACAACATCTCGCAGATCGAGGGGATCGTCGGCGCCTTGCGCGCCATCGCCGCCGGCCATCAGCAAGAGGCGCGCCATCATCTCGACGCGGTGCGCGCGCATGAGGCAACGGTGGCGGGCGCCCTTGCCCGGGCGCTGGCGACGGGCCCGGCCCCCGCACCTGGCCTACGGGTGGGCGGCCGGGCGTTGCTGATCGTCGCCGGTGCCGCGCAGGGTTTCAGCGGCGACTACAGCGACCAGATCAGCGAGGCCGCGCTGTCCGGCCAGACCGCAGACCTCGATCTCATGGTGGTCGGGCACCGGACCTTGCAGACGCTGACCGCAGAGGCCGCCCCGGACACCGTTGTCTGGTCGGCCGACATGGCCCCGCACATGGCCGAGATCCCGGCGCTGGCCAGCCGCACCGTCGATGCCGCCCTTTCGCTGGTGGCGCGCGGCTCGCACGACCGGATCGCCATTCTCTTTGCCGACGCAGAGCCGCAGGGCCAGAGGCTGATACGCCGAACTCTGGTGCCCTTCGACTTCGGCCGATTTCCGCCCCACCCCGGCAGCCGGCCGCAGACGACCCTCGCCCGACCCGAGTTGCTGGCGGCGCTGGCCGAAGAATACGTCTTTGCCGAGGTCTGCGAAGCCCTGGTGCTGGGATTCGCCTCGGAAAGCGCGGCACGGGCCGCCGCGATGGGGCGCGCGCAGACAAATGTCCGCCGGATTTCGGGCGACCTGACGCGCCAGTTCAACCAGGCGCGGCAAGAACAGATGACGACGGAAATCATCGAACTGTCGACGAACCGGCGTGAGCCGGGCCGCACCGAACGGCCGCCCGGCTGAAACGTCACGGCTATAGGGTGGAGAAATGCGCGCCACCATCGAGCGAGATGTTCTGGCCGATGATGAACCCCGAATGCACCGAGCACAGGAAGGCGCACATCGCGCCGAACTCTGCCGCGGTGCCATAGCGGCCTGCGGGGATGCTGGCGGCGCGCCTGTCCCGCGCCTCGGCCATCGTCAGCCCCTCGGCGGCACAGACCCCGCGGTCCAGCGCCTCGGCGCGGTCGGTGTCATGGATGCCGGGCAGCAGGTTGTTGATCGCCACCCCGTGCCCCGCCACCTGCCGCGAGGTTCCGGCGACAAAGCCGGTCAGCCCGGCGCGCGCGGCGTTCGACAGGCCCAGTTGCGGGATCGGCGACTTGACCGCGTTCGAGGTGATGTTGACCACCCTGCCCCAGCCCCGCTCGATCATCCCCGGCAGCATCGCCTGCATCAGCGCGATCGGCGTCAGCATGTTGGCGTCGAGCGCGCGGATGAAATCCTCGCGGTCCCAGTCATGCCACATGCCGGGGGGCGGCCCGCCCGCGTTGGTGACGAGGATGTCCACGCTGCCCGCGGCCTCCAGCACCCTCGCCCGGCCCTCGGGCGCGGTGATGTCGGCGGCAATCGCCGTCACCTCCACGCCCTTCGCACGCAGCGCCGTCGCGGTCGCCTCCAGCGCCTCGGCGCCGCGCGCGTTGATCACCAGATCGACGCCAGCCTCTGCCAGCGCCTCTGCACAGCCACGGCCAAGCCCCTTGGAGGCGGCCGTCACCAGCCCGCGGCGGCCCCTGATCCCCAGATCCATCTGCCCCTGTCCTTCCGTCATCCTGCTGGCGCCTTGCGCAACCGTCCGCATCGTGCGACCGGACCACGGGCGGCGCCACATTTTCACCCGCGGTTGACCGGTATGAAACCTTTTTGCCAGCCGATCGTAGTTGCACAAGATGCCCCCGCCCCGACAGCACCACAAGCCCGGACAAGATGATGCCCCGCCCGCCTGCCCCGCGATCCCAGCCCTGCGACGCCGCCGCCCTGCCCGGCCTGGCCGCGCAGGTCTTTCCGGCCGGGGATCTGCGGGTGGTGGCGGGCGCGAACCAGGGCGACGGCGTGGAGGCGCCCGATCTGTGCGAGCCGGGCGACATCTACCGGTTGCACCGCGGCGCCCGGCCGCTGCGTCTGATGCTGCGCCCGGTGACGGGCGAGGGGCAGGCGCAGACCGTGGCGGAGGGCTCGGAGATCGGCGCTCCGGGCGAGCACGTCTCGCTGCTGGCGCTGCTGACGATGATGGCACCCGATGCCGACAAGCTCGAGCTGCTGGTGATCCGCCACGATGGCTCGGGCCGGCATTTCGCGCTGCCGCTGTCGCCGGTGGCGCCGCGCACCGACTACACGCTGCTGGCCGTCAGCCCGCCGCCCCCCGATGTGCGGCTGTCGGACATGGTCTGCGTGTCCTTCGCCCGCGGCACGATGATTGCGATGGCGGGGGGCGCGCAAAAGCCGGTGGAGCAGCTTGCGGTGGGCGACCGGGTGCTGACGCGCGACAATGGCCCGCAGCCGGTCCGCTGGCTGGGGCAGGCCACCCTGCGCGCCGCGGGCAGCTTCGCGCCGGTGGTGATCAGCCGGGGCACGCTTGGCAACGCGGGCGACCTGATCGTCAGCCAGCACCACCGCATCTTCCTGTATCAGCGCGGTGAGAGCCGGGTCGGCGGCACCGCCGAACTGCTGGTGCAGGCCAAGCATCTGGTCGATGGCGAGGCGGTCTGGCTGCGCGAGGGCGGCTTTGTGGATTATTTCAGCCTGGTCTTCGACCGGCACGAGATCATCTATGCCGAGGGCATCCCCTGCGAGAGCCTGCTGGTCAGCGAGGCGACGCTGAACCTGCTGCCGCAGGCGTTCTCGGCCGAGGTGCGCGCGCGCTTCCCCGGCCTCAGCCAGCGCCAGCATTTCGGCACCGAAGCCTCGCGCACCGCGCTCGATGCCATCGGCCGCGGCACGCTGCTGCGCGGGCGCAAGCGGGACTGAGCGCGCCGGCGATCCTGCCTGCGGGCCGGCCGGTCTGCCCGACACGGGTTGATCCGGGCCGCGTCCCGGCACAGGATCGGAACCGATACCGATCCGCGATCGCCATTCAACCCAAGGAGACCAGCCGATGACGACCTACCTCGTCGCGACCGACCTTTCGGAACGGGGCGACCGCGCCTTGCAGCGCGCCTTCGATCTTGCCGCCCGCAATGGCGCGGAACTGGTGCTGACCTCGGTCGTCGATGATACGCTTCCCGACGACATCGCGCAGCGGTTGTCCGCCGAGATCGCGGCGCGTCTCGAACGGATGGCCGCGGCCATCGCCGCGACGACGCCGGGCACGCCGTCCTACCGCGTGGACGTGCGCATCGCAGACCCGGCACAGGCCATCGCCGGGCTGGCGGCCGAGACCGGCGCCGCGCTGCTGATGCTGGGCCTGCACCGGCTGGGCGGGTTCGACCTGATGCGCGACACCACCATGCAGCGGGTCGCGCGGATGAGCCCCTGCCCGGTGCTGCTGGTGCGCGAGCCGGTGGACGGGCCCTATCGCAACGTGGTGGCGGCCATCGACTTTTCGCCCGCTGCGGCGGCGGCCGTCAGAATGGCGGCGCAGATCGCGCCCGATGCGCGGATCCGCCCCGTTCATGCGATGCATGTGCCCTACAAGACGCTGATGGCCCGGTCCGGCACCGCCGCCGACTTCGCTCCCTTCCGCCGCGAGGCCGAGAGCGCCCGCGCAGCCTGGCATGAGGCGGAACGCCTTCCCGCCGGGGTCCCCGAGGTGGAGATCGTCGAGGGCAGCATGGCCGAGGTCATCTCGGAGGCGCTGCACCGGGAGCAGGCGACGCTGCTGGCGCTTGGCGCCCATGCCCGCAGCGGGATCTCCGGCTGGCTGACGGGCAGCCATTGCACCGGACTGATGCGCGATCCGCCGTGCGATCTGCTGATCGTGCGGCCCGGCAGCGCCTGAACGCCCCCCCTTGCCGGACGCCGGGGGCGATGGACGCGGCTTGCGGCATCGGCTACACCGCGCGCCATGCCCGATCTTGCAAACCGCCCCGCCCTGCCGCCCGAAATCGCCCGTCGCCGGACCTTTGCGATCATCTCGCATCCCGACGCCGGCAAGACCACGCTGACCGAGAAGTTCCTGCTGTTCGGCGGCGCGATCCAGATGGCCGGGCAGGTCCGCGCCAAGGGCGAGGCGCGGCGCACCCGGTCCGACTTCATGAAGATGGAGCAGGAGCGCGGCATCTCGGTCTCGGCCTCGGCGATGAGCTTCGAATACAGGGGCTGGCGCTTCAATCTTGTGGACACGCCCGGCCACTCGGATTTCTCGGAGGATACCTATCGCACGCTCACCGCCGTCGATGCCGCGATCATGGTGATCGACGGCGCGAAGGGCGTGGAGAGCCAGACCCGCAAGCTGTTCGAGGTCTGCCGCCTGCGCGACCTGCCGATCCTGACCTTCTGCAACAAGATGGACCGCGAAAGCCGCGACACCTTCGAGATCATCGACGAGATCCAGGAGAACCTCGCCATCGACGTGGCTCCCGCAAGCTGGCCGATCGGCATGGGGCGCGACTTCCTTGGCTGCTATGACATCGTGCATGACCGGCTGGAACTGATCGACCGCGCCGACCGCAACCGGGTGGCCGAATCGATCAGGATCAGCGGGATGGACGATCCGAACCTCGCCCGGCATGTCCCCGCCGAGCAGCTTGCCCGCCTGCGCGACGAGCTGGAGATGGCGCGCGAGCTGCTGCCCGCCTTCAACCGGCAAAGCTTCCTCGAAGGCCACATGAGCCCGATCTGGTTCGGATCGGCGATCAACTCCTTCGGCGTGCGCGAGTTGATGGACGGGATGGGCGAATTCGGCCCCGAGCCGCAGCCACAAAAGGCCGCCGAGCGCCAGATCGGCCCCGAGGAACCCTCGGTCACCGGCTTCGTGTTCAAGGTGCAGGCCAACATGGACCCCAGGCACCGCGACCGGGTGGCCTTTGTCCGCCTCGCCTCGGGGCATTTCGAGCGGGGGATGAAGCTGCTGCATGTGCGCAGCAAGAAGCAGATGACGGTGTCGAACCCGGTGCTGTTCCTCGCCGCCGACCGGGAACTGGCCGAAGAGGCCTGGGCGGGCGACATCATCGGCATCCCCAATCACGGGCAGCTTCGCATCGGCGACGCGCTGACCGAGGGCGAGGCGCTGCGCTTCACCGGCATCCCCTCCTTTGCGCCCGAACTGCTGCAAACCGTGCGCGCGGGCGACCCGATGAAGGCCAAGCATCTGGAAAAGGCGCTGATGCAGTTTGCCGAGGAGGGCGCGGCGAAGGTGTTCAAGCCCGCCATCGGCTCGGGCTTCATCGTCGGCGTCGTCGGCGCGTTGCAGTTCGAGGTGCTGGCCAGCCGGATCGAGCAGGAATATGCGCTTCCCGTGCGGTTCGAGCCCTCGCAGTTCACCTCTGCCCGCTGGGTCGCGGGTCCGAAGGCCGAGATCGAGCGCTTCGCGGCCCTCAACAAGCAGCATATCGCCCATGACCATGACGGCGACATCGTGTTCCTGACCCGCCTGCAATGGGACATCGACCGCATCCTGCGCGACTTCCCGGGCCTGCGGCTGACGGCGACGAAGGAGATGATGGTCTGACCGCGGCCCCAGCCTGTCAGGCCAGCCTGTCAGCCCAGCCTGTCAGGCCGCCTCGAAGCGCACGCCGCGCCGCAGGAACTGCGTGGCGTGCGCGCTCACGCTTTCCGGGCTGCCGGTCGTCAGATAGCGGCTGGCCGTGCCGGTTCCCAGCATCCCGGGCCGGCGCAGCAGGTAGTCCGCCGTCGCCTCGGCCACCAGGCGCGGCTGCGAGAAGAGGCGCACATCCGGGCCGAGCGCCGCCTGGAACACCGGCTCCAGCAGCGGGTAATGGGTGCAGCCGAGGATCGCCGCCTCGGGCTTCGGCATCCGGCGCAGCAGCGCCTCGACATGGCTTTTCACCAGCGCCTCGGCCAGGATCTCGTCCCCCGCCTCGATCGCGTCCACGACGCCGCCGCAGGGCTGCGCCTCCACGTCCACCCCGATGGCGCGAAAGGCAAGCTCGCGCTGGAAGGCGCGGCTCGCCACCGTCGCCGGCGTCGCGAACAGCGCAACATGCTTGACCGCCACCTCGCGCGGCGCGGTGCTGTCGCCCCATTGCCGCTCGGTCAGCGCCTCGATCAGCGGCACGAACACCCCCAGCACCCGCTTGTCCTTCGGCACCCAGGTCTCCTGCATCCGCTTCAGCGCGGCGGCGCTTGCGGTGTTGCAGGCAAGGATCACCAGATCGCAGCCCTCCTGCCACAGCCGCTCCACGCCCGCGCAGGTCAGCGCGAAGATGTCGTCGGCATCGCGCACGCCGTAGGGCGCATGGGCATTGTCGCCCAGATAGACGAAGGGCACCGAGGGCAGCCGCGCCTGCAGCGCCGCCAGCACCGTCAGGCCGCCAAGCCCGGAATCGAACACCCCAACCGCCATGTCCCGGCCTCCGCTGCGGGCGGGGCACCCTTGCGGGGATGCCTCTCAGGCCCGGTATTTCTGCTCGAACTCGAAGCCGGGATCGAAGGTCTCGAAGGGCTTCGGGCTCAACTGATACGTCGCCTTGCGCAGGAAATCCATCATCGCCTTCGGATCGCCCTTCAGCGCCTCCAGCTTCGTGGCATTGACCGGCTCGCCGATCACCACCGCCACCGGCTCGTCGATGCGCGCGCGGAACTCCTTGATCAGCAGCGCCAGCCGCAGCGTCATGTGCAGGTGGCTGGCGATCTGGAACAGGCGCGAGTTGTGCCCGGTGAAGAACAGCGGCACCACCGTCGCGCCCGATTTCGCCAGCATCTTCGCGGTGAAGTTGCGCCAGCCCGGGTCCATCGGCCGGCCGAAGGGCCGCGCCGCGGTGCTGACGGTGCCGCCCGGAAAGATGCCGATCGCCCCGCCCGCGTTCAGGTAGCGCAGCGCCTCGGCCCGCGTCTCGAGGTTCAGCTTCGCCGCCGCCCGCGTCTCGTCGAAGGAAACCGGCAGGATCACCCGGTTCAGGTCTTCCGACCGGCGAAAGACCGAGTTGGCGAGGATGCGGAAATCGCCCCGCGCCCGCGACAGGACATGCCCCATCATCAGCCCGTCGAGGATGCCGTAGGGGTGGTTCGCGATCACGATCAGCGGGCCATTGGCCGGAATGTTCGCGAGGCTCCCGCCCAGGATGTCGAGGCTCAGCCCATAGCGCGCGGGCATCACCTGCCAGAAGTCCGCCCCCCGCGCCAGCTCGGTCTCATAGCCCTCGGCGCGGCGGATCAGGCCGATGCGGCCGGTGGCATTCTCCAGCAGGCGAATCACCGTGCGCCCGCCCCTGGACCGGGCCGAGGACGCATAGCTGATCTCGCGCGCAACGTCTCTTTTCGACATGATGACCCGATGCCAGGAACGCCTGCCGGGCCATACCCCGGATCGCCCGAGTCTCGCCAGCGCAGATGACGGTGACGCGACGGTTGTCCGGGCCGCGCGCCTGCCCTGTCACTCCGCTGCCTCGCGCAGCGGCGTTCCGCCCGCGCGGAAGGCGGCCAGCAACTCCTCGCGCCGCGCCGCGGCCGCCTTGGCCGAGGCCTCCTTGACCGGGCCGAAGCCGCGGATCTGCAGCGGCAGCCGCGCCAGCGCCTCTGCCATCTCCATCGTCGCCGGGGTCACCGCCGGCAGCACCTCCGCCATGTCCGCCTCGTATTGCGCGATCAGCGCCCGCTCCATCCGCCGCTCGGCCGAGCGGCCGAAGGGATCGAGCGGGGTGCCGCGCAGCGGCTTCATCCGCGCCAGCAGCCGGAAGGCCGGCAGCATCCACGGCCCGAAGGCGCGCTTCTTCGGCCGCCCGTCCGGGCCGGTGCCGGTCAGCATCGGCGGCGCAAGGTGGAAGACCGGGCGGAAGCCCGGCTCGAACTCCTCGCCGGCCTTGGCAAGCGTGCTCAGATGCAGGCGGGCGACCTCGTATTCGTCCTTGTAGGCCAAGAGCTTGTGATAGCCCAGCGCCACCGCCTCGCGCAGCGGCTCGGGCGCGCGGGCGACAAGGGCGCGGTATTTCCTGGCCAGGGCGCGGTTCTGGTAATCGGCCAGTTGCGCGGCGCGGAAGTCGATCTTTTGCTCCAGCGTCAAGGGCTTTTCCGGTGCGGTATGCGCCAGCGCCGCCGCCTCCTCCGGCCGTTCCGCCGCCCAGCGTCCGATCTCGAAGGCGGCAAGGTTGCCCTGCACGCCCGCGCCGTTCAGCTCGATCGAGCGGCGGATCGCCTCGCGGCTGATCGGCACATAGCCCTTCTGCCAGGCGGCGCCGAGCACGATCATGTTGGAATAGATGCTGTCGCCGAGCGCCTTCGCCGCCAGTTCGGTCGCGTCGAGGAAGGACACCCTCTCGCGCAGCCGCGCTTCGAGGGACAGCCGCAACTGGCCGGAGGGCAGGCGGAATTCCCGGTTGCGGGTAAACTCGCCGGTGATGATCTCATGGCTGTTGACCACGGCGCCGGTGCGGCCCGCCCGCATCAGCCCCAGCGTGCGCGCGCCCCCCGTCACCACCAGATCGCCGCCGATCACGCAATCGGCCTCGCCCACCGCCACGCGGATCGCGCTGATGTCGTCGGGGCTGTTGGCCACGCGCAGATGGATATGCACCGCGCCGCCCTTCTGCGCGAGCCCCGCCATCTCCATCATGCCGGCGCCCTTGCCATCGAGATGCGCTGCCATGGCCAGCACCGCGCCCACGGTGACGACGCCGGTGCCGCCGACGCCGGTCAGCAGCATGTTGTGGGTGCCGTGGATCGCGGGCAGCGGGGGTTCGGGCAGCTCCGGCAGGTTCAGCGCGGCGGGTTCGGCGCGTTTCACCTTCGCCCCCTCCAGCGTCACGAAACTGGGGCAGAAGCCCTTGAGGCAACTGAAATCCTTGTTGCAGCTCGACTGGTCGATGGCGCGCTTGCGGCCGAGTTCGGTTTCCACCGGCACGATCGACACGCAGTTCGACTGCACCCCGCAATCGCCGCAGCCCTCGCAGACATCGGTGTTGATGAACACCCGGCGGTCGGGGTCGGGGAAGGTTCCGCGCTTGCGGCGGCGGCGCTTTTCGGCGGCGCAGGTCTGCACATAAACTATGGCCGACAAGCCCTTGATCTTGCTGAATCTTTCCTGAAGGGGCATCAGCTCGGCGCGTTCTGCCGTCTCGATCCCCGCCGGGAAGGCGCCGAGGTCGATTTCCTCTTTCTCGTCATAGACAAGCGCGATGTTCTTCACGCCCATCGCCTGTATCTCGCGCACGATCTGCTGCGCGGTCAGCCCGCCCTCGTTCTTCTGCCCGCCGGTCATCGCGACCGCGTCGTTGAACAGGATCTTGTAGGTGATGTTCACCCCTGCCGCGAGCGCGGCGCGGATCGCCTGCACGCCCGAGTGGTTGTAGGTGCCGTCGCCGAGGTTCTGGAACACATGCTCGCGCGTCGAGAAGGGTGCCTCGCCGATCCAGTTCGCGCCCTCGCCGCCCATCTGGGTGACGCCCGTCGTCTCGCGGTCCATCCACTGCACCATGTAGTGACAGCCGATCCCGGCATAGCCGCGGCTGCCCGCGGGAAGCCGGGTGGAGGTGTTGTGCGGGCAGCCGGAACAGAACCAGGGCTGCCGGGTCGCGATCTCTGGCGCGTTGTCGGATTTGCGGGCTTCCGCAAGCGATTGCAGGCCGGCCTTGATGCGGTCGGTGCCGCGCCCCTCCTCGATCAGGATCGCGCCCAGCTTTTCCGCGATCATCACCGGGTCGAGCGCGTAGCGCGCCGGGAAAAGCTCCTCGCCGGTGCCCGGATGCTTCCAGCCATAGACGCGGCGGCCGCGGCGGTCGTCGAAGATGCTTTCCTTGACCTGCACCTCGATCAGCTTGCGCTTTTCCTCGACCACCACGATCAGGTCCAGCCCTTCGGCCCAGTCGTGAAAGCTGAGCATGTCCAGCGGCCAGGTCTGCCCGATCTTGTAGGTGGTGATCCCGAGCCGCTCGGCCTCGGCCGCGTCGATGCCCAGCAGCGAGAGCGCGTGAACGAGGTCGAGCCAGTTCTTGCCGGCGGCGACGAAGCCGATCTTCGCGCCCGGGCGGCCCCAGACCCGCTGGTCGATGCGGTTGGCGCGGGCGAAGGCTTCGGCGGCGAACCTCTTGTAGTCGATGATCCGCGCCTCTTGCGCGACGGGCGTATCGCCCAGCCGGATGCCGAGCCCCCCCGGCGGCATCGCGAATTGCGGCGTGACGAACTGCATCCGGTCCGGGCGGCCGTCGACCACCGCCGTCGCCTCCACCGTCTCCTTCATGGTCTTGAGGCCGGTCCAGACCCCGGCGAAGCGCGACAGGGCAAAGCCGTAGAGCCCGTAGTCGAGGATCTCCTGCACGCCGGCCGGAGAGATGACGGGAATATAGGCATCGACCATCGCCCAGTCGGACTGGTGCAGCACGGTCGAGGACTCGCCGGTGTGATCGTCGCCCATCGCCATCAGCACGCCGCCCAGCGGCGCGGTGCCGGCCATGTTGGCGTGGCGCATCACGTCGCCGCTGCGGTCCACCCCCGGCCCCTTGCCATACCAGAGCGCAAAGACGCCATCGCGCGCGCCCTCGCCGCGCAGCCCGGCCTGCTGCGTGCCCCAGATCGCCGTGGCGGCCAGATCCTCGTTCAGCCCCTCCTGGAACAGCACGCCCGCCGCCGTCAGCTCCTTGCGGGCGCGGTTCATCTGCATGTCCACCGCGCCCAGCGGCGAGCCGCGATAGCCGGTGACATAGCCGCCGGTGTTCAGCCCCGCGGCCCTGTCGCGCGCGGCCTGCATCAGCATCAGCCGCACCAGCGCCTGCGTCCCGTTCAGCAGCACGGGAGATTTCGTCATGTCGAAGCGGTCCGCGAGCGAAATTTCGCCGATCACATCCTGCCTGGTCATTGGGCACCTCCCCTTGCTGAATGGACGCGAACACATGATAGGTCAAAAAACCTGACCTACAAATCACTTTTTTATCCGCGTCATCCGATTGGCATCTGGCAAGCTCATATGTAGGGAACGCAGAGCAGCCATGTAACAAGTGAAACGGACCGGGCCCGCCGGGCGCAAGGAAGCGAAAAGATGGACTGGGACAAGCTGAGGATATTTCACGCGGTCGCCGCTGCCGGCAGCCTGACCCATGCGGGTGACAGCCTGCATCTGAGCCAGTCGGCGGTCTCGCGGCAGATCCGCGCGCTGGAGGAAAGCCTGGGCACCACGCTCTTTCACCGTCATGCGCGCGGACTGATTCTCACCGAACAGGGGGAATTGCTGTTCGAGGCGACCAGCGTGATGGCAAAACGGCTCGAGACCGCCGCCGCCCGCATCCGCGACAGCGAGGACGAGGTGTTCGGCGTGCTGAAGGTGACGGCGACCACCGGCTTCGGCTCGCTGTGGCTGGCGCCGCGGCTGACCAAGCTCTATGAACGCTTCCCCGACCTGACCATCGACCTGATGCTGGAAGAGCGGGTGCTGGACCTGCCGATGCGCGAGGCCGACGTGGCGATCCGCATGAAGGAGCCAAGCCAGGCCGACCTGATCCGCAAGCGGCTGATGAACATCAGGATGCGGCTTTATGCCAGCGACAGGTATCTGGCGGAACGCGGCACGCCCGAGCGGCTGGAGGACATGCACAAGCACCGGTTGATCTGCCAGAACCCCAACGCGGCGCAGGTGGCGGCGGGGGCGATGCTGGTGCAGAAACTGACCAGCTACGAAATCCCGTCGCTGCTGTTCGTGAACAACTACTTCGGCGTGTTGCAGGGCGTGCTGAACCATATCGGCATCGGCGTGCTGCCCGACTACCTGACCGAGGATTTCCCGCATCTGGTGCCGGTGCTGCCCGATGTGCAATCGGCCGAGGTGCCGGTATTTCTCGCCTATCCCGAGGAGTTGCGGCAATCGAAGCGCATCGCCGCCTTCCGCGATTTCGTCACCGAGGAAATCATGGCCTACCGCAAGCGGCAGATGGACGATACGGTGCCGGTCTGATCCGGGACTGATCAAGGTCTGATCCGGATCTGATCCGGGCGCGGGGCAAGCCATGACGCAGGCGCATGGCGGAGTTGATGCCGCCGCGGCATGTTTTTCCTTGAACCGTTCACACGCCGCCCATAAATCGGGCGCAGAAGGCGGGTTCCTGAGGAAACTCCACGCGCCTTCTACCTCCCTGTTGGACTTGGGCCGAGCTTTGTCTCGGCCTTTTTTTTTGCCATTGCGGCAGGCGGGTGGCTTGCCTTGCGGCAGGCAGGTTCTGCCTTGCGGCTGCACGCCGCCGCGGCGCAAAGCCTCTTCCCTGCGCCGGGCAGAGTCCTTAGAGATGCCGCCCGAGTGCAGAAGGGACCGATGCCATGCTCGAACCGCAGATCACCCCCGAGCTGATTGCCGCGCATGGGCTGAAACCCGACGAATACCAGCGGATCCTCGACATCATCGGCCGCGAGCCGAGTTTCACCGAGCTTGGCATCTTCTCGGCGATGTGGAACG
>DIVD01000003.1:0-13803 GCA_002423245.1 Rhodobacteraceae bacterium UBA6141
GCCTGCGCCCGCCTCCCCGCCTGCGGATACCGCGGCGGCACCGCCTGCCGCTTCCCCTGCCGCTTCTTCCCCTGCCGCTTCCCTCATCACCACCGAGGCCCTGCGCCGTGCCCGGGTGGTGGATGCGGGCGGCGCCGAGCTTGGCCAGATCGTCGATTTCGTGCTGGCCCCGGGCGCGGGCGCGGAAGGGCGCATCAGCCATGTCGTCGTCGCGATCGGCGGCGTGCTGGGGGTCGGCCGCTACGCGGTCGCGGTGCCCTTTTCCGAACTGCGCCTCGCGCCGGCGGGCGAGGGCGGTCTGCGCATCACCCTGCCCTGGACCGAGGCGCAGCTGCGCTCGGTCCCCGAATGGGCGCCGGACAATCCCGCCTCGCTCGGGCTCAGCGGGCCGGGCGAGACCGAAGCCCCCGAGGGCGCGGAGGCGGCGCCGTGATGCCGCCCGCCGCAGCCTTCGTGCCCGACTGCGGCCCGTCGCCGGCGCCTGCCCGGCCGGGCGGGGCGCTGTGGCGGGCGCCGGCGCCGCGGCGGAAGCCGCGCGCATGAGCGGCGAGATGGGCGGACTGACCGCGGCGCTGAAGGCCGTCCACATCCTGTTCCTCGGGGTCTGGGTCGGCGGGCTCTTGCTGTTTCCGGCGCTTCTGGCGCAGCGGCGCGGCCAGACCCCCGGCCCGGCGCTGCACCGGATGCACCGCCGCGCCCGCTTCCTCTATACCGCCGTACTCTCGCCCGCCGCGATGGTGGCGATCGCCAGCGGCACCGCGCTGATCTTCCTGCGCGAGGTCTATGTGCCATGGCTCGCCGCCAAGCTGGTGCTGGTCGCGGGGCTGGCGATGATCCATGTCTTTACCGCGCGCGCCATCGTCGAGATGTTCAAGGAGGATGCCGAGCCGAGGCGGAGCGTGGGCATCCTCACCTTCCTCGGCACCGCCGGGCTGGCGGCGGGCACGCTGGTTCTGGTGCTGGGCAAGCCCGATCTGGCACCCGGTCTGGCGCAGCTGGAGGGCGGGCCCGGCGGCGGCGGGCTGTTCAGCCCCGGCGGGCTCGGCGCGCGGCTCGGCTGGCTCGTCCCGCCGCTTGCGCCCGAGGGCCGGGGCAGGCCTGTCGGCGCATCTCGGGGCGGGGGCGCATCTCAGGAAGGGGGCGCGGCTCAGGGCGGCGGGGCGGCAGAGGGCTCCCCGGCTGCGGCCCCGGAGGCATCCTCGCCACCGGACCCGCCGTCGGACCCGCCCTCGTTCTCATCGGCCTCGACGAGCCCTATGCCATGATGGTAGATCAGCTTCCCCCCATGCCAGCCCGCGAACCCGATCAGCACCGCCCCGAGCGCCGAGAGCCCGAGCCCGAGCGGCAGCACATCCTCGGGCCGGTTCAGCCGCAGCCCCCAGTTCATCCCGAGCACCGAGATCAGCATCACCGCCGCGACCCCATGCGCCCAGCCGCTGCCGCGCAGGCGGATGCCGCGCACCAGCAGCAGTTCCGCCAGCCCGACCAGCCCGGCGGCGACCCCGGCAAGAAAGCCGACGCCGATGGCCCAGACGCCGGCGCGCGCCCAGAACGGATCGCCGCCCCACCAGAAGAAGAGATCTGCCGCCAGCGTGGCAAAGCCGAGCACGATGGGGAAATGCACCATCATCGCATGCAGCGGATGCCCCGCCATCGCCACGACCGAGGCGCTGTCGGCCGATTCGATCGTCGCGATGAAAGGGTCTTCGGTGCCGGCGGATCCGGGGGCGGCATCGCTGGCGGCATCGCTGGCGGCTGGGCGGTCCGGCATCGGCGGGGGCTCCGGTGAGGGGATGTGCTGGAACGGCAACGGGCGGGCGGGCCTGCGGGTTCCGCCGCGCCGCGCTGCTGGCCGCGGCGATGCCGCTCGTCGGCTGTGGATGGACGGGCGGGCCGCTGTCGGCGCTGGACCCGGCGGGGCCGCAGGCGCGGGCGATGGCGGCGCTGTGGTGGACGATGCTGGCGGCGGCGGCGGCGCTGTTCGTGCTGGTGATGGCGCTTTACCTCTGGGCGCTGCTCCGCCCGGAGGCGGCGGCGAGGGTTCCGCCGCGGCGCTGGATCCTCTGGGGCGGGATCTTCCTGCCGCTGCCGATCCTGCTGCCGCTCGGCGCCGCGGCGCTGGTGCTGGGCGAGGCGGTGCTGCGCCCGGCGGGGACCGAGCCGTTCCGGGTGACGGCCGAGGCGCGGCAATGGCACTGGCTGTTCAGCTATCCCGCAAATCCCGGCGCGGCGGAGAGCGTCGATCTGCTGCACATCCCGGCCGGCCGCCCGGTGGAGGTGACGCTGACCAGCGCCGATGTGGTCCATTCCTTCTGGATCCCCCGGCTGGGCGGCAAGATCGACGCGATCCCGGGGCGCGAGACCCGCATCGTGCTGATTGCCGATGCGCCGGGCAGCTATGGCGGGCAATGCGCCGAATATTGCGGCACCGGCCACAGCTTCATGGCGTTCGAGGTGCTCGCGCATCCGCAAGAGGCGCTGGCCGAGGCGCTCGCCCCCGTCCCCTCCGCCCCCGTCCCCTCCACCGCGCAGGAGCCCGCCCGATGACCAACCCGCCGCGCAGGCAGACCGCATCCGACGCGACGCAGACCGCAGCGGCGGCGGGCGCGGGCGTGTCCGATCCGCTGGGGCTCGGGTCCGATCCGCTGGCGCTTGATGCCGCGCTGCGCAGGATCTGGGCCACCGGGCCGGGATGGCAGAGGCTGGCGGCAGTGAACCACTCCATCGTCGGGCGGCGCTTCATGGTCACGGCGCTGGTGTTCTTTGCCATCGCCGGCACGCTGGCCATGCTGATCCGCATCCAGCTTGCCACGCCCGACAGCGGCTTCATGGAGCCGGGGCTTTACGCGCAGGTCTTCACCATGCACGGCACGGTGATGATGTTCCTCTTCGCGATCCCGCTGTTCGAGGGGCTGGCGATGTATCTGCTGCCCAAGATGCTGGGCGCGCGCGACATGGCGTTCCCGCGGATGTCCGCTTACGGCTACTGGTGCTATCTCTTCGGCGGCACGCTGCTGATCGTGGCGATGCTGGCGGGGGCCGCGCCTGCGGGCGGATGGTTCATGTACACGCCGCTTTCGTCAAAGCCCTGGTCGCCCGGGATCGGCGCCGATGTCTGGCTGCTGGGGATCACCTTCGTCGAGATCTCGGCGATTTCCGCCGCGGTGGAAATCACCGTCACCATCCTGATCCTGCGCGCGCCGGGCATGTCGCTGGACCGGATGCCGGTCTTTGCCTGGTACATGCTGACCGTCGCCGCGATGATGCTGGTGGGGTTTCCGCCGCTGATCCTCGGCTCGCTGCTGCTGGAGGCGGAGCGGGCCTTCGGCCTGCCCTTCTTCGACCCGGCGGGCGGCGGCGATCCCCTGCTGTGGCAGCACCTCTTCTGGCTGTTCGGCCATCCCGAGGTCTATATCATCTTCCTGCCCGCCGCCGGGGCGCTGTCCACGCTGATCCCGGTCTTTGCCGGGCGGCCGCTGGCCGGCTACCGCGCGGTGGTGGCGGCGCTGGTGGCGATGGCCTTCCTGTCCTTCGGGCTCTGGGTGCACCACATGTACGCGACCGGGCTGCCGCACCTGTCGCTGGCGCTGTTCTCGGCGGCGAGCACGCTGGTCGCGGTGCCGACGGCGGTGCAGATCTTCGCCTGGATCGCCACGCTGGCGCAGCGCAGACCGAACCCCGGCCCGCCAGCCGGCCCCCGCGCCCCGGCGCCGGTCTCGGCGCCGGTCTCGGTGCCGATGCTGCATGTGTTCGGCTTCTTCTTCGTCTTCGTGATGGGCGGGCTCACGGGCGTGATGCTGGCGATCGTGCCCTTCGACCTGCAGGCGCATGACACGCATTTCGTGGTGGCGCATCTGCACTACGTGCTGATCGGCGGCTTCTTGTTCCCGATGCTGGCGGCGGGCTATCACTGGCTGCCGCTGATCACGGGGCGCGCGCATGACGGGCCGGCGGCGCGGCTGGGGTTCTGGCTGGTCTTCGCGGGGTTCAACGGCACCTTCTTCGTGATGCACGTCACCGGGCTGATGGGGATGCCGCGCCGGGTGCATGCCTACGGCGCGGAGAGCGGCTGGCACTGGCTGAACCTGCTGTCCTCGGTCAGCAGCTTCGTGATGGCGATCGGCTTTGCGGTGATCCTGATCGACGCGGTGATGACGCTGCGCTTCGGCCGCAAGGCCCAGGCGGACCCCTGGCAGGCGGCAACGCTGGAATGGGCGGTGCCCGCCCTGCCGCCGCCGCCCTACACCTTTGCCGCGCTGCCCCGCATCACCAGCCGCGCCGACCGGCTGGAGCCGCGCAAGATCGCGCCGCTGCTGGCGCGGGGCGAGGGGGTTCTCGGTCTCGCGCGCAATGGCTGGATGGAGACTGTGGGCGTGACGGTCGCGGGCGGCGAACCCGAGCAGATCGTGATCTTGCCGCAGCAGACCTACCTGCCGCTCTGGACGGCGCTTGCGACGGGGGCAGTATTCCTGTCGCTGCTGTTCAAGATCTATCCTGCGGCGATCCTTGCCGCGCTGGTGGTGCTGGTGCTGTTCCTGCGCTGGCCGGTGGGCGAGCATGCCGCGGCCGACTGGGGCGCAATGCCGGCCACGGCCGGCGGGGGCGCAATGCCGGCGGGCGAGGGCCTGTCGCTGCCGCTCTCCTCCGAGGCGCCGGTTCCTCCCGCCCTCTGGGCGCTGCGGATGCTGGCGGTGGCGGACGGGGCGCTGCTGGCCTCGCTGCTGTTCGGGGGGCTGTTCCTTGCGCTCTCGGCGCCGGGCTGGCCGCCGCCCCTGTGGCCCGCGCTGCCGCGGGCGCCGGGGATCCTGGCCGCGCTGGCGCTGGCCGGCGCCTGGGGCGCGGCGCGGATGGCGGGGCGGGCGGCGGGGCGGGCGGCGGGGCGGGCGGCGGGGCGGGCGGCGGCGCCTGCCTGCGTGGCGGCGCTGGCCGGGAACCTCGCCGCGCTGGCCGCGTGCGGCTGGATGATCGCCGCACTGCCGCCGCTGCAGACCCATGCCGCGCAGGCGGTGCTGGCGGCGGCGCTGATCTGGCTGGGGCTGCACGCCCTCATCGGCGCGGTGCTGGCCGTCAACGCGCTGCGCCGGCTGGCCAGCGGCCATGTCTCGGCCCGGCGGCGGATCGACCTTGACCTGATGCGCCTGTGGCAGGCGGGGCTTCTGCCCGCGGGCCTTGTGGTGCTGGGCTTTCCGGCGATGCTGCGGGCGCTGGCAGAGGCCGCGGCGGGCGCGCCATGACGGCCGGCGCCCGGATCTTGCTGGCGCTGACCGGAGGCTTCGGCCTCTGGGCGCTGGTGTTCACGCTGGTCTATGCCGGGCACGCGGCGGGATGCGAGACCGGCTGGGGCCTCGCGCGTGGGCCTGCCGGGATCGCGCCGCTGCGGCTTGTGCTGGTGGCGCTGCCGGCGGGCGGGCTTGCCCTGACCCTCGCCGGGCTTCGGGTGTTGCGGCGGGGGGCGGGCCTTGCGCCGCGCCTTGCGACCACGGCGCGGCTGCTGACCGGCGCGGCGGCGCTGGCGACGGGCTATTGCTTCTGGTTCGTCGCACTCCTGCCGCTCTGCTCGGGCTGACGGGAACAAGGCAACGGCTGCGCAGTTGCCCATCGAGCCCTGCCGCAGCCAGCACCCGCCTGCCGCCCCGTGCAGTACCGTGCAGCCCCGCGCAGCCCCGCGCAGCCCCGTGCAGCACCGACCTCGCGCCCGATCAGGACGACGCCATGCCCCCAGTCCCCGCTGCCAACGCACCCGGCCCGGATCTCGGCGCGGATATCGTCATCGTCGGCGGCGGCTTCGCCGGGCTGGCCTGCGCGCTGGAACTGGGGGGCAGCGGCATCGACGTGCTGCTGATCGACGCGCGCAACCACAACCTCTTTCAGCCGCTGCTCTACCAGGTCGCCACCGCCGCGCTGTCGCCCGCCGACATCGCCGAGCCGATCCGCCGCACCCTTGGCCGCCACCGCAACCTGCGGGTGCTTCTGGGGCGCGTCACCGGCGTCGATGTGCCTGCGCGCGCGCTGCGCCTTGCCGACGGGCGCCGCGTCGGCTTTGGCCAACTGGTGCTGGCGGCGGGGTCGGACTACAACTATTTCGGCCATGACGACTGGCGCCCCCATGCGCCGGGGCTGAAGACGGTGCATGGCGCACGGCTGATCCGCCAGCGCCTGCTGCTGGGCTTCGAGAAGGCCGAACACCTGCCGGACCCCGACGCCCGCCGCGACCTTCTGACCACCGTGATCGTCGGCGGCGGCCCGACCGGGGTCGAGATGGCCGGCGCGGTCAGCGAGCTTGGCCGCTTCCTGATCGGCCGCGACTTCCGCGGGCTTTTCCCCGACGATCTGCGCGTGCTGCTGGTCGAGGCGGGGCCGCGCATCCTTGCCGGCTTCCCCGAGCGGCTGGCCCGCTACGCCGAGGACACGCTGCACGAGGAGAGCGTCGAGATCTGGACCGACAGCACCGTCGAGGCGGTGGGCGAGGGCTTCGTCTCCATCGGCGGCCGGCAGGTGCCGGCGGGCTGCGTGATCTGGGCGGCGGGGGTCAAGGCGGCTCCGCTCGCGCAGTGGCTGGGGGTGGAGCCGGGCGAGGCAGGGCGGCTGCCGGTGGGGCCCGATCTGGCGGTGCCCGGCCATCCCGGCATCTGGGCGATCGGCGATGCCGCGCTGGCCACGGGCGAGGACGGCAAGCCCTTGCCGGCGCTGGCGCAGGTCGCGCGGCAGCAGGGCCGGCATCTGGGGCGCGCGCTGCGGCGGCAGGCCAGGGGCGGCCCGCCCCCCGGCCCGTTCCGCTTTCGCAACCGGGGCAATACCGCCGTCATCGGCCGGGGCGCGGCGGTGTTCGATTTCGGGCGCTGGCAGATGACGGGTCGGATCGCCTGGTATCTGTGGGCGCTGGTCCACGTCTGGCTGCTGGTCAACTTCGAGAAGCGGCTGCTGGTCTCGCTGCAATGGGCGATGCGGTATGCCACCCGCCAGCGCAGCGCCCGGCTGATCGACGAGACGGCGGACCCCGCCATGCCCGCCACCACCGATCCCGAGGAGACCGGCCCGCCGCAGGCAGGCGCGGCCAGGGCGCAGACCCCGCCCCGCCGCAGGATCTGGATGGCATGACCTAGCCCTGCCGCAACCGCTGCGTGATCTCGGCCAGGATCGAGATCGCGATTTCCGCCGGGGTGATGGCGCCGATCCTCAGCCCGACCGGCCCGTGGATGCGCGCGAGATCCTCGTCACCCACCCCCGCCGCCCTCAGCCGCTCCAGCCGCCTGGCATGGGTGCGCGAGGAGCCGAGGCAGCCGATATAGAACACCGGCGCCGCCAGTGCCGACAGGATCGCCGGATCGTCGATCTTGGGGTCATGGGCCAGCGTCACCACGGCGGTGCGCGCGTCGGGCTCCAGCGCGGGCATCGCCTCGTCGGGGTAGTCCTCGATCAGCACCTCGCCGGGGAAGCGCGCCGCCGAGGCGAAGGCGCCGCGCGGGTCGATCAGCACCGGATCGAAGCCGGCGATCCGCGCCATCGGCAGCAGCGCCTGCGCGACATGCACCGCACCCACCACCATCAGCCGCAGCGGCGGGTTGTGCAGGCCGGTGAAGACGCTGCCCTGCGCATCGGTGTCCGTGCCCGACCGGTCGGTGCGGAAGCGTTCGGCCAGCCTGCCGGTCGCGCCGCGCGCCGCGACCAGCCGCGTGGTCATCGCCTCCAGATCGACCTGCAGCGCCACCGCCTGCCGGGCCGCCCGCGCGCCGACCAGTTCGGCCAGCAGCGCCTCGGGAAGCGCGCCGCGCCCACCACCGGTCTCCGCCGCCACCGGCTGCACCAGGATCCGGATCGTGCCGCCGCAGGCCAGCCCGACCGCGAAGGCATTGTCATCGCTGACCCCGTAGCTCAGCTCCCGTGCCTGCCCGTCGGCCAGCGAGGCCATCGCCTCCTCGACCACGGCGCCTTCGACGCAGCCGCCCGAGACGGAGCCCATCATCGCGCCGTCGCCCGCCACGACCAGCTGGCTGCCCGCCTGCCGGGGCGCGGATCCCCAGGTTTCCAGCACCGTCGCAAGCGCGGCCCCGCGCCCCGCGCGGTGCCAGTCCAGCGCGAGTTCGGGAATCCGGTCCGTGCCGGGGCGCGCCGCCGTCGAGGTTTCCGGCATGTCTGTCATCTGATGGCTCCGCGCGTGGACAGCAGAAACCCGGATATGGGGCACAGCGGACCGTTGGCAACCGCCAGCCGCAGCGCATTCTTCCCGCTCCGCAGAGGCATGGCCCCCGGCGTCAGTTGGCGGCGGTCTGCAGCAGGTCGGTGATCCGGCGCACGGCAACGCGGCGGTTCGCCCGCTCGCCGGCCTGCGTGTCCACCCGCAGGTAGCTTTCGCCATAGCCCTGCACGACCATGTTCTCGGGCGGCACGTCGAAATATTCGCTCAGCGCCAGCGCCACCGATTCCGCCCGCCTGTCCGACAGCGCGAGGTTGGAGGCGGCAGAGCCGACCGCATCGGTATGGCCCTCGATCAGGAACACCTCTTGCGGGTTCTCGTCGATATAGCGCCGGATCAGCCGTCCGAGCGAGGCCAGCGCCTGCGCCTGATCGGGCGTGATCGCCGCCGAGCCTGTCTCGAAGGTGATCGCGTTCACGTCGATCACCGGCACCAGCGCGCGCACCTCCGCGATATTGCGGATCTGCGAGAGGCTGAAGCTGCGGCCGAGTGCGGGGTCGCGGGCCAGGGCCGCGCGCAGCGCCTGCTCGTCATCGGTCAGTTCGACGAAGCGGTTCCGCGGCGCGGGCAGCTTTGAGACGTCCACCGGCTCGTAGCTGACGGTATCGTCGATCAGCAGATATTCGCGGCCGTTGGGGTCGATCCGGGTGCGGCGCAGCACGCGCATGTCCGGGCTGTAGATCGTCACGATCTTCGAGCCGTCCTCGCGCAGCACCGTGGTGCGGCTGGATCCGTCGCGGAACTGTTCGGTCCGCACGTTCGATCCGGGCTGGCGCAGCAGCGCGCCGTCGTCCTTGAGCACCTGATAGCTGCCATCGGGCTGCTGCACGACCACCCGGTCGCCCGAGTTCAGCTCTACCCGGCGGTTGTTGGAGATGACCGCGCCGACGGCAAGCGCGCCGAGGCCCAGCAGCATCACCTTCTCGCGGTCCGAGAGGGCGCTGTTCCAGCGGTCGTCGTCATTGTCATCATCGTCATCGTCGCGCGTGCTGCTCGCGGCTTCGCTGACGGTGTTCCCGAACTCCTCGGACGAAGAGCGGGCGGTCTCCTCGGTGACGGTTTCCTCGCTCACCGCGACCTCGTCGCGCGCCTCCTCGCCGCCCTCGCTGCCCGTCGCCGCGAGCGCGTCGAGCGCCGGAGGCTCGCCCGAGGCAGGATCGGGCTGATCGGCCATCAACTGCTCGGGGACAGGCTGTTCGTCGCTGGCAGCCTGGCCGTCTTCCGCGGCGCGGCCCGCCTCCTCGGCGGGAGCCTCGCCGGTGTCGTCCCCGGCGGGCAGCGCGGCGCCCTGATCGGCAGTGTCGGCGGCAGCCCCGCCCGCGTCCTGCTGCCCGGCGCCCGCGCTGTCGCCAGTCGTGCTGTCGCCAGTCGTGCCGTCGCCAGTCGTGCTGTCGCCAGTCGCGGCCTCACCCGCGGCGCTGTCATCGCCCGCTTCGGGGGCTGGCGCCTCGCCCGTCCCGGCCCGCGTCTCCGCCGGCTGTGTCTCCGCCGGCTGGGTCTCCGCTGGCGCGGTTTCGCTGCCGGTGCCTTGCTGCTCCAGCGCGCGGCGCAGCGCGTCCTCCTCGGCGGCGGCGGAGGAGGAATCGGCGGGGGACTCCTGGCGCGCGTCCTCCGCTGCGGGGTCCTGTGCGGGTTCCTGCGCGCCCTGCCCTTCGGCAGGGGGGGCGGCGGAAGGCTGGGCCTGCTCTGCGGAGGGGCCGGGTTCGGCAGAGGGTTCCTGCTGCAACGCGCGGTTCAGCGCGTCGCCGAGGCTCTCGCCTTCAGGGTTGCCCGCGCCTTCATCGGCGGGGATTTCCGGGGGCTGGTCGGGCTGCGGCACTTCGGCGGGTGCCTCGGAGGGTGTCTCGTCCGGGACCGGCTGCCGTTCCGGCGCGGGGTCGGCCGGAACCTCCTCTGGCGGGGTGGCCGGCTGGGTTTCCGGTTCCTGCGGTTGCTGGCCCTGCTGCTCCTCCCGGGTCTCGCAGGGCGGGCTGCTGCCATCGGTGCAAGGCTCCTCCTCGCCGGACTGCGCATAGCCGGACTGCGCATAAAGGGGAAACGGTATCGCCATCGACAGGCTTGCCACCAGCGCCGTCGTGCGGGCCGCGCGGCTTCGTGTCATGCGTCTGCTCATTGCCTTGCTCCTCCGGGATGATCTTCTGCGGTAACTGAACGCCTGGCCCGCGGCAACTGTTCCCCGCGCCGCCCGGGGTCACGAAGTTGCGCGAGGCCGTGACCCGGGCCGCAGGCTGGGCCAGTAACCCGCCAGCGTGACGCGCGGCAGGCGGCGCGGCAGGCGGCGCAGCTGCCGATTCTCGGCCGGGCGAACACGGATTGTTCAGAAATTAGGCAGCCGACATGCAACTTTCGCAAAGTGTTCGTCGCAGCGTCACGTTCCGCTCAATTATCGGCCAGGTTGTGGCAGCTACCGCACAGGTTGTGGCAGGAAGCCGCCTCCCTTCGCAGTTGCAGCATTTGAGGACTTGCGTAACCATGTTTGCCGGCATGATATCGAGGGGTAATGTGTGCAGATCGACGCAAACCGGATTTGGCGGCAAGGGTCGATCGGATGGTTGATCGGATGATGGTGCGTTCATGGCGGCCGGCATGGCCAAGCGGACAGACGGACAGGAAGACGGACAATTCCACCACGCTTGCCGGTAACTGACACTGAGAGAGACGCTTTCGCGCGGGAGACAGCAATGAAGCATCTGGTGCTATCGGACCGTTTCGGCCCCATCGACACCGCTGGCCGGAATGCGGGGCGCCGGTACACGGGCGTTCCGAAACGGGCCTTCGACATCTTCCTTTCCCTGCTGATCCTGCCCGTGGTGGCGCCCGTCCTTGCGGTGCTGTGGGTGCTGACCCGGATGGATGGCGGACCCGGCTTCTTCGGCCAGGAACGTGTAGGCAGGGACGGAAGGCGGTTCACCTGCTGGAAACTGCGCACGATGGTGGTGGACGCGGAACGCGTTCTTGCCGATCTGTGCGCTTCCGACCCCCAGGATCGCCGAAGAATGGCATGTGAACCAGAAGCTGACGCATGACCCGCGCATCACCAGGGTGGGCCGGTTCCTGCGCAAGTCGAGCCTCGACGAACTGCCGCAGATCCTCAACATTCTCTGGGGCGACATGAGCTTTGTCGGCCCGCGCCCCTTCACCGTGGGGCAGGAACATCTCTATGTCGCAGCGGGCGGCACCGCCTATTTCAGGCTGCGTCCGGGCATCACCGGCCCCTGGCAGATCGAGGGCCGCGGTGCCACGCGCTTTGTGGACCGCGTCCGCTTCGACGAGCATTATTACGAGAAGGCAAGCCTTGGCTGCGACCTGCGGCTGATCGGCATGACCTTCGGCGTGGTGCTCAAGGGGACTGGCCACTAGCGCAGCCGCCGGGCCCGCGCGCACACGGACAGACGAATATGCCGCACGCGGCGCCCGGATCAGACCGGGCGCCGCTTTTGCACATCCTGCCGCTTTCGTACCGCTCGGCGGGGGCCGGCTCAGTCCGCCCCGAACAGATCGCGGGTATAGACCTTGTCCGCCACATCGGCGAGTTCCGGCGCCGCGCGGTTGGCCACGATCACATCGGCCTCGGCCTTGAACGCCTCCAGATCGCGGATCACACGCGACTTGAAGAACTCCTCCTCCTCCAGCGCCGGTTCATAGACGATGACCTCGATGCCCTTCGCCTTCACCCGCTTCATGATCCCCTGGATCGAGCTCTGCCGGAAGTTGTCGGAGCCCGCCTTCATCACCAGCCGGTAGATGCCCACCACCCGCGGCTTGCGCGCGACGATCTGGTCGGCGATGAAATCCTTGCGGGTGCGGTTCGCCTCCACGATGGCGCCGATGATCACCTGCGGCACCTCGTCATAGTTCGCCAGCAACTGCTTGGTGTCCTTGGGCAGGCAATAGCCGCCATAGCCGAAGGAGGGGTTGTTGTAATGCGCGCCGATCCGCGGATCGAGGCTGACCCCGTCGATGATCTGCCGCGCATCCAGACCGCGCGCGCAGGAATAGGTGTCCAGTTCGTTGAAGAAGGCGACCCGCATCGCAAGGAAGGTGTTGGCGAAGAGCTTCACCGCCTCGGCCTCCGACGGGTCGGTGAACAGCGTCGGCACGTTCTTTTCGACCGCGCCTTCCTGCAACAGCGCCGCGAACCGCTTCGCCCGCTCGGACCGCTCGCCCACGACGATGCGCGATGGGTGAAGATTGTCGTACAACGCCTTGCCTTCCCGCAGGAATTCCGGGCTGAAGATCAGGTTCTTGGTGCCCATCGCCAGCGATGTCGCCTGCGTGTAGCCAACCGGGATCGTGGACTTGATCACCATCACGGCCTCGGGCGCGAGTTCCATCACCTTGCGGATCACCGCCTCGACCGAGCCCGTATCGAAGCGGTGGGTCAGCACGTCGTAGTTGGTCGGCGTCGAGATGATCACGAAATCCGCCCCCGCATAGGCATCGGCCGGGTCGGTGGTGGCGCGGAAGTTCAGATCGCCCCGCGCCAGGAACGCCTCGCAATCGGGATCGACGATCGGCGAGCGGCCGGAGTTCACCAGCGCCACCTTTTCCGGCACCACATCCAGCGCCACGACCTCGTTGTGCTGCGCCAGCAGCAGCCCGTTCGACAGGCCGACATAGCCCAGCCCCGCAACCGCAATCTTCATCATAACCCCTCGTCATTTGTGCCGGACCGGCGGTGCCGGGCTCAGCCCTTCGCGCCTTGCCCGCGTGCATAGGCATCGTCATAGCGCACGATGTCGTCCTCGCCCAGATAGGTGCCGGTCTGAACCTCGATCAGCACCATCGGCACCTTGCCCGGATTCTCCATCCGGTGCACACTGCCGATCGGGATGTAGACCGACTGGTTCTCCGTCACCAGTTGCACCTTGTCGTCGATCGTCACCTTCGCCGTGCCCTCGACGACGATCCAGTGTTCCGAGCGGTGGAAATGGCTCTGCAGGCTCAGCGCCGCGCCCGGATGCACCACGATCCGCTTCACCTGGAAGCGGTCGCCAAGCGCCAGCGTCTCGAACCAGCCCCAGGGCCGGTGGTCGCGCAAGAAGGCCTCGGCCTGCCGGGCGCCCTTCTTCTTCAGCGCCGTCACCGCGGCCTTCACGTCCTGCGCCCGGCTCATGTCGGCGACCAGCACCGCATCGGGCGTGGCGATGGCGAAGATGTTCTTCAGCCCGATGCCCACCACTTCCAGCCCGCCGGAGTCCGAGCGCAGCAGCGTGTCCTCGCAGTCGATCGCGGTGACCGGGCCGCTGGTGCCGACGCCGCCCGCCGCCTGCGCGCCCTCGCGCCAGACCGCATCCCAGCCGCCAAGGTCGGACCAGGCGCCGCTGAAGGGCACCACCGCAAGGTTGGCCGCCTTTTCCATCACCGCATAGTCGATGGAGATGTCCTCGGCCCCGGCCCAGGCCGCCGGATCGAGCCGCAGAAAGCCAAGGTCGGGCTTCGCCGCCGCCACCGCCGCCTCGACCGGGGCGACCAGCCCGGGGGCGTGGCGGCGGAAGGCCGCGATCACGTCCCTGGCCGCAAAGAGGAAAATCCCGGCGTTCCACAGGTAGTTGCCCGCGCCGACCATCTGCCCGGCCTGCGCCGCATCGGGCTTTTCCACGAAGCGC
>DIVD01000003.1:13824-21270 GCA_002423245.1 Rhodobacteraceae bacterium UBA6141
GCGACCGCGCGGCGGAACAGGGCGGCATCGGGGATCACATGGTCCGAGGGCGCCACCAGCATCACCGCCTCCGGGTCCAGCGCCGCCAGATGCAGCGCCGCGGCCAGCACCGCCGGCGCGGTGTTGCGCGCCTCGGGCTCGAGCAGGATCGCGCCGGGATCGATGCCCGCCTCGGCCAGTTGCTCGGTCACGATGAAGCGGAAATCCGAGCCGGTCACCACCACCGGCGCCGCATAGCCCGGCCCCGACAGACGGCTGGCAGCGGCGGCAAACAGCGTCTCCTCGCCGATCAGCTTCACGAATTGCTTGGGGAAGCTCTTGCGGGACGATGGCCAGAGCCGGGTGCCGGACCCACCGCAGAGGAGCACCGGGGTAATCGCCATGCCATCCCGCCTTCCGAAGCCCGCGCATCGGGCGCCATCCTGGTCTGCAGATTAGAGTTTCTGCTACCGCCAACAACACCTATTCGGACGGCGCCGCGCCAAAGCGGCAGACCGTGGCACCGACGCTCCGCCGGCGGATGGTCGCGGGTAGCCGCCAGGCGCGCGGGCGGCGCCTTCGCGACCGGGTTTCGGCGGAAGCGCCGCGCAAGGGGTTCGACAAGGGCCACGGGGTCAGCCTGGCGCGGATCGCAGGATCGTCACCGCCGCGCGGCCCCGGTGCTTGGAGGCGTAGAGCGCGCGGTCGGCATCGGCAAGCATCCGCTGAGGATCCGGCACCGGATAATCGACCGACAGCACCACGCCAAGGCTGCCCGAGATCCGCGCCGCCGCGCCGCCGACCGGCACCGGCTGTTCCAGCCGCCTGATGATCCGCCGTCCAAGCGCCTCGATCCTTGCGGGATCCGTCCTGCCGCGCAGCACCAGCACGAATTCGTCGCCCCCGACGCGCGCCACCAGGTCATGCTGGCGGGTTTCGTCCTTCAGGATCCGCGCCACCTCGGCCAGCACGGCGTCGCCCGCGGCATGGCCAAGCGTGTCGTTCACCCGCTTGAAGAAGTCGAGGTCCAGATGCGCCAGCGCGAAGGGCGGCGCCGGCCCTGCCCGCCCGCCGGCCCGCGCCGCCGCATCGAGCGCAAGTTCCAGCGCGCGGCGGTTGGCAAGCCCGGTCAGCGGATCGGTCAACGCCTCGGCCATGGCGCTGCGATGCGCGCGTTCGAGGCGCAGGTTCAGGCCACGCAATTCGCCCATCACCGCGCTTTTCGCCTCGATCAGGTACAGCATCTCGACCGTCAGGTCGGTGGGCGCGAAATCGGCGTCGGTCAGCGCATGGTCTCGCACCGCCTCGGCCACGGTCAGCCCGAACGAGAGGTTCAGCAGCATGCCGCCCCCCTCTGGCCCCAGCGGCACGGGGATGCCGCGCAGGCCGGTGCGCGAGCGCGTCCGCAGCGCCAGATGCAGCCGGCGCATCCCGTGGGCGCGCAGATCGTCCATGCCGGTCATCCGGCAGGGGCGGGTGATCTCGAACAGGTCGAACAGCGATACGCCGGGGCGCAGCGCGCGCCCGCAGACCTTGCGCAGCGTCGGCCCCGCCGCCTGCACCCGGCCCTGCGCATCGAGCCACAGGAACATCGGCATCAGGACGCCCAGCATCTGGGGCGACAGCTCCGACAGGTCGGGCGGCGCGACCCGCCGCATCGCCAGCACCGCGGGAGCGCGGCCGCTGACCCTGCGGGTACCGGCAGAGGGGCGGGCGGCGGTCATCGCGCCCCCCCCGCCGAGGGCAGGCCAAGGTGGAAGTGGCGGCCCTTGGCATAGCGGGCCTGCAGCAGGTCGATCCGTATGGCGGGCGCGCCGGGCCTTGCCCCCTGCCCCTGCCGCTCTGCCAGCGCGATCACGGCCAGTGCGCCATAGTCATCGGCCATCGCCCGCAAGATCCCGGCCAGCACCGGCGGCGCGAGCCGGGCCATGGCGCTGCCGTCGGGCTCTTCGGGCAGGTGCAGCGCGAAGTGCCCGCCCGCATCCCCGGTGAGCCGCAATGCGGGCAGGCCGAGTTCCGGCAGCGCGAGTTGCGCACGGCCCTGAAGATCGTCCAGCGATTGCAGGAAATCGGGGTAGTTCACCCCGCCGAAGCGCAGCAATCGCCGCAGCGGCTCCAGCGTGACGAGGTAGGCGCCCAGATCCTCCAGCAGTGCCTCGGGCGGTTTGGCCAGCCGCTCCGCCGCCGCCGCCAGCACCGCATCGGTCAGCGCGTCATCATATTCCCGCATCGCCTCGAACCCGTCCGGTCCGATGCCCGCCCCCCATGCCACCGCGTCCCACAGCTCTCCCCCGTAGGTATCGCGCAAGAAACACTGAAGCGAACGGTTGACAAGACCGTGCATCCCGAAACCCCTTTTTCCCACTTGGGCAGAGGCTAGGCTCGGGCGGGTTTACAAAGCGCAAATCCGCAGGCGCGGTTTCGGAACAGTTTGATCGGATGGCGGTCTGTCGGATCGCCGCTTGCCGCGATGGCGGTCGGGCTGTCAGGGCAGCAGCAGCACCGCCCAAGCGCCGAAGCGCAGCGAGCAGAGCCGGCCGCACAGCCCCGCTTGCAGGGGCACCGGGCGGGCGCGAAAAGCCGGTTGAAGTGCGGCGCCTGCGGCTCTATTTTGCGCGCCACACCACGCCGGCCATAAAAGGAATCCAACCATAGCCCGCAGACCCCACAATGCCCCGCCGCAACGCGACACGGGACCACGCATCAACGACCGCATCCGCGCACCGGAAATCCGGCTGATCGGCGCAGATGGCGAAAACGTGGGGGTCGTGACGCCGGCCCGCGCCATGGCAATGGCCGAGGAGGCCGGGCTCGATCTGGTGGAGATCTCGCCCAATGCCGTGCCGCCGGTCTGCAAGATCATGGATTTCGGCAAGTTCAAGTACGAGCAGCAGAAGCGCGAGGCCGAGGCCCGCAAGAAGCAGCACATCATCGAGATCAAGGAAATCAAGTTCCGTCCGGGCACCGACACCCATGACTACGAGGTCAAGATGCGCTCGGTGTTCAAGTTCCTCGAGGAGGGCGACAAGGTGAAGATCACCCTGCGCTTCCGCGGCCGCGAGATGGCCCATCAGGAGCTGGGGGTCGAACTGCTGAACCGCGTCGCCGCCGATGTCGGCGAAAAGGGCAAGGTCGAATCGATGCCGCGCCTCGAAGGACGGCAGATGGTGATGATGATCGGCCCGCGCTGACGGCTCCGGTCTCAGGCGAAGGAAGCCTCCCCCTGCGGGAGGCTTTCCCGTGTCCGGGGTCCGGCGTTGTGCCGGTTACCAGACAGGCGGGGGCTGTCTGCCCCGCAAGAGGCAAGGAAGCGGGGGCTGCCCCCCGCGCCCCCCGGGGATATTTCCGCCACCGCCATGCGCGCGCCCGCTCAACCCATGCCGAGGGCGGATTTGTACAGCTCGAGGATCGCTTCTTCCTCCTCGAGATCGTTCTTGTCGCGTTTGCGGATCGCGATGATCTTCTTCATCACCCTGGTGTCGTAGCCGCGTCCCTTCGCCTCGGACATCACGTCCTTCTGCTGTTCGGTGATGTCCTTCTTCTCGGCTTCGAGATGTTCGTATTGCTCGATGAACTGGCGCAGCTCGTCGGCGGTGACGTTGTAGGCGGCGTCGGTCACGGGGCTGTTCATCTGCCTCTCCTCGGGCTGGTCGGAATGGTTTCGCGCCTTGCTAGTCGGATGGCGGCGGCGCTGCAAGAGCGGGCGCAAGCGGCCTTGCGCGGCGGGCGGCCTTCGGCCAAGAGGGCGCGAACGGGGACAGGGCCGGCGTTGACAGGGCCGGGGCGATGGAGGCGGGCAGGATGGACGTGATGATCTGGATCGGCGCGGCGATCTCGGCGGCGGGGCTGGCGGGGATCTTGTGGTGCATCATCGCGGTGGCGCGCGCCCGCCGCGCCGGGCTGGGCGATGCGGCGCTGCGGCTGCGGCTGCAAAAGGCGGTGACGCTGAACCTCGCGGCGCTGCTCACCTCGGTGCTGGGGCTGATGCTGGTGGTGCTGGGGATCGTGCTGGGTTAGGGAGCGGCGCGTCGAAGCCGGACCGGATGAGGCCGGCCAGGCGGACGCGCAGGGCGCCACAGCCCGCCCCTGCCGGGCGGACACGAAGGACAGCTGCCGTTTGCCGAGCGGGGGGGCGAGCGCGGGGCGCGGCCGGCTCCGGCGCCCGCGTCACCGCTTCGGCGCGCAGTCCCGGCAGAACGGTGTCGCGGGCAGCAGGTCGAGCCGCTCCTCGGCGATCTCGGCGCCGCAGGTCACGCAGATGCCGTATTCCCCCGCCTCGATCCGCGCCATCGCCGCCTCGATCATCCGCATCTCGTGCTGCGCCGACAGGCCCATCTCCTCCAGCACCTCGTCACCCTCGCGCTCGGCCGCCAGATCGTCCCAGTCCTTCGACTGGTGCGATTCCAGTTCGGCCTCGATCTCGGCGATGCGGACCTTCAACTGCTTCATCCGGGTCTCCAGCGCGATCTTGCGGTCCTGGCTTGTCGGCATCTCGTGTCTCCTCTTCCTGAGTTGGCATCATCATCGAGGCGCGTGCAGGAAACCTTGATGCAGGTCAAGGGTCTGCGGCCGGTCGCGCCGGCATCGGGCGGCCGGCATCGACACCGGGTCGGCCCGCGGCCTGCACGCAAACCTGCGCCAGGCAGACACATTCAAATCTTGTGTTGCATTCGCGCGGTGCTATATTCACCCGGGGCAGCGGCGATGCCCGCGCGGCAAGGATTAGGAAAGCGCATGGAACAGGACTGGATCCGCGGCCTGATCGGCGGCGTGATGATCGGCGCCGCGGCGGCGATGTACCTTCTGTTCAACGGCCGGATCATGGGCGCCAGCGGCATCCTTGGCGGCGTCGTCGATGGCAGCGCGCGCGGCAGCCGCCGGGCCGAGAATCTGGCCTTCCTCGCCGGTCTGGTGGCGGTGCCCGCGCTGCTGGTGCTGTCGGGCCTGATCCCGCGCGAGGCGGCGCAGACCCATCTGAGCAGCAACCCGGCGGTGCTGGTCGCGGCGGGGCTGCTGGTCGGTATCGGCACCCGGCTCGCCAATGGCTGCACCTCGGGGCACGGGGTCTGCGGCATCTCGCGGCTGTCGCGGCGCGGGTTGGTGGCGACGGCGACCTATCTTGCGGGCGGGGCGCTGTCGCTCTTCGTCTTCCGCCATGTCTTCGGCGTCATCTGAAGGAGGCCGCGATGCTGCGCATGATCCTTGCTGCCGCCGCGGGCGGGCTGTTCGGGGCGGGGCTTCTGGTCTCGGGGATGACCGATACCGCGCGGGTGCAGGGCTGGCTCGACATCGCCGGCGACTGGGATCCGACGCTTGCCTTCGTGCTGGGCGGTGCGGTGCTGACGATGGCGGTGGCCTGGCGGATCGCCGCGCGCCAGCACCGGGCGCTGCTTGGCGGGCCGCTGCCGGGCCCGCCGCCGCAGCAGATCGACCGCGACCTGATCGGCGGCTCGCTGATGTTCGGCGCGGGCTGGGGCCTTGCCGGGCTCTGCCCCGGCCCCGCCACCGCCGCGCTCGGCTTCGGCGGGGCGGCTAGCGCGGTGTTCATGCTGGCAATGCTGGCGGGCATGGCCGCCACCCCCGCCCTGCGCCGCTGGCTGGACCGCACCCTGCCGGCGCGCGGCTGACCCCGCCCCCCGCCCTTCTTGCCGGGCGAAATATCCTCCGGGGGTCCGGGGGTGGAAAACCCCCGGCGCCGGCGACATGTCCTAGCCCGCCATCCTGCGCCATTCCGCCAGCGCCGGGTTGTCCTCCACCGGCGCCGCAACCGCCGCCGCCTGCGGAGCGGCGGCTGCCGCCCCACCCTGCGCGCGGAAATCCCCGCCCCGCGCGCGGAAATAATGCGCCTCGCGCGCCCCGAAATAGAAGCTGACGATCGCCCCCAGCAGCCACCACAGCGGCTCGGGCACATAGCCAAGCCCCACCATCCGCTCTGCGAAACTGCCCGGGTCGATCATCGCATAGACAAACAGGCCCAGCGTCCCGAGCGCCAGCATCGGCCGCGGCACCCGGTTCAGTCCGTTCACGAAGGCGTCGAAGCTGCCGGCGCGGGCGTATTTGAACTCCTGCCCATGCTCGTCGAGCGCGGCCATGTAGGCGTCGTGCGACTTCTCCATCTGCTTGGTGGCATTGGGGGTGAAGACCTCGGCGACGCTGCTCGCCGCCGCGCCCACCGCCTGCGCCGCCGAGGGGTTGCCGAGGATCGCGCCGATCACGCCCATGCCGCGACCCTCGCCCTGTGCTGCGCCTCGGTCAGATGGAAGCGCGGGCTGATGAATTCCTCGGCCCGGACGATCCAGCCGCCCTTGCCGCCATCCCGCCGCCGCGCATANNACCCCGTAGGCATCCGCCAGCAGATCCGGCGCCGCCATCGCCTCGGCGGCAAAGGCCGCGCGGATGGTCTGCGGGCCCACCGCGCCATCCACCTGCACATCCTGCCCCATCTGGTTCAGCAGCCGCTGCAGCAGCTTTACCGCGTTCGAGCCGGCATTCACATACATGTCGAACACCGGGGCCCGCAGCCCCTCGGGCAGCTCCGCCAGCCGGGGCGCGGTGTAGTAATGGTCAAGGTAGATCCGCACCGCCTGCTCGCGCGTCAGCTTGCGCAGATCGGCGGTGGTCACGCGGCCATCGCCGGTGAGGTCGATCCCCAGTCGCTGCATCGTGCCGATGGTCACGCCGTGATTCGTCGCCCCCCCCGGATCGTCCGGGTCATTCACATAGCCGCCCTCGCGGGCGACGATCCCTGCGGCAATCGCCTCTGCTGTCATCATTGCTGGCACCCCTCGCGCCGGCGGTGCCTCCGCCGGCCTTCGGGGGCCAGTTCCTCAGGATCGGGTTAAGATCGCGGGAAGGGACCGCGCGCCGTCAGCCGTTCGGATCCTGATAGACGCCCTGCTCCTTCAGCGCCTCCACCACCTCGCGCGGCATGTAGGACTCGTCGTGCTTGGCGAGGATCTCGCGCGCGACGAAGGTGTCGCCCTCCATCACGCCGGTGCCGATCATGCCCTGGTTCTCGGCAAACAGATCCGGCAGCACGCCGGTGAAGCGCACCGGGATGGTCGCGCCGCCATCCGTCACCGCGAAGCTGACCGTCTCGCCCTGCCCGCGCATCAGCGTGCCCGCCTCCACCAGCCCGCCGATGCGGAACACCTCGCCCTCGCGCGGCGGATCCTGCACCACCTGCGAGGGCGAGCGGAAGAAGTTGATCCCGTCGCGCATCCCGTAGCCGATCAGCGCCGTCGACAGCGCCAGCGCCAGCACGGCGAGCACGATCACCTGCACCCGGCGCTTCTTCTTCAGCCCCTTCATCCCCGTCCCTCCTGCCCGCGCTCCCCCTCAGGGGAACAGCGGCGCCAGCATCAGCCCGGCGGTCTCCTCGATGCCCAGCATCAGGTTCGCGTTCTGGATCGCCTGCCCCGAGGAGCCCTTGGTCAGGTTGTCGAGCGCGCAGACCACCACCGCGCG
>DIVD01000061.1 GCA_002423245.1 Rhodobacteraceae bacterium UBA6141
CCCACGTCTGCACCCTCGACCATGTGTAACCGACCGATTGCCACCGCCTGCCTGAGTTTGGGGTGATCTGATAGGGCACGTGTAAAGCGACGTCGTTTGCGACGTGTCTTATGCGGGGCTTGCGATGCGTGGCGATATTCTGGGACTGGAGCAGCGACGGCGGTGGAGCGACGATGAGAAGCTCGGGATTGTGCTGTCGGTCGGGATGGGCGGTGCGACGGTGACGCAGGTTGCGCAGCGGCATGATGTGACGCGCCAGCAGATCTACACTTGGCGGCACGAGATGAAGCGGAAGGGCTTGCTTTCGGCGTTGCCGGAGACCCTTTTCCTGCCGGTGGAGCTGGAGAGGCCGGCAGATCCGGCCGTGCCTGAGCCGAGTGTCGCGCCGGCGGCGCCGCACCTTTCCAGGATCGAATTGCAACTGGCCAATGGCCGCTGCCTGCGCTTCGACCCGGCTCTGGATACGGGCACGCTGACGCGACTGATCCGCATTGTAGAAACCGCATGATCGGGCCGGGCACCGGCGTTCGGGTTTATCTGGCCTGCGGCGTGACCGACATGAGGAAGGGGATCGCAGGCCTGGCGGCCTTGGCTCAGGATCACCTGCGGCAGAAGCCGACCAGTGGTGCGGTCTTCGCGTTCCGCGGGCGTCGCGGCGACAGGCTGAAGCTGCTTCATTGGGACGGTCAGGGGTTTTGCCTCTACTATAAGGTGCTGGAGAAGGGCCGCTTTCCGTGGCCCGCGCGCGGTGACGGCGCAGCGCGGCTGACCTCGGCGCAATTAGCCATGCTGTGGGAAGGGATTGACTGGCGCAGGCCGGACTGGGGTGCGCCACCGGCTCGCGCAGGTTAAGAAATGGCGTTGAAACGCCTTGTTTTTATGGTCTTTCTTGGGGCCTTGTGGTATCAGGGCGCATGTCGAAAGCGGCCCAAACTCTTCCTGATGATCCGGCGCTTCTGAAGGCGTTGGTCGCCGCCTTGCAGGTGGAGAACGCGAAGATCTCGGCCACGTTGCGCGCCCATGACGCGCTGATCCAGACCCTGCGGTTGCGCATCGCCAAGCTGAAGAAGCAGGTCTTCGGCCAGTCCTCGGAAAAGATCGAACGCGAGATCGAGCAGCTGGAACTGGCGCTGGAGGATCTGCTGATCGCCGCGGCCGAGAGCGAGACGGCGCTCATGGATGACGGCCAGGACAAGGGCGCGCTGGAAACGGCTGTCGCCGGCGAGGTCGCCGATCGCCCATCCCGCCGTCGCCCCCGGGTCTCGGAGAGCACGCCGCGCGAGCGGCAGGAGCTCGACCCCGGCAGCTGCTGCCCCGACTGCGGCGGTGATCTGCGTGTGGTGGGCGAAGATGTCAGCGAATTGCTGGACATGATCGCCGCCCAGATGAAGGTGATCCAGATCGCCCGGATCAAGAAGTCCTGCCGCCGTTGTGAGCGGATGGTGCAGGAGCCGGCCCCCAGCCGCCCGATCCCGGGCAGCATGGCAGGCCCGAACCTGCTGGCGCATGTTCTGGTCTCCAAGTTCGACGATCATTTGCCGCTCTATCGACAGCACGAGATCTTTGCCCGCATGGGGGCAGACATCCCCGAAAGCACGCTCGTCGGCTGGTGTGGCCGCGCCATGAAGACCTTGTCGCCGCTGATCGCAAGGATCGAGGCGGATGTCATGGCCAGCAACCTGCTGCATGCCGATGATACACCGATCCGGGTGTTGGACCGCTCTCAGCGCGACAAGGGGTTGGGCAAAGGGGTAAAGAAGGGCCGGATCTGGGCCTATGTCCGGGATCAGCGACCTTGGGCGGGCGCCTCGCCCCCCGGTGCTGTCTACGCCTTCGCGTCGGACTGGAAGGAAGAGCACGTCCATCGTCATCTGGCGCAGACCCGCGGCATTCTGCAGGCCGACGGATACAAGGGCTATGCCAAGCTATACGGCCCGGACCCTGACGGGACGCCCCGGCTGCGGGAGGCCGCCTGCTGGGCTCACCTTCGGCGCGACTTCCATGAGGAATGGGGCAAGACGAAATCCGCGATTGCTCGCGAGGCGCTTGACCGCATCGGCGCGCTCTATGACATCGAGCGGGAGATCAACGGCTGTTCGGCCGAAATCCGTCTCGCCGCCCGCCAGAAGCACAGCGCCTCGAAAGTTGCGGCCTTCTTCGCCTGGTCAGAGCAGCAGCTCTCGCTGATCCCCGGCAAGGGTGATCTCGCCAAGGCGTTCCGCTATGGGCTCAGCCGACGATGTGCCTTCAGCCTCTTCCTCGAAGATGGCCGGGTGGCCATCGATAACAATCCGGCCGAACGTGCCCTGCGCCCGATCGGCATCGGTCGGAAAAACTGGCTCTTCGCCGGGGCCGACACCGGCGCTGAAACCCTGGCCCGCGCGATGACCGTCATCGAGACCGCCAAGATGAACGGCCTCGACCCGCAGGCCTACCTCGCCGACATCCTGGCCCGCATCCACGATCACAAGATCAATCGTCTCGACGAGTTGCTGCCGTGGAACTGGGCGCCGCTGACCACGCCTCAGGCGGAGGCCGCCTGATGGCAACCGTCACCCACGTCTGCACCCTCGACCATGT
>DIVD01000056.1 GCA_002423245.1 Rhodobacteraceae bacterium UBA6141
GGGAATCGAACTGGGAGAGGTCGGGGACCGGCATGGCCGCAAGCTAGGCCCGCAGCCCGCGCAGGTAAAGCACCCGCGCCGACCTTGCCGCGCGGCCGGGCTTTTGCGATAAGCGCGCAACCGGTCCAGACACAGGAGCCCGCCCATGTCGTTTCGCGCGCGTCACCTTCTGGGCATCGAACATCTCGCCCCCGACGAGATCCGCGCCATCCTCGACCTTGCCGATCACTATGTCGATCTGAACCGCCGCACCGTCAAGCGCACCGATGCGCTGGCGGGGATGACGCAGATCAACATGTTCTTCGAGAACTCGACCCGCACCCAGTCCAGCTTCGAACTCGCCGGCAAGCGCCTTGGCGCCGATGTGATGAACATGGCGGTGGCCCAGTCGAGCGTGAAGAAGGGCGAGACGCTGATCGACACCGCGCTGACGCTGAACGCCATGCACCCCGACCTGCTGGTGGTGCGGCACGGCGCATCCGGCGCGGTCAACCTGCTGGCATCGAAGGTGACCTGCGCGGTGGTGAACGCCGGCGACGGGCGGCACGAACACCCGACGCAGGCGCTGCTGGATGCGCTGACCATCCGCCGCGCCAAGGGCCGCATCCACCGCCTGACCGTGGCGATCTGCGGCGACATCGCCCATTCCCGCGTGGCGCGCAGCAACCTGATCCTGCTGGGCAAGATGGAAAACCGCGTGCGCCTGATCGGCCCGCCGACCCTGATGCCCGCCGGCGTCGCCGACTTCGGCTGCGAGGTCCATGACGACATGGCCGCCGGGCTGAAGGATGCCGACGTGGTGATGATGCTGCGGCTTCAGAAGGAACGGATGGATGGCGGGTTCATCCCCTCGGAACGCGAGTATTTCCACCGCTTCGGGCTCGATGCCGAAAAGCTGGCCCATGCGCGGCCCGATGCGATCGTGATGCATCCCGGCCCGATGAACCGCGGGGTCGAGATCGACGGCACCATCGCCGATGACATCAACCGCAGCGTGATACAGGAGCAGGTGGAGATGGGCGTCGCGGTGCGCATGGCCTGCATGGACCTCTTGGCGCGGAACCTGCGGGCCGAACGCGGCCGCGCCGCCGCCGGGGTGATGGTATGACCCCGCTGATCGACTTCGCCGCCCGGCTCGATGCTGCGGTGCCGGTCTGGCTGCCCTGGGCGGGGCTGGCCTGCCTTGGTCTTCTGGCGCTGGCGCTGCTGGTCTGGCGGCGCGCCGGCGCGCTGTCGCTGGCCGAGGCGCGCGCCTCCCGCGCGCAGGAGGCAGAGGCGGAACGCGGCGGCGCCCTGCACCGCACGGAGGTGGAACTCGCCCGCGTGTCGGCGCTGCTGAACGCGGCATCGGAGGCAGCCGCGCGGGCGGGCGAGGCGCAGCGTCTGCAAGGCGAAACCGCCGTCGCCCTGTCGCAGCGCACCGCGGAACTCGAGTCCGCCGCCGCCCGCGCCGCCCGCGCCGAAGCCGCGCTGCTCGAGGCGCGGGGCCATGTCGAAACCCTGCGCGACACGATGGAGCGCCGGTTCCTCGAGGTGCAGAAGCGCGCCGCCACCGCCGAAAGCGCCCTCGCCGCGCTGCGCGCCCAGACCGAGGAACAGCGCCTGGCGGCGGACGAGAAGATCGCGCTCCTCGGCGCCGTGCGCGAGGATATGGAGCGCAAGTTCAAGGAACTGGCCGACCTGTCGCTGAAGGCGTCGAGCGAGGAACTGACCCGCACCAGCCGCGAGCGGATGGAGGCGGCGCTGAACCCGCTCAAGGAACATGTCGCGCTGTTCCAGACCGAACTGAAGGCGGCGCATGAAGGCGCGCTGCGCGACCGGCAGGCGCTGAAGACCGAGATCGAGATGCTCTCGCGCCGGTCCGAGGAGGTGTCGCGGGAGGCCGTCGCCCTGACCCGCGCGCTGAAGGGCGACAAGCAGCGGCAGGGCGCCTGGGGCGAGATGATCCTGGAGACGCTGCTGGAACGGTCCGGCCTGCGCAAGGGCGAGGAATACACCACGCAAGACAGCCACGCCGGCGACGAGGGCGGGCGCTTCCGGTCCGACGTGATCGTGCGGATGCCCAACGGCTCGGCGCTGGTGATCGACAGCAAGGTGTCGCTGGTCGATTACGAGACCTGCGTGAACTGCGATGACGAGGCGGAAGCCGCCGTTGCGCGCCGCCGCCATGTCGCGGCCCTGAAGTCGCATGTCGATACCATTTCCCGGAAGGACTATGCGCGGCTGGTGGGGCACAGCGTCGATTACACGGTGATGTTCGTGCCGATCGAGGGCGCCCTGTCCGAGGCGCTGCGCGAGGCGGGCGACCTGACCGGCTACGCGCTGGACAAGTCGGTGATGATCGCGACGCCCACCACGCTGATGATGGCGCTGCGCACCATCGCCAGCACCTGGACGATCGAGCGGCGCAACCGCAATGCCGAGGACATCGCCAACCGGGCCGGGCTGCTCTATGAAAAGGTCGCGGGGTTTGTCGAGGCGATGGAGGGGCTGGGCCGCAACCTCGGGCAGGCGCAGAACGCCTATGGCACTGCGATGGACAGGCTGACGCGGGGCAGCGGCAACGTGCTGGGGCAGGTGGACAAGCTCAAGCGGCTGGGCGCCCGCACCTCGAGGACCATCCAGACCGACTTTGACGCCGAACCGGACGCGACCGGCGATCTCGAGGGCGACGAGCCGGCGCGGCTGCCGTCCGCCAATGCCGATGCGGCGGAGTGAGCCGATGACCACGACCTACCTTGAAAACGCCCGCCTGATCGACCCCGAGGCCGGGACCGAAAGCCGGGGCAACATCATCCTCGACGGCGGGCTGATCGCGGTGATCGGCGCCCTGTCCGCCCCCAGGGGCGCGCGGGTGATCGACTGCGCCGGCAAGTGCCTCGCCCCCGGCATCGTCGATATCGGCGTGAAGGTGGGCGAGCCGGGCGAGCGGCACAAGGAAAGCTTCCGCTCGGCCGGGCTGGCGGCGGCGGCGGGGGGCGTCACCACGATGATCGTGCGGCCCGATACCCATCCCGCGCTCGACACGCCGGAAATGCTGGAATTCGTCACCCGCCGCGCGGCGGGCGCCAGCCCGGTGCGCATCCGCCACATGGCCGCGCTGACCAAGGGCCGGCAGGGGCGCGAGATGACGGAGATCGGCTTTCTGCTGGATGCGGGCGCCGTGGCCTTCACCGATTGCGACCATGTCGTGACCGATACCAAGGTGCTGTCGCGCGCGATGACCTATGCCCGCAGCCTTGGCGCGCTGATCATCGGCCACCCGCAGGATCCCGGCCTTTCGGCAGGCGCCGCCGTCACCACCGGCAAGTTCGCCAGCCTGCGCGGCCTTCCGGGCGTGTCACCGATGGCCGAGCGCATGTGCCTCGACCGCGACCTTGCGCTGGTGGAGATGACGGGCGTGCGCTGGCATGCCGACCAGATCACCTGCGCCCGCAGCCTGCCGGCGCTGGAGCGCGCCAAGGCGGGCGGGCTGGACGTGACGGCGGGGGTGTCGATCCATCACCTCACGCTGAACGACCTCGACGTGGGCGACTATCGCACCTTCTTCAAGGTCAAGCCGCCGCTGCGCGACGAACAGGACCGGCTGGCGGTGGTGGAGGCGGTGGCCAGCGGGCTGATCGACATCATCAGTTCCATGCACACCCCGCAGGACGAGGAAAGCAAGCGCCTGCCCTTCGAGGAGGCCGCCAGCGGCGCGGTCGCCTTGCAGACGCTGCTGCCGGCGGCGATGCGGCTCTATCACGCGGGCCATGTCGAGCTGCCGCGGCTGTTCCGCGCGATGGCGCTGAACCCGGCGAAACGGCTCGGCCTGCCGCAGGGGAGGCTCGCCGAGGGGGCGCCCGCCGATCTGGTGCTGTTCGATCCCGATGCGCCCTTCGTGCTGGACCGCTTCACGCTGCTGTCAAAATCCAGGAATACCCCCTTCGACGGCGAACGGATGGAGGGCAAGGTGCTGGCAACCTTCGTGGGCGGCGAGCAGGTCTTCGGGCCGGATCGGGCAGGGGCCTGCGCATGATGCCGATCCTTCAGACCGGAGCGGGGACGCTGCTTGGAGTCGCGGTGCTGGCCTATCTGCTGGGCTCCATCCCCTTCGGCGTGCTGATCACGCGGGTGATGGGCCTTGGCGACCTGCGCGCCATCGGCTCGGGCAATATCGGCGCGACCAATGTGCTGCGCACCGGCAACAAGGCGGCGGCGGCGGCAACGCTGATCCTTGACGGCGGCAAGGGCGCGGTGGCGGTGCTGCTGGCGCGCGCTCTGGTCGGGCCGGATGCGGCGCAGCTTGCCGGGCTGGCGGCGTTCCTCGGCCACCTCTACCCGGTCTGGCTGGGCTTTCGGGGCGGCAAGGGCGTGGCGACCTTCCTTGGCACCATGCTGGCGCTGTCCTGGCCGGTGGGCCTGTTGTGCTGCGCCACCTGGCTCGTGGTCGCGATCACCAGCCGCTATTCCTCGCTGTCGGCGCTGGTTGCCGCCGCCAGTTCGGTGCTGTGGATGCAGCTGACCGGCGGCCAGCGGATGATCCTGCTGGGGATGGTGCTGACGGCGCTGGTCTTCGTGCGGCACTGGGCCAACATCCGGCGCCTGCGCGCGGGGACAGAGCCGAAGATCGGCAAGCAGGGTTAGGCCTTTAAAGGGCGGGGCGGCGGCGCAATGCTTCGCGCATCGGCAAAAGGACATTTCAGCATGGATTTTCAGACCGCAGTCCGCACCTGTTTCAACAGATACGCCACCTTCACCGGGCGCGCGCGCCGCCCGGAACTGTGGTGGTTCGCGCTGTTCAATCTTCTGGCCGGGGCCGTGCTGGCGGTGGTGGACGCCGTCCTCGGGTTCGAGTTCTTCAGCTCGATATACTCCCTGCTCGTGCTGCTGCCCTCCCTGGCAGTCGGCGCACGGCGGCTGCACGATATCGGTCGGTCGGGCTGGTGGCAGCTCCTGTCGCTGATCCCGGTGATCGGTGTCCTTGTCCTGATCTACTGGTACATCCAGCCGGGCGACCCGGAGGCGAACGAGTACGGCCCGCCGCCGCCCGCGTGATTACAGCCGCGTCGCCTCATAGACCCTGGTGATATCGCCCTGCCATTCGCCGTGGAAGGCGTCCAGCAGCCGGTCCGCCGGCACCTTGCCGCTGGCGACGCTTTCGCGGAACGGGTCCAGCAGCGCCTCCTCGCCAAGCCCGCGCGCGGCGAGCCCCGCCGCCGAGATCTCCAGCACCTGCCCGGCAAGCTCTTGCAGGCGCACCCCGCCCGCCTCACCCTGCAGGCCCGACACCGAGGCCGCCCGGCGCAGCCCCTCGCGGATCTCCTGGCTCCAGCCCTTCACCAGATCGGCGGCCGCATCCAGCGCGCCCTGGTCATAGGTCAGCCCTACCCACAGCGCCGGCAGCGCCACCATCTGATCGCGCGAACCGGCATCGGCGCCGCGCATCTCGATGTATTTCTTCACCCGCGCCTCGGGGAANNACCGTGGTCATGTGATCGGCCCAGTCCGACAGGGTCGGCATCTCGCCGGGCAGCGCGGGCAGCCTGCCGTTCAGGAAATCGCGGAACGACTGGCCAAGCGCGTCGATGTACTGCCCGTCGCGATAGACGAAATACATCGGCACATCCAGAACGTAGTCCACCCAGCGGTCATAGCCCATCCCGTCCTCGAAGACGAAGGCGGGGATGCCGGTGCGCGCGCTGTCCAGATCGCGCCAGATCCGGCTGCGCCAGCTTTTATGCCCGTTCGGCTTGCCCTCGAAAAACGGCGATGAGGCGCAGAACGCCGTCGCGACCGATTGCAGCGACAGCGCCACGCGCAGCTTCTGCACCATGTCCGCCTCGGACCCGAAATCGAGGTTCACCTGCACCGTGCAGGTCCGGTACATCATCTGGGTTCCCAGCGTGCCGACCCGACCCATGTAGTCGGTCATCAGCCGGTAGCGGCCCTTGGGCATCATCGGCATCTGCGCATGTGTCCAGACCGGCGCGGCGCCGATCCCGAGAAACCCGACTCCCATCGGGCCGGCGATCTCGGCGACCTCGCGCAGGTGGCCGTCCAGCTCCGCCGCGGTCTGGTGCAGCGTTTCCAGCGGCGCGCCCGACAGCTCGAACTGCCCGCCCGGTTCGAGGCTGACATTGGCGCCGTCGCGGGTCAGCCCGACGATGTTGCCCTGCTCGTAGACCGGGGTCCAGCCGAAGCGGGCCTGCAACCCTTCGAGCATCACGCGGATCGAGGCGGGCCCGTCATAGGGCAGCGGCAGCAGATCGCCGGTGGTGAAGCCGAACTTCTCGTGCTCGGTGCCGATGCGCCAGTCCGCCTTCGGCTTCTCGCCGCTGGCGACATAGGCCGCGAGAGCATCGAAATGCTCGATGGGGCCGCCCCCGCTTTGTGGAATGGACATTGGCCCCTCGTTCGTTCCTTGCGCTGCCAGAGGTGGAGCGGGGCGCGGGCCAAGTCAAGGCCGCGCAAGCGACGCCACGGCAGCGGCGCCGGCTGCTTCGGGAAAGCCCTCTCCCCCCGTCTCACGCCCTGTCGGCAGCGACCAGCCCGTTGCGCGCGGCGAGGTCTGCGGGCACCGGGATCTCGATGTCGAGCAGCATCTGCGCGAAACCCTTGCCCTGCGGGTCGATGCGGAGCGAGGCGATGCCGCCGCCGCCGAGCGATTCGTGCAGCAGGAAGTTCAATGCGTGGCTGCCGGGCAGGTCGAACCGCTCCACCGGGCCCTTGCAGAGATGGGCGAAATACGCCTTCACCACATCTTCGGTCAGGGCAGAGCGGATATAGGGCAGGTATTCGGGCTTGCGCGCCAGGATGCCGATATTGGCGATGTCGCCCTTGTCGCCGGAACGGCCCCAGGCCAGATCGACAAGCCGCACCCTGACCGCATCGGCGCCCGCCTCGCGGGCCTCGAGCGCCGGCGCGGGCGGCGGGTCGAGCCGCACCGCCCCGGTGGCGATGCGGGCGGGCACCTCCTTGCCGTCCACCTCGACCGCGACGGGGGTCGCGGCCTTGTCCTGCAGGAACGAGAACAGCCGCACCACCGGCTGCACCTTGGGCCGACCGGCAAAGAACCCGGTCAGCCCCTGCGCCGTCGAGATCGCCATCGGCGCGATCTCGCCCGCGAAGATGTTCATCGCCCTGCGGTCGTCATGCATCGCTCCGATCTTCAGCACCACCTCGCGCGTCTGCGCCCGCGCGTTCGGACCATAGGCCGCCTCGGCGCCCAGCACCTCGACGCTGACCTGCCGGAAGTCGCCGAGATTGCGCTCGCGGAACAGCCGGCGGCAGCGCGTCAGGATCGCCTCGGCGACCCGCTCGGCCTTGGCCGGCGCGTCGATGGCGGCCAGCGTGAGGGTAGAGATCGCGCGCCAGCCATCGGCATGGGTCGCCGAGACCTTGTAGCTGCCGGTGCGCCCCAGCCCCTTGCCGCCCTTGACCAGCACCCGGTCCGGCCCGACCTGGTCCAGCGTCACCCCCGACCAGTCGCAGATCACGTCGGGCAGCAGATAGGCGCGTGGATCGCCGATTTCATAAAGCATCTGCTCGCCCGCCGAGCCGGGCGAGACCAGCCCCCCGGTATCGGGCGTCTTGGTCATGACGAAGCTGCCATCGGCGGACACCTCGACGATGGGCATCCCCATGTCGTCCCAGCCCGGCACGTCCTGCCAGTCGGTGAAATTGCCCCCCGTCCCTTGCGGGCCGCATTCGATCAGGTGCCCGGCCAGCGAGCCCTGGCTGAGCTTGTCCCAGTCCTCGTCGGTCCAGCCGAATTCGTGCATCAGGGGGCCAAGCGCCACCGCGCTGTCGGCGCAGCGCCCGGTGATCACGATCTCGGCCCCGGCATCGAGCGCCGCCGCAATGGGCCGCGCGCCCAGATAGGCGTTCATGCTCCAGATATCGTCGGGGAAGGGGGCGCCCGAGAACATCTCGGTCACGCCCCGGGCGCGGATCTCGTCCGCCCGGTCCAGCAGATCGTCGCCCAGCACCACCCCGATCGAGAGGTCGATGCCCGCGGCCTCGGCGGCCTTGGCCAGCGCGTCGCGGCAGCCGCGCGGGTTCACCCCGCCGGCATTGGCGACGACCTTGATACCCTTGCGCTTGATCTCGGCCAGCCAGGGCGTCAGCGCCTTGACGAAATCGGGCGCAAAGCCCGCCTCGGGCGCCTTGGCGCGCGCCCGCGCCATCAGCGACATCGTCACCTCGGCCAGGTAGTCGAACACCAGGTAATCGATATCGCCCTTCGTAACCAGTTGCCCGATCGCCTCGGGCGTATCGCCCCAGAAACCGGACGCGCATCCGATGCGCAGCTTTCGATCCGACATGTTCCTTCTCCTCCCCTGATCTGCCAGCGCCCCGGCCACCCGGGCTCCCGCCCCCCCCGCAACACCACTCCCATGCTCCGACGCCGGGTCACGAAAAGCGCGGCTTGAATTATTTTCTAACATATGTTTGATTTTGGTCAACGGTGCAGACGACAAGCGTTCGGGAGGAATTGTCATGACCAGTCTGGACGAGCCGGACATGGCCGGCCTGATGGCCATCAGGGCCAACTATTCGCTGACCGATGAGCAGCGCCAGATCGTCGATCATGTGGACCGGGTGTCGCGCGAGGTGCTCTACCCGCTGCAGGCGCGCATGGACGCAGAGGAATGGTGGCCCGAGGATCTGTTCCGGCAGATGGGCGAGCTGGGCCTTCTGGGCCTCACCGCGCCGGTGGAGCTGGGCGGCTCGGGGCAGAACGAGTTCACGCAGGCGCTGGTGTCGCAGGTGATCTCGAAATGGAACCCGGCCGTGGGCCTGTCGCACGCGGCGCATGACAACCTGTGCCTGAACAACCTGCTGCGCAACGGCTCCGAGGAGCAGGTCAGGAAATACGTGCCGGGCCTGTGTTCGGGGGAACTGGTCGGCGCTCTGGGCCTGACCGAACCCGGCGCGGGATCCGATGCGCTGGGGTCCATGGCCACCACCGCCCGGCGCGACGGCGATGACTATGTGATCAACGGCTCGAAGATCTACATCACCAACGGGCCAATCGCCGATGTGATCCTGCTTTACGCCAAGACCGACAAATCGAAAGGCGCCAAGGGCATTTCCGCCTTCATCGTGGAAACCGACCGGCCCGGCTTCAAGGTGGCGCAGAAGCTGGACAAGATGGGCTTTCGCGGCTCGCCCACGGGCGAGCTGGTGTTCGAGGATTGCCGCGTGCCGGCCTCGGCGATGATGGGCGCCGAGAACAGCGGCGTTGCGGTGGTGATGAGCGGGCTCGACCTCGAACGCGCGATGGTCGCCTCGATCTGCGTCGGCATGGCCGAGCGCGCGCTGGAACTGGCGCTCGACTACGCGAAGATGCGCGAACAGTTCGGGCGGCCCATCTCCAGCTTCCAGATGGTGCAGTCGAAGCTGGCCGAGATCTATACCGAGGTCGAAACCGCGCGCGCCCTTGGCTATCGCGCCCTGGCGGCCTGCGTCGGCCTGCCGAAAGGCGCCGGCGGGCGGGGCGAGATTCACAAGCTGACCGCGGCCGCCTGCCTTTACGCGGGCGAGGCCTTCAACAAGGCCGTCACCGAAGCCTGCCACATCCACGGCGGCTCGGGCTACATGCAGGACACCGAGATCAACCGGCTGTTCCGCGCCAACAAGCTGCTGGAGATCGGCGCGGGCACCAGCGAAGTGCGCAAGATCATCATCGCCGAAGAACTTCTGCGCGCCTGAGGGGGAACGTGACATGAACAAGCAACTGCGCAATGACACCGGGCTTCCGACCCATTTCCTGACGGACGAACAGCAGGCGCTTGCCGATCAGGCCGGCAAGTTCTTCTTTTCCGAGTTCCATCACCTGAACGCGGAAATGGACGACACCGACGAGCTGCCGGCTTCGGTCTTTCCCAGGCTGGGCGAGATGGGCTATCTCGGGCTCAACGTGCCGGCGGAGTTCGGCGGCGCGGGGCTCGACTTCACCTCGGCCTGCATCATCACCGAACAGCTTTCGCGCGCCTCTGCCGCGATCGGGCTGACCCATGTCGCGCATGACAACCTGTGCGTCAACAACATCTACCGCAACGCCGATGACGATCTGCGCCGCAAGTATCTGCCGGGCCTGTGCGACGGCTCGCTGGTGGGGGCGCTCGGCCTGACGGAGCCGGGGGCGGGGTCGGACGCGCTCGGCTCGATGCGCACGACGGCCGTGAAGGATGGCGACGACTACATCCTGAACGGCGCCAAGATCTACATCACCAACGGACCGATTGCCGATATCGTGCTGGCCTATGCCAAGACCTCGCCCGAAAAGGGCGCCAAGGGCATTTCGGCCTTCATCGTGGAAACCGACACGCCCGGCTTCAAGGTGGCGCAGAAGCTGAACAAGATGGGCTTCCGCGGCTCGCCCACGGGCGAGCTGGTGTTCGAGGATTGCCGGGTGCCGGCGCGGAACATGGTCGGCAAGCTGGATGGCGGGGTCGCGGTCACCATGTCGGGGCTGGATCTCGAACGCGCCATCGTGTGCTTCAATGCGCTTGGCATCGCGCAGCGGGCGCTGGACATTTCGGTGGATTACGCCAGGACGCGCCAGCAGTTCGGCAAGCCGATCGCCAGTTTCCAGATGGTGCAGGCGATGCTGGCCGACATGTACACGCAGATCGAGGCGGCGCGCAGCCTGTCGCTGAGGACCGCCGCCATGTGCGAGGGCCTCGAGGCGGGCGAGGGCGGGCGCGGCGAGATCCACAAGCTGACCGCCGCCGCGATCTTCAAGGCTGCCGCGGTGACCTCCTTCGTGCTGGACAAGGCGGTGCAGATCCACGGCGGCTCGGGCTACATGCGCGACACCGAGGTGAACCGGCTCTACCGCACCGGCCGCGTGCTGGAGGTCGGCGCCGGCACGCAGGAGGTGCGCAAGCTGATCGTCTCGGGCGAATTGCTGAAGAACTGAGGGAGAGGACATGAGTGAGGAGAACCCACGGCGCTATGCGCCGGACCTGATGGCGGGGCAGGTGGCGCTCGTCACCGGGTCGGGCTCGGGCATGGGGCGGGCGACCGCGCTGGAGATGGCATCTTGCGGCGCCAGGCTCGCGCTGTTCGCGCGCCGCGAGGAGCCGTTGCAGGAAACCGCCGAGATGATCCGCGCGGCGGGCGGCGAGGCCTTTGTCGTGCCCGGCGACACCCGCGACGCGGACAGCATCGAAACCGCGATGGCGCGCATCAAGGAGCATTACGGGCGCCTTGACGTGCTGGTGAACAACGCGGGCGGCCAGTATGTCGCCGCCGCGCGCGACGTCACCAACAAGGGCTTCGAGGCGGTGATCCGCAACAACCTGATCGGCTCGTGGCAGATGACCCGCGCGGCGGCCGACCATTTCATGTATGAAAACGGCGGTTCGATCGTCTTTGTCACGGCCATTTCGGCGCGCACGGCACTGACCGGTTTCGTCCACACCGTCGCCGCCCGCGCCGGGGTGACGGGCATGATGAAGACGCTGGCCGCCGAGTGGGGCGAATACGGCATCCGCCTGAACTGCGTCGCGCCGGGCACGATCAAGACCGAGGCGCTTGGCCGCTATCCGATTCCGCCCGAACGGTGGAAAGAGCTCAACCGATCGGTCCTGAACCGGATGGGCGCGGCCGAGGACATCGCCGGCACGATCATCTTCCTTGCCTCCCGGCTGGGGGGCTTCATCACCGGCGAGGACATTTATGTGGACGGCGGCGAAACCCTGCATCTGGGCCACGATGCCCGCGACATGATCAACCCAGAAATGTTCGAGAAACGCGAACGAGGAGACGGTAAGAATGAGTAACCCGCTTGTCCTTCTGGACATTTCCGACAGGATCGCCACCGTCACGCTGAACGATCCGGCGCGCCGCAATCCGGTCAGCGGAACCGCCATGATCGCGGCCCTTCTGGAGGCGCTTGCCAAGGTGCAGGCCGACCCCGAAGTCAGCGTCATGATCCTGACCGGCGCCGACCCGGCCTTCTGCGCCGGCGGCGACATCAAGGAGATGAGCGATCCGGAAAGCGTTTTCCGCAAGGAACCGCTGGCCGCGGCGCAAGCCTATGTCGATGGCGTGCAGCGCCTGCCCCAGGCGCTCTACAACCTCGACGTTCCGACGATCGCCGCGGTCAACGGCCCGGCGGTCGGCGCGGGCTGCGACCTGACCATGATGTGCGACATGCGCATCGCCTCGGACAGGGCAAAATTCGGCGAGGTTTTCCTCAACCTCGGCATCATTCCCGGGGACGCGGGCAGCTGGTTCATGCTGCGGCGTCTGGGCCACCAGAAAGCGGCCGACCTGACCTTTTCGGGCCGCATGGTCGATGCCGCCGAGGCGCTGGAAATGGGCATGGTTCTGGAGGTCGTGGCCCATGACCGGCTCATGGAGAGGGCGCGCGAACGCGCCGCTGTCATCGCATCCAAGTCGCCGCGCGCGGTGCGGGTCGCCAAGCGCCTGATGCGCAACGCCGAACGGATGGATCTGCCGGACTTCCTGAATTCGGCGGCGGCCTATCAGGCCCTGATGCATCAGACCGAAGACCACCGCGAGGCGCTCGCCGCGTTCATCGAAAAGCGAAAACCCGTCTTCACGGGGCGCTGAGGGAAAGATGCCTGACATCGAAAAGACGAAGATGGAGCAGATCGCGCAGATATGGAATGCGCGGCGCTCCGGGCTGATCACGGAGATGGCGCTGAAGATCGAAGAGGTGTCAAAGGAAGGGGTCCTGGTGCGGATGCCCTTCAATCCGGATTTCTGCGTTGACAGGAACCAGACCCTGCTTCACGGAAGCATCTTGACCGCCCTTCTCGACAGCGTGTTCGGACTTGCGAACCTCATTGCCATCGAGGGCATCAGCGCGATGGCGACGCTTGACCTCCGGGTAGATTACCTGCGCGCCGCCCAGTCGCGCGCGGATGTCATCGTCCGGGCGCACTGCTTTCGCGCGACCCGCCATATCTGCTTCAATTCCGGCAGCATCTGGTTCGATCAGCATGAGGATGAGGAAATCGCGCGGGGGACCGCCTCGTTTGCGCTGACGCGGGGCGAGATCGGCCTGTACGACGCTTTGCTCAAGGAAGAGGGCCGGACATGAACCTGCAAGCCGTCAACGCCAATGTTTCCGGCGTTCCTTTCTTTCGCTTTCTGAGCTTCGAGATCCGGGAAATCGGCGAGCTTCACGCGCAAGCCGAGATGACGTTTGCCATGCGCCATATCGGAAACCCGGTCATGGAGTATTACCATGGCGGTATCATCGCCAGCCTCATGGAGGCCACCTGCGCCATTGCAGTCCGGCCCGATTTCTCCGAATTTCCGGCGAAGCCGATCAATCTTACGGTGGACTATCTCAGACCCGCCGTGAAGGGGCCGCTGTTTGCCCATGCCCTTGTTACCCGCAAGGGAAAGCGCATCGCGAGTGTGAGCGCGAATGCCTGGCAGACGGATCGCGAAAAACCGGTCGCAGAGGGGCTCTACCACTTCCTCCTGGTCTGACTTCGACCGTCGCGATTACAGGGTCCCTGCCTGTTCCGGGCAGATGGTACCTTCCCTGTTGCGAATTCCTTCAAGCAGAAGCTTGATGAGCATGTCGGAAAACTCGGCGAGGGAAAGATATCCCTCCATCCCCGCCCGGTTGGGGTCAAACCACTCCACCGTCCAGTTCAGCGCGCCCAACATCACCTGACGCAGGGGGACGATCCTGATATCCGACCTGATGGCATCGTCCTCCTGCGCTTCCCTCAGGATCCTGTCCCAGAGTCTTCCGTATTCGTGACGGATCTCGCCGTGTCTTTCCCTGAAATGATTGGGCATCATCCCATAGCTTCTGATGTTCGCAGAGGTGAATTCGCTTGCCTTGAACAGGAAATGCAGATGCGTCCAGATGGCAGCCGCTATCCGGGCGTGATGATCGTATGGCTTCGGAAACTGCTCGACCGCAGCGCCGACCCCCGACAGCAGATCGCTCAATCCGGCGTTCAGAACCTCGTCCACGATCGCTTCCTTGGACTTGAAGTGATAGTAGACGCTGCCGGCCTGCATGTCCGCCTCTGCCGCGATCAGCCGCAGCGTGGTCGCCTTGTATCCATTGGCCCGCAGCACACGCGCCGCGGCTGACAGGATTTCCGCGCGGGTTTTTGCGGCCTTGCCGATGGAATCCGGCGCCTTGACGCGAATGGCGGCGCCCGCCCTCACGCCTTCCATGTCGGCCCCACGAGGCGAACACATTCCGTCAAGTATCAGTTTGCTCATCCGTGCGGAGAGGACGCGCACCGGATACCGGTCGATATCATACCATTCCACGGTCCAGTTCATCGCGCTCAATATGAACTGGCGAATCGCCGAGACGGAAATGTCTTTTCTCAGCCGACCTGCGCGCTTTGCATCTTCCAGAAAGCCGCTCCAGACCGCTGCATAAGCCGCCCGCAACTCGCGATGCGGGGCGCGCGCCTCGTCCGACAGCATCGGATAGTTCCGGATATTGGCAGAGGTGAAGTCGCTTGCAGCCAGAAGATAGGTCAGGTGCGTTTCAACGAGCAATGCGAAGGTCTCGCGGAAATCCGCAGAAGTCTCCTGTGCGGACTGGACAAGCTCGCTGACCTTCTCGTAGAGATCCCGAACACCGATATCGAGAACCTCGCTCAGGATCTTGTCCTTGGATTCGAAGTGATAGTAGATGCTTCCGGCCTCTATTCCGGCCTTGTGCGCGATGTCGCGCATCGTGGTGGCGTAGTAGCCTTCGTGGCGAAAAAGGTTTGCGGCCGCAGAAAGAATGTCCCCGCGAGTCCTCTCCGACTTGCTCAGGTCATCCGAGCTTTTGGTGATTGCACCGACCTGCCGTGCCATCCGCTGGGGAGAGGTGTCTGCCAAGAGGAGGTCCATTGCAATAAATCTAACGGATGTTAGAATGCGCCAAAGGGCAACTCGAATCAAGTGTTTGTCACGGTTCCGGAAGAAGAGAAGAGGAGGGTCTCCATGCGGGGATTGAGGGGAAAGCGCGTGATCGTCACCGGAGGGGGCAGCGGCATCGGCCGCGCGGTCTGCGAGCGTTTCGGTGAAGAAGGCTCCGAGGTCGCGATCTTCGACATGAACGAAGCCGGCGCCCAGGAAACTGCCCGGCTGATCCAGGACGCTGGCGGCAAGGCACAGGCTTTCAAGGTGGACATCACCGATCGTGCCCAGGTCGACAAGGCCGTGGCCGAGTTCGAGGCCGGCGGCCCGATCAACGTGCTGGTGAACAACGCCGGATGGGACGAGATCAAGCCGTTCCTCGAGACGGACGTGGCCCTGTGGAAGAAGATCATCGACATCAACCTCTACGGCCCGCTTCACATGCACCATGCGGTGTTGCCGGGCATGGTCCGGAACGGTGGCGGCCGCGTGGTCAACATCGCCTCCGACGCCGGCCGGGTCGGCTCCTCGGGCGAGGCCGTCTATTCGGCCTGCAAGGGCGGCATCATCTCGTTCACCAAGACGGTGGCGCGGGAGCTGGCGCGCAAGGGCGTCCAGCTGAACGCTGTCGCGCCCGGCCCGACCGATACCCCGCTCTTCGCCCTCGTCTCTCAGGGCGAGTCCGGGGAAAAGATCGCGGAGGGCCTCAAGCGGGCCATTCCGATGAAGCGACTGGCGCAACCTACCGATTATCCCGGCATCATCTGCTTCCTGTCGTCGGACGACGCGGGGTTCATCACCGGCCAGGTCATTTCGGTTTCGGGTGGCCTGTCGATGCACGGCTGAGCGGTTGCGGCAGGGCTTCAACTCCCTGCCGCAGCGTCCTCGCCCGGAGTGACCTCAGCAACTCGCCGCACCCGCGGGTGCGGCCCTTTCTGCTTTCGAGAAAGGTGACAGATGTTCCATCCAGCCCCCGACATTCAGCGGTCAAGCACGCTCGCCGCCTTCCTGAAGGACTGCGGCGCGGGCAGCTACGAAGATCTCGCCCGGCGCGCCGACACCGAGCCGGACTGGTTCTGGGCGCGGATGATCGACCATGCCGGCATCCGCTTCAGCCGCCCCTATATGCAACTTCGGGATATCTCGCAGGGGCCTGACTCGATCCGTTGGGCCATCGGCGGCGCGCTGAACCTCACGGACACCTGTCTCGATGCCCGCATCGCGCAGGGTCTGGCGGACAAGATCGCGATCGACTGGGTCGGCGAGGACGCAAGCCGCCGCCGCTGGACCTATGCCGAGCTTGCCGCAGAGGCCGCGCGCGTGGCCTCGGCGCTTGCCGCGCGGGGGGTGACGCCCGGCGAACGGGTGGCCATCTACATGCCGATGATCCCCGAAATCGCGGCGGCGCTTCTGGGCATTGCCCGGCTGGGCGCCGTGGCGGTGCCGCTGTTTTCGGGCTTCGCGCCGCACGCCGTCGTCAGCCGCCTCAACGATGCCGGCGCGGTGGCGGTGCTGACGGCCGACGCGACGCCCCGGCGCGGAAAGCCGATCTGGATGGAGGCGATGCTGGCCGAAGCCCTGCAAGAGGCGCCCTCGGTCCATACCGTCATCAGCCTGCGACGGTTCGGCGGCGCGGTGGCCGATCCGGGCCGCGATCTCGACTGGCAGCAGACCGTCGGCGAGGCCGATCCCGCGCATCCCGCGCATCCGGTGGAGGCTGATGCGCCGCTGCTGATCGCCTATACCTCGGGCACGACCGGCCGGCCCAAGGGCGTGGTGCACACCCATCTTGGCGTTCAGGCCAAGGCCGCGGCGGATTTCCTGCTGTGCCTCGACCTGAAACGCGACGACCGCCACCTGTGGATGACCGACATGGGCTGGGTCATGGGGCCGCTTACCCTGCTGTCGGTGCTGCTGTCGGGCGCGACGCTGGTGCTGGCCGAGGGCGCGCCCTCGATGCCCGGCGATCCCTTCCGGCTGCTGCGGATCGCTGCGGACATGAAGGTGACGCATCTGGGCATCGCGCCCACGCTGGTGCGCCAGTTCATGACGCACGATCCCGCGCCGCTGGCCGGCTATGACCTGTCGGCGCTGCGCATCGTCGCCGCGACGGGCGAGCCCTGGACCGATGACGCCTGGCTCTGGCATCTCGATCATGTCTGCCGCCGCCGCGCGGTGCCGCTGAACATCTCGGGCGGGACCGAGCTTTTCGGCGCGATCCTGACCTCCACCGTGCTGCACGAACTCAAGCCGGGCGGCTTTTCGGCCGCGGCCCTCGGTGTCGGCGCAAAGGTGCTGCGCGAGGATGGCAGCGAGGCCGCGCCCGGCGAGGTGGGCGAACTCGTCGTGACCCAGCCGCCGCTGGGCCTGACCCCGGCCATCTGGGGGGACCGGGAGAGGTATCTGGAAACCTACTGGTCCACCTTCCCCGGCGTCTGGCGGCACGGCGACTGGGTGCGCCGCGACCCGGACGGCACATGGTATATCCTCGGCCGCTCGGACGACACGCTGAACATCGCCGGCAAGCGCATCGGCCCGCCCGAGATCGAGGCGGCGCTGACCGAAACCCGAGAGGTGGTGGACGCCGCCGCCATCGCCGCGCCCGACCCCATCAAGGGCGTGGCCGTGGTCTGCATCTGCGTGGCGGCGCCGGGCGTGACGCCGGATGCGGCGCTTGTCGAACGGCTCAAGGACCGGGTGGGTGAGGTCGTCTCGAAACCCTTCCGCCCGCGCGAGATCCATTTCGTCGAGGCACTGCCCAAGACCCGCAGCATGAAGACGATGCGCCGGATCGTGCGCGCGGCCTTCCTCGGCGAGGATCCGGGCGATCTGTCCTCGATCAGCAACCCCGAAACCATGCAGCCCATTGCGGAACTGAGGAAGGAAACGCCATGATCACCGTCTTCGGAGCCACCGGGACCACCGGCGCGCCGCTTGTCGATGCCCTGCTGGCGAAAGGGGCGAAGGTGCGCGCCGTCACCAGCGATCCGGCCAAGCTTGACGCCCTCAACGCGAAGGGATGCGAGGCCGTCACCGCCAATTTCACCGACCCCGCCGCGCTGGAACGCGCCTGTGCCGGCGCGGATCGGATCTATCTGGTGACCCCCGCGCATCTGGACATGCGGCGCTGGAAGGCGAACGCGATCGAGGCCGCCAAGGCCGCGGGCGTGCGCCATGTCGTTCTGGCCACCGGGCTTGGCGCCTCGCCCAAGGCCAAGGTGACCTTCGGGCGGTGGCATTCCGAAACCCAGGAACTGCTGAAGCAAAGCGGCATGGACTGGACCTTCGTGCAGCCGACCTATTTCATGCAGAACCTGCTCTGGCAGGCGCAGGGCATCGCGAAGACCGGCATCTATCATGACGATCTGGGCGGACCCGTGGCCTGGATCGACGCGCGCGACATCGCCGATGTCGCCGCCGAGGCGCTGACCGGATCGGGCCATGAGGGCAAGACCTATGGCCTGACCGGCCCCGAGGCCCTGACCGGCGCGGATATCGCGGCCATCCTGTCCGAGGTGACCGGACGATCCATCACCTGCGCGCCCCTGTCGGCCGAGGACTCCAAGGCGGCGATGATTGCCGGCGGGATGCAGGACGAGGTTGCGGCGGCCATGGTGGAACTGGCCTCCATCGCACCCAAGGGCTATCTCGCGGGCATCGAGACCACGGTCAGCGACGTGCTCGGCCGCCCCGCCCGCCGCTTCCGCGATTTCGTCGCCGAGCACCGGGATGCCTTCGTCCAGTGACCGGGTGGCGGCGCCGCTCTATCTCGAACTGGCGCCGCCCTCCGGTGCAGGCGCGGAGGTTGACCACCTTTTCGTGTTTCGCGACAGCGGCGTGCTGAGCGGGCGCGGGAGCGGGCGCTTCGCGACCGACCTGTTCACCCTTTCCATGACGTCACGCGACGACGATGACGGCGCCGCCGCCGTTTCACTCGCCCCGCCCCGCCCCGCCTTCGTGCCCCGCAGCGCGCCCTTTCGCGGGGTCGTGGCCGGCTTGCGGCTGTCGTCGCGCCCGCAGCGCCTGCCCCCGGCCGAGCCGACGGGTGCCCTGTCGTCGGCCCTGGCCCGGGTTCGGCTGGGCGATGATGCGCTGCCCGCGCTGGTGGCGGCACTCGACGCGCTTGCAAGGGAACTGACCTTCGCCGCGCCCGGGCAGGCGTTCAGCGAGCGGACCCTGCGCCGCCGAGCCCGGGCAGATACCGGCGTGTCGCGGCGGCGGCTCGCGGCGATGCGGCGCTTCCGCCACCTGCTTGGTCAGCTCGCCCGCCAGACCCTGCCCCTGACCGATCTTGCGCTGGAGGCAGGCTATTACGACCAGGCTCACATGACAGCCGCCTGCCGGGCCTTCGCCGGCAGACCGGCCGGCGCGCTGCGTCTTCAGGCGGCGCCGCGGGATTTTGGCCCTTCGCTACAAGATGCGTGGCTCGGGGACAGGCTAAGGCTGGTCATCATGGATGAAGGCAAGGAGTCAAGACATGGCGCGATTCGAGCCGAGGAACCCCGATTTTGATGCGCGCGTGCGCGACAGTTTCAACCGCCAGCGGGTGATGCACACGATGGGCATCACCATTGCCGACTTGTCGCCCGGCCATATCGTGCTCGAGATGGCGCATGACGACGCGCTGACCCAGCAGCACGGGTTCCTTCATGCCGGCGTGGTATCGACCGCGCTCGACAGTGCCTGCGGCTATGCGGGCTTCTCGCTGATGCCGGCCGAGGCGGCGGTGCTGACGGCGGAGTTCAAGATCAACCTGCTCAATCCCGCGGATGGCGAGCGCTTCCGCTTCGTCGCCGATGTGCTGAAGCCGGGCAAAACCCTGACCATCTGCGAGGCGCGCGCCCATGCCGTGAAGGGCGGGCATGAAAAGCTCATCGCGACGATGACCGCGACGCTGATGGCGCTGGTGGGGCGGACGGGCGTCACCGACTGAGGCTGCCGGGGAGGGCGGAGATATTGCGGCCGGGATCTTGCAAAAGTCCCGGCCCGCAGGTTTCGGGCCTCTGGTCAGAGCGTGGCGGCGGTGCCGAGGATATTCGTCACCTGGCTGGACAGAACCCCGCCGTTTCCATGGGCCAGCGCCAGTTCGGCCCCCGCGATCTGGCGCTCTGCGGCCTCGCCGCGCAGTTGCCGCACCGCTTCGACAAGGGTGAAGATCCCGTACATGCCGGGATGCACGCAAGACAGCCCGCCGCCATTGGTATTGACCGGCAGATGCCCGCCCGGCGCGATGCCGCCGTTGCCGACGAAAGCCCCGCCCTCGCCTTTCTTGCAAAAGCCGAGATCCTCGAGGAACAGGATGACGTTGATGGTGAAGGCATCGTAAAGCTGCACCACGTCGATGTCGGACGGGCGCACCCCGGCCATCTCCATCGCGGCAGGCCCCGATTGCGCGGCGCCCGTCACGGTCAGATCCGCCATTTCGGAAATGTCGCGATGCGTCGTGCCCTCGCCGCCGCCCAGCAGATAGACCGGCGGCCTGGGATGGTCCTTCGCCGTCTCGGCCCGCCGCATCACCAGCGCGCCGCCCCCGTCGGTGACAAGGCAGCAGTCGCGCACCCG
>DIVD01000014.1 GCA_002423245.1 Rhodobacteraceae bacterium UBA6141
CGGCGGCGGAGCGCTGGTCTGATGCTGGGCGCGGCCGAAGACGTGCCGGGCTTCACCGTGCCGGTTCACCGGGCGCTGTGCGAGCCGATCCTGCTCGGCGGCGCTCCGCGCGCCATCGCCATCATGAACGGCACGCTGGCCGGCGCGCTCGGCCTGGGTCTGCGCCTCTGGCTGGCCGGCATCGTGATCTGGGCCATCGGCCATGTCGCGGCGGTGTGGGCGGCCAAGCGCGACCCGCTGTTCGTCGACGTCGGCCGCCGTCACCTGCGCATCCCCGCGCACCTCACGGTCTGAGCGGGAGAGCGACGATGATGAATCTCGCCGAATATCGCGACAAGAACACCCGGCTTGCCGACTTCCTGCCTTGGGCGGCGCTGGTCGGCACGGGCGTCGTGCTCAACAAAGACGGCAGCTTCCAGCGCACGGCGCGCTTTCGCGGCCCCGATCTCGATTCCGCCGTCGCGGCCGAGCTGGTCGCGGTCGCGGGCCGCCTCAACAACGCCTTCCGCCGCCTCGGCTCCGGCTGGGCGATCTTCGTCGAAGCGCAACGCCATCCCTCCAACCGCTATCCCGACGGCCATTTTCCCGACGCCGCGTCGGCGCTGGTCGATGCCGAGCGCAAGGCCGATTTCGAGGAAGCAGGCGCGCATTTCGAGTCCAGCTATTTCTTGACCTTCGCCTGGCTGCCGCCGGCCGAAGACGCGGCCCGCGCCGAAGGCTGGCTCTACGAAGGCCGTGAGCAGAAGGGTTTCGATCCGCACGAGGCGCTGGGCGGCTTCACCGACCGCACCGACCGGCTGCTGCGCCTGGTCGAAGCCTTCATGCCCGAATGCCGGTGGCTCGATGACGGCGAGACGCTGACCTATCTCCATGGCTGCGTCTCCACGCATCGGCACCGTGTCCGCGTTCCCGAGACGCCGATCTATCTCGATGCGCTGCTGGCCGATCAGCCGCTGACCGGCGGCCTCGAGCCGCGTCTCGGGCAGGCGCATCTGTCGCAGGGAACACGTCTGAGGACTGTCGGGCCATGCTTTCTATGGCGACTGTCATACCCTTCAGAAAGAAAGACTCCGCCGCCTCTCTCCCACCATGCCGATAAGGAGTTGCAACAAGTTCATCCGCTTTTGGAGTCGCCAGCAATGAGAAAAGGTCTGGATAAACGTCCCTGAGAGCCTTCCTAAGCCACACGAACAAGAAATCCGATAGATCGGCATATCCAATATTATCGTAGTAAGGCGGATCGCTCGAAATTACTTTTCCCTCGGCGATCCTCTGCGCTTGGGCATTCTCCTGAACCACTGATCCCGTTGAAAGCGATGGAAGAACCGAGACCGACATTGAAACCCAATTAACGCTGGGCTCCCAAGCTCCTGAAGATGAGCAAAAGACATTACCCTCGCCAAAATCCCACGTCATAGGAATGGACTGCCGGGCAAACGTGTTTCTGAGCTGTAGTTTAGTTGAACTTGAATCCCACGTTGCTATCGACGTATGCCGATCTGCAACTTTGTTGACGACCATTCCCAAATACACACTCACCGCTTCCGCGTAAGCCTTTGCGCCGTTGCCGCCATCACGCAGCGGGGTCGGATCGGATGATTGGTCGGAAGCCAATGCGTCGGTCTCGATCCGCGCCCGGGCCTCGTGCACGAGATCGCTGAAGGTGTTCAGAGCTACCAACTGACGGTCAGTGAACAAGTCGCCAAAAGTCGTCAGGCCGTAGTCCACCGTCCAGAAATTGCGGGGATCGTTCGGGAGGCTGGTTTCCGGCTTCCACTCGGGCTTTGCCGAGAAGGCTAACCTTTCGTCTGCCTCCGTGGGCGCGACATAGGCTCGACTGCGGTTTCCCTCGGCGACGATGGCGATCAGCGTCTGCCCCATTTTACCGGCACGCCCATTGCTCTTCACATAGTCGGGGGTGATCGCTGTATCCGACATAATGCAGCGGAAATTCGCACCGCGACCCGCCTTGGTCCCTTCCTTGGCAGCCGCGATCTCAGCCTTGGTGCCGCCATGCCTGATCCGATAGGAAATGGTTTTCGCCTGCTTATCAACGATAGGCTCGACCCAAGCCTCCTTGCCGACCTTGGTGCTGAGCAGGAAGCTCGACGCGATCGGCACCTGCACGTCGGAGAACGCAGGATCGGGGCTGGGCACCGTTCGCGCCCATATCCAGGCAATTACGGTTGCCTTGCCGCCACCATACTCCTTCGGCAAGTCCACCTGCGGGTAGAGACGCCCGATACGCTCCCACGCCTTCTCCCGCATCCACTCACCATAATATTTGACATCTTCAGCAAGTCCCTCGGCATTGCGGTAGAAATGCCGCTCCTTTGCGCCGGGATGGACCGGCTCCTTGTCCTTGAACTTCGGCGGAATCTCGATCATCGCCTTCCCGATCATCACCGCGACCGGGTTCAGGTCTGATCCATAGGCGGGCAGGCCGAGACGCTGCGCCTCCAGTGGGATCGATCCACCGCCCGAGAAGGGGTCATAGACCGGCGGCAGCTCGCCACCGCAGCTCTTGCGGATTTCGGCGCGGGCGCGCTCCAACACCTCCTCGTTAGTCGAGTTCTCCCACTTCACCAATTCCTCGATGATGCCGAACAGGCGCTTGCGCTCGGCCTCCTGAGCTTCGTGTGTGGGAAATTTGCCGGGGTCGCTCGACGGATCATCGACAAGCTGGGCGAAGAGCACGGCCCGGCACGCCGCCAGCGGCCGGCGCGCCCACCACAGATGCAGCGTGGAAGGATGCCCGTGCCGGATCGACTTCTCCCGCGCCGAGGCGGCGTTGATCGCCTCAAGGGGAATCGCAACCTCGATCAATTTCTTCTTGGTGTTATTCGTCGAGGTCATAAACGAGCCTGTAGGTTGCAGGGTGGATGGTCAGTTCGCCACCGTCACGCAATGCGCGCAGGCGGGCACCCGTCATCTCGACGGCATCACCCTCGGGGTTGATGAGAATGAACGAATAGAGGTCCGGCTTCTGGTCGAGCAGACCCCAGACGTCCGCTTCAAGCTGGAGCGGTTCGTGCTCCAAGCAATGGTCCTTTGGATAGTAGTGGCGAAGAATCTCACCACCCGCCGAGCGGCGCTCCCATGGAAAGCGCGCGCCGTTGCCGCGGCCGATCCAGCTCCCGTCCGCATGGAAGAAGCGATCCTCGCCGTCGACCTTGTAGCCCTGGGCCAACGCAAAGCGCGCCATGACGCTCGGGCGCGGGGGCTTCGGCGCGGCGCGCGGCCTGGTCGCAACCTCCGTTTCGATCAGCTCGCGATCTGGCTCTCCCGTGGGAGGCGTGGGTTCGGGGAGCGTCGCGGGCTCGTCCTCCTCCGCCAGGTGGAGATCGTCCGCATCGACCGGCTCGGCGTCGTCGCCCGCGCCTTCAGCAATCTCGTCGCCACCATCGTCATCGCCGGGAGCGGCGGCCGATTGGGCCTCGACGATTGGCGCGGCGACCATTTGCTCAAGCCCCAGAGTGAAGTTTTCCTCGAGATATTCCCGGATGTCCTCGGGCGAGCGCTCGAACGCATAGGCCAGGGCCGCGCGAATATCCGCGCTTAGGCTCCTGCCGATCTCTTCCGGGACCCGCTTCGCCAGCTTGGCCTTGGATAGCGGGCTGACGAACAGCTTGCCGTCGAGCCATAGGATGTCGGTGAGCCGAGCCGTTCCGGCGGGCACACCGTCGAGATAGGGAATGACCTCCAGCTTGGGGGTCTGGACCCAGCTCGTCGCCGCGATCGCTTCCGCCAGCGCCCGCACGCGCTCGGTCTCGGCGGCATCGGCAAGCTCGATCCGCGCGAGTTGGGTTCCGAACGCCGTCAGCCAGGCGCGACGATCTTCGATGCCGGCCAGCAGCGACGGCTGGTTGAAATGCTCCTCGACGAGGTCCGACAAGGCCGGCAACGCCGAGAATGGCGGCGCCTGCACGGTCTCCCCCGACAGCCGCTGAAAATCGGCGGTCTTGCGCTTGACCCATTCGTGCAGATGGCTCCACCGGAACAGGGTCTGCATGCTGAGGCCATAGGCAAGTGTATCGACCGGCGCCCACTCGCCCACGAGGTTCAGCCAGTGCCCGCGCTCCTCCCAGATGCGGATCGGGTATCGGACCAGCAAGGTGCGAACACGCCTGGCGTCGTCGGCCGAGAGCGCCTTCCCCGAGGCCAACGTCCCAAGCCATTGCAGCGCCAGGTCCGCGGAGGGGCGGTCGGCGACGCCGATACGGTGCCACAGGCTGAGGTCGAGCACGGAGGCGCGCACGACCGCCGCGCCAGGAACATCCTCTTCGTCCCCGGCCAGAAAGACGCCGCCGGACGTCGCCCACGTCCCGTCCTGGGCGAGGATCAGCTTCTCTGCCTGGAAGGCGTTCTTGATGTTCTGCGCGTCAGCGGTGGAGCACCCGTCGAGCATCTGATCCAGGCGGCGATACCATTTCTCGACCTCATGCGCCGGGGCCTTGTCGGATTTCGCCAGGGCGCGCAGGCGGTCGAGCAGGCGTCCGGGACCGCTCGGCGTGCTGCGGACACCGAGAAGATCGAGCAGCGGGCGCGTCGTTTCCCGATCGAGCAAGCCATGCACGAAAGGCTCGACGTCGATCAGTGCCTCCGTCTCCGGTGTCCTGCGCACCAGGTCGGCCGGAAGCTGGATCATGTTGCGGATGTCAGGAAGGCAGGGCTTGGCCCGCAACTTCAGCAACCAGTCCGCCAGCAACGGCTCCGAACTGACCGATCGCGTCGATCCGGTGGTCGCCACCTGCAACAGGCGAGCGCTCGACGCCCGCGACCAGTAGGCGTCGCGCTGTTCCAGAATCTTTCCAACCACCTTGGCCCAGATGCCGGGATCGGCCTTCGACAACGCCTCCCAATGCCGCCAGTAATCGGCGGGGAAGTCCCAGTCATCGAGAACGAAGCTCTCCGTGACATAGGCATAGTAGAGCGCCTGGCGTTGGCCGCGCGTCTGCGCCTCCGTCACCGCGCGCTGGCGTCCGTAGAGGCTGGTCCGCTTCTGCGCGAGCGGCGCCATCTTCTGAAGCCCCGAACGGCCCGACGATACCCAGCGCAGCCAATCCTCCCGCGTGCAGGATTTGAAACTCGCCACATAGTCACCGTGAAGGAGCTGCGTCTTTCGGACGGACTCCGGCAGCAACTCCTCGAGCGCGCCATTCTCGTCGAACAACACCCCCTTGCCGATCGGCCGAAGTTTCAGGTCGGCGCAGGCATACCGGAAAGAGTCGCCAATGGTGACGCCCAGCTTGGCCGCGATCTGGGCGAGTTGGACGCACTCCGCGAGCTTCGGCTGGCCGGCCGCGAAATAGTCGGCAGCGACCCGCTCGATCACGACATTGACGTCGCTCGTTCCTTCGAGGCCGATCTCCTCCAGCACCGCGAAGGCCGCCTCAACCGGGTCGTTGCGGTTCTCTACCTCCGCCTTGTCACGGCGCTGCTCGGCGAGGAACCGGGTCCAGTTCTGGTTTAGGACGATCAGATGGCTGGCGAGAAACTCCCAATCCTCTTCCGACTGAAGCAGCTTCTTCTCGCCGAGCCGAACGATCTCCGACGCCGCGTAGAGCACCTCCTTGCCTTGCACAGGCACGATCCTCAGGCCGTCGGTGTCGTGACACTGCCAACCCGTCACCTCGGGCGCAATATAGGCCCACAGGTTCAACAGGTGCCGCCAGGTCGCGGGCCGCGGCAGATGATTGCTGCGCAGGCGCTCGAGCAAATCGGATTTCGAGAACTCCTCGACCAGACCCCAGTGAACCAGCTTGGTCCGGTTCTTGGCCGAGACATGCTGGCACAGCGCCGGCCGGGATTTGGCGTCGAGCAGCGCCATGGCCTGGTCAGCCGGCCAGATGTCGAAGACAGGCCGCGGCACGGTAATCGCGGCCTTGGCGTCGACCAGCCGTCCCTCTTCGGTCAGAAGCATCGGTCGGTCTTCGATGGCCGCGTCAAACGCCAGTTCGACGATCGCGCCGCACGCCCCTTCGAGCGTGGTCGCCTCGCGGTCGACGTCGGGCAGCAGACCATAGGCGTCCGCCCGATCCCGCGCGCTGGTCTTCGTCTGCTCCAGCCACTCCATCATGGCGCTGGCGGCCAATTCTCCAGCGCGGTTCAGGAGCCAGCGGTTGGTCGGCGATGTCTCCGGGTCCTTGATCTTGAGACGAGCGGGGTCCTGGATGAAGGGCGCGTTGCAGGCGAAAGGTAGCGTCGTTTCCACGCCGGTCGGCAGCACGACATAGAGCCGGCCCTTCGCGCCCAGCACGATCTCCACGCGGCAGGGCGGGAAATCGCCGCTGTCCTCGGCCCCCAGCATCCGCTCCTTGCGGATCTCATCGAGCGCTTCGGCCGGGAAGGCTTCCTCCCCCGACCGCACGAGGAGGAACGGATCATCCGCTTTCTCATCCAAAGCCATCCATTCGCTCTCGGCGATGGGGCCAGGCCCGAGACTTTGCCAATGCACCTCGCTGTCGCCGATCCGCAGGCGACGAATCTTCTTGAAGAACAGCAGCGACACCGGGCTCTTCAGCCACTCGTCGAGGTTCTTCTCGACCTCGCGGCGCAGCAGCGGGTTGGCGATCGCCACTTCGACGCGCGTGGTTGCCGATGTCTGGTGGCGGCTGTCGATCCAGTGCGGCTCGGTGAACCGAGCTCGCTCGAAGGCCACGGCCAGGGTCGGCGTGAACAGCTCGACCCGATCGCCCAGGCTGAACGTGCTCTTGAATCCGATCCCGCGGAACCCGATCGTGTGCAGCGCGCGCTTATTGGAATAGCCGAAGCGGCAGATCGAAGCGAAGTGGGCCTCGATGAAGTCCTCGCCATTGTGCTCGAATACGAAGCGATCGTTCTCGATCGAAACCCGCGCTTCGCTTGCGCCGGCGTCATCGGCGTTCTGGAGCAGCTCGGACAGGATATGACGGGGGCTCTGCACCTGCTTGAAGAGCTGGTGCCAAGGCCCAGCAAGCTCCGGGTCCGCCTCAAGCTGGTCCCAGCGCTTGGTGGCGCGTTCCTGGATCGACCGGAAATAGTCGGGAGGATTGGCGAGGATGGTCTCGATCTGGCAGCCCGCGCTCATAGCGGCACCTCCAGCGTCGACGGCGTGGCGACCAGTTCGGGTCCGCGCGGCGGGGCTGTCTTGCGCCAACCGCCCTTGACGGTCTGGATGGCGGAGATCGGCAACCGTTGCGCGGCCGGCAGCTCGTGCAGATCGCAAACGTGCCAGAACACCGCCCAGTGGCCCTGATTGTCGGACGTATATTGGCCCGTCGTCGGCGGGCGATGCGTCATCCCTTTTGAATGTTTGCCGTTTCCGCTTTCCTCGCAGCCGACATACCAACCCAGCCAGGACACCACAAAACTGAGCTTGGCGGCCACGTCCTCGTGCGACGGATAGATCAGGACCGGCACGCGCGCGCCACCGCGCAGTTCATCGACCTTGCGAAACAGCTCCCACTTCCGCGATCCGAAGGCGACGAAACCCGTGGCGCTGGCGATTGCGCGCCCGGATTGAAGGTGCTCCAGCGGCACGGGGGCCAGGATGGAAAAATCCGAAATACCGGTCATCTCGCCCCCTATGCCGGCTCTTGCGCCCGCTCCAGCAGGCGTCGGAGGTCAAACTGGATCGCGGTTTCGAGGAACGACGGTTCCCGCTCCACCAGAGGGCCGCGCACATAGCGCGGCGCATGGGCGGAACCCGCGGCGACCGAGACGATGGCGAGAATGAACTTATCCGGCTCGTGCAGCGAGGTGATGACCTCCTGCCGCGTGACCATCACGCTGTCGGCGCCGTCGATCCGCCCCTTGACCTCGATGAAGCGCAGATGCCCCGCCTTCGGATCGTGGGAAGCGATGTCGTAGCCGATCTTCTGGTCAGAGACGTCGGCCGGCTCATTGCCCAGCGCCCGCTCGGCCGCCATGACGGCTTCCATCGCCGCCAGCTCGATCGCCCGGCGCGCAGCGGGGTCTTCCGCGAAATGGTCCGGGACGCTTGACGTCTGACGTCCTTCCAACAGGCCCCGCGGGATGACGACCATGCCGCCGCGCACGCGCGGCGGCTGCGATGAGATGAACCGTTCCCGTTCAAGCTGGTCCATGCGGCGCTTCTGCCGATCCGCCAGGTCTTCGGCCCGGCGCTGCGCGTTCTGCCAGTTCACGCGCGTCTTCTTGCCGGCGCGCTCCTCTTCCTTCAGCTCGAAGGCGCGCGAGTCCCAGTAGTTGATCTCTTTCTTCAGCCGGGCGCGAACTTCCTGCTCGACCTTTTCGATCTCGGGCAGGCGCCGCGCCTTGACCTCGGCGACATGGCCTTGCGCCAGTTCGACCGTCGCAAACCGGATCGCGGCCTTTTCCAGATCGGTGGTCAGCCAGCTCTCGTCCAGAAGGTCGCGCACGCTGGCGACCTCCTCCGGTTTGGCGGGGCGCAGATTCAAATGCGGTGCGATGCCAGCGTTGACGGTATTTCCGGTCTTGTCGATCGCGGCGAACTGGAGGCGCTGCGAAATCACATGCGGCTTGCCGGCGCTGGTGACACGTCCGTCCTGGACCGTGTGCTCCAGCAGGAAAATCGCCGACAGCCCATCGCCGGCGTCGGTGTCGTCCACCAGGATCGCGCCCTGCCGCATGATCTGCTCATACTGCTCGCGGATCAGGCTGATCACCGCTTCGAGCAGCGGATGGCCGGGGCAGACGAAGGCGGCGACTGGCTGCTGATTGATCTTGTCCTTCTCGAAGCAGATCCGCTCATACTGGGTCTGAAGCGGGGCGCCGGTCCCGATCTGGCGATCCCGCTCGCGGATACGCACCGGGACATGGGTGATTTCCCAACGCCCTTCCTCGCGGCGCTTGATCCGGCCGCCCAGATGCTGGAACGCCTCGACGAAGAAGCTCTGGATGTGATGCGGCTGTAGGCGCAGCGCCTCGGCACGCTCCATTTCGAGCCGCAGTTCCTCGACCTTCGCCTCCGGCATGGTGTCGTTGGTCAGGGCGCGGCGACGCAGCAGTTCGAGCAGATTTGCCTGGTCGACAGCGCCATCGACCTGCTGGAAGAGACGCGCCTTGACGTCCTCTTGCTCGCCATACTGGATCGCCTCGAACAGCAAGTCCTTGAGCGCCACGCCGTCGAACAATTCGCCGAGCACGTCATAGACACGGCCGCCCAGCGCCTCGCGCGCAGCCTCCAGCTTTTCGAGCAACCGCGCGTAAACCTCGCCCTCGCGCGTATCGGCCGCGACGAGATTCCAGAGGTGGCAAACCTCGGTCTGGCCGATGCGGTGGATGCGGCCGAACCGCTGCTCGATCTTGTTCGGGTTCCACGGCAGATCGTAGTTGACCATGAGGTGGCCGCGCTGAAGGTTCACGCCCTCGCCGGCCGCGTCGTTGGCGATCAGGACCAGCATGTCCTTGTCCTGCATGAAGCGCTCGACGACCTTGCGCCGCTCTTCACGCGAAACGCCGCCGTGGATCACCTCCACGGCCTCGGGATTGCCGAGCCGCGCCCGCACCTTGTCGAGCAGGTAGTGCAACGTGTCCTTGGGCTCGGTGAAGATGATCAGCTTGCGGCGATTGCCGGCCGCGTCGACCATCAGATCGTCGTCGAGGATGCGATTGAGCTGGCTCCACTTCGTATCCACGCCCGAGCGCAGCACGCCGAGCGCCATGGTCTCCAGGCCCTTCAGCGTCTCGACTTCCAGGGCGAGTTGCTCGACCGTCTCGGCCGTCGTCGCGCCCGTGGAGATCAGATCCTCAAGCTCGTCGATCTCTTCCTGGCCATATTCCTCGATGTTGCCCAGCATGTCGGCGTTGATCGTCGGTTCGCTCGCGCCGGCCCGTCGGCCCTTGGCCGCAAGGCGCGCTTCGCCCAGCTCGTTCTCCAGCCGCTCGCGGCGGCGCTTGAGGGACTGGTAGATGGCCGCTGGCGATGAGGCGAGACGCCGCTGAAGAATCTGCAAGGCGAAGCCGACATTGTTGCGCTTCTTCCCGTCACCTTCGGCGAAGCGCTGCACGCGGTTCATCTCGGTGCGAACATATTCGGTGACGGCGGTGTAGAGCGCGGCTTCCCCTTCCGAGAGCTGATACTTGACGGTGCGCGCCCGCCGCTCGGGGAAGAGCGGCCGGCCATCGAACTTGAGCAGTTCCTCTTTGGTCAGCCGCCGCATCATGTCTTCGGTGTCGGCATAATGGACGCCATCGCGGAACCGGCCCTCGAACCGATCGCCGTCGAGCAAAGCCATGAAGAGTTGGAAATCCTCTTCCTTGCCGTTGTGCGGCGTCGCCGACATCAACAGCAGGTGCCGGCAGACCTGACCGAGCTTCTGGCCGACCTGATAGCGCCGCGTGTATTTGACCTCGCCGCCGAAATAGGTGGCCGACATGCGATGCGCTTCGTCGCAGATAATCAGATCCCATTCGCGCGCGCTCATGAGCTTCTCCTGAAGCTCCTCGTTGCGCGCCAGCACGTCGAGGCGGACGATCAGCCGATCCCGGTCGCTGAACGGATTGCCCGACCGCGAGTTCTCGATCATGTCGCGGGAGAGGATGTCGAACTCGAGATTGAACTTCTGGCCGAGTTCGTCCTGCCATTGCTCGACCAGGCTGCCCGGCGCGACGACGAGGCAGCGTTCGAGATCGCTGCGGGCAATCAGCTCCTTCATCAGCAACCCGGCCATGATCGTCTTGCCGGCGCCGGGATCGTCGGCGAGGAGGAAGCGAAGCGGCTGCCGTGGCAGCATCTCGCCATAGACCGCCGAAATCTGGTGCGGCAGCGGATCGACCAGACTCGTGTGGATCGCCAGATACGGGTCGAAATAGTGCGCCAGCTTGATGCGGTTGGCTTCCGTCACCAGACGCAGCAACGCGCCGTCGGCGTCGAACGACCATGGCCGTCCGCTCTGCTCGACCTCAAGCCGGTGCTCGTCGTCCCGATAAAGAACGGCCTCGGCCACCGTGCCATTGTGATCGCGAAAAACGACGCTGATCGCCTGATCGCCGATCCAGTCCACCGAGATCACATGCACGGCCTGCGCCGAAGCAATGCCCCGCACGGATGCGCCGTTCTTTATTTCCTCAAGCCTTGCCGCCATTAGCCGGCGCCCCCCGATTCTCTCATAGCTGAAACTCCGCCTTCTCAAGCGCAGCCTCAGTTTCTTTGCGGTTTATCGTTACGATATGCTGCGTATGGGCGCTCTGTTTCGCGGCGTCACCAAGCAAACCCAGACGCTTCAAAACATAGAAGAGCATCGCGTAACGGACCGAGAGCACACCATTTCCCTGATCCAGCCCATAATCCTTGGCGACGACCTTCTTCTGGCTCGCCGTAAGCCCCGGATGCGGGCCGATGATGACATCGAAATAGTTATTCCAGAGCCAGTCCCCCTCGCCGGCTTCCCCAGGCTCGCCCTTCCCACCGACTTCGAGGATGCGCGGCAGCAGGAAGTCCTTGAACTTGTGCTCAAGGTGGCAATAGGCCCGCGCGTGCCAGCGGAACCCGTCATAGCCGAAGGCGTGCGGCGTGATCCGCCGCCAAATGGGGTCCGGCCGCACCTTGTTCATCGACTGGTAGAAGACGTCGATCGAGACCCCCTCGCGGCTGGCGTCGAGAATCCTGCGCAGCACCGCGATGTCGATGTCCCGCCTGGGGGTCAGCGCGACATCGGCGCTGGGAAGCGCCGAGATCCACGAATCGCTCGCGGGCACGGCGCCTTCGGCGACCGAACGAAGCTGCGAGAGATAGATGTAAGGGTCCGGCTCGAGGAAGCGCAGAACGAACTTTTCGGCGGCGACATAGCGCTTGGCGCGGGTGTCATACTCCATGTTTCCCGGCGCGCGCTCCTGATAGAGCGTCAAATCCTTAGACGCCTGCGGCACCGACACGCCGAACGCCTCAACGAGGTCGGCCCGGTTGATCGAGCCCTCCCAGAACAGCCGGAACTCGATGAACTCGAGCCGGCGCCCCACCCCCCATTTCAACGCCGTTGCGGCCTCTGCCATTGCTTCCGTCCCGCGTCAGTGAGCATAAAAACTATATGGACAATCCATCGTAGTCCGTGTAATTATTATTCCCATCAGAGGCGCTCGTCAATGGTGATCGGCGCACGGATTGGGAGGCAAGTCATGCCGAAACGCGGTTCCAAGGGCGAAGTCACCAGTAAGCGGGCGGCCAGTGCCGCCGCCAAGGTGTTGCGCAACCCCAACAGCAGCAAGGCCGCGAAGACGGCGGCTGCTTCGGCGCTGACTCAGCGTCCGAACAAGAAGTAGCACCCGAAAGGAGGGCAACCATGGCCGTCGCGAGTCGATCCACCCTAGTCGTTCACGGCCGCCTCGCCATGCGGGAGAGCCGCCTGGCGGCGGGCCGTCACGGTCGCCACGGCCTCCAGATCATGTCCTTCGAGCAGGCCGCCGTCCGGCTGGCGGGCGGCTTCGCCCGCCCTATCGACGACGAGAGCCTGCGCGCGGCCATCCAGGCGGCCTTGCCTGCCACGCCGATGGGGGAGCTGGAGAGCATCAAGGCTCTTCCCGGCATGATCGACGCGGCGGCCGACACGCTCCACAAAGCCTGGCGCGCGGGCATCGATCTTGCTGCATGCGCGGCCGATCATCCGCGTCTCGCCGCCATCGCGCGCCTGGAAGCGGCCGTCGTCGACCAGCTTCCGCCCGGCATGATGCGGCCTCTCGACATCGTCACCGCCGCAACCGCCCGTATCGGTCATGCCCCGGCGGTCCTCGGCCCGTTGGAGATCGTCGGCCTTACCGAACTCTCGCCCTGTTGGCGGCCACTGCTCCAGGCGCTCACCGCCCATATCCCCGTGCGATGGGCGGCCGGCCCGAGGAGCGTTCCCGCATGGCTGGACGGCACCGGCGTCACGGTCGCGCGCGCACCGGCGCATGCGCCGGGAATCAGTGCCGCCAGCGCGGCGACGGCCTATCACGAGGCCATTGAGGCGATGCGCTGGGCGCGCAGCCTGCTCGCCTCGGGCGTCCCGGCTTCGGAGATCGCCATCGCGACCGCCTCGCCCGCCGACTATGACGATCATTTCCTGGCCCTGCGCGCCGACGCCAACATCGACCTTCACTTCGTCCATGGCATCCGCACCGTCGCCACCCGCGAGGGCCAGGCGGCTGCGGCGCTGGCCGACATCGTGGTTCGCGGCCTGTCGCAGTCGCGGCTGCGCCGCCTCGCGGCGCTCTGCCGGGACAGCGGGCCTTTCGAGACCCTGCCCGAAGGCTGGCTGCGGGTGCTGCCGACCGATGCGCCGCTCTCGACGCCGAGCGCCTGGAACCGCCTGCTGGCCCGGCTGACGCCGGAAGACTGGCCCGACGGCGCCGACCATGTTCCGGCGCTGCGCACGGCGGTCGAGACCCTTGTGAAAGGATCGGAGGCCGCCAGCGAGATCGGAGAAGCCTTCCTCAAGGGCCGCGCGCTCGCGATCTGGCGCAAGGCTCTGCTCGCCGGCCCCGCCGCCTCGATCGACGCCACGCTGGAAACCCTGAAGCAGGATGATGGGCTGGAAGCGTGCGTCTCCGTCGCCTGGATGCCGGCCAGCGCGCTCGCGGCGTCGCCCCGCCGCTTCGTGCGGCTCCTCGGGCTCAATTCCTCGCGCTGGCCGCGCGGGATCGCCGAAGACCGGCTGATCCCGGACCATATCATCCCGACTCCGGTGCTCGACCCGCTGCCGGTCAACCTCGCCGACCGCCGCGACTTCGAGACGATCCTCGCCACGACGGCCGANNCGGCGCGACAGCGACGGGCGTCTCCTGGGTCGCAGCCCTCTGCTCGCCGGGCGTGGCGACGAAACCTATCTGCGCCGCAACGCGACGCCGGCGCACGCCTTCAGCGAAACAGACCGCCTCATGGCCCGGCCCCAAGAGTTCGCAGCCGATCCGCAAGCGGTCGGTGCGCAGGGCTGCTGGCGCGATTGGCGGCAGGCCAAGATTACTCCCCATGACGGGCTCGTGCGGGCAGATCATCCGCTCGTTCTCGCCATCCTCGGCCGCACCCAGTCGGCCAGCTCGCTTCGCCGCCTGCTGCGCAATCCGCTCAGCTTCGTGTGGGTCTATGCGTTCGGCTGGCGCGAACCGCAGAGCAGCGCCGAACCGCTCGTGCTCGACGCGCTCGGGATCGGCGATCTCGTCCACATGGTTCTCGACCGCGCCTTGCGCGACCTCGAAGCCGGAGGCGGGCTCGCCGCCGCCGACACGGAGACCGTCGAAGCGGCGGTGGCCCGCGCCGCGCAAGCCGTCGCCGGCGATTGGGAAAGCGAGCGTCCGGTTCCGCCGGCCGTCATCTGGAGCCGCACGATCGACGACGCCCGCGTGATGGCGGGCCGCGCCTTGTCCTATGGTGATGATGTCCTGCCGGGCGCACGCTCCTACGGAGAGGTGCCCTTCGGCGGCTTGGAGCCGAAATCCGACGCGGAAACGCCCTGGGATGCGAGCGCGCCGGTCACGATTCCCGACACGGGCTTCAACATCGCCGGCTATATCGACCGGCTCGACATCTCGGGCGACGGCAAGCGCGCCCTCGTGCGGGACTATAAGACCGGACGGCCGCCGCGCGGCGACATCCGCCTCAATGGCGGACGAGAGCTTCAGCGCTGTCTCTATGCCTTCGCGGTGAAGGCGCTCCTCGGCGACGATGTCGCCATCAGCGCCTCGCTGCTCTATCCGCGCGAGCCCGTCGATCTCCAGCTCGACGATCCCGAGGCCGTGCTCGAGGAGATTACGGGCTATCTGCGCGCGGCACGGTCGAGTCTCGCCGGAGGCGCGGCCCTGCCTGGCCCGGATACCGGCGGCGACTATGACGACCTCGCCTTCGCCCTGCCGGCCAACGCCAGCGCCACCTATTGCAAACGCAAAATGCCGGCCGCCACGGAGCGGCTTGGCGAAGTCGCTCAGGTCTGGGAGGCGGAATGATGAGCAGCGTGTCCAAGGTGCTGAAGGACGACGGCGCGCGCCGCGATGCGATCAGCCTCCATGATCACTCGATCCTGGTCGAGGCCGGCGCGGGCTCAGGCAAGACCGCCGTCATGGCCGGCCGCATCGCCGCCATGCTGGCCGAAGGCGTCGCGCCGCGCTCCATCGCCGCCGTCACCTTCACCGAACTCGCCGCGAGCGAGTTGCTGTCGCGTGTCCGCGAGTTCGTCGCCGATCTCTCGGCCGGCACGATCGCGACCGAGCTGCGCGTGGCGCTGCCCGATGGGCTGTCCCAAGCCCATCGCGACAATCTCGCCGCCGCCAGCGCCGCGATCGACGAAATCACCTGCTCGACCATCCACGGCTTCTGCCAGCGCCTAATCAAGCCCTATCCGGCGGAGGCCGACATCGATCCCGGCGCCGGCGTCATGGATCGCAACCAGGCCGACCTCACCTTCCTTGAGATTGTCGATGGCTGGCTGCGCGAACGCCTGTCCGGCGGTCAGGGCGGTATCCTGGCCGAGATGGTGCTGCACAGCCCCGGCGAGACCGTGGCGCTCATCCACAAGATCGCCGAGAATCTGCGCCGTCGCCCCACGCTCACGGCCCCGCCCGTCTCTCCGCTTGGCGGCCACCTCACGGCGTTCCGGCAGGCCACGGCGGATTTCGCGAACTTCATGGATGGCACGGCGGCGGCCGAGCCGGAAACGGTGACGATCGTCGAGCAGCTGGCCGAAATGGCGACCGCCGTGGCGAACGGTCCCGATCCCGCGACGCCCGCGGGCCTCGTTCGGCTCCTGACCGCGCGGCCCCACCCGGATCTTTGCACCAAGACCGGCGCCTTCGCCTCCTACCGCAAGAAGGGCAAATGGGCCGCCACGGCCAAACAGGCCGGTCTCTCCAAGGCCGATAGCGACCGGCTGAACGACGCAGCCGAGACCCACTACACCGCCTGTTGCGACGCTTGGGTCGCGTTGGCGCAGGCCGTCGCCGGCCATGCTCTGGCCGCGCTGATCGACGAAGCGCGTCCGATCCTGCAACGCTATCGCGACCACAAGCGCGCCAGCGCCCAGCTCGATTTCGACGATCTGATTTTCGCCGCGCGCGACTTGCTGCGCGACCACGACGCCGTGCGCCAGGCGCTGGGACAGCGTTTCGCCCATGTCCTCGTCGACGAGTTTCAGGACACCGATCCGCTGCAAACCGAAATCTTCTGGCGGCTATGCGGCGAGCCGGTCGATGGCGATGACGACTGGACCCGCTTCCAAATCCGGCCGGGCGCGCTCTTCCTGGTCGGCGACCCCAAGCAGGCGATCTATCGCTTCCGGGGCGCCGACGTCGGCGCCTATGTGCAGGCGCGCGACGCCTTCCGCGCCCAGGACCCCGGCGGCCTTCTCTCGATCTCCACCAACTTCCGCTCCTGCGCCTCGATCCTCACCTTCGTCAACGAGCGCTTCGAGGCCGTGCTCTCGGCCGATGGCCAGCCGGGCTTCACCGCTCTCGACCCGTTCCATGACGATCGGGGCGGCCTGTGCGTGGCGGCTCTCGACATCGCCGTGGCCGACGAAAACGGCAAGGCCAGCGCCGAACAGCAGCGCGACGCCGAAGCCGACGCCATCGCCGAGCTGTGCGCCCGGCTGATCGAAAGCCACCCCATCATCGACCGTCGCAGCGGCGCCGAGCGCCCCTGCCAGCCGGGCGACATCGCCTTGCTGGCGCCAACCGGCGCGGAGCTGTGGCGCTATGAGGAAGCCTTGGAACGCCGCGGCATCCCCGTGGCGACCCAAGCCGGCAAGGGACTGTTCCGCCGCCAGGAGGTGCAGGATCTGATCGCGCTGACCCGCGTTCTGGCCGACCGCCGCGACACGCTCGCGCTCGGCGCGCTGCTGCGCGGGCCTCTGGTCGGACTCACCGAAGAAGACCTGCTGAACATCATCTGGGGACTTCCGCGCTCGGAGGAACAGCCGGATCGGATTCCGCGCCTGGATCTCAGCATCGACCCTGCCGTCATCGCGCACCCACTCGCGCGCGACGTCATCGAGCGGCTGCAATCGCTCTCCCGGCGCGGCAACAGCACGACCCCGCACGAGCTGCTCTCGCAGGCCGTGGACGTGTTGCGCGTCCGTCCGCTCCTCCTCGAGCGCCATCGTGGCCAGGCCGAGCGCGTGCTCGCCAATCTCGATCTCTATCTCAGCCTGTCGACCGGCTACGCCGTGCGCGGTTTGCGCGCCTTCGCCGAGGCGATGACAGCGGCGTGGTCCGACGAGGCCCGCGCCGTCGAGGGACGGCCCGACGCCCAGGAGGAAGCGGTCGCGCTCTTCACCATGCACGCGGCCAAGGGGCTGGAATGGCCGATCGTCATTCCGGTCAACACCATGACCGGCGTCATGGCGCCCGACAGCGCCGTGATCGACCGCCAGACCGAGACCTTCTATTGCCCGGTCCTGGGCGTCGTGCCCGAGGGCTACGAAACCGCGCGCCAGGCGGAAAAGGAGGAGCTGGACCGCGAACGCATCCGACTCTGGTATGTCGCAGCCACCCGCGCCCGCGAACTCCTCGTCTTGCCCCGGCTCGACGCCACGCCGTCGAAATCGGCCTGGATCGGTCTCGTCGATCTGTCGCTCGCCGACCTGCCCGCCCTGGACGTCTCTCACTTGCCTGCCGGTCTCACGACCGCAGGTGCGGGCGCGGGCAACACCCAGACGCGCGCGAGCTTCGCCGCCGAAGCCGAAGCCATCGCGGCCGCGCAGACGCGGTTGACCTGGCTCGCGCCCAGCCGTGACGAAAACGCCGCCGGGACCGTGCTGCGGGAAGAAGAAGCCGCGCTCTGGACGGGATCGGCCGACGATCAGCCCCCCGAGCTGGAAGCCGCCGTCCTCGTGCAGGGGGGCCGCGAGCGCGGGCTGATCCTCCACAAGCTCATGGAAGAGGTGCTGACCGGCGAAATCCCCGAAGCGGAAGCCGCCCTGACCGAACGGGCTGGCCACCTCATCCGAGCCCTCGGGCAGTCTCCGGTCGTCGACCCGGCCACGGGGCTGTCGGCGCAGGAACTGGCGGCCTGTGTGGTCCGGACCCTGGCTCTGCCTGACATCGCGGCCCTACGGCCGGGTCTTCTGGCCGAATTTCCCGTCTATTCCGCACAGGCGGCCGACGGCGTGGAAACCGCAACGGCCGGGATCGCCGATGCCCTGACCCTGACGGCCGAGGGCCGCCCCGCCGTCGTCGTGGACTGGAAAAGCGATGTGACGCCGGCAACGGGAACGCTCGATCACTATCGCGCGCAGGTGCGGGCCTATCTCGACATGACCGGCGCCGAGCGCGGACTGATCGTGCTGATGACCTCCGGCGCCGTCATTCCCGTCCTGCCGACGAAGCCGACCGAAAGCGAGGCGGCCTGAGTCCATGTCGTCTCTTGCCTGGATCGATTTCGATGAAGCCGAGCGGCAGCGCGCGCAGCGCATCATGGCGCTCTTTCAGGAGCGCGAGACCCGCGACGAGCTGGGGCTGGGGGCGATCCGGGATTCCATCGCCGATCACCTCTTTCCGGGCACGAGCACGATCCAGACGCGCCTGCGATACATGCTGTTCATTCCCTGGCTCTATCGGGCGCTGGAAAAGCGCGAAGTCCCCGAAGCGCAGCTCCGCACCGAGGCGCGCGACACCGAAATCCGGCTTGCCGACGCCCTGAAAGCCGGCGGTGAGTCCAACGGCATCATCGGCCGGGATGCAGGACCACGGCTCCAGCGGTTGCCGAGTTCCGTCTATTGGGCTGGCCTGGGCGCGTGGGGCATCCGGGTCTTTCCGGGCTCGCTCGACAGTCTGTTCGTCGCCTTGCGGGGCCGTGGCCGGTCGCGCGGCGCATCCAGCGGCGAAGACGCTCTGGCCGGCGCCCAGACGCCCGCCGTCTGGAATCCGGCCTTGCCCCAGATGCCCGGCGACCTGCTTGAGCACGCCGTCTTCCGCCTGACCACCGACGAGGCGCAATTCCTCATCGACCGCCTGATCGCCAGCCAGCCCACCGCACTGCTCACGATGCTGGCGCGCGAAGGCATCGACGCGGACTGCGACTATATCTGGACGCACCCCCATCTGTCGGCGTTTCCATCCGCAGCGCGCCGCCTCGTCCAGCATGGGGAAATCTTCTCCCATGTGATGCACGGCGCCGCGCTGCTCTATAACCTCGCGCTCAGCGAGCTGCGCCAGCGCGACGACTGGATCGAGGACTATCGCGCTCGGCTTGAAGCCTGGAGCGACGAACTCGATACCGGCGCCGTCCGCGCGTGGTCGCTCGATGATTTCTGGAATGTCGTGGAGCACCCGGCGCACGCCGTCCGACCGGCCGCCAAGCGGTTCGTGAGCGAGTGGCGCGATCTGGTTCTAGCCGGGACGGAGCAGGTAATCTCGGCGCCCGCGGCGCAGCGGCTCGTCGAGGAGCGCGAACGCCGGCTCAAGACCAGCCAGTCCCGCTACGCCAATCACGCCGTCCGCGACCGCTGGACCGGCGCATCGGGCGCCGACCGCCTCAGCTTCCGCTGGGCGCAGGCCAAATCCCACCTGCGGGATCTCGCCCATGCTGAATAGGCGCAGCCTCGATCCCGAACAGCGAACGCTCTACGGCGCCAATCTTCAGCCGCCGGCGGGCTATGTCTTCGACGCGGCGGTCGCCACGACCTTCTCGCTCGACTTCGAGACCGCGCTCGCCGTGCCGGTCAGTCTGGCGCTCTTCGCCGCCGAGAACCGCGACGAAATTCTCTCTCATCCTCTGGCGCTACTGGAAGGCGCCGAGCGCATCGCCGGCCGCCTCGTCGTCTTCACCGACGCCGGCCATATCCAGGCGAGCGCCCGGCCGCATTCCCGCCTTTGCTCGCTGCTCGAACGCATCATCGTCGAGGTCGCCGCCCCTCAAGGCGGGGCTTTCCATCCCAAGATGTGGGCGCTGCGCTTCACGCCATTGCGGCCCGAAGACCCCGCCCGCCTGCGTCTGCTCGTTCTCTCCAGAAACCTGACGCGCGATCGCTCATGGGACATCGCCGCCACCCTCGACGGCGTGATCACCAAGCAGCCCAAAGCCGTCAATCGCCCGGTCGCCGACTTCCTTCGCCAGCTCCCCGACCTCGCGACCGTCGGCGTTCCCGACGGAACGAAGACGCTTGTCGATGACCTGGCCGAAGACATGCGCCGCGCCGAATGGAGCCTGCCCGAACCGTTCCAGAGCGTCTCCTTCGCCGTTAACGGCCTCGGCGGAAAGCCATGGCGCCCGGAACCCTGCGTTCGGCTGGGCGTGGTGTCGCCCTTCTGCGACGATCAAACCTTGTCGATGCTCGCCGGCCTGGCCAGCGCCGAAAAGCCCATCTTCATCGGGCGATCCGACGAACTCGCCCAGGTGCCCGGCGCCACGCTCGATGGCTTTGCCCGCGTGGCCGTGCTCGAGGAAATGGCGGCCACGGAAGATGGCGAGGAGGAGGACGCAGCGGCCCTACAAGGGCTCCATGCCAAGGCGTTCATCGCCGAACGCGGCTGGGACACCGCGATCACGGTCGGCTCGGGAAACGCCACGCGGCCGGCGCTGCTGACCGGCAGCAATGTCGAGATCTTCACCACCCTGACCGGGAAGCGATCACGGGTCGGCAGCGTCGAGGAAATCCTCGGCGACAAGGGGTTTGGCCGGCTGACGCGGCCGTTCGTCCGCGACGAGACGGGAGCCGCCGATGCCGCGCAACGAGCCGCCGAGGCTCGTTTGGATCGGGCACGGCGCGAGATTTGCCGCAGCGGCCTCACGCTCCGTTGCGAGCGCGGCGAGCACGCCGCCGATGGCGCGCCGGTCTGGCGGGTCTGGCTGATCCCGTCCAAACCGCTGCCCCTTACCGGGCTCGGTGCGCTGCGAGTTTGGCCGATCACGCGGGGCGAAGGACATGCGCGCGATCTGCTGGAGCCGCTCCGGCAGGGACAGCCCGCCGACCTTGGCGCAATGCCCTTGGTCGACCTTACCCGGTTCCTCGCCTGTCACCTGACGGACGAGACGGAAGACGTCTCGATCCTGTTCAGCACCGGGCTCATGATGGAGGGGCTGCCCGCAGAGCGCCACGCCGCCATCCTGCGCTGGGTGATCGACAGCAAGGACGCCTTCTTCCGCTATCTCCGCCTGCTCCTCTCCGAATTAGGCGATCCCTTCGCCGCCGCCCTCGCGGCGCAGGACGGGTCAGGTCAGGGCGCTTGGCGCGCGGCAAGCGACGACGCGCCCATCCTCGAGGAGATGGTTCGGGCCTTCTGCCGGGGCGGAGACCAGCTTCGCGCCATCGAACGGCTGATCGCACGCTTGGAAACCGGCGACGGTGACGATACCGATCCGATTCCGGCCGAGTTCCGCGCACTCTGGAATACATTCCGAATTGCGCTCGCCACGCAGGATGCCGCGCATGCCGAATGAACGGTTTCGCGCCGACGCGGCGCTCGCTCCCCTCAAGGTCTTTCAGCGGCGCACCGTCGACTACGTCTTCGATCGGCTCTACGGCCAGGACGATCCTGTCCGCCAGTTCCTGGTCGCCGACGAAGTCGGCCTCGGCAAGACGATGGTGGCGCGCGGGGTCATCGCCCGCATGATCGAACACCTGTGGGACAGCACCAAGCGGATCGACATCCTCTACATCTGCTCGAACCAGGCGATCGCCGCCCAGAACCTCAACCGGCTGAACGTCCTCGGGCGGCGCGAGCTGGCCCTGCCGACCCGCATGACGCTCGTTGCCCTGCAACTGCGCGACCAGGCGGGCCTCGACGCCAACAGGGTGAACTTCATCAGCCTGACGCCGGGCACGACCTTCGATCTGCGCTCCGCGACGGGCGTGACGCAGGAGCGCGCCTTGCTGTTCCATCTCCTGCGCGACCTCGTTACGCGCCCGCGCGGCCTGCACAATCTGTTGCAGGTCACGGCCGGCGTCGAGGGTTGGAACCGCGCCGTGGACAACCTCACCCTCGAAGGCGTCGACAAGCGCATCATCGAGCGTTTCCGCCGCGACGTGCAGGCGGATCGCGACATCTTCGAGGAACTCGAACGGATTTGCGAACTCTTCCCGCGCCGCCGGGACACCTATCCCGCAGAAATGACACAGCCCCGCAACAGCCTGGTCGCCCGGCTCCGCGCCAAGCTGTCCCACGCCTGCGTGGATGCGCTGCAACCCGACCTCATCATCATGGACGAGTTCCAGCGGTTTCGGGATCTGCTGCATGGCGACAGCGACGCGGCGATCCTCGCGCGCGAACTGTTCGACTACTCGGGAGGCGACGGGCACGCCGCCCGCACCTTGCTGCTCTCCGCCACACCCTACCGAATGCTCACGCTCGCCGGCGACGAGCCCGACGAAGGCGACCACTATCAGGACTTCCTTGAGACTCTGAGTTTCCTCTACGGCCGGGAAAAGGGGCCGGAGGTGGCAGCCACGCTGGCGCGTGAAATGCGCGCCTTCCGCGGCCTCTTGCATGCCCTGCCACAGTCACATGCCTCAGCGGTCGAGACCCGCCAGACCATCGAACGGCGCCTGCGCCGTGTGATCGCCCGAACCGAGCGGGTCGCATCCACGCGCGACGGTCAAATGCAGATTGTCGATGCCGTAGGTTTCCTCGACCGACTTGACCTGCGTCTGGAGCGCCGCCAGTTCCCGCTCCATCCGGGCGATCTGTTGACCCGAGGGCGTCGGCTTGCCGCCGCCCTTTCCCCTCTTGGTGGCGGCAAGCTGGTTTTCGGATGTCGCCGCGCGCAACGCGCGGGCAAACATGACCGTGAAATTGTTCTGGCCGATCATCAGATCGGCGGCTTCGATCTGCCGCACGGCCGTCATCTGACGCAGAATGTCGAACACCTTCATCGAGCAAGGCGTGTCTTTCAGCATCTCGGCCGCCTCGGGGCTGATCCCTTCCAGCAGCCGGAAACGCCGCAGCACTGACTCGACCTGGAGGTTCAGGGCCGCGGCGATGTCGGCGGATGACACGCCTCGATCCATCGCGCGCGCAATCATCCGGTGCTCCTGGATCGGCGGGATGCGGTTGACGCGCTTGTTGTAGGTATAGGTGTCGTCGTCAGAGGCGAGCAGGCACTCCACCTCAGCGATGCCGAGTTCCTTCAGCGCTTCCAGCCGAAGGTGGCCATCCAGGAGAAACCAGGTTCCGGGGTTCTTTTCATCCGCCATAACGACGGGCGCTTCGATCAGACCGATCGCCTTGATGGAACTTAGAACCTGCGAATAGGACCGGCTCGCCTTGGCGCCGTTCGGCAACGTCTTGAGCGGAACGATCGCCGCGACAGGAATTGTCAGGAAGTCTCGGTCGAAGGCGAGATGAATACGCCCATCCTCCCGTCCCCTCGGTTCATCTGCCATGATCGCCTCCCGAAACGCGGACTTTGAGCGCCCGAGGCATGGTCGCCAGCCCTTCCGCTCTCAGCAGATTGATGAAGCCGTCGTTGGCGAGCAGATCCTTCAGCGCCTCGACGACGAACAGCAGGCGGGTCTGCGTGAAATCCGACTTCTTGACGAGCAGGCGCTGCTTTTCCGCTTCACGTTGATAGACCTGCATGAGATCGGCGGCGGTCATTCGGCGGACCCCGGTGCCTTTCCGACCCAACCGCCCGGCAGGCAAACCTCCCTTGCGCTGGCTTCGCATCCGCATGTCGAGCAGGCGGCGGACGGCGGCCAGCTTCTTGCCCCTGAGCTTGCCGGTCTCATAGGCGTCAAGGAGCAGATTCTGTGCCTCTTCCGTCTCCGACTTGGAAATCTCCATCGCCAAGGTGATCGGAATGAGCCCGGTTTCGACCGCGGCCACCAACCGTTCCTCGCCGCGCTCAAGAAGCGAAGCGATCATATTCACCCAGGACGCCCCGACGCCGATCTTCTCGGCGATCTCGGCATCGCTATAGCCGCGAGACCTCAGAGCGCCGATCTCTTTCATGACGTCTATGGGCCGTGGGGTGCGCCGCGCGATATTCTCGACCAGGCTCATCACGAGGCACTCGCTCTCGCTGGCCTCGATCACCACGGCCGGAATCTCCGTCTGACCCAGCATCTGGAAGGCTTCCAGCCGGCCTTCGCCACAGACGAGATCGTATCTCGGCCCCCCGGCGCCATCACGGCGGCTCACCGTGATCGGACGCTTCAGGCCGATGGCCTCAATGTTGTTCACGATCTCCCGGTGCTGACGCTTGTTGCGCGCGCGTGGATTCAGAACGGTGATCCGGGAGATCGGGATCATTTCGACCCTGTTCGGACGGACGGCAGGCATCAAGCGGCCTCCCCAAGAGGAATGGGCGTGGCAATGTCGTAGAGAAGCTCGAGGCCGTCGAAGCGATAAGCGTCGAGCTCGAGCGTATTCTCCTCTCCCAGCCGCAGCTTTTCGGAGAGCATGTCGATACGCGGGAACAGGTAGTAGTCGAACGGCGCGCGATTGGCGCTGTCCATTCGCACGACGATAGTGATGTCGGGCGCGAGCGAGGTGTCGAAGCGCAGATGCCACCGCAGCAGCCCGGTCGGCGTCTCGACGCACCGGGCTACCACCACCGAGAGGCTGAACTCGCCGTTGACGATCACCCGGTCGGTCTGAAGATCCTGCCAGGCGTCGCTACCCGCAGCCCGCAATCCGTCGAGCACCTCGCGGACGATTTCGGGATGGAGCTTACGCAGCTCGCGGTTGATTTCGACATATCGGTAGTCGCGATCCGGCGTGAAGCCCACGAGGCCGTAGGCGCGAAGCAGGCTGCCAAAGCGAGAGCTATAGGCGCTACTGGATGGCATCCCCTCGCATTCGTCGATGACGATGCCGGACAGCAAACCCCTCTGTTGGTAGAGCTTCCTCAGAGATTGGAGCATCTCCTCGTCACTCAAACGGAAGGAGCGCGCGCTGATGATGGTCTTGGCCGCCTCGAACAATTCCCGTTCGACGACGGCCACGAAGGCGTCCGGCGACCTGATCCACATCTCGGGATCGTTCTGGACGCGCTTTTTCTTCAGCTTGAAGGAGCGACGATTCCATACGTTGTCGCCGACGTATTTCTCGTTGATCAGAATCTGATGGACCGTTCCCCTGGTCCAGGGTCGTCCAAGATCGGTCGGTAGGCCCCGTTGGTTGAGATCGGCAGCGATCTCCCGCTCGCTGTATCCCTGATGGACGAAGGCTTGGTAGATGCCGCGCACCAGATCGACTTCTTCCGCCGGGCCAAGCGTCAGGATCACCCGATCGGTCTGGATGCTCTTGTGCTCCCCACGGCCCAGAAACCCCTTTGATGACGCCATGCTCGTCGATCAGGGTTCGGCGGAGACCGAAGCCGGCGGGTCCGCCCTGACGGTAGCCCTTCTCGATCAGCCGGCCCTGGCCCGCAAAGACCTTGGTCGATAGCTCGCGGCTATACTCGCCGGCCATCGCACGCTTGACGCCTTTAACGATGGTCGAGATCGGGCTGCCATCGTTGTCGAATTGCTCCGCGCAATACTCGACGGCGATGCCGGCGCGTCGGCAGATATACTCGTAATAGGCGCTCTCGTCGGCATCCTGAAAACGCCCCCAGCGGCTGACGTCATAGACGAGAACCAAGGTGAAATCGGTGTTCCCGGACTGCACGTCCTCGATGAGCTGTCTGAGCGCGTCGCGTCCCTCAATCTTGAGGCCGCTTTTCCCCGCATCGGCATAGGTTCTGACGATCTCTATTCCGCGGGCTTCAGCATACTGCTTGATCGCGTCGGACTGGTTTTCGGTCGAATATTTTTGATGGTCCGTGGACATGCGGACGTATTCGGCAGCCCGAAGAGGACGTTCAGGCTGCCCTGACCGATCATCGTAAAGTCGCTGGCCCATCACATTACGCCCTCCCGAAATTGCCTGCGGCGGTCCGGGCGACCTACCGCCGCAGCGCATGACGGGCCTCTGCCGCCACTCCGCACGGAAACCAGTTTAGCTGCGGAGAAAACGGAAGATGTTGCCGAAAACGGGCAGGAAATTTCCCCTATGGACAGGCGTTCTTGGCGGACGTGACACCTACGCGCAGACCATCGCCGAGCTGCTGCGCAAAGAGCATGGAGACAGCCGCCGTGCGATCAAGCAGCTCATGCGTCAGACGGATGCGAGCGAGAGGACCGTGAAGCATTGGCTCTCAGCGCAGCACGGGCCGGATACGGTGTATTTCCTGCGCCTGGTGGTTTCGTCGCCCGTCATCAGGGCCTTTGTTCTCGGCCTGCTCGAAGGCCCGGCGGCGATCCCGTTGACCGGCCCGGTGGATCGCATATCGCTTGCCAGAGCCCGTGAAGCCTATGCGGCCGGCGAAGCCGCTGGCGGACGTTCAGCAACGGGTGCGCGAGAATATGACCCTGAACGTGTCCCTGAACGTGACCCTATAAATGTCCCTGATCGGGCAGAGATCAATGAGCGACAACGCTGGTTTCTGAGCCGAGTCGTCGAGGGTCGATGCGACGCTAGGGAGATCGCAGCTGTTTGGGACGTCAGTCTGAAAACCGCGCGACGGGACATCGCCGCGCTCAAGGCGTCAGATCTCATATGCTATGTTGGATCACGGAGGAAAGGGCGGTATCGCAAGACGACTGGATAGCCGGAATGCCAGCTCGTGGATGCCCCGAGGGGCTCCGCCGAATCGGTGGGCTTGAATTGTGAGGCGGAAAGGATGAAGTTCGGTGCCGTGCGTGACGCGAACTCGCTGAGCGCGCTGATGATCGCCCGTGACGATCACGATAGCGCATTAAGTGCAGCTCCCAAACCCCGGCACCACCTTCAGGGGTTCTTCAAAAAAATCATTGAATATCAAAATGATAATGAACTCCGTGGGATGATCCACAACCATCCCTCGGGCGACCCCACGCCCTCGGATCAGGACATCGTCGTGACCGGGCAGATCCAGGACGCGGCGCAGGTCATGGGCATCACCCTGCATGACCATCTCATCATCGGAAAAAGCCGCGAACTCAGCTTCCGCGCGCAGGGCCTGCTGTGAGCCGCAGGTCTTTGAGCCGCAGGTCTGGCCGCCCGGCGGCACCGCCATCGGATACTCCCCGGCGCCCCCCCGCACCTGCGCGCCGGCGCCGCACTGCAGCGGCCCGCGTCAGGGCACGAGCAGATCAGGCAAGCTTGCCATGGCAGTGCTTGAATTTCAGCCCCGACCCGCAGGGGCAGGGATCGTTGCGCGAGGGGTTGCCCCAGGTCGCCCGGTCCGTCGGATCAAAGCCGGGCAAGGACACCGCGACAGCGGGCGCGGCGGGCGGCGCGGGCACGGAGGGGGACGGCGGCGGCGCCGGCTCCTCGGTCGCGGGCCGCTTCGGCGCGTTCTGGGCAAGGTACTGCTTCATCAGCGCGTCCTGCTCGTCTTGCGTCAGCGGCCGGATCTGGCCCAGCTTCTGCGTCACCTCGGCGCGCAGGCTTTCCAGCAGCGTCTCGAACAGCGCGAAGCCCTCGGTCTTGTATTCCGCCAGAGGGTCGCGCTGCGCGTAGCCGCGGAAGCCCACGACCGAGCGCAGGTGTTCCAGCGTCACCAGATGCTCGCGCCATTTCGCGTCAATGGTCTGCAACAGGATCTGCTTTTCGATGTTGCGCATCGCGTCCTGGCCGAACTTCTCGGCCTTCTCGGCCATGAAGGCGTCGGTCTCGCGTTCCATCCGGGCGCAGATCTCGTCTTGGTCCACGCCTTCCTCGGCGGCCCATTCGGCGATGGGCAGATCGAGCGCCAGCCTCGTGCGCGCCTCGGCGGTCAGCCCCTCGATATCCCACTGATCGGCGTAGGAGCGGGGCGGCATGTGTTCATGCACCAGATCGTCGATCAGCTGGTGGCGCATGTCGCGCACGATCTCCGACAGATCCTCGGCTTCCATGATCTCGCGCCGCTGCGCGAAGATCGCCTTGCGCTGGTCGTTCATCACGTCGTCGAACTTCAGCAGCTGCTTGCGGATGTCGAAGTTGCGCCCCTCGACCTTGGCCTGCGCACGCTCCAGCGACTTGTTCACCCAAGGGTGCACGATCGCCTCGCCTTCCTTCATCCCCAGCGAGGACAGCACCTTCTCCAGCCGTTCGGAGCCGAAGATGCGCATCAGGTCATCCTCGAGGCTGAGGAAGAACGAAGACCGCCCCGGGTCGCCCTGCCGGCCCGACCGGCCGCGCAACTGGTNNCTGGTTGTCGATGCGGCGGCTTTCATGCCGTTCGGTGGCCAGCACGTAAAGCCCGCCGGCCTCCAGCACCTTCTGGCGCTCCTCGGCATGCTCGGCCTCGATCCGGCGGCGCAACTCGTCCGGGTCGGCCTCGGGATCGGCGGCGAGCGCCTCCATCACCTTCATCTCGACATTGCCGCCAAGCTGGATGTCGGTGCCGCGGCCGGCCATGTTGGTCGCGATGGTCACCGCGCCGAACTTGCCGGCATCGGCGACGATCTTGGCCTCCTGTTCATGCTGGCGGGCGTTCAGCACATTGTGCGGCACGCCTTCCCTGGTCAGCATCGCCGACAGCATCTCGGATTTCTCGATCGAGGTGGTGCCGACCAGCATCGGCTGGCCCCGGGCATGGGCCTCGTGGATCGCCTTGACGATCGCCTCGTATTTCTCGCGCGCGGTGCGATAAACGGCGTCATGCTCGTCGATCCGGGCCACCGGGCGGTTGGTCGGAATCTCGACCACCCCCAGCTTGTAGATCTCCATGAATTCCTCGGCCTCGGTCGCCGCGGTGCCGGTCATCCCGGCCAGCTTTTCGTAAAGCCGGAAGTAGTTCTGGAAGGTCACGCTGGCCAGCGTCACGTTTTCCGGCTGGATCTTGACGTCTTCCTTGGCCTCGATCGCCTGGTGCAGCCCGTCCGACAGGCGGCGCCCGCGCATCATCCGGCCGGTGAACTCGTCGATCAGCATCACCTCGCCGTCGCGCACGATATAGTGCTGGTCCTTCAGGAACAGCTTGTGCGCGCGCAGGGCCTGCGTGACGTGGTGCACGATGGTGGTGGATTCGGGGTCATAGAGGGTCTGCCCCTCGGGGAGCACGCCCGCCGCATGCAGGCGCTGTTCCAGATACTCGTTGCCCTCTTCGGTGAAGGTGGCGTTGCGGGCCTTTTCGTCCAGCGTGTAATGCTCTTCGGTCAGCTCGGGGATGAAGGCATTCAGCGTCTTGTAAAGATCCGACCGGTCCTGCGAGGGGCCCGAGATGATCAGCGGCGTGCGCGCCTCGTCCACGAGGATGCTGTCCACCTCGTCGACGATGGCGAAGAAGTGGCCGCGCTGGCTCATGTCCTCGACCGAGGTCTTCATGTTGTCGCGCAGATAGTCGAAGCCAAGCTCGTTGTTGGTGGCATAGGTGACGTCGGCGCGGTAGGCGGCGCGCTTTTCCGCATCGGGCTGGTAGGGATAGACGACGCCCGTGGTCATCCCGAGCGCGGAATAGACCTTGCTCATCCACTCGGCATCGCGCTTGGCAAGGTAGTCGTTGACGGTCACGACATGCACGCCCCTGCCCGCCAGCGCGTTCAGATACACCGGCAGCGTCGCCATCAGCGTCTTGCCCTCGCCGGTCTTCATCTCGGCGATGTTGCCCTGATGCAGGAAGATGCCCGCCACAAGCTGCACGTCGAAGGGCCGCAGGCCGAGCGCCCGCCTTGCCGCCTCGCGGGCATTGGCGAAGGCTTCGGGCAGCAGCGCGTCAAGGCTTTCGCCGCCTGCCACCCGTGCCTTGAACTCCTCGGTCTTCTGCCTGATCCCGTCGTCGGACAGTTTCTGGAACTCGGGCTCCAGCGCATTGATCCGTTCGACAAGCGGCCGGACGGACTTGACCTTGCGGTCATTCGGCGTGCCGAAGACCTTCCGCGCGAGACTTCCGATGCCCAGCATGTTTTCTCCGCCTGGCTTCAACTGACACGATCGTGTGAGACGCGGCCCTTGCCCGCCCTTCGTAGCTTGCCTAGAAGGGCTGCGAACAAGGGACGGAACGGCCTTCACAGGACCATAGGCGATGTAAGGGGCCGCCGTCAGAGTGTCAACGCCGCGCCGGGTCGCGGCCCTTCCGGGAGTTGCTGCGATGGCGATGGGCTTGAAATTCAAGGGGGGCTTCAAATTCAAGCGGGGCTTCGGATTCAAGGGCGCGGCCGTGGCCTGCCTTCTGCTGGCCACACCGCTGAATGCGCAGGAGGTGACCGCCGATACCGTGGTCGCCACCGTCAACGGCCAGGACATCACCGTCGGCCAGATGATCGCGATGCGCGAGAGCCTGCCGCAGGAATATCTGGCGCTGCCCGATGAGCTGCTGTTCAAGGGCGTGCTCGACCAGCTGATCCAGCAGACCGCGCTGGCGCAGCTGGGCGAGGAGTCGATCAGCCGCCGTGACGAGCTGATCCTCGAGACGCAGCGGCTTGGCTATCTGGCCGGTATCGTGCTGGACGAAACGGCCATCGGCGCCGTCACCGATGACTCGCTGCAGGCGGCCTATGAGGCGAAATATGCCGATGCCGCGCCCAGCAAGGAATTCAACGCCTCGCATATCCTTGTGGAGACCGAGGAAGCGGCGGCGTCCCTGAAGGCCGAGATCGACGGCGGCAAGGATTTCACCGAGCTTGCCAAGACCCGTTCCACCGGCCCCTCCGGCCCCAATGGCGGCGAGCTTGGCTGGTTCGGGCTGGGCATGATGGTCGAACCCTTCGAGAAGGCCGTGATCGGCATGGCGCCGGGCGAGGTTTCCGGCCCGGTGCAGACGCAGTTCGGCTGGCACATCATAAAGCTGAACGAGACCCGGATGGCGGAGGCCCCCGCGCTGGACAGCGTCCGCGACGAGCTTGCCGCCGAGATTCAGGAAAAGGCGGTGATGGAGCGCATCGCCGCGGTGACCGAGGCCGCCGAAGTGCTGCGCAAGGACGAGGGGCTTGACCCGGCGATCCTGAAGGATACCACGATCCTCGGCGAGTGAGCGCGGCAGCGGAGGACCGGCGATGGCAAAAAAAGAAAAGGCCAATACGGCGAAGAAGGACACGGGGAAGAAGGACGACGGCAACCGCGCCAAGCTGCGCAAGCTGAAGGCCAGGGTCGCCGAGCTGTCGTCGCAGCTTTCGGACGACACCGCCGTTGCCAGGAAGCCCCTGCCCGTCTCGCCGCTGGCACCCGGAGGCGGCTTTCCCGCGCTGCCGGTGATCGGCGGGGTGGAGTTCGCCGCCGCCGCCGCCGGCGTGCGTTATGCAGGCCGCACCGATGTGATGCTGGCGCGCCTTGCCCCCGGCACCGCGATCGCCGGCGTCTTCACCCGGTCCTCCACCCGCGCGGCCTGCGTGCTGGACTGCCAGGCGAAACTGGCGGCTGGCGGGGGCGCCGATGCGGGCGCGGCAATCATCGTCAACTCCGGCAATGCCAACGCCTTCACGGGCGCGAACGGTCAGGAAGCGGTCGACCGCGTCACCGGCGCGGTGGCCGATGCGCTTGGCCTGCCCGCCGCGCGGGTCTTTTCCTCCTCCACCGGGGTCATCGGCGAGCCGCTGCCCTGGGAGCGCATCGCCACGAAGGCGGGCGAGCTCGCCGGTGCGCTGGATGACGGGGGCATCGAGGCCGCCGCCCGCGCGATCATGACCACCGACACCTTCCCCAAGGGTGCCAGCGCCGAGATCGCGGGCGAGGGCGGGCCGATCCGCATTGCCGGCATCGCCAAGGGCTCGGGGATGATTGCGCCCGACATGGCGACGATGCTGG
>DIVD01000038.1 GCA_002423245.1 Rhodobacteraceae bacterium UBA6141
CGCAAGGGCAAGCGCGGCAAGCCGCTGACCGAGCAAGCGAAGGGCAGCAACCGGACCAAATCGACGGTGCGGGTCCGCGTCGAGCACATCTTTGGCGCGCAGGCCAGCGACATGGGCGGCACGCTGGTGCGCGCATCGGCATCGTCCGGGCGAAGGCGAAAATCGGGATGAAGAACCTGGCCTACAACATGCGCCGTCTCGTCCAGTTGCGCCGCCTGAACCCTTGCCCGGCCTGACGAAGCGGCGCGCAGACGGGCCGATCAGGCCATCGGCCTGAAAAACCGGCGCTCCGGCCCCCGCCGCAGCGAGACGCCGAGCCGGAAACCTCAACCAGTCGACGACATCCAGGAGATTTCAGCGCGCAACTGCGGCCGCACCAGCACGAGCAGCCTCAAAAATCGAGGTGCCCCATGAACAAGGTCATGGAATACATGACCCTGGAAAAGCCCTCGGTGCAGTTCGACCTGACCGAGGGCAGGGCCTCGGCCGGCGAGGCCTCGCTCTATGCCGCCGCCAACGATCCGAAGGATTTCGCGGCGAAGATCGCGGCGCTGATCGACGACCCCGAGGCGCGGGCGCGGATGGGCAGGATCGGCCGGGCGCGGGTGCTGGAGCGGCTGTCCTGGGACCATTCGGTGCCGCATCTTCTCGCGGCCTATGATCGCATCTTCTCGCGGATTCCGGGCCATGACCGCGTGGCAGAACGGGTGCCGGCCGCGCGCTGAAGATGCGGCCGTCCGCAGACATTCCCCCCGTGGCGGCCGGGGATTTCTGCACCTGCGAGGCAAGGCGCACTCGGGAGTTGCGTCACGCCAGAGGAGCCGCTAACCCTGATCCCGGGCCCGTCGGAGACCGAAATGAAGATCGAGCCTTACATCCTTCCGGGCCTGTTCCTGATCGCGCCGCGCCGCTTTGGCGACGACCGGGGATTCTTTGCCGAAACCTGGTCGCGCCGGGTGCTGGCCGGGGCCGGAATCGATGTGGATTTCGTCCAGGACAACCATTCCCTGTCGCGCAGGACCGGCACGGTCCGGGGCCTGCACTTCCAGTCGCCGCCGCATGCCCAGGCGAAACTGGTGCGCTGCGGGCGCGGGCGCCTGCTTGACGTGGCGGTCGATCTGCGGCGCGGCAGCCCGACCTTCGGAAAATGGGCGGGGGCCGAACTGTCCGGGGAAAACGGGCTGCAGCTCTTCATCCCGGCGGGCTTCGGTCATGGTTTTGTCACCCGCGAGCCCGATACCGAGATCGTCTACAAATGCAGCGACTATTACGCGCCCGACTGTGACGGCGGCATCCGCTGGAACGACCCGGATATCGGCGTCGACTGGGGGATTTCCGAGGCCTCGGGGATCTCCGACAAGGATGCCGGGGCCCCGCTCCTGGCCGATTTCGACACGCCCTTCATCTGGGAGGACGGCAAATGAAGATCCTCGTCACCGGCGGGGCGGGTTTCATCGGCTCGGCCGTGGTGCGGCTTGCCGTCTCGCGCGGGCATGAGGTGGTCAATCTCGATGCGCTGACCTATGCCGCATGTCTCGACAATGTGGCCGATGCGGCGAAATCGAACCTCTACAGCTTCGAGAAGGCCGATATCCGCGACCGCGCGGCGCTGGACCGGATCTTCGCCAGCCACAGGCCCGACCGGGTGATGCATCTGGCCGCGGAAAGCCATGTGGACCGCTCGATCGACGGGCCGGCGGATTTCATCGAGACCAACGTGACCGGCACCTTCAACATGCTCGAGGCCGCGCGCGCCTACTGGGTCGCGCAGGGCCGGCCCGACAGCTTCCGCTTCCACCATATCTCGACCGACGAGGTCTTCGGCTCGCTGCCCGCCGACCCGGCCGTGAGGTTCACCGAGGACACGCCCTACGATCCGCGCAGCCCCTATTCGGCCTCCAAGGCCGCCTCGGACCATCTGGTGCGCGCCTGGCACGAAACCTACGGCCTGCCGGTGGTGCTGACCAACTGCTCGAACAATTACGGCCCCTACCATTTCCCCGAGAAGCTGGTGCCGGTGATGATCCTGAACGCGCTCGCCGGCAAGCCGCTGCCGATCTATGGCCGCGGCGAGAACATCCGCGACTGGCTGTTCGTCGAGGATCACGCCGACGCGCTGCTGCTGGTGGTGGAGAAGGGCGAGGTGGGGCGCAGCTACAATATCGGCGGCGAGAACGAGCGCACGAACCTCGAGCTGGTGAAAATCCTCTGCGCCATCCTGGACGAGCTGAAGCCCGCACCCGCGCCCTATGCCGGGCAGATCACCTTCGTGACCGACCGGCCGGGCCATGACGCGCGCTATGCGATCGACCCCTCGCGCATCCGCGAGGAACTGGGCTGGAAACCTTCCGTCGCGGTGGAGGAGGGCCTGCGCCGCACGGTGCAGTGGTATCTGGACAACGAGGCCTGGTGGCGCCCGCTGCAGGACCGCCACGGCGTCGGCAAACGGCTGGGGACGATGGCATGAGCGAGATGCGCCGACTGCATTATGTCGACAACCTTCGGGTCACCTGCATGTTGCTGGGAATTCTGGTGCATGTCACCACCCTCGGGGATTTCGGCGCATTCGGCCTGGTTGCCGAGTTCTCGGACATGTTCCGCATGGCGACCTTTTTCATGATCTCGGGCTTCCTCGGGATCATGCTCTACCGCCGCTACGGCACGCGGCGGTTCCTGGGCAACCGGATGCGCAACCTTGCCGTCCCGCTGATCAGCTCGCTGCTGCTGCTCAATCCCGTGACGCTGCTGCTGGTGTTCCGCTATCACAATGCCGCGGCCTGGCCCGATGCCGGATTCCCCGAGGTCTGGCAGGCGTTGAACGGCAGCATTCCGGCCAGGGGTCGGATGGTCTGGCATCTGCACCTTTGGTTCCTGTTCTCGCTGATCGCCTATATATGCTGCGTGCCGCTGGTCAGCGGCGGGGCCGCGCGGCTGGCGGCCTGGCTGTCGGGGCTGGGCCTGATGCATTGGCGCGGCGGGGTGCTGGTGCCATCGGTGCTGGCTTTTGGTGTGACGGGGCTGATCGTGACGATGGTCGTGCTGCTGCGGCTGGCCGGTCCGCAGGTCAGCGAAACCTGGCTGATCCGGGCAACGCTGGTCTACTCACCCTTCTTTCTGCTCGGCATGATGTTCTTTTGCAGCGAGTTCCTCTGGCAGGCCGCCCAGCGGGTGGATCTTCCGCTGCTGGCGGTTCTCGTGCTGCTGATGGCGGTGCAGCAGCTTGTGCCCCTGTCCGGAACGATCGAGGGGGCACTGTCACAGGTGGTTCTCGCGCTGCAACGCTGCTGGATCTCCTTCGCGCTGCTGGCGCTGTTCCATCGCTGGATCGACCGCAGAAACGATCTGAGCGATCTGCTATCCCGCTCGATCTATACGGTTTACCTGTTCCACTATCTGATCATCTACCTGCTGGCCACGCTCTGGGTACAGGTCTTGCCGATGGACAAGACCGCATTCGTCGCGATCTCGGTGGCGACAGCCATGGCGGGCATCCTGCTGCACAGCCTGGTGATCGAGCGCATTCCGCTCTTGAACTTCCTGTTCAATGGCAAGCTCGTGGCACAGGCCGAAGCGGTGCGAAAATCGACATGACATATCTGATCTTCGGCCGCACCGGCCAGGTGGCCACCGAACTCGCGCGCCTGGCCCCGGATGCCACATTCCTGGGCCGGGAGGAGGCCGATCTGTCGGACCCGGCGGCCTGTGCCGCGGCGATTGCCTCCCATGCCCCCGCGATGGTGATCAACGCCGCCGCCTGGACCGCGGTGGACAAGGCCGAAAGCGAAGAGCCCGCCGCGCTTGTCATCAACGCCGAGGCCCCGGGCGCCATGGCGCGGGCCTGTGCGGGCCTTGGCATCCCCTTCGTGCATATCTCGACCGATTACGTCTTCGACGGCACCGGCGAGACCCCCTGGAAACCCTCCGATCCGGTGAACCCGCACAATGCCTATGGCCGCACCAAGCTGGCCGGGGAACGGGCCGTGGCGGCGGCGGGCGGCACATATGCCATCTTGCGCACCTCCTGGGTGTTTTCGGCGCATGGGACGAATTTCGTCAAGACCATGCTGCGGCTGGGCGCGAGCCGCGATCATCTGACGGTCGTGGCCGATCAGATCGGCGGGCCGACCCCCGCCGCCGATATCGCCTCGGGCTGCCTCGCCATCGCGCAGGGGCTGGCGAGGGATCCGGCGAAAACCGGCATCTATCATCTGGCGGGCGCCCCGGATGTCAGCTGGGCAGGTTTCGCGCGCGAAACATTTGCGCAGGCGGGCCTTGCCGTCACCGTCGGGGACATCCCGACCTCGGCCTTCCCCACCCCGGCGAAACGCCCGGCCAATTCGCGGCTGGATTGCGCGACACTTGCCGTCTTCGGCCTGACGCGCCCTGACTGGCGCCGCGGCCTTTCCGCCGTGCTGAAAGAACTCGGAGCAGCGTCATGACCACACGCAAGGGCATCATCCTCGCCGGCGGCTCGGGCACCCGGCTTTACCCGATCACGCTGGGCGTGTCGAAACAGCTGATGCCGATCTACGACAAGCCGATGATCTATTATCCGCTGTCGGTGCTGATGCTGACCGGCATCCGCGAGATCGCGATCATCACCACGCCCGAGGATCAGGCCCAGTTCCAGCGTCTGCTGGGCGATGGCAGCCAGTGGGGGATCAGGCTGGAATGGATCATCCAGCCCTCGCCCGACGGGCTGGCCCAGGCCTATCTGCTGGCGGCGGATTTTCTGGATGGCGCGCCCTCGGCCATGGTGCTGGGCGACAACATCTTCTACGGCCATGGCCTGCCCGAGATCTTGGCCGATGCCGATGCCCGCCCCTCGGGCGGGACCGTCTTCGGCTATCATGTCGTGGACCCCGAACGCTATGGCGTGGTCGCCTTCGACGATCAGGGCCGCGCGACCCGGATCATCGAGAAACCGCAAGAGCCGCCGTCGAACTATGCGGTGACGGGGCTTTACTTCCTCGACAGCACCGCGACGGAACGGGCGCGGGCGGTCAAGCCCTCGGCCCGGGGCGAGCTGGAGATCGTCGACCTGCTGGAAAG
>DIVD01000037.1 GCA_002423245.1 Rhodobacteraceae bacterium UBA6141
AGGGCTGGAAGGGCTGTCCGACCGCTGTTCGGCCGGTCCGGCGCCGCGACTGAGCCCGGCTCAGAAGGCGGAACTCGCGCGGATGGTGTGCGAGGGTCCCGACCCCGCCGTGGACGGGGTGGTGCGCTGGCGGCGCGTCGACCTGAAGCGCAGGATCGAGGCGCAATTCGGCGTCACCATGCACGGGCGCACGGTGGGCAAACAGTTGGCCGCGCTCGGATTTCGCCGGCTGTCGGTGCGTCCGCAGCACCCGAAATCCGATCCCGAGGCCCAGGAGGCGTTCAAAAAAACTTCGCCGCGACCGTAACCGACGCCCTGCCGGAGAGCGCCCGGGGCAAACCCCTGGAGCTGTGGTTCCAGGAGTGAGCCGGGCCAGGAAACAGTCCAGTGGACTGTTTTCCCGGCGAACGCCCGGGTCGGCCAGCAGGGCACGCTGACCCGCATCTGGGCCCCGCGCGGCAGCCGACCGCGCGCGCCTCGCGACACCCGCTACACCTGGGCCTACATTTTCGGCGCCGTCTGCCCCGAACGCGGGGCGACCGCCGCGCTGGTCATGCCCAACGCCGACACCGCTGCGATGAACGCCCACCTCGCCGAGATATCCCGCACCGTCGCCGAGGGCGCACATGCCGTTCTCGTGCTCGACGGTGCCGGCTGGCACGGATCGAAGGCTCTGGAAGTCCCAGACAACATCACCCTGCTGCCGCTCCCGCCATATGCCCCGGAACTCAACCCGGTCGAGAACGTCTGGGCCTACCTCCGCGCCAACCGTCTCGCCATCTCCGTCTTCGAAACCTACGACGAGATCGTCACTCAATGCTGCAACGCATGGAACTTCTTCGCCAACGACATCGCGACCGTGCGCTCGATCACCACCCGAGAATACGCCAAAGCGGTCAAAGGCTAAGGCCGTTGGTATGAGCACCGCGGCCGAGAAGGAAAATCGCATACCGGCCCGTGCCTGATCAGCCCGGATCGGTCCAGGCGGGCGAGCCGTACCAGTCCGTGGCCTGACAACAGGACCGTAAACAAGAAGCGTGTCGCCCCCCGCCTGAGCCCCGCCCGCCGCACGCGGGATATTGGTGCAGCCGCTCCGAGCGGCGACCAGATGTGAGGTTGATCGTGCCCGGCAGCGGGCCGCGTCATGCAAGCGGGCCCCGTCCCTGGACCGAAGGGTATGGAAGAAGACGCCAAGCGATGCGTCGCCGCGCGCGAGAGGCGCGTGCAGCAGGCGCCGGGGCCTTGATGGCGCATCAAGACCGGCAAGCAGAGCCGCCGATGGAAAGCCCGCATCGATCCTGACCATGGCCACGTCGCAGAAGTTCTTCCGTGCCCGGTCCACGACGTCGAGGATCACGTCCAGCGCCCCGTCCGCAGAGGCGACATTGCCCGCCCTGAGGCGGGCATCCAGCATGTCGCCGGTCTCGGCGATCGAAGTGATCAGCGGATGGTAGATACGCGCTGCATAGTGCCCGTTCCATTCCGCCTTCGGCTGGTGCCCATGCACCTCGATCGGCGCGCTGTCCACATCGAGGGTCACGGCGGGCAGACGCTTTCCCCGCCGGCCCGCCCTGATCCCGCGCCCGGCAAATTCCAGCACCGCTTCGCGCAGGACCTTCAGGTTGGCGGGCGCCGCCATCAGCGCCGTGAACCGCGACAAGGTCGGCTGCGAGGCCAGCCCCGATCCGTCAGCGAGCGGCGTCAGCCCCGCCGCCGAGCTTGCTGCCAGACGGAAGGCCGGGTCGTGGCGCAGCGCATCCGCATCATCATGATCCCGCCAACTCTGCGCGGCCAGAAGCACACTGGTGCGAATCAGCGAAGCGAGATCGTGGGTCACGTCGACCTCGCTGCGCGGGTCCTTCAGCCGCTCGGTCATCCACGGCACGATCCTGCTGCGTTCCATGACCTCGCGCAGCATCACCGCCCCCGGATCGCCCGTCAGCCGATCCGATCGGCTTTCGATCCGCAGGGACCGATTGAACTGCGGCATGACAGGCAGTAGCGTTTCACCTATGCGTGTGTCCGAAGCTGCTGGCGGGCTTTTGCTTGGCAGATTGAATCTACACCGCTTTCGGACGCACACAACTTTCCCGACTGACTTGGATGAATAAGCCGGGCTGACGACACCAACCAGGATCAGCGCCTTTACAAGGCTTCGCACTTACTTTGGGAGAAACAGTGTCCAAATCCCACTCCCGCAACCAAAAAATACAGTCGTATCAAGGACTTCAAAGCCGAGCATAACGCTCGGTCTTTGTCGTTCCAAATTCTTGTCAACACCTGGTCAACATTTGACGAGACCCCCTGACCGGGCCGCACGATCGCCCTGAACCGACGCGGTTCACTTCGGACGATCCTCCCGGAACCGATCCATCTGGTGCATCCGCTCGTGCAGGATCGTCACGATGCCGACGTCTCCGTTCGACAGCCGCCGCCAGTACACGAAATGATGCGCGTGCCGGAAACAGAAGCCCTCGACCCCGGACTCGGCCGGGATCGGGCGCGACGCAACGCCGTGCCCTTCGATCCGTTCGAAGGCCGCGAACAGGTCGGTGATGTAACGTTCGGCCTGGTCGGCGCCCCAGCGGTCGCGCGTGGTGCGGTAGATCTCGTCAAGCCGCAGGGACGCCGCTTCCTGGATGCGGATGGCCATGGCGTCAGCCGCGGTTCCGGGCGATTACCTCGGCGGCGGTGAGCGGACGGTAGCTATCTTCCTGGGCCGCAAAGGCCAGCGTCAGTTCGGCCTTCAGCCGCTCGAACGCTTCCCGCTCCACCCGTTCCTTGTCGCGCCGGATCAGGTCGCGCACGTATTCGCTGATGTTCTCGTAGGCGCCGTTCTCGCCCACGTTCGCCGCCACGAACTCGCTCAGCGCACCGCTGATCCGTACCGTCATTGTCGTCTGGGACATCATCGTCTCCGCGATCGTCTCCGCGCTCTGTCGTGTTCAAGATACGCAAAAACGAATACCTTGACAAGGTGGGCCGTCAGCGCGTGAGGGCCGGTGGCTCGGGCCGGTTTGAAGTCGCCTGATGCCGATCGGCCCCACGGTGGCCCCTCCGCCCTCGGGCGGTGACCCGTCACCTGGCACCGGAACCTTGCCGCGGTCCGGCGTCGCGGAGCGTCTTTGGCACCGCGCTTGTGGTTTCGGCCCATTGCCCTACTCTTCGTCCTGTCACTTTGCACCCAACAGGAGGTCATCATGCCGGACGGAAGCGCCGCAACGCGCCGCAGTGTCGTCGTGTCGGAATTCACCAACAGTGTCCTTGACCCCGCCGCGCCGATGCTGGGCCCCGTTGAGAACGGCGGCACGATCATCGCCAACACCGCGCCGGGCTGCTGGGGCCCGATGATCACCCCGCGCCTGCGCGGCGGGCACGAGGTCACCACCCCCGTCTTTGTCAATGGCGCCGAGGTGGGCGATGGCGTCGCCATCCGCATCCGCGACATCACCGTGACCTCGATCGCCACCGCCTCTGGCCATGACAGCTCGCCCGAGGGGTTCTGCCTCGGCGATCCCTATGTCGCCGCGCGGTGCCCGGTCTGCGATACGATCTGGCCCGAAACCCATGTGGAAGGCATCGGCCAGGACGCCGTGAAGTGTGACAAATGCGGCAATGCCGTCAAACCCTTCGAGATCGTCCACGGCTATACCGTCACCTTCGATGACACCCGGGCGGTCGGGCTGACCCTGCCCAAGGCGGCGGCCGAGACAATCGCCCATGACGCGAACCACTACGCCGCGCTGCCCGACGGCAGCCGCCAGCACTCGATCCTGACCTATGCGCCGTCCGACATGCCCGGCACGCTGGTGCGGATGCGGCCCTTCCTGGGCCAGCTTGGCACCTGTCCGTCGAAGGCCATGCCCGACAGCCACAATGCAGGCGACTTCGGAGCCTTCCTTGTGGGGGCTCCCCATGCCTATGCGATGACCGCCGAGCAGCTGGCCGAACACAAGACCGATGGCCACATGGACATCGACGCCGTGCGCGCGGGCGCGATCCTGGTCTGCCCTGTCAAGGTTCAGGGCGCGGGCGTCTACATGGGCGACATGCATGCGGGCCAGGGGGATGGCGAAATCGCCGGCCACACGATGGATGTGGCCGGCAGCGTGACGCTGCAGGTCGAGGTGGTGAAGAACTATCCGCTGGACGGTCCCGTGCTGTTCCCGCTCGAGGAGGATCTGCCGCCGATGGCCCGGCCCTTTACCGCGGCCGAACGCGCCAAGGGACAGCGGCTTGCCGAGAAATGGCGGGTGGCCGAAATCGAGCCGATGGCCCCGATCTCGGTCATCGGCACGGCGGCGAACCTTAACGCGGCGATCGAGAACGGGCTTGCACGCGCCGCGCAACTGCTGGGGATGACGGTGGCCGAGGTGCGCAACCGGGCCACGATCAACGGCGCGATCGAGATCGGCCGCGCGCCGGGCGTCATTCAGGTTACGTTCCTGGCGCCCCTGTCGCGGCTCGACGCCGTGGGCCTCGGCAACTACGCGCGCGAGCAATACAATCTCTGACGCCGGATATGAGAGCCGGAGCGCGGACCACAGACCTCCTCGCTCCGGGCCGAAGGACGCGCGTGCCTCTTCGAGGCTCCGAGGTGCACGACCGTGCCCACCGACGAAGGTGACAGGAACCGCACCACCTGCCATCCTTGGCCTGCAGGGACTCCCCTGCCGCTCGTTGACAGCGTGAATCCCTGAACCCGGGCCGGGCGATGCGCCGCGGTCGAGGCGTCTGACGTTTCCCGCGAAGGCGTCGCCCGGCCCGGAGTTCACCGGCACGCCCGCGCCTGATCGCGCAGGACGGCATAATCGCTCAGCATCCGGACGATCACCGCACCTTCCGGCAGTGCATCGACCTCTTCGGCTGCGCGTTCCTGATCGGCGTCGCTGTACTCGACCACGGGCGAACAGGGCGCGCGGGGTTCAGAACCGTCCGTCGCGCAACCGCTCAGCGAGAGCATCGCGATTGCGAGGGCGGCGAGCCGCAGCCTCCAGCATCTGGCGTTGGACATCATTGGCCTTCTCCGTGGTTTCAAGGCGTTCGGCGAGGCGTCCCGCTCGCTCGCCGGAGCGCCGAAGCGCAAGCAGGAACAGGAGCACGGCGAGGACGATGGCGCCGTAGCGCAGCGCCGACCGCACCCACGGGCTCGTGGCGATCCCGGTGAGCAAGGTGGCGATCACCGCCTGCCCCGCTTACAGTCATCGAGGCGGGCGTAGATCGTGACCGCGATCCCCCCGAGCGCCACGGCGATGAACACCCAACGCAACGTGTCGAGATACGGCACAAGCGGCAGGATTGCGGATTGCGTCTCCGCCAGCACCTGCTGGGCCACCTCCACCCCGGCTGCGCCCAGCGTCGCGACACCCGCCGCCCCGCCACCTTTCATGGTGCGGCTGTCGGCCAGTACCTCACGGGCAGGCCGCGTCTCGGCTGCAAATGCCGTCGCCCGGACCGGGAACCGCTCGCCCCACTGACGCGCGGGGCCGAGGTCGATATGCATGAACCCCGAGCGCGGATAGAAGCCGAAGCCGAGGAACCCCACCTCCCGCGCCGCCGCCTCGAACGTTGCCGGGTCGTGGTTCGCCATGGC